>DCVQ01000017.1:32784-55316 GCA_002328745.1 Actinobacteria bacterium UBA2184
CTCGAAGCCCTCGGGGTCGACCTCCTCGGCCACCACCGACGCGACGAGGGCCATGGGTGGGGCCTCGGCGCGGATCGCTTCGACGAACGCGCTCACCGCCGCGTCCTCGCCCTCGGCCACGGCGAAGACGCCGTCGGAGGTGTTCTTCACCCAGCCGCGCACGCCGAGGCGCTGCGCGAGCGAGTAGACGAAGGGGCGGAAACCGACACCCTGCACGACGCCCGTGACGTGCAGCAAGACCGCGCGCACGCCGCTAGTCTTTCGAGAAGCCGTCGGCGACGAACCTGTTGTTCATCAGCACGAACAGCGTGTACGACTGGTCGAGGAGCTCCATGGCGTCGTGGCCCATGCTCGGCTGGAGGGCCTCTTTCACACCGTTGAACGGCGAGTCATGGATGAAGGCGTTGCGTGCCTCGCGCATCTCGCGCCAGCGGTACGGGAAGTCGCGGTAGCCGAGCTCGGCGGCGGCCTCCTCGAACTCCTCGCCGGTGAGCGAGGGGAATATCTTGCCGATCCGCGTGCCGATGGCCCGCTGCGTGTCCATGACCATGCGCCGAAGCGGCAGGTCGGCGCCGTGGGCATCCATGATGCGGTCGAGGATGTCTTCGAGCACCGCCTCCAGCAGGGCCATCACGAGGATGACGACGATCTCGTGGTCGCCGTCGCGGTTGTACTGCCGGATGCGCGAGTCGAGCCTGCGGATCCGGTCGGTCGGGTACGATCGGCGCTCGCCATCGACCTTGCCGCAGAACGGGCACGGATGCGACCCGTCCATGAACTGCGGGTCGCCGGTGATGTAGCCGCACTCCGGGCACTCCCAGTACAGCGGAGCCTCGCCCGTCTCGGGCGCGAACACCGTGCGGTGGGGCGGGCGGCTCTTCGGCGGGCGGCTTTTCTTGCTCATGCGGCGATTGTACCAGCCGGTGACCGCCGCGCGGGCACGGACGCCCCACGTGCGCCCGTCACGACGCGCCGCCCGTGCGCACCGCCCACGGCAGTTCGAGCCCGTGCGCCTCGAGGAGCGCCGCGTCGGTGAGCACCTCCTCGCGCGAACCGACCGCGACCACCACCCCTCCGTCGATCACCGCGGCGTCGGCGCAGAGCTCCCACGCCACGTCCATGTCGTGGGTGGCCACGAGCGCCGTGGTGCCGAGCGCGCGAAGCAGCGCGAGCATGTGCCGCCGCGACCGCGGGTCGAGGTTCGCGGTCGGCTCGTCGAGCACGAGCAGCTGCGGCTTCATCACGAGCACCGTCGCGAGGGCCGCGCGCTTGCGTTGGCCGAAGCTCAGGTGGTGCCCCGGGCGGCTCGCCGCGTCGGCGAGACCGACCTCGTGCAGCGCCTCGTGCACGAGCGCGTCCACCTCGGCGGCGGAGAGCCCCTGGTTCTGCGGACCGAACGCGACGTCTTCGAAAAGCGTCGTCATGAACAGCTGGTCGTCCGGGTCCTGGAAGACGAGCCCCACCCGGGCGCGCACGTCCCGGAGGGTGTCCGGCGTGACCTCCGCGCCGCCCACGCGCACCGAGCCTTCGGTGGGCGAGAGGATGCCGTTGAGGTGGAGCAGCAGGGTGGACTTGCCGGCGCCGTTGGGGCCGAGCAGCGCGAGCGAGCGCCCTTCGCGTACCGTCAGGTCGACGCCGCGGAGCGCTTCGGTGCCGTCCGGGTAGCGGTAGCGGACACCTGCGAGCTCGATGACGGGTGGGTTCTCGGTCATCTCGGCCTCTCAGTAGAGCGCGACGGCGAGCGCGGAGAGCGTCGCCACGATGACGGACAGGACCTCGGCAGCGCCGATGCGTGCCGACGCGGCGTGCGGCAGCGCGCCCGTGTAACCGCGTGAGAGCATTGCCGCGTGGATGCGCTCCCCGCGTTCGTACGACCTGACGAACAGGTTGCCCGCGATGCTGCCCGACGCATGCAGGAGCGTGCGGCGCCGCAGCCGCGGCGCCCGGCTCGCGAGCGCGGTCCGAAGCGACCGCAGCTGGTCGCCGAGGACGCCGACGTACCGGGCGATGAACGACAGCAGCAGCACGAAGACGTCGGGCACGCCGAGCCGCCTGAGCGCCGCGAGCAGATCGGCGGTGCGCGTGCTCGCCGCGAGCAGCAGCATGCACGACGCCGACAGCCACGCCTTCGACAGGATGCCCCACGCGGTCACCCAGCCGTCGGTTGCGGCCATCAGCCCGCCGGCGTTCCACGAGCCGCCGGCCGCCTGCAGCGGGGCGAGGAGCGCGATGGTCGCCGCGAACGGCAGGACCGCCGCGCTCCGGAGCGCGAGCCGCCCGAGCGGGAGCCGCGCGATCAGCGCCACCGCCGCAAGAAGCGCGACGAGGAGCGCGAACTCGGCCCCGCGCGCGGGCGGGGAGAGCACGATGCCGAGCACGAGGACGATCGCCGCGACCGTCTTCGCGCGAGCGTCGAGCGCGTGCACCGGCGAGATGATGTAGGTGAGCGCCTCGAACGTCGTCGCGTGCGTATGCTCGTGCGCTGCGGGTGTCGGCCCGACGCGGTGATGGTGCGGGTGGCGGTGCGCGGGACCCTCGGCGTGCCGGTGCTCGTGACCGTGGAGTCCCTGCGCCGCGGCAGCGCCCTCCTGCGGGTGGGCGTGCGGCGCGGTCCCGGGTCCCAGGTGCTCGTGGCCGTTCGTCATGGTGCGCCTACTCCGCATCCCGGCCGCGACGCTCGCGGATGGCTGTCACGAGCGCGTAGGCGAGCGCGCCCGTCACGAGCACGCCCACGATGCCGGCGAGCACGCCCGCGAGCGTCTCGTTGGCGATGCCCGGCACCACGTAGTCGGGCATCGGGCCGTTCACGATCGCCACGTCCTCGAAGGCCGCCCCGATCCGCTCGTACGCGTACTCAAGGCCGTCGGGGTGCGACGACGCGAGGAAGGAGAACCCGGCCGCGACGAGCGCGATCGCGCCGAGACCCAGGAGCGCGAGGCGGCCGCTGCGGCCCGACGGCGCGGGCTCGGCCGAGGCGAGCAGGTCCGGCCGCACGGCGAGCAGATAGCCGACGAGGCCCGCCGTGATGGCACCCTCGCCGATACCGATGAGGGCGTGCCAGAAGCCCATGACACCGAGCGCGGGAACGAGCGGCGCCCGCCCCGAGAGCCACAGGAGCGAGGCTGCCACGAGCGAGGCCGCCACGCACGACGTCCACCCCGCGGCGAAGGATCCCGCTACTCTCGCCCCACGCGTGTCGCGCAGGCGCGTGATGCCGAGGTAGAGCGCGCGCCCCACGAGCGGTGCGACGATCGCCATGGTGAGCAGGTTGGCGCCGAGAGCCGTGATGCCGCCGTCGGCGAAGAGGAGCGCCTGCACCGTGAGCACCGCGGCCATCACGATCGCCGCGGGCCACAGCCCGAGGACGATGGCCGCCGCCGCCCCGCCGGCGAAGTGGCCCGACGTACCGCCGGCCACCGGGAAGTTAAGCATCTGCAGCGCGAAGATGAGCGCCGCCATCACGGCCATCATCACGATGGTGCCGTCGGTGAGCGTCTGCCTGATGCGCCGGACGCCGTAGGCGAGCGCACCGGCGGAGCCGAGCCATGCCGGGATCCACGTCCGGGCTTCAAGCATGCCGTCAGGAATGTGCACGAGAACCTCCCTCATACGCGACCGGTCTTCTCGTGCGGAACCCTTCGGGGAAACGCGCTTTCGGCCCTGCGCCGGGCCGGTTCGTGGGTGCTACAGCCGTTCGATCGTGACGTCGTCGTCGGTGACGTCGAGTTGCTTGACGGCCGAGTCGAGCTTCTCGCGCGCCTCGCCGAGCATCACGGTCACCTGGGCGAGCTCGGCGCTCGTTGCGGCGCGGCGTCCGTGGTCGGCCAGGTGGTGCAGCTGCTCGAGGTGCTGCTGCGAGAGCGCGAGCGCGTCGTTGATCATCGCGACGGCCAGCTTCATCTGGCCGGTGTTGATGCCGCCTTCACACATGGGCGTGCCTCCTTGTCGGGTGGTGCGGGGGTCCCGTCCGCTTTCGCGGACGGATGCGGGCCGTCGTCGGCCCCATGCGGGTCACCGTGTGGCGGACAGCACCACGGTGTGGTCGAGCAAGCGGACCTCCTTGAGCGTCGCGTCGACGCTGCGGTGACCGCCGTAGAGATCGTAGAGCTTGAGCACGCCGTCCTCGGGGACGATCGTGGTCACGTCGTCGATGGCCTCGATCTCGATGCCTTCGGCGTCCTGGATCACCACGCGGGCCTCACACATGCGCTCACGCCTCCCGTCTCAGAATGGAAGCCACCACGGCGATGGCCTCCTCGAGCAGATGGGGCAGCGGGTCCTTCGTGGTCCCAACCAGGTCGAGCCTGGGATTCGTCAGAGGGAGCATCACCTTGCGCGCCGCCGAGAGCGCGAGCGCCTCGGCGAGACCGGGCGTGACCTCGCCCATCATGGAGTCGGGGATCAGCACCGAGAGCGGTCCGACGAGCACGTCGGCCTCCCCGGCCGTCACGCGAACGGCGTTCTCGCCGGTCGCGCCGCGGTTGGCGCCCGCCTTGAGCATCGCCGAGGTCGCCGTCGAGTTCGTCCCGATCGCGAGCACCTCGATGCTCTCGCCAAAGGCGCCGCGGAGCCGCTGCACGATCTCCTGACCGATGCGGCCCCCCATGCCGTCGACGACTAAGATGCGCGGCATCACGCGCGTGGATCCTCTCCGCTTAGAGCCAGGGAGCGAGCTCGTCGATGAGCCGCTTCTTCGGCATGGCGCCCACCATCTTCTTCACGACTTCGCCGCCCTTGAAGACCAGCAGCGTCGGGATGGAGAGCACGTCGTACTTCATCGCCGTCGCGGGGTTCTCGTCGACATTGAGCTTGCCGACGACGATGCCGGCATTCTCGGCGGCGACCTCCTCGAGCACCGGCTCCATCATGCGGCACGGGCCGCACCACGGGGCCCAGAAGTCGAGCACGACGGGCTTGTCGCTGCCGAGGACGTCGGCCTCGAAGCTGTCGTCGGTGACGCGCTTCAAAGTCTCACTCATCGAGCACTCCTTTCGCGGGGCGACGCCCCTAGACCGAACACAGCCGCTCGTCGATGTAGCGCAGCGCCTCGAACGCCGACGCGGCGCCACCGGCGGCGGCGGTGATGACCTGCTTGAGTTCCGAGTCCGTCACGTCGCCTGCGGCGTACAGCCCAGGGTACGATGTGCGGCCCTCGTGGTCTACCTTCACGTACCCGGCCCCGTCGAGGTCGGCGAGGTCCTTCACGAGATCGCTCTTGGGTTCCACGCCGACGAAGATGAAGATGCCGTCGAGCGGCAGGAACTCATCGGGGTCGCCGTTCGTGGCGGTCAACTCGACGCCCGTGACCTTGCCGCCTTCGCCGCGTACCTCGCGTGGGACGCGGCTCCACTTGAGCTCGATCTTCTCGTTCTCGAAGCAGCGCTCCTGGATGCACTTCGTCGCGCGCAGCTCGTCTCGCCGGTGGATCACGTACACCTTCGCGGCGAACTTCGTGAGGAACAGCGCCTCCTCCACCGCAGCGTCGCCTCCGCCGATCACAGCGACGGTCTTGTCCCGGAACAGCGCGCCGTCGCACGTTGCGCACCACGACACGCCTCGTCCGGTGTACTCGGCCTCGCCAGGGATGCCGAGCCGCCGCGGAACGGCGCCGGTCGAGAGGATGACCGCGTGCGCCAGCACCTGGGCACCCTCGGAGTCGGTGACGATGAAGTCGAGGCCGGACGGCTCGATCTTCTCGACGCTCGCGAACGTGCGGAACTCGGCGCCGAAGCGTTCCGCCTGCCGGTACATCAGGTCGCCGAGCTCCGCCCCCGAGAGGCCTTCGGGGAATGCCGGGTAGTTCTCGACGTGGTCGGTCGTGATGATCTGGCCGCCGGGGAGCGCGGTCTCGAACACGATCGTCTTGGCCCGCGCGCGGGCCGAGTACAACGCTGCGGTCAGCCCCGCGGGGCCGCCGCCGATGATCG
Source organism: Actinobacteria bacterium UBA2184 (assembly GCA_002328745.1). Taxonomy (GTDB): domain Bacteria; phylum Actinomycetota; class Coriobacteriia; order Anaerosomatales; family Anaerosomataceae; genus UBA2184. The sequence goes on from DCVQ01000017.1 coordinate 38,712, forward strand.
CGATGTCGATGGTCTCCACTAGATAGTCGCCTCCGGGAGGTACTTGGGGTCTATGTCGAGCGTCACGCCTGCGGCGGCCGCTTCGTTCTCGAGTTGCTGGAGCGCCGTTCGGGCGTCCTGGACTATGAGTTGCGTGTGCGGGTCCGACGAGGAAGAGGCGATGTCGATCGCGGTCATGATCTGCCGGGCGGCGTCTTCGTAAGCGCGACGGCCCTGCCAGTAGAAGATGCCCAGGTTGAAGTTGGCCTCGAGGTGGTTCGGGTCCGCGGTGATCACAGCTGTGACCTCCTGGATCGCCCGGTCCGTCGAACCCGAGACGAAGTACAGCACCGCCATGTCGGTCCTTGCGTCGCCATCGTCCGGCACGTGCCCGAGATACTTGGCGTAGTACTCGATGCCCTTCTGCGCGAAGGCGATGCCGCCGCTTTGCGTGTTGATGGTCGAGTAGGCGTCGGCTACCTGCTTGAGGGCCTCCACGTCATCGGCATCCTCTTCGAGAGCCACGAGGCCATCGAGCAGGTCCCGGTAGTCGGCCGACAGCAGGTCCCGGAACTCCGTCGGCACGCCGCTCGCGGTCGTGGTGGCGCCGTTGCCGCCGGCGAGACGCGAGGTATAGATGGAGAGGATGACCACCCCGGCGAAGACCGCGAGCGCGATGGCGAGGATGGTGAGCGGCACCCGGTAGCGCCCGAACCACCGGATGGTTCGCTTGCCGAGGCTCGCGTCCCCCTCGCCGCGGCGCTCCACCTTGAGACCGAGCGTCTGGGCCTTGAGCAGCATGTTGAGGTCGTTGGTGACGAGCGTCAGGCCTTCTTCGCAGGAGCGCGAGCACACCTGGTAGGCGATGGCGAGTATGCGGTCGTCCGGGTTGCGCGTGGACATTCCCTCGGGGAGCGAGACCTCGGCCTCGAACGGCACCACGCGCAGCCGACCCCCGTCGGGCAGGTCGAGCCCATCGACAAGGCTTCCCTCCTCGGAGAGCTCGAACAGCGTGCGGCTCACTTCGCGGCCGCGGAACCGCAGGTCGGGATCCACCCGGGATGTCTTGAGCTTGTCGATCTCCCCGAGCACCGTCTCGGGGATGATCACTTCGGCGTCCGGGTAGCTGAAGATGACGCTCGGATCGGAGAGCAGCACGTTGGTATCAAGCACGACGGTGCGCATCATCGGCCGTCCGTTTCAGAAGCTTCGTGTTCGGGATCGACGCCTGAAGAGATAGTACCAGCACCGTCGCCTTCCGCGTCCGCGCCGAGCATGCGCTTGCGGATGTAGATGAGCAGGACCACCAGCACGACCACCACCATGCCGACGACCGCGAGGCGATCGATATACGAGGCGCGGACCGCCACCTCCACACTGGCGACCGTCATCGAACCCGAGCGAGCAACGATGGTGTACTCATCCCCGAACGAGGCTCCAAGATCCACCGGTAGCGTCAAGTAGTTGTCCGCCTTCTCGAGCGCGACCGTCATGGATGGCGCCGATGCGCCGCCGCGCGCGGGTGTCGCGACGATGGTGAGCGTGAGCGGAAGGTCCGTGCCGTTCACGACGGTGAACGGGATCTCGCCACGTCTGCCCGCGAGCGTTACGTCCTTCGCATCGACGCGTACGAGCGAGAATCGGTCCGCGACGAATCCCGCCGCGTGCGCCGCGAACGCCGCCCCGTCCGCTGCGTTCGCCCACGAACCGTCGGCGCCCGCCCACAGCGAGCTTTCCGCAACCAGGACCGCGCGCCGCGCTGCGTCCCCGCTGGCGTCATCAGCGCCTGTCGCGAGCGTGTACGCTTCTGCCGCCTGTCGGGCCGCACCCACCGATTCCCAGTAGCCTTCCGGCGCCCTGCTGACAGCGCGCGTCAGCGAGGCCGCCCTCGCCTCGCCCCGCGTCGCGGCATCGATGTCGGTGACGCGAAGCCAGGACGCCCTGCCGATCCAATCGAGCGTGCGCGCGATCGCGGCGACTGCGTGCGATCCGCCGGGGCCGATGTCGAGCGGGATGACGAGTCCGGTGCTGTCGCGATGCCCGAAGGCGGCGTCGTAGAAAGCGGTCTCGCCGCGGACGGCCGCCGCCACATCGACGGCGCCGCAGATGACGTCGACCTCGCTGCCCGTCACCCGGTACACGCCGGCGGTGATGCTTCCCTCTATCGAGGTGAGCGCATCTGGGTGTGCCAGCACGGCGTCGGCCCCACGTTCCGCGGCCGAGGCGAGCGCGGCGGAGGTGAGGGTGGCGCCGAGGTCGACGGTCTCGGTCGAGGCCGCCGAGCCGAGCGTCGCGAGCACGAGCGCATCGCCGTGGGTCCAGTGTGTCCCGAAGTCACCGCTCGCGCCCCCGATGGTCTGGATGCCTGCCGCGTCGGGAAGCGCGTAGGGGGTGGCGATGAGCGTGATCGTGCCAGACGAGACGGCGAGCCTCAGGTCCTCCAGGGCTTCGCGGTACCGTGCGGGTGTCTCGGCGTCGGCGTCCACGACGACGCCTGCCGTGGTCTCGTAGCCGCTGGCCACACGTGCGAGGTCCTCGATGAGCACGGGTGGAAGCGACAGCGCGAGGGGCTCGTCGCGCGCGATCGCAAGCTGGGCGATGAACGCGACATCGTCGCGCAGTCGGGTGTCGGTCGCCGGGTTCCGGAGCATGCGGCCATCAGGGCCGGTCATCGGCGTCCCGGTCAGTCGCAGGACCACTGCGACCGGTACCGCCAACTGCGCCGGGTCGGTGATGAGCAGACGGCTCTCGGCTGATGTAGGCTCCGAGCCCGTGGCGAGCACGCGGATCTCGATCGGATAGCTGCCGGGCGGCAGGTTGCGTCTCGCGAGATCGTACTCGTAGGCCACCGGGATCCGTCCGGCCTCGGCGTTCGAGCGCACCTCGGTCTTCTGGTACACGAGTATGCCCGAGGGGCTCTTGAGCCGCAGGCGGACCTCAAGGTACTCCGCCGGCGCGTCCAACGTGACCACGACTTCGGCGCGCAGGATCCCGCTGGACGCGACCGAGGGGGTGGGTTGGCTGATGGCGACGCTCACGTCTTGTGCAAGTGCGGCCTGCTCAACGGCAGTCGCGCCATCAGGAAGCAACGTGATGCCGAGCGCCAGCGCGACGAGTGCGCGGAGGGCGATGGAGTGCGGTGCTCTGTTCATGTGCTGATCCGATTCCGCAGTCCCGGCGGAGGCGGGGGCGGCAGGTGGCTCGTGTACGATGGCGAAGTACTGGGCAGATTATCACACGTCTCGAAGGCCGCCGGATGGAAGGAAGCCAGCCGATGTCGACCAAGGACGAGCATACGCCGATACCCGATGTCCTCCCGTTGATTCCCCTGCGGGACCTCATCGTGTTCCCGAACCTCGTCGTGCCGCTGTTCGTGGGTCGCGAGCGGTCCATCAACGCGCTCGAGCAGTCGATGCGCAGCGACCACCTCGTCGCGCTCGTCACCCAGCGCGCCGCCGAGACGCAGGACCCGACGCCTGAGGAGATCTACGATGTCGGCTGCGTGGTGACCATCCTGCAGGAACTCAAGCTGCCCGATGGCACCGCGAAGGCGCTCGTCGAGGGCATCCAGCGGGTGCGCATCATCGAGTACATCGGGACCGATCCTTACCTGAAGGTGCGCGTCGAGATCATCGACGAACCGGAGCGCGCCGATGTCGAGGCGAAGGCGCTCATGCGCAACCTCGTCGCCGATTTCGAGAACGCCTCGCAGCTCGGCAAGCCCGTGCCCCAGGAGGTGCTGGTGGCCGCATCGGCCATCGAGGAGCCCGGGCGGCTCGCCGATTTCGTCACGTTCCACCTCTCGCTCAAGATCGAGGAGAAGCAGCAGATCCTCGAAGCGCTCGAGCCGAAGGACCGGCTCCATAAGACCTCGGAGTTCCTGCGAAAGGAACTCGAGATCCTCGAGCTCGGCAGCAAGATCCAGAACCGCGTGAAGGAGTCGATGTCCAAGTCGCAGCGCGAGTACTTCCTGCGCGAGCAGCTCAAGGCGATCCAGCAGGAGCTCGGGCAGTTCGACGAGATCCAGGCCGAGATCGACGAGTACAAGGACAAGATCGCAGGCGCCAAGATGCCCGAGCCTGTGGAGGAGAAGGCCCTCAAGGAGCTCGGCCGTCTCGAGAAGATGCCTCAGGCGGCGCCCGAGACGAGCGTCATCCGCACGTACCTCGACTGGCTCGTGGGTCTGCCGTGGGAGTCTGCCGACGAGGAGAAACTCGATCTGGCCGAGGCACAGGGCATCCTCGACGAGGACCACTACGGCCTGGAGAAGGTCAAGGAGCGCGTGCTGGAATACCTGGCCGTCCACAAGCTCACCGAGTCTCAGCGCGGCCCGATACTGTGTTTCGTGGGCCCGCCGGGCGTGGGCAAGACCTCGATCGGCAAGTCGATCGCTCGCGCGCTCAACCGCAAGTTCATCCGGATGTCGCTCGGCGGCGTGCGCGACGAGGCCGAGATCCGCGGACACCGACGCACGTACGTAGGGGCGCTGCCCGGCCGCATCATCCAGTCGATCTCCCAGGCGGGCACCAACAACCCGGTCTTCATGATGGACGAGATCGACAAGGTGGGCATGGACTTCCGTGGCGACCCCACCTCGGCGCTGCTCGAGGTGCTCGATCCCGAGCAGAACTTCGCGTTCCAGGATCACTATCTCGAGGCGCCCTTCGACCTTTCGGACGTCATGTTCATCACCACGGCCAACCTGCTCGACCCCATCCCGCCGGCGCTCAAGGACCGCATGGAGGTCATCCACTTCCCGGGTTACACCGAGGACGAGAAGCTCCATATCGCGCGCAAGTACCTCATTCCGAAGCAGCTGACAGCGCATGGCCTGAAGCCGTCGCTCCTGTCCATCGCCGACAGCGCCGTGCGCGAGATCGTCCGCCGCTACACGCGTGAAGCGGGCGTGCGCAACCTCGAGCGCCAGATTGCGACGATCTGCCGTCAGGTGGCGCGCAAGGTGGTCGAAGGTCAGACCGGCAAGACGAGCGTGGCGGGCAAGGCCGTGCACGACTATCTGGGACCGGCGAAGTTCTCGTTCGGGCTGGCCGAGAAGCGCGACGAGGTCGGCGTGTCGACGGGGCTCGTGTGGACCGAGGCCGGCGGTGACGTGATCTTCATCGAGGCCACGAAGATGAAGGGCAAGGGCAACCTCGTCCTCACCGGCCAGCTCGGCGACGTGATGCGCGAGTCGGCGCAGGCCGCGGTGAGCTGGATACGGGCGAACGCGTCGAAGCTCGGCATCGACCCCGGCTTCCTCGATGAGAACGACATCCACATCCACGTGCCGGCCGCGGCGATTCCGAAGGACGGCCCGTCGGCGGGCATCACGATGGCGACCGCACTCGTGTCCGTGCTCACGGGCACACGGGTACGGCGCGAGGTCGCGATGACCGGCGAGATCACGCTGCGCGGCCGGGTGCTGCCGATCGGCGGCCTCAAGGAGAAGCTTCTCGCGGCGCATCGCGCGGGCATCAAGACGGTGCTCATCCCCAAGGAGAACGAGCGCGATCTGGAACTCGTTCCGCCGCACGTCCTCACCGAGATGAAGATCGTGCCGGTGGAGCGGATGGGCGATGTCCTGGAGCTCGCTCTCGCCGGGCCGGCGGCGCCCAAGAAGCGCGCCTGAAAGGCGCCGCTCCGACCTCGGCGTCGCGGGTTTCGCGACCGCTGGAGCTCCCATACCCCCATCGGTATCGCCTCGCGTGTCTCCCGGGCGGTGCCTTCTGGCGGAAAACGACCCAAAAAACGACCGTTCGTCGGAACATGGGAGCCGCTCGTCTGTATGGAATGTGACGTGGCTTACAGAAACCAGGTAATCGGGAAAATCAACCGTGAACGTTTTCTGACCCACGTTGACAACCGAGATCTCGACTCAATAGGGAAGCGCTGATACATCGGACGAATCCTCGGTCACCGGAGTCCGATGCGAGCCAATGGTGAGACCGACCCCCATGCAGGGTCGGTCTCTTTGTGTGCTGTGGGTCGCATGTGTCGCGGGAGACCGCGACGCGAGGAGGTGTCCACGATGGCAACCGCGCTGATGAGGAAAGTCAAGGGAGGCACGGCCACCGCACGGCTCCTGTCCGCGTACGTCGCGTTCGTTCTGGCGGTCGCGGTAGCGGGTCCGGGTGTGGCGGTGTTCGCTTCCGAGGGCGACGCATCTGAAGCGATGCCGCCCGAACTGACGGAACCGGTGGTGGAGGAAGCGCCGCCGACCGTAGAGCCCGAGCCCGCTGTTGAGCCCGAGCCCGCTGTTGAGCCCGAGCCTGTCGTCGAGCCGGTCGAGGCGGTCGCACCCGCGGAGGCCCCCGTCGCTGAGGCTTCGGTGGAAGGCCCGTCATCCGCAGCGGCGGTAGACCCCGCCGCGCTCGTCCCACCGGTCGAGACCCCCGATGACAACCCGCCCCTCACGGCGGGTGGCGTCAGGATCCAGCCGGTCGATGACGGAACGTACTACCTTGCGGATTTCGATGAGATCAATGGCACTGTCCCCGCGGACATGTGGATCTCAATCGACGAGTACTTCGTCGACGACGAAGGCTGGTACTTCGACTGGGAGTCCAACTACCCGATGCTGCGCATCGTGGTGAAGGGCGGCAACGCCGCCAACGAGTTCACCTACAGCCCTCCGCCAGATGTCTATGGCGACGCGGGCCTGTACGCTCCGGTGAACGCCAGTGAGATGTACGCCGGCCTGAGCCATCTGGACTTCTACTTCGGCGACCCTGCCGAGGAGGAGACCGGCGACCTGATCGTCTACAAGTTCGAAGACCTCGACGAGGACGGTGTCCACGACGAGGGCGAGCCGATGCTCGAGGACTGGGAGTTCAGCCTCTACGAGCCCGAGCTTGAGCCGACGGTTGCGGTCCTGCCGCCGATGACCGAGATCGACAGCGGTCTCACCGATGAGTTCGGCGAGCTGCTCTTCGACGAGCTCGACCCCGGCATGTACTACGTGACCGAGACCCTCAAGTCCGGCTGGACCAACACCACCCCGCTCACCCAGGGCGTCGAAGTGGTGGAGGGTGAGACCGCCGAGCTGTGGTTCGGCAACGTGGAGGAGTTCCTCCCGTTCACCGAACTCGACCTGGCGATCACCAAGGCCGCCGGAGTGGTCTACGCTGATCCCGGCGAGATCGTGACCTACACGCTGACCTACTGGAACAACGGCGAGCTGCCCGCCACGGACTTCACCATCGTCGATGACTTCGACGAGCGGTACGTGACGGTCGTCAACGCCAACGGTGGCGTCGTGTCCGGTGGCAAGATCACCTGGACGCTGCCCGGCCCGCTCGCCATGGAAGACGGCAAGCAGACACTGACCTACACGGTGAGGGTCGACGAAGACATGCCCGATGGCACCACGAACATCGACAACGTCGTCGTCATCTCGCACCCCCTGGACAGCGATCCGACCAACAACACCGACAATGACCGAATCATCGTCGGCGAGCCGTTCCTTCCGTTCACCGGCGGAGAACTGGGACTGATCCTGGGCGCGGCACTGGTGACCGCCGTGCTCGGCCTCGTGCTCCGTCGTCGGCCGGAGGCGGCCCTCTAGCGGTCTTCCGTTCGCCACACGCGGGCGGACCCAAGAGGTTCGTGCGAGGAGCGGGGCGCGCTACCCGGTAGCGCGCCCCGCGCGACCCCCCGGCGCACGACTGAGGCCCCGGAAGCGCGGTTCCGGGGCCTCGCCGTCGCACCGACTGTCGGTCTGCTTCTGCTAGTGCTAGCGGGGCGGGACGTTCTCGCCCCAGTCGATGACTCCGTTGTCGCGCCAGTCGATGATGTGCCAGATCTCGTGACCGATGATGGTCTGCAGGCTGCGGGTATAGCTCGTGCTTATCACGATACGGCCGGACTTGTAGTAGCAGATGGCCTGGTAGCCTTTCGCATCGCCGAACGAGACGGTGGCACCGGTGAGGATCGGGTACTTCGCGATGTAGCTTGCGAGAATGGATTGTGCTGAGGCGCCGCCGCTCGAGGATGCCGCGGTGCTGCCGGATGAACCCGTCGAGCCGCCGGCGTAGGTGCGGACCGCAGGGATGACCGTGGCTGTGCGCTTCGTGGCGGTTGCGGAGAGCCCGGTTGGGGCGGCCTGCGCGGCTTCGACCTTGACGCACGCCCCTGCAGGTTCGAGGCCGCACACGAACTGGCGCGCCTGGGTCGCCGCTGATGCCGCGGCGGGAACTGACACGAGGGTGAAAAGGACTGCGGCGACCGCGATCGCGAGGATCCCTGTCGCAGCTACGGTGAACCCATGCTTCTTGACCTGCTTCACGTCGAACCGCTCCTGTTCAAGTCACGACGCACATCGACCCGGTATCCTCCCTGTGAGGCGGTACCGGGTCGCTTTCGTGCGACTCGAACCTTCGGCAGTCCGGCTGTCGTGGGAGGCGAGGCCTCCTTTAGGCCCGTGACTTTGCGTGGTCGACCTTTCGGTCGCCGTGCCTTTTCGGGAGCAGTGCGATGTGCTGTTGTCAAACTCACGTACACTAGACGTATCGGTGCGTGCAGAGCGGCACTTTACACCTGATTGTGCGATTCGTCACAGATTTTCTGTGAGCACGGTCACAGCGAGGCGAGGAGGCGGGATGGGCAGGCGCATATGGGCGCGCGCGCTCGGCAACGTGCTCCTCGGCATGTCGCTTGGACTCGTGTCGTACTACGGGCTCACCGCGCTCATGGGGTGGTGGGCGCAGGCCGATCTCGCCCACGCCGCAGGCGCCACGCCGGCGTTCTCCGCCGATGATCCCAACGAACTGCTCGCCCCGAGTGGGCCGGCCCTCGACTTCGCTGGCTGGGCCGAGGAAGACCTCGCGTACTGGGAGGGGCGCGGTGCGGGCGACGTGTTCGGGCGCCTGGTGATCCCCGCGATGGAACTCGACGTGCTGGTGGTGACTGGGCATCAGCCGGCCGACCTGAGGCGGGGCCCGGGCTGGATCGACTACACCGACCTGCCGGGGCCGACCGGCAACTGCGGCATCTCGGGCCACCGCACCACCTACGGTGCCCCGTTCCGCCGTCTCGGCGAGGTCGCGGCCGGTGATACCATCGATCTGTACTCGCCGTACCGACTGTATCGCTATCAGGTGACGGAGATTCTCGAGGTCACACCCGACCGCATCGAAGTGGTGGCCTCCACGGAGCAGCCGATGCTCACGCTCACCGCGTGTCACCCTCCGTACAGCGCGAAGTACCGGCTCATCGTGCATGCCGAGCTGGTCGAGGTGCGACGGGTCGAGACCGCCGAAGAGTGAACTCGGCCGCGTGCGCCCCTCGCGGGCGCGCCGCGGCAGACGACCGAGGAGATGGCATGCGAGTGCTCGTGACAGGCGGGGCCGGCTTCATCGGCGGGGCGCTCGTCCACGCGCTGCTGGGCGGCGGTGGAGAGGTGATGGTGGTCGATGACCTCTCGACCGGCTCGATCGACAACCTGCATCCCGCCGCGGGATTCCGCACGATCGACGTCACCGGCCCGGGTCTTGCCAACGTCGTCATCGGTTACGGGCCCGAGGTGATCGTGCACTTTGCGGCGCAGGTGAGCGCGGCGGCGTCGATCGTCGATCCCGACGTCGACTGGCGCGTGAACGTGGAGGGGACCCGCGCGGTCGCCGAGGCCGCCGTGGCTGCGGGCGCACGGCGCGTGCTCTTCGCCTCATCGGCCGCCGTCTACGGCGAGCCGCAGGAGCTGCCGCTCACCGAGGAGTCGTCCACCGAGCCCGCGGTGCCCTACGGCCGCTCGAAGCTCGCTGCGGAAGGCGTGCTCGCCGAGGTGCTGCGCCCCGCGGGCGTCGACTTCGCCTGCCTGCGCTTCGCGAACGTCTACGGCCCGCGCCAGCGCGCCGACGGCGAGGGCGGTGTGGTAGCCGAGTTCGGCTCGCGCATGGCGCGCGGCATCACGCCCACCATCTTCGGCAGCGGCACGCAGACACGTGACTTCATCTTCGTGGCCGACATCGTGAGCGCGTGCGCGGCGGCGGCGGCCTTCGAAGGCACGCTCGCGCAGCCCGGCGCCAACGGGCCCGCATACAACGTCTCCACCGGACTGGCCACATCGGTGAACGCGCTGGCCGAAGGACTGCGCGTCGCGATGCGCTACCCGGGCGAGATCGCGCGCGGGGAGGCCCGCGAGGGCGACGTTGCGGCAAGCGTGCTCTCGCCGCGCAAGGCCGCCGACACGTTCGGCTGGAAGGCGGCCGTCGATCTCCAGGCCGGCCTCGGCGCCACCGCAGCCTGGTTCTCGCAGCAGTCATGAGCCCGAAGCCCGACGACACGTCGGCCGAGGCCGCACGTCTCGACCGGCTCTACCGCGAGAAGGCGCGCGCCGAGATCGCCGCGGCCGAGGCGCTCGTGCCCGGCGCCGAAGCGGTGGCGTCTCACGGTGACGAGCTCGCCGACGTGCTGGTGCTGAGCGGCAGCCCCGATGCGGCCGAGCGGGCCGCGCGCAGCGCGGTGGGGGGTCCGGCGGGGGAGGCCATCGGCAAGGCGCTGGATGCGCTCGAGCTGCCGGAAGGGCGGTTCTTCGCGTGCTCGCGTCCCGCGAAAGCGTCCGCCGGACCGGTCGCCGCGCGGCTACGGCTCCTCGTCGAGGCGCTCGATGCGCGCGTGATCGTCGCGCTCGACGGCGATGCGGCCGCCGATCTGGCCGCCGCCTTCGGCGAGCCGACACTGGCGTTCGGCACGGAGACCTCGCTTCTCGGGCGCACCGCGGTCGCGGTCGACGGGTTCGCCGCGTCGCTCGACGACCCGGCGGCTAAGCGGCGCGTCTGGAAGCAGATGCAGGCGCTCAAGCGCGGGTGACACGAAACGGGCGCCCGGAGGCGCCCGTCGTCAGGTGCGGATATCTTGAGAGCGCGTCGCCACGCCTAGTCCTCTTCGATCTCCTCGATCGCACCCATCGGGCACTCCTCCATGCACGTCCCGCAACCCGTGCAGTCGTCCTCGTTCACGGGCTGAGCCACGTCGTCGACAAGCTCGAGAACGCCTTCAGGGCACGCATCCACGCAGATGCCGCAGCCGGAGCACTCGTCCTCGTTGATGATCGGTCGGGGCATGCGTTTCTCCTTCGGCTCTCGCGCCGTGCGCGTCGGGCGCGGGGGTCATGTCGCGGCGGATGATACCGAGCGTGCGGGCGCGTGTAAAGCATCGGGACGAACGGCTGGAAGCGGGCGTCGAGCGGCGCACGAGGCGCGCGGGTTTCCATCCCTGCCGAGGCGGGTATATCTCGTATGCTCAGTCAGAAAACTTGACAATGGAACACTCAGATTCTAGTATCGGGTCTGTCACGGGGCCGAAATGCCCCGTGTTTCACGCATCAACAAGCCGCTTCGGACGCGCATCCGGGGAGGATTCGAAAGGAGCACCAGGAGATGGGCAAGATCATCGGTATCGACCTCGGCACCACCAACTCGGCGGTCGCGGTCCTCGAGGGCGGCGAGCCCACGATCATCGTGAACGCCGAAGGCGACCGCACCACGCCGTCGGTAGTCGCGTTCCGCAAGGAAGGCGAGCGCATCGTCGGCAAGGCCGCCAAGAACCAGGCCATCACCAACCCCGAGAACACCATCACGTCGATCAAGCGCTTCATCGGCCGCAAGTTCGAAGAGACGAAGTCCGAGCGCGGGACCATCGCGTACAAGGCCGAGAAGGGCAAGGACGGCCGCACGGTCGTCGACATCGACGGCAAGCACTTCACCCCCGAGGAGATCTCGGCGATGGTGCTGCAGAAGCTCAAGGCCGACGCCGAGGCGTATCTCGGTCATCCGGTCACCGAGGCGGTCATCACCGTCCCGGCGTACTTCAACGACATGCAGCGCCAGGCCACCAAGGACGCGGGCAAGATCGCGGGCCTCGAGGTCAAGCGCATCATCAACGAGCCCACGGCCGCGGCGCTCGCCTACGGCCTCGACAAGGGCGCGCACGACCAGACCATCCTCGTCTTCGACCTCGGCGGCGGCACGTTCGACGTGTCCGTGCTCGAGATCGGCGACGGCGTCTTCGAGGTGAAGTCCACCTCCGGTGACAACCACCTCGGCGGCGACGATTGGGACCAGCGCATCATCGACTGGCTCGCCGAGAAATTCTCCGGCGACCACGGCATCGATCTTCGCGCCGACAAGATGGCGCTCCAGCGCCTGCGCGCCGAGGCCGAGAAGGCCAAGATGGAGCTCTCCACCACGCAGACCGCGCAGATCAACCTGCCGTTCATCACCGCCGACGCGGGCGGCCCGAAGCACCTCGACTACACGCTCACGCGTGCCGAGTTCCAGAAGATCACGGCCGACCTGCTCGAGCGCTGCCGCGGCCCGGTGAAGACCGCGCTCAAGGACGCCGGCATCAAGCCAGGCGATCTGGACCACGCGATCCTCGTGGGCGGCTCCACCCGCATGCCCGCCGTGCAGGAGCTCGTCAAGGAACTCACCGGCAAGGACCCGCACAAGGGCGTCAACCCGGACGAGGTCGTGGCGGTGGGCGCCGCCATCCAGGGCGGCGTGCTCGGCGGCGACGTCAAGGACATCCTGCTCCTCGACGTGACCCCGCTCGCGCTCGGCGTCGAGACGCTCGGCGGCGTGATGACCAAGCTCATCGAGCGCAACACCACCATCCCAACCCGCAAGAGTGAGACCTTCACCACCGCGGCCGACGGCCAGAACTCGGTGGAGATCCACGTCCTGCAGGGCGAGCGCGAGATGGCCGCCTACAACAAGACGCTCGGCAAGTTCCACCTGATGAACATCCCGGCGGCGCCGCGAGGCGTTCCGCAGATCGAGGTCACGTTCGACATCGACGCCAACGGCATCGTGAACGTCTCGGCTAAGGACCGCGGCACGGGCCAGGAGCAGAAGATCACCATCACGGGCACGACGGCTCTCTCGGATGAGGAAGTCGAGCGTATGGTGAACGACGCCGAGAGCCACGCCGACGAGGACAAGAAGAAGAAGGACGAGGCAGAGGCGCGCAACATGGCCGACACCCTCGTGTACAGCACCGAGAAGACGATCGCCGACCTGGGCGACAAGGTGCCCGAGGAGACGAAGACCGACGTCGAGGCCGCGATCGCCGAGGTCAAGACGGCGCTCGAGGGCGAGGACGTCGACGCCATCCGCGCCGCCATCAACTCGCTGCAGGAGAAGAGCTACAAGCTCGCCGAGATCGTCTACCAGCAGGCCGAGGCGGAGACCGCCGAGGGCGGCGAGGCCGAGCCNNGCGACGAGGAAGTCGCGGACTACGAAGTCGTGGACGAGGACAAGTAGCCATGGACCGTCACCGCAAGCATACCGATCCCGTCGGGGGCGCTCCCTTGTCCTCGGAGCAGCGCGGTGGCGCTGCTCCTGCGGAGGACGGTCGCCACCCCCGCGGGATCGGTGCTGACGACAACGCCGCCGGGCAGACCGCCGCGGGCGGCCGCCACCACCGCGGCGCCACCGCCGATCGGTCAGGCTCCACCGATCCCTCGCTCGTCGAAGACCTCGGCGCGGAGTTCGAGTTCCGCGGTGACCAGATGGAGACCGAGCTTGAGAGCGCTCAGCGGGAGGCCGCCGGGCACCTCGAGACGGCCCAGCGGCTGCAGGCGGACTTCGACAACTACCGCAAGCGCGTCGCGCGCGATGCGGAGGACGCGGCCAAGCGGGCCGGGCAGCGCGTGATCTCGGAGCTGCTGCCGGCGCTCGACAACCTCGAGCGCGCGCTCGCGCACGTGGAGGGCGGCGGCACCGGCGAGGAGCTGGTGGACGGCGTGCGCATGGTGCTCTCGCAGGTGCTGGACGTGCTCGCCAAGGAAGGCGTCGAGCGCATCGACGCCGTCGGGCAGCCGTTCGACCCCACCGAGCACCAGGCGGTCGGCCAGGCCGAGCGCAAGGACGTTCCGGAGAACACGGTGGTCGACATGTACAGCTGCGGCTACCGCATGCACGGCCGGGTGCTTCGTCCGGCTTCGGTGGTCGTGAGCACGGGCGGTCCGCAGGCATAAAGGAGCCGACCGTGGCCGACAAGAGCTACTACGACATACTCGGCGTGCCCAAGACGGCGAGCGCCGATGAGATAAAGAAGGCGTTCCGCAAGCAGGCGCGCAAGCACCACCCCGACGCGGGCGGCTCCGAGGAGAAGTTCAAGGAGCTGAACGAGGCGTACGAGGTGCTCGCCGACGACGAGAAGCGCACGCAGTACGACACCTACGGCCGCTACTTCGGCGGGAACATGCCGCCCGGTGGCGCGGGTGGCGCACCCGGCGCGGGCTGGCCGGGCGGCGTCGGCGGCAGCGGCTTCCCGGGCGGCGCTGCGTACGCCAACGTGGACATGGGCGATATCGGCGACCTGTTCGGCAACCTCTTCGGCGGCGGCGGTGGCGGGTTTGGCACCTCCGGGCGGAAGAGCGCGCACCGCGGCAACGACCTGCAGTACGACGTGACGCTCAGCTTCGAGGAGGCGCTCGCGGGCGTGTCCACGAAGGTGGACGTGAAGCGCACCGAGGCCTGCGCCACCTGCAAGGGCAGCGGCGCGAAGCCGGGGACGAGCCGCACCACGTGCCCGACGTGCCAGGGCAGCGGGAACGTGAGCCAGGGCCAGGGCGTCTTCGGCTTCTCGCGGCCGTGCCCGCGGTGCGGCGGCGCCGGGACGATCGTGGAGCAGCCGTGCCAGACGTGTCGCGGCAAGGGCCAGGTGGTGAAGGTCAAGCCGCTCACGGTGAACATCCCGCCGGGCGTGACCGACGGAGGCAAGCTCCGCTTCGCCGGCAAGGGCGAGCCGGGAAGCGGTGGCGGTCCCAAGGGCGACCTGTACGTGGTGACGCACATCAAGCCGCACGCGTTCTACGCGCGCGACGGCGCCGACGTGACGCTCGATCTGCCGGTGACGATCGCCGAGGCGGCGCTCGGCGCCGAAGTGAGTGTGCCCACGCCCGGCGGTGGCTCGGTGAAGCTCAAGGTGGCGCCAGGCACGGCCGACGGCAAGGTGCTCCGCGTGCCCGGTAAGGGCGCGCCGAAGCTCAAGGGCAAGGGCACGGGCGATCTCAAGGTGCGCGTGAAGATCGCCGTGCCGCAGAAGCTCACGGCCGAGCAGAAGGAACTGCTGCGCCGGTTCGAGTCTTCGCGCGACGAGGACGTCCGGGCGCATATCGGGTAAGGGAAGGAGCCTTCGGCGATGGTCAAGCACCAGCGCTATAGCGGCAAGGACCGGCCGGTCTACATGATCAGCGTGGCGGCCGAGCTTGCCGGCGTGCATCCGCAGACGCTGCGCATCTACGAGCGCAAGATGCTCGTGCAGCCGCAGCGGTCGCCCGGCGGCACCCGCCTGTACTCGGAGGCCGACATCGAGCGGCTGCGGCTCATCCAGCACCTCACGCAGGAGGAGGGCATCAACCTCGCCGGCGTGATGCGGATCATCGAGCTCGAGATCGAGAAGGAGAGCCTGGAGGCGCGGCTCGCCGAGGCGCAGGCCGAGGCGTCGCAGGCCGAGCTGCGGCTCGCGCGGGAGATCCAGGACTTCAGGCAGAGCCTGCGGGCGGACATCGTACACGTGCCGCGCGGCGGCATCGTCAGGAGGGCCGAGCGATGAGTGGCGGAGGCGCGGGCGGTACGGCAGGCGGCGGCGCGGCAGGCGGAGGCGCGGGCGGCGGTGCGGGCGGCACGCAGCACCACGTGCCGGGCATCCCGGAGGCGCTCCCGGGCGACAAGCGCAGCGGCCTCGTCCGCTGGCTCGAGGCGCTCAAGGCGGGCGAGATCAAGGGCGGACCGGGTTGAGAGCTCGCCGCCTGGGTGTGGTCACGCCTCTTCAAGAGACGAACGCTACCGGCTTGAACGGTGGCCAGGTAGCCCGTGAGGCTGCCGATAGGAGTTGATTGACATGCGGTTGGACAAGCTGACAGTCAAAGCGCAGGAGGCGCTGCAGGCGGCCCAGGGCATCGCGGATGACGCGTCCTCGCAGGTTATCGAGCCCGAGCACCTCCTGAAGGCGCTGCTCGACGCGGCCGAGGGCATCGTGCGCCCCATCGTGCAGAAGGTGGGCGCGAACCCCGACCTGGTTGAGGCCGAGGTCACCACCGCCATCGGCAAGGCGCCGAAGGTGAGCGGTAGCGGAGCGCAGGGGCCGGCGAACGTGGGGCCGCGGCTCACGAGCGTGATGAGCGACGCGTTCAAGCACGCCGAGAAGCTCAAGGACGCGTACGTCTCCACCGAGCACCTGCTCATCGCCATCGCCGAGGACAAGGGCGACGCCGGGCGCATCCTCGCGCAAGCGGGCGTGAGCGCCAAGCGTCTCCTCGAGGCGCTCGAGGAGCTCCGCGCGGGCGCGCGCGTGACCGACCAGAACCCCGAGGCGCAGTTCCAGGCGCTCGAGCGGTTCAGCCGCAACCTCACCGCCGCCGCGCGCGAGGGCAAGCTCGATCCGGTGATCGGCCGCACCGAGGAGATCCGCCGCGTGATCCAGGTGCTCTCGCGGCGCACGAAGAACAACCCGGTGCTGATCGGCGAAGCCGGCGTCGGCAAAACCGCCATCGTGGAAGGTCTGGCGCAAAAGATCGCTTCGAATGATGTACCGGAAATTCTGATGGGCAAGAAGGTGGTATCGCTCGATCTGGGCGCTATGATTGCCGGGTCGCGCTTCCGCGGCGAGTTCGAAGAACGC
>DCVQ01000021.1:0-4183 GCA_002328745.1 Actinobacteria bacterium UBA2184
CCGAGGGCACCGAGATGGTCATGCCAGGCGACAACGTCGAGATCCGCGGCGAGCTCATCGGCCCCATCGCGATGGAGGAGGGCCTGCGCTTCGCTATCCGCGAAGGCGGCCGCACCGTCGGGTCCGGTCGCGTTACGAAGATCATCAAGTAGCTTTCGGTCTGTGTACTAGACGGAGGTAAGCAAGTTGGCGAACCAGAAGATCCGCATCCGGCTCAAGGCGTACGACCACGAAGTCGTGGACCAGTCCACGAAGCTGATCGTGGAGACCGCGCAGAAGACGGGCGCAAAGGTGGCGGGCCCCATCCCGCTCCCCACCGAGCGCAACCTCTACTGCGTCATCCGCTCGCCGCACGTGAACAAGGACAGCCGCGAGCACTTCGAGATGAGGACGCACAAGCGCCTCATCGACATCCTCGAGCCCACGCCCAAGACGGTCGACTCGCTCATGCGTCTCGACCTGCCGGCTGGCGTCGACATCGAGATCAAGCTGTAGGCACTCCCCGGCGCACCTGCCGGTTGACATGAAGCGCGGTCCGCTGGGAGACGTCGCACGTGGCGACGGGCGTGGTCCCACGACCGCACGGACGAGAGGCACCACAATGGCAACTGCGATTCTCGGAAGGAAGCTGGGCATGTCCCAGGTCTGGTCCGATGACGACCGGCTCATACCGGTCACCGTCATCGAGGCCGGCCCCTGCGTGGTCTCCCAGCTTCGCACCATGGAGCGCGACGGCTACGAGGCCGTCCAGCTCGCGTTCGGCGACGTGAAGGAGTCCCGGGTGAACAAGCCCGCGGCCGGTCACTTCGCCAAGGCCGGGGTCACCCCGCGGCGTCACATCGCGGAGGTCCCGCTCGGCGAGGGCGAGACCTTCAAGCTCGGCGACGAGATCACGGTCGAGGGCTTCGAGGCCGGCATGCACGTCCACGTCACCGGCACGAGCAAGGGCAAGGGCTTCGCCGGCGTCATGAAGCGCCACAACTTCAAGGGCGGCCCGGGCGGCCATGGCTCGCACGCTCACCGCGAGCCGGGTTCGGTCGGCCAGGCGTCGACCCCGTCGCGCGTGTTCAAGGGCACCCGGCTTCCGGGGCACATGGGCACGGACACGGTCACGGTGCGCAACCTCGAGGTCGTGCGCGTGGACGTCGAGCAGAGCCTTCTGCTCGTCAAGGGTGCCGTTCCGGGTGGCAAGAACAGCCTTCTGACGATCCGCCGCGCGTAAGCGCTGCGTCGTCGGTTCGCAACTCAAGGAGTAATGAGATGGCAACTGTCGAAGTGAAAGACAGCACGGGCAAGAAGGTGGGTCAGGCGCAGGTCGCGGACACCGTGTTCGCGATCGAGCCGAACTCCTTCGCCGTGCATCAGGTGGTGCGCAGCCAGATGGCGGCGCGCCGCCAGGGCACCCAGTCCACCAAGGGGCGCAGCGACGTCTCCGGTGGCGGTGCCAAGCCGTGGCGCCAGAAGGGCACCGGCCGGGCCCGGCAGGGCTCCATCCGCGCCGGCCAGTGGAAGGGCGGCGGCGTCATCTTCGGCCCCACGCCCCGGAGCTACGCGTTCAAGGTGCCGAACAAGGTCGTCAAGCTCGCGATGCGAAGCGTTCTGTCGGCCAAGCACGCCGATGGCGAGCTGTACGTGATCGACGGGTTCGGTCTCGAGGAGCCGTCGACCAAGAAGGCGGCTGCGGTCCTCTCCGCGCTCGGTATCGACCGTCGCGTGACGGTGGTCGTGGACAACGACGACTTCGACGCGATCCGGTCGCTGCGCAACATCGAGAAGGTCCGTGTGATCACCGCCTCCGAGGCGAACACGTACGATCTCGTCGACAACGTGTCCGTGCTGTTCACCAAGCCGGCGCTCGAGTGGCTCGAGGGGGTGCTGAGCTAGATGAACGCACACGACGTCATCATCCGGCCGATCGTGTCGGAGAAGTCGTACGACCTGATGGAGCAGAACCGTTTCACCTTCGAGGTGCACAAGACTGCCAAGAAGGAGCAGATCGCGCAGGCGATCACCGAGATCTTCGGCGTCACCGTCCTCAAGGTGAACACCATGAATGTCTCTGGTAAACCGCGGCGACTTCGCTACAATAAGGGGCTGTCGCGCTCGTGGAAGAAGGCGATCGTCACCCTGAAGGACGGGGACACGATCGATTTGTTCGCCGGTAGGTAAGCCTTGAGCACTCCCGTACGCGAGGGAGTGCGACGGCTGATGGAGCCGCCCGGCACCGTGGTAGCAGAGTCCGGCGTCGGACTGCGCGGAGGAGCACCCGCTCCGCATGTCCCAGCGGTCTGGCAATCGGACGGAAGGAGAGATGATGGGACTGAAGAAGTACAAGCCGACCTCACCGGGTCGTCGTTTCCAGACGGTCTCCGACTTCGCGGAGATCACGTCGACGACGCCCGAGAAGTCGCTGCTGGAGCCGCTGCCCAAGCGGGGCGGCCGCAACAACAACGGGCGCATCACCACCCGGCATCAGGGTGGTGGGCACAAGCGCCAGTATCGCAAGATCGACTTCAAGCGGAACAAGGACGGCATTCCCGCAAAGGTCGCGACGATCGAGTACGACCCGAACCGGTCTGCCCGTATCGCTCTGCTGCACTACGCCGACGGTGAGAAGCGCTACATCCTCGCCCCGGAGAAGCTGAGCGTCGGCGATCTCGTGATGTCGGGCGCTGCCGCGGACATCAAGCCGGGCAATGCGCTCCCGCTCGAGAACATCCCGACGGGTACCGTCGTGCACGCCATCGAGCTCCAGCCCGGCAAGGGCGCTGCTATCGCCCGCTCGGCCGGCACCTCGGCGCAGCTGATCGGCAAGGAAGGCCCCAACGCGATCCTGCGCATGCCCTCCTCCGAGATGCGCATGGTGCAGCTGACCTGCCGGGCCACCGTCGGCGAGGTCGGCAACAGCGACCACGCCAACATCTCGGTCGGCAAGGCCGGACGCTCACGCCACCTCGGCGTGCGCCCGACCGTCCGCGGTACCGCGATGAACCCGGTCGACCACCCGCACGGCGGTGGCGAGGGCAAGAACAAGACCGCCGGCCGTCACCCGGTCACTCCGTGGGGCGTGCCGACCAAGGGTCACCGCACCCGTGCGAAGCATAAGGCGTCCGACCGGATGATCATCCGCCGCCGTAAGAAGTAGCGGGATAGAGGAGCAATCGATGAGCAGAAGCCTGAAGAAGGGACCCTACGTCGAGCCGCGTCTCCTGAAGCGTATTCAGGACATGAACGCCGCTGGCGAGAAGAAGGTCATCAAGACCTGGTCGCGCGCCTCGACCATCTTCCCGGAGATGGTGGGCCACACGGTCGCCGTTCACGACGGTCGCAAGCACGTCCCGGTGTACGTGACCGAGTCGATGGTCGGCCACAAGTTCGGCGAGTTCTCGCCGACGCGCACGTTCCGCGGCCACGCGGATGATCGCAAGAAGGGCAAGCGCTAAGCGCCGTTACGAAGCCAGACCGGTCGTGCGGTGCACGGTCCGGAAGACGGTCGGAGGTTTTGAGTAGATGGAAGCAAGAGCTACCGCCAAGTACGTGAGGGTGAGTCCGCGCAAGGCGCGTGACGTGATCGATCTCGTTCGGGGCAAGTCCGTGCCCGAGGCCGAGGCGATCCTCAGGTTCACCCCGCGCGGGGCGGCCGAGGTCGTCGGCAAGGTCGTGCACAGCGCCGCCGCCAACGCCGAGAAGAACCTGCGCCTCAAGCCGGAGACGCTCTACGTCTCCGAGGCGTACGTGAACGAAGGCCCGACGATCAAGCGCATCCGCCCCCGCGCCATGGGCCGTGCGTTCCGCATCAACAAGCGCACGAGCCACATCACGGTGGTCGTGAAGCAGCGAGAGGAGGCCTAAGGCGCATGGGTCAGAAGGTCTATCCCATAGGGTTCCGGCTCGGTATCACCGAGAAGTGGCGGAGCCGCTGGTATCAGGACAAGGGCTATAGCCAGAGCCTTGCCGAGGATCTTGCCATCCGCAAGTACCTGCAGGCCAAGCTGCGCCGCGCCGCCGTCTCGCGCATCGACATCGAGCGCAAGGGCGACAAGGTGTTCGTCGAGATCTGGACCGCCCGTCCGGGCATCGTCATCGGCAAGAAGGGCGCCGAGGTCGACGTGCTCCGCAAGGAGCTCGAGACGCTCGCCGGCCACGCCGTTGCGGTGAACATCGTCGAGATCAAGCGTCCCGA
>DCVQ01000021.1:4214-37997 GCA_002328745.1 Actinobacteria bacterium UBA2184
GGCGCCGAGATGGGCCGCCGCGAGTGGTACCGCGAGGGTCGCGTGCCGCTTCACACCCTGCGTGCCCGTATCGACTACGGCACGGCCGACGCGGTGACCACGTTCGGCGTGGTCGGCGTGAAGGTCTGGATCTACAAGGGTGAAAGGCTCCCGGGTCAGCCCATCGACTACATCGATGAGAGTCCTGCCCCCGATCGTCCCCGTTCAGATCGCGACCGGCCGCGTCCCAACCGGCGTCGCGAAGGTGCCGGAAGGAGGGGCTAGCAGATGCTGCTTCCCAAGCGTGTCAAGCACCGCAAGGTGATGCGCGGCTCCCGAAAGGGCATCGCCAAAGGTGGCACCGAGATCGCATTCGGCGAGTTCGGCCTCAAGGCCCTCGAGCCGGCGTGGATCACCAACCGCCAGATCGAGGCGGCTCGTGTCGCGATGACGCGGTACATGAAGCGTGGCGGTAAGGTCTGGATCAACATCTTCCCGGACAAGCCCGTGACGCAGAAGCCCGCCGAGACCCGTATGGGTTCCGGCAAGGGCAATCCCGAGAAGTGGGTGGCGGTCGTCAAGCCCGGCCGCATCATGTTCGAGATCGCGGGCGTGAGCGAAGAGGTCGCCAAGGAAGCCATGCGCCTCGCGGCGCAGAAGCTGCCGATCAAGTGCAAGTTCGTGACCCGTGCCGATAGTGGCGGTGAAGGATAAATGAAGGCTACAGACATCAAGAACCTGGCGGAGACCGAGATCGCCGACAAGCTGAAGGAGCGCAGGACCGAGTTGTTCAACCTGCGGTTCCAGCTTGCCACCGGCCAGCTCGACAACCCGCACCGGATCGGTCTTGTGAAGAAGGACATCGCACGCCTGCACACCGAGCTCCGCACCCGCGAGATCGCGGCCGCGAAGCCCCAGGCGTAAGTAGGAGGACGGTAGATGAGCACCGAGCGCAACAGCCGCAAGGAGCGCCAGGGCGTCGTGGTTTCGGCCGCAGGCGACAAGACCTGCGTCGTCAAGGTCGAGGCCCGCAAGCGTCACCCGCTCTACGGCAAGATGATCACGCGTAGCACGAAGTTCCACGCCCACGATGAGAACAACGAGTGCGGCGTGGGCGACGTGGTCCGGATCATGGAGACCCGGCCCATGTCGAAGTTGAAGCACTGGCGCCTCGTCGAGATCGTCGAGAAGGCCAAGTAGCAGGACTTTGTAGGAGCAGACGACGGTCCTCTCGGCGGCGATATGCCGCGCGACGACCGGTCAGGCAACGGAGGAAGCAATGATCCAGCAGGAGACGCGGCTCAAGGTAGCCGACAACTCCGGAGCGCGTAGGGTGGCCTGTATCAAGGTCCTCGGCGGCACTCGCCGCCGGTACGCCTACGTCGGCGACACCATCGTGTGCGCCGTCAAGGAGGCCATCCCGAACGGCACCGTGAAGAAGGGCGACGTCGTCCGCGCGGTCGTCGTGCGCACCAAGAAGGAAGTCCGCCGTCCCGACGGCAGCTACATCCGCTTCGACGAGAACGCGGCCGTCATCATCGACACCCAGGGCAACCCCCGCGGCACCCGTATCTTCGGGCCTGTGGCGCGCGAACTGCGCGATCGCAAGTTCATGAAGATCGTGTCGCTCGCGCCCGAGGTCCTCTAGGAGGGACAGAACAGCATGGCGAAGTCTCTGACCATCCGTAAGGGCGACCGCGTGCGCGTCATCGCCGGCAAGGACAAGGGCAAAGAGGGCAAGGTCCTCCGCTCGATGCCGGAGAAGGAGCGCGTGGTCGTCGAGAACGTCAGCATGATCAAGAAGCATGCCCGCCCGACCCAGAAGAACCCCCAGGGCGGCATCATCGAGATGGAAGGCACCATCCACGTCTCCAACGTGATGCTCATGTGCCCGTCCTGCGGCCAGCCCACGCGTGTGGGCCGTCGTCGTGACGATGGCACCCGTATCCGTACGTGCAAGAAGTGCGGCAAGGACATCGACAAGTAGTCGGACGCAGTCCGGCTCGAAGTCCCGTCGGGTCGGAAATCCGCCGGGCGAAGACCAAACGGAGGTACATCGAGTGGCACCTAGGTTCAAGGAGAAGTATCGCGCGGAGGTGGTCCCGGCGCTGATGGAACGCTTCGGGTACAGCAACGTGCACCAGGCTCCCCGCCTGGAGAAGATCGTAGTGAACATGGGCGTCGGAGCGGCCACCCAGGATGCCAAGCTCCTGGAGCACGCCGTGAGCGATCTCGCGATCGTCACGGGTCAGAAGCCCGCGATCACCAAGGCCAAGAAGTCCATCGCGAGCTTCAAGCTGCGACAGGGCATGTCCGTGGGCTGCAAAGTGACCCTGCGTGGCGACCGGATGTGGGAGTTCTTCGACCGCCTGCTGTCGACAGCGCTGCCTCGTATCCGCGACTTCCGCGGCGTGAGCGCGACCGCTTTCGACGGCCGCGGCAACTATTCGCTCGGCGTCACCGAGCAGCTGATCTTCCCCGAGATCGACTACGACAAGGTCGACAAGATCCGGGGCATGGACATCACGTTCGTCACGAGTGCGAATACCGACGAGGAATGCCGGGCTCTCCTCGAGCAGTTCGGGTTCCCGTTCAAGAAGTAGAGACGAGACGGGACGCGCCGCGGGCCGTCTCCCGCAAGGAGGTCACTGAAGTGGCAAAGAAGTCGATGATCGCCAAGGCCAAGCGCACGCCGAAGTTCGGTGTCCGTGCGGTGAACCGCTGCAACCGCTGCGGCCGCCCGCGCGCGTTCTACCGGCAGTTCGGTCTGTGCCGCGTGTGCGTGCGCGAGCTGGCGAGCCGCGGCGAGCTGCCCGGCGTCCGTAAGGCGAGCTGGTAGGCCTTACCCACGCCAGGCGACCGCCCCGTCAGGCGCGTCGGCCACGGGCCGGGGCGAACCGACGGGTCGGACGGTCGTTCGAATCATAGGAGGAACAAAGACATGAGCATGACCGATCCCATCGCAGACATGCTGACGCGTGTTCGCAACTCGAACAACGCGTTCCAGCAGAGCACCACGATGCCTGCTTCGAAGAAGCTCATCGCGATCGCGAAGATCATGAAGGACGAGGGCTACATCGAGGACTACCAGGTGAACCCGGGCGACCCCCAGGACACCCTCTCGATCACTCTCAAGTACGGCCCCAAGAAGGAGCGCACCATCACCGGCATCCGGCGCATCAGCAAGCCGGGTCTTCGCGTGTACGCGAAGAAGGACGAGCTGCCCCGCGTTCTGGGCGGTCTCGGCATCGCCGTGATCTCCACCTCGAAGGGCGTCATGACCGAGAAGCAGGCCCGCGCCGCCGGTGTCGGTGGCGAGGTCATCGCCTACATCTGGTAACCGGACCGGAGACGAAAGGAGCAAAGCCGTGTCTCGTATCGGCAAGCAGCCTATCCCGGTCCCTGCCGGGGTGGACATCACCATCGAGGGTTCGAGCGTGACGGTGAAGGGCCCGAAGGGCACTCTCAACCAGTCGTTCGACCCGGACATGCAACTCACGCTGGAGGACGGCGCCATCCACGTGCGCCGGCCTACCGATGAGCGCCGCCACCGCAGCCTTCACGGGCTGACCCGCACGCTCATCGCGAACATGGTCGTCGGCGTGTCCGAGGGCTACCGCAAGGACATGGAGATCGTCGGTGTCGGCTACCGCGCGGTCCTCAAGGGCACCGACCTCGACCTGTCGCTCGGTCTGAGCCACCCGCTGGTCATCAAGCCGGAGGAGGGCATCACGTTCGAGGTGCCCGCGCCCAACCGCATCTCGGTCATCGGCATCGACAAGCAGCGCGTCGGTCAGGTTGCGGCCGAGATCCGCAAGCACCGTCCGCCGGAGCCCTACAAGGGCAAGGGCATCCGCTACGCGGGCGAGCACGTTCGCCGCAAGGTGGGCAAGGCCGCGAAGTAAAGTGACCGAACGCGTCGGCGACGCCGGCGTGAGACGAAGGAGCTAGGACCGATCATGGACAAGACGAAAGCGAAGGCAGCAGGTCTGGCCCGCCGCCAGCGCCGGGTCCGCGGGAAGGTGAGCGGCACCGCCGATCGCCCGCGCCTGCGGGTCGTTCGCAGCAATCTGCACATCTACGCGCAGCTCATCGATGATGTCGCGGGTGTCACCCTGGCATCTGCGTCGTCGATCGATGGCGATCTGCGCTCGGCGCTCAAGTCCGGTGCCGACACCGACGCGGCCAAGGCCGTCGGCGAGGCCATCGGGCGCCGCGCACTCGAGGCCGGCATCACCGAGGTCGTCTTCGACCGCGGTGGACGGCTCTACCACGGTCGCGTTGCCGCTCTCGCCGAGGGCGCTCGCGACGCCGGCCTGAAGTTCTAAGGGAGGACGAATCATGGCGTATGACAGCAACGCTCCCGTTTCCGAGATCCAGGAGCGCGTGGTCTACATCAACCGCGTGGCCAAGGTCGTCAAGGGCGGCCGCCGCTTCTCGCTCACGGCGCTCGTCGTCGTTGGCGATGGCAACGGACGCGTCGGTGTCGGCATGGGCAAAGCGGCCGAGGTGCCCGTCGCCATCAAGAAGGGCATCGAGGACGCCAAGAAGAACATGTTCACGTTCCCGATGTCCGGCACGACCATTCCTCACACGGTGACCGGTCACTACGGTGCCGGTAAGGTCCTGCTGAAGCCGGCCTCTCCCGGTACCGGCGTCATCGCCGGCGGACCGGTGCGCGCGCTGCTCGAGCTCGGCGGCGTGAAAGACGTGCTGAGCAAGTCGCTCGGCACGAGCAACGCGCTGAACATCGTGAAGGCGGCCGCGGAGGGTCTGCAGCAGCTCAAGAGCCCGGAGGAGGTCGCGCGCAGCCGCGGCAAGTCCGTGGGCGAGATCTACGGCAAGAAGGGTTAGGCGAACCATGGCAGTCGAGAAGAAGATCCGTGTCACCCAGGTCAAGAGCGCGATCGGTTGTCCGAAGGACCAGAAGGCGACCGTCCGTGCGCTCGGCCTGAAGCGCATGAACGACACCGTGGAGCAGGTCGATTCTCCGGCCGTTCGCGGCATGGTGTTCAAGGTCAAGCACCTCGTCCGCGTGGACGAGGTATAGCGGGGCGCGTGCCCCGACAGTCGGAGTCAGCCGGCGGCGAGCGGCCGGCAGCCCGGGACCGGGTCCCGGGTGAAGCGAACAAGGAGATACGATGCAACTGAACGACCTCTTCCCCTCACCGGGATCCCGCACCTCCCGCAAGCGGGTCGGACGCGGTAACGGCAGCGGGCACGGCTCCACCGCCGGTCGCGGCGACAAGGGCCAGAACTCGCGTGCCGGCGGCGGCAAGGGCCCCGGTTTCGAGGGCGGCCAGAACCCGCTGCACATGCGCATGCCGAAGCTCGGCGGGTTCAAGAACCGCAACCGCGTCGAGTACGCGGTCGTGAACGTCGGCCGCCTCGACGAGCTCTTCGCCAAGGGCGAGACCGTCGACGTGGACGCGCTGTTCGCCAGGGGCGTCATCAAGTCCAAGACCACGCCGGTGAAGGTCCTCGGCGATGGCGAGATCACCAAGGCGCTGACCGTGAAGGTCGACAAGGTGTCCGCGCCCGCCCGTACCAAGGTCGAAGCAGCGGGAGGGACGGTCGATCTGTCGTGATCGAGGCCATCCGTAACGCATTCCGGATCCCCGATCTTCGGAAGAAGATCATCTTCACGCTCGGCGTCATAGCACTCTACCGCGTGGGGGCGCACGTCCCGGTTCCGGGCGTCGACCCCGAGGCGGTGACGAGCCTCGTCCAGGGGCAGAGCGCGCTTGGACTGCTCAACCTGTTCGCTGGCGGCGCGCTCGAGAACTTCGCCGTGTTCTCGCTCGGCATCATGCCGTACATCACCGCGACGATCATCATGCAGTTGCTGCAGGCGGTCATCCCGGCGATCGAGCGGTGGTCGAAGGAAGGCGAGGCGGGACAGCGCAAGATCACGCAGACCGCGCGCTACATGACGCTCGGCATCGCGTTCATGGAGTCCATCGGCCTTCTGACGGTGTTCCAGTCCGAGCTGGCGGCGGCGGGTATCGTCTTCAGCTTCGCGACCAAGGCCGTGATCGTGATCAGCCTCATCGCCGGCACCGCAGCCATCATGTGGATGGGCGAGCTCATCACGCAGCGCGGCATCGGCAACGGCATGTCGCTGCTCATCTTCGCGAGCATCGTCGCGCGGTTCCCCCAGACGATCTTCAGCGCGTTCCAGTCGCAGGAGTGGTACTACTCGCTGGGTCTGCTGGTCGTCTCGCTGCTGGTCATCCCGGCCGTCGTGTTCATGGAGCGCGGACAGCGCCGTATCCCGGTGCAGTACGCCAAGCGCGTCGTCGGCCGCAGGGTCTACGGCGGCATGGGCACGTACATCCCGCTGAAGGTGAACGGCGCCAACGTCATCCCGATCATCTTCGCCTCGTCGATCCTCATGTTCCCGACGACGATCGCGACCTTCTTCCCCGACGTGGGGTGGCTGAAGTCGATCGCCGAAGGCCTCGCGAGCGGATGGCTCCACATCCTGTTCTATGCGGGCCTGATCGTGTTCTTCACCTACTTCTACACGGCGCTCGTCTTCAATCCGGTCGAGACGGCCGACAACCTGCGCAAGAATGGCGGATTCATCCCCGGTGTGCGTCCGGGCAGGGCCACGTCGCAGTACATCGAGAACGTGCTGAACCGCATCACGCTGCCCGGGGCGCTGTTCCTCGCGGCCATCGCGGTACTGCCGCAGGTGCTGTTCATGGGCACGGGAAACCCGCTGGTCCAGGCGTTCGGCGGCACGTCGATCCTGATCATGGTCGGCGTCGCGCTGGAGACCATGCGCCAGCTCGAGAGCCAGCTGCAGATGCGGCACTACGACGGGTTCTTCAAGTAGGGAGACAGGCGCGTGCGCGCGTCTGTGAGCAAGGTCGCACCGGCCCCGGTATCCGCCACAGAGCGGATGCCGGGGCGTCGGCGCACTGACGGGAGGATGCAATGAACGTCATGCTTCTGGGGGCTCCGGGGGCCGGGAAGGGCACGCAGGCCGCCCGTATCGTCGAGGAGTTCGGCCTCGTCCATCTGTCCACGGGCGACATCCTGCGCAAGGCCGTCGCCGACGGCACGCCGCTCGGCATCGAGGCCAAGCGCCACATGGACGAGGGAGGCCTCGTTCCGGACGATGTCGTGATCGGCCTGGTGCGCGAGCGCATCATGCAACCTGACGCGGCCGAGCGCGGCGTCCTGTTCGACGGTTTCCCGCGCACGATCCCTCAGGCCGAGGCGCTCGATGAGGCGCTGTCCGCCAGCGGCCTGGCGCTCGACGCCGTGGTGAGCGTCGAGGTCGATCCCGAAGCGATCGTCGCGCGCATCACCTCCCGGCGGCAGTGCCGCGCCTGCGGGAAGATCTTCAACGTGATATCCGACGGTGACCTGGCTGCCTGCACCGAGTGTGGCGGAGAGGTCTACCAGCGTGATGACGACACGGAGGCGGTCGTGCGCAAGCGGCTCGACGCCTACGAGGCCCAGACGAGCAAGCTCGTGCCGTACTACGCGGCTCAGGGCACCCTGCGCGCGGTCGACGGCAACCGTACGCCCGATGAGGTCTACGAGTCCGTGCGCGAGGCTCTGGCGGAGGTCGGCTAGCACCGTGATCCTCGTGAAGTCGCCTGCGGAGCTCGAGACCATGCGCGAGGCCGGCCGGATCACGGCCCTTGCCCTGCGCATCGTGGGCGAAGCGGTCCGTCCCGGCATCACGACCGCCGAGCTCGATGCGATGGCCGAAGCCGCGATCCTCGCCGAGCGCGCCCGGCCGGCCTTCAAGGGCTATCACGGGTTCCCGGCGACGCTGTGCACGTCCGTCGACGGGGAAGTGGTTCACGGCATCCCGGGTCCGCGCGTGCTGCGCGAGGGGCAGATCCTGTCGGTCGATTGCGGCGCGATCGTGGACGGCTATTACGGTGATTCGGCACGCACGTTCGCGGTGGGCGCCATCGCCGACGAGCCGAAGCGTCTGATGGACGCCACTCAGGCGGCTCTCGTGGCGGGGATCGCCCGCTGCCAGCCGGGGCTGCGCCTGTACGACATCTCGGCCGCCGTCCAGGAGGTAGCCGAGTCCGCAGGATTCTCGGTGGTGCGCGAGTACGTGGGGCACGGTATCGGGCGCGCGATGCACGAGGACCCGCAGATCCCCAACTACGGACGCGCGGGAACCGGGCCGGTGCTGAAGAGCGGCATGGTGTTCGCCATCGAGCCGATGGTGAACGCCGGCGCTCCCGACGTGCATTCGCTCGATGACGGGTGGACCGTCGTCACGACCGACGGGCGTCCCTCCGCGCACTTCGAGCACACCGTCGCGGTGACCGAGAACGGTCCGCTGGTGTTGACGGTCGAATGAACCAGGGGTCGGAGGCGTCGCTTCCGGCCGACTCGTGGTAGACGCGACCTCTCGTATTGGATATACTGCCGTTTTGCGACTTCACGGCTCTTGAAGGGATCTGCATCTTTGGCCAAGCGTGATGATGCTATAGAGATGGAGGGCACCGTTCTCGAGGCCCTGCCCAACGCGATGTTCCGGGTAGAGCTCGACAACGGCCACAAGATGCTTGCCCACATCTCGGGCAAGATGAGGATGCATTACATCCGTATCCTCCCCGGCGACAAGGTGGTCGTCGAGCTTTCGCCCTACGACCTTTCGAGGGGCCGGATCACGTATCGCTTCAAGTAGCACTCTGTTCGAACGGGGTCATGGAGACACCCGGTGGCGTGTTTGAGCGCGCGAACGAAAGAACCCGCCTGCGGCTGGGCGATGAGATAGACGCTTTGACGGAAGATCGAGAAGGACCATCCATGAAAGTCAGACCGTCCGTTAAGAAGATGTGTGAGAAGTGCAAGGTCATTCGCCGCCATGGCCGGGTGCTCGTGATCTGCGAGAACCCGCGTCACAAGCAGCGGCAGGGCTAGGACCAGGAGGGAGCGGGCTTTGGCACGCATCGCAGGCGTCGACCTCCCGCGTGAGAAGCGCGTAGAGATCGGCTTGACCTATATCTTTGGGATCGGCCTCACCACGTCGCAGACGATCTGCCGGGAGACCGGCATCAACCCCGACACTCGCGTCCGGAACCTCACTGAAGAAGAGGTCGTCCGGTTGCGTGAGTTCATCGACCGGAACCTCAAGGTCGAGGGCGATCTGCGTCGCGAGGTGAGTCAGAACATCAAGCGTCTGATGGAGATCGGCTGCTATCGCGGCCTTCGTCACCGCAAGGGCCTGCCTGTCCGCGGGCAGCGCACGCACACGAACGCGCGTACCCGCAAGGGCCCGCGGCGCCAGATCGGCGCGAAGAAGAAGGGCAAGTAGCACATGGTCGCCAAGAAGAAGAACGTCAAATCGCGGGTCCGCCGCAGCGAGCGCAAGAACATCGCCGTCGGCCAGGCCTATATCAAGAGCACGTTCAACAACACGATCATCTCCATCACCGACCCGTCCGGCAACGTCATCGCATGGAAGTCCGCCGGTCAGGTCGGGTTCAAGGGTTCGCGGAAGTCCACGCCGTTCGCCGCGCAGCTTGCGGCCGAGCAGTGTGCGAAGCTCGCGCAGGAACACGGCGTCCGCAAGGTGTCCGTGTTCGTGAAAGGTCCGGGTTCAGGTCGCGAGACCGCGATCCGCTCCCTCCAGGCCGCAGGCCTCGAGGTCTCGAGCATCCAGGACCGCACCCCTGTCCCGCACAACGGTTGCCGGCAGCGCAAGCGCCGCCGCGTGTAGTTTGTAGAGAGGAACGACCTCTATGGCACGTTACACAGGGGCGGACTGCAGGCAGTGCCGCCGTGAAGGTGAGAAGCTCTTTCTCAAGGGTGATCGCTGTTACACCGACAAGTGTGGCATCGAGAAGCGCCCGTATCCGCCGGGCCAGGCGGGCAAGAAGCGCCCGCGTGACTCGGAGTACCGTCTCCAGCTGCGCGAGAAGCAGAAGGCCAAGCGCATCTACGGCACGCTGGAGAAGCAGTTCCGCACGTATTATGCGATCGCGACCCGGCAGCCCGGCATCACCGGCGAGAACCTCCTTCGCCTTCTCGAGAGCCGGCTTGACAACGTCGTGTACCGTCTCGGTTTCGCCGCGTCGCGCGACGAGGCCCGGCAGCTCGTGCGTCACGGTCACTTCACCGTCGACAGCCGCCGCGTGAACATCCCGTCGTTCCGGGTTCGCCCCGGTGCGGTCGTGGCTGTGGCGGAGAAGTCCCGCGACCTCACCACGATCAAGGCGGCGCTCATCTCGTCGTCGAAGATCGAGATCCCGGGTTGGCTCGAGGTCGATGTCGAGAAGCTGCAGGGCAAGGTGCTCTCTCTTCCGACCCGCGAGCAGATCGACGCGCCAGTGCGCGAGCAGCTCATCGTCGAGCTGTACTCGAAGTAACGACGCCTTGCGAGCCAAGGAGGCTTAAAGCATGACCGAGTTCAGAAGGCCGCAGGTGACCGTCGACGAGATCGACGCTCGGACCGCGCGCTATATCGTCGAGCCGCTGGAGCGCGGCTACGGCTACACCCTGGGCAACTCGATGCGCCGGGTGCTGCTGTCGTCGCTGCAGGGTGCAGCCGCGACGTCGATCCGCATCGAGGGCGTACAGCACGAGTTCTCGACCATCGATGGCGTCCGCGAGGACGTCACCGACGTGGTCCTGAACGTCAAAGGCCTCGTGTTCAGCGACACGGGCATCGGCGAGGGCGACGCCGTGGCGACGCTCGTCGCGTCCGGCCCCGGCGTGGTCACCGGCGCGGATCTCAAGATCCCCGCGGAGTTCACGCTGGTCAACCCGGGGCACGTGATCGCGACGCTCGATAAGGGCGCCAAGCTCGAGATGAGCATCCGCATCGGTGTCGCCCGCGGGTACGTCTCCGCAGACCGCAACAAGCGCCCCGAGGATCCGCTGGGTGTCATCACCGTCGACTCGCTGTTCAGCCCCGTCGTGCGCTGCACGTACGTGGTCGAGAACACGCGTGTCGGTCAGCGCACCGACTACGACAAGCTCATCCTCGAGGTCGAGACGAGCGGTGCCGTCGGCCCGGCTGACGCCGTCGCGCGCGCAGCCCGCATCGTCAACGAGCACATGATGCTCTTCGTCGAGCAGGCCGAGGGCGAGTTGCCGGGCGAGGGCATCTTCGAGACGGTGCCCGACGAGCACGAGCGTGTGCTCGACACCCCGATCGAGGAGCTCGACCTCACCGTGCGGTCGTACAACTGCCTGAAGCGCGAGGGTGTGAACACGATCGGCCAGCTCATGGACAAGAGCGAGACCGACCTGCTCAACATCCGCAACTTCGGCGCGAAGTCGATCGAAGAAGTCAAAGACAAGCTCCAGGCCATGGGCCTGGGTCTCGCAGGGTAGGAGATAAGCAGGTATGAGACACGCCAAGAAGGGGCGCAAGCTCGGCACCGATGCGAGCCACACCAAGGCGATGCTTCGCAGCCTGGCGATCGCCCTGCTGACGAACGAGCGCATCAAGACCACCGAGACGCGCGCCAAGGAGGTCCGTTCCCTGGTGGACCGGATCATCAGCTGGGGTAAGCGCGGAGACGTGCACGCCCGGCGTCTGGCGCTTGCCGAGCTCGGCGACATCGCGCTGGTCAAGAAGGTGTTCGACGATATCGCGCCGCGGTTCGCGGAGCGCGAGGGCGGCTACACCCGCATCCTCAAGCTCGGCCCGCGCAAGGGCGATGCGGCTCCGATGGTCATCATGGAGCTGGTGGACTAGTATCGGCCCGCGAGGGTCGTAACCACGGAGGGCCTCGCGACGCGGGGCCCTCCGTCTTTGCCGAAGGGGCATGCGGTTGATCGAGCTTCACGACGTGCGGTTGGTCTACCCCGGCGCCGGGCGCGCCGCGCTCGATGGCGTCTCGCTCACGGTCGCACCGGGCCAGGCTGTTGCGCTGCTCGGCCCCAACGGCTCGGGGAAGTCGACGCTGGCTCGCCTGTGCAACGGGCTCCTGCTGCCCACCGACGGCCGCGTGACGGTCGACGGCATGGATACCCGCGATGACGACCGCGTGTGGGACATCCGGTCGCGGGTGGGCTACGTCCAGCAGAACCCCGAGAACCAGATCGTCGGCACGGTCGTGGAAGAAGACGTCGCCTTCGGTCCCGAGAACCTCGGCATCCCGCCCGCGGAGCTGCGCACGCGCGTGGACGACGCGCTGCGCGCGGTCGGTCTCTCCGGACTCGAGCGGCGGGAACCGCATCTGCTCTCGGAGGGCCAGAAGCAGCGTCTCGCCATCGCGGGCGCCCTCGCGCTCGGCCCGGGCTATCTGTTGCTCGACGAGCCGTTCGCCATGCTGGACGGTGTCGGGCGCGACGAGGTACGCGCCGTGCTCGAGGCGCTCCGCTCGCGGGGCGTCGGACTCCTGCACATCACGCATCATCTGGCCGATGTCGCGGAGGCCGATCGAGCGGTGGTGCTGCGCGAGGGCCGGGTGGCCTTCGACGGCACGCCCGACGACCTTCTCGGCTCGCCCGAGCATGCCGGGGAGCTCGGGATCGACGTGCCCCCCGAGGCGCGTCTGACCGCGGCGCTCCGGGGCAGGGGGTTCGACGTGCCCCCCGGGGCCCTCGACGCCGAGGCGATCCTGGACGCGCTATGGCGCTGATAGCCGACGGGCTGACGTACACCTACGGCGCGGGCACCTCCTTCAGCGTGCCGGCGCTCGACGGCGTCCGCCTCACGGTCGGGCGGGGCGAGCTCGTAGTGGTGGCAGGGACCACCGGCTCGGGGAAGTCGACGCTGCTCCGGCTGCTCGCCGGCGTGCTCGCGCCGACGGGGGGCTCGGCCACGGTCGATGGCGTGCCGACGACGGCGCCATCGGCGCGCGGGCGCGTGGCGCTCGTCTTCCAGAACCCCGAGGCGCAGTTCTTCGCGGAGACCGTGCTCGCCGACGTATCGTTCGGTCCGCGCAACCTCGGCGCCGGGGATCCCGGTGCGGTCGCCCGGGAGGCGCTCGCGCAGGTGGGTCTCGACCCGGAGGCGTTCGCGCCGCGCTCGCCCTTCACGCTGTCGGGGGGCGAGGCCCGTCGCGTTGCGATCGCCGGCGCGCTGGCGATGCGGGCCCCGTACGTGCTGCTCGACGAGCCCACCGCGGGGCTCGACCGGGCCGGCCGACAGGCGGTGCTCGCCTCGATCGCCGCGGAGCGGGAGCGCGCCGGGGTAGTCGTGGTCACGCACGATCCCGCCGAGGTGTTGGCGGCGGCCGACCGGGTGATCGCGCTCGCTCGCGGCGCCGTCGCGTTCGCGGGCACCGTGCCCGAGCTGCTCGCGGGGTACGCCGCGTACGAGGGCGCGGGCCTGCGGCTTCCGGACGTGGTGCGCGCGCAGCTGCTCGCGATCGAGCGGGGGGCGCCCGTCAAGCGCGTCGAGTTCGAGCCGGAGCGCGCCGCCGCGGTGCTCGCCGACGCGCGCGGGGCGGAGTCGTGAGAGTGCCCACGACATTCGGCCAGTACGTGCCGGTCGACTCGCCCGTGCATGCGCTCGATGCGAAGACGAAGATGGGACTGGTCGCCGCGTTCGCCGTCGGCGCCTTCCTCGTCGACCGGTTCTGGGGGCTCGTCCTGGTCGCCGCGCTCGTCGGGGGAGGCATCCTGCTCGCGCGCGTGCCGCTGCGCATCGCGCTTCGTGGCGTGAAGGCGCTTTCGGTCATCCTGATCTTCACGCTCGCCGCCCACGCCCTTCGCTGGAACCCTGCCACCGTCTCTCTCGTCCGGATCGGCCCCCTGGCAGTCGATGCCGCCGGTCTGCGCGACGGGGTCTTCTTCGCCGCGCGCATCGTGCTGCTCGTGGTGGGCACGTCGCTCCTCACGCTCACCACGACGCCGGTGCAGCTCACCGACGGGCTCGAACGGGTGCTGCGTCCGCTCACCATCGTGCGGTTCCCTGCGGGGGAGGTGGCGATGATGCTCACGATCGCGCTGCGCTTCATCCCGACCACCGCCCAGGAGGCCGAACGCGTGATCATCGCGCAGACCGCCCGTGGCGCCAGTTTCGACTCCGGCGGGCCCATACGGCGCGCGCGAGCGTTCGTGCCGGTGCTCGTGCCGCTGTTCGTCAACCTGTTCAAGCGCGCCGAGGACCTTGCGGTGGCGATGGAGTCGCGGTGCTATCGGGGCGGTGCCGGGCGCACGCGGCTGAACGCGTCGGCCATGACGCCCCGTGACTGGCTGGTGCTATGCTGTGGCTCGGCCGCGGTCATGGCGATCGGGCTGTGGCTCTAGGAGGGGCGCGCATGCCCGGGACAGTCGTTCTCACGCTCTCGTACGACGGTGCGCGCTTCGCCGGCTTCGCGCGCCAGCCGGGGCTCGCCACCGTGCAGGGCAGCGTGGAGCAGGCGCTGGCCACGGTGCTGCGGCGTGAGGTCGCCACGACGGGCGCCGGGCGCACCGACGCGGGCGTGCACGCGCTCGGGCAGGTGATGAGCTTCGAGGCGGACGGCGCCGAACCCGATATGCACGCGCTCGTGCGCTCCCTGAACGCGCTCGCGGGCGACGGTATCGTCGTCACCGGTGCGCGGATGGCCCCCGATGGGTTCAGCGCCCGGCATTCCGCGATCGGCCGGGAGTACCGTTACCGCATCGTGCCGGGGCCGGTGCCGCCGCTCTTCCTCGCCCGGCACGCATGGTGGGTCCGCCATGCGCTCGACCTGAGCGCGATGCGGGAAGCGGCGGCCTGCCTTCTCGGCGAGCACGACTTCCGGAGCTTCTGCGTCACCGCGTCAGCCGAAGGGCAGCGCACGTTCCGCCGGCTCGACATCGTGGAGATCGCCCCCGAGATGGCGCTCGGCGAGCACTCGATCGTGGTACGGGTGGCAGGCAACGCGTTCCTGCACTCGATGGTGCGTGTGATCGTCGGGAGCCTCGTCGAGGTCGGCCTCGGTCGGCGTCCGGCGTCCTGGCTGGCCGACGCGCTGGCTGCATGCGACCGCGCTTCTGCCGGTCCGACCGCGCCTGCCGAGGGGCTCACGCTCTGGCACGTGTCGTACCCGGAGGAGTGTTGGCTCTGACCTTTTGGTGCGGCTGCGGAGCACGATGGACACGCCCGGCACCGTTTGTTGACTATCGGCGGTGGCGCGGCTAAAGTGTAAGGGTTCGTTTCGAGAGCCCCGTGAACTCGACAAACGACTACGTCCAGCAGTACATGGAGGAACCTTTGAAGACCTATTACGCCAAGTCCGGCGAGGTGGAGCGCGAGTGGCTCGTCGTCGACGCCACGGACATCCCGCTCGGCCGTCTGGCGAGCGAAGTCGCTTCCATCCTCAAGGGGAAGCGCAAGCCGCAGTACACCCCGCACATCGACACCGGTGACTTCGTCATCGTGGTCAATGCGTCGAAGGTGAAGCTCACCGGCAACAAGCTCGCAAGCAAGATGAAGTACCGCCACTCCGGCTTCCCGGGTGGTCTCAAGGAGACCCCCATCGCCGAGATGCTGGCCAAGCGCCCGGAGCGTGTCATCGAGGGCGCAGTGAAGGGCATGCTCCCGAAGAACACCCTCGGACGGGCCATGGGCAAGAAGCTCAAGGTGTACGGCGGATCCGAGCACCCGCACCAGGCCCAGAACCCCCGTCAGATCACCCTGGAGGTCTAGCGCATGGCTGAGAACAAGGCAGTCTACTGGGGCACCGGGCGTCGCAAGACGTCGGTGGCGCGCGTGCGCCTCATCCCCGGCACCGGCCAGATGGTCGTCAACGGCCGGTCTTTCGACGACTACTTCGGCCGTGAGGTCGTCAAGGGCTTCGTCGAGCAGCCGTTCCGCGTGACCGAGACCGTCAGCCACTTCGACGTCTTCGCGAACATCAAGGGCGGTGGCCTCTCGGGCCAGGCCGGCGCGCTGCGCCACGCGATCGCCCGTGCGCTGCTCGAGGCCGGCGACGACTATCGCGCCGAGCTCAAGCGGGCAGGTCTGTTGCGCCGCGACCCGCGTATGGTCGAGCGGAAGAAGTACGGCCTCAAGAAGGCCCGCAAGCGCCCGCAGTTCTCCAAGCGCTAGCAGCGCCGAGCCTGGCCACGTCGGCGGGCGACACGTGAACAAGAACGCCCCCTCGGGATCACTCCCGAGGGGGCGTTTCTCTTGGCATCTCGCCGCCGTTCGGTGGCTGCGCGGTCGCGGCCACCCGGCAACTACAGCACGGTCACGCTCTTCGCGAGGTTACGCGGCTTGTCCACATCGCAGCCGCGCGCGACCGCCAGGTGGTACGCCAGCAGCTGCAGCGGCACGCTCGCGAGGATTGGGTTCAGTTCCTCGAGGGTCTTCGGGATGTAGATGACATCGTCCGCGACGCCCTCGATGTGCTCGTCGCCTTCGGTCGCCAGCGCGATGATCGGACCCTTGCGGGCCCGGATCATCTCGAGGTTGGCCATCGTCTTGTCGTGCATCGAATCCTTGGGCACCAGGAAGACCGTCGGCGTCTTCTCGTCGATGAGCGCGATGGGGCCGTGCTTCATCTCGGCGGCCGAGTAGCCCTCGGCGTGGATGTACGAGATCTCCTTGAGCTTCAGCGCGCCCTCAAGAGCGGTCGGGAAGCTGTATCCGCGGCCGAGGAAGAAGAAGTCCTCCGCCGACGTGTACTTGAGGGCGACCTTCTTGATGGCGTCGGTCTGGGCGAGCACGCTCTCGATCTGCGCGGGGAGCGCCTCGAGCCCCTTGAATATCTCCTGGGCGCGTCCCGCCGAGAGCATCCGCATCCGTCCGAGGTAGACGGCCAGCAGCGTGAGGACCGTGAGCGTCGCGATGAAGGCCTTCGTCGAGGCCACGCCGATCTCGGGACCGGCGTGCATATAGATGCCGCCGTCCGCCTCCCGCGCGATGGTGCTGCCCACGACGTTGACGATGGCGAGCGCCTTGTGGCCGCGGCGTTGCGCCTCGCGGAGCGCCATCAGCGTGTCGGCGGTCTCGCCCGACTGCGATATCACCAGCACCAGCGTGTCCCGGCGGATCGGGGCCATGCGGTAGGTGAACTCGTGGGCGAACTCCACCTCGACCGGGATGTGCGAGAGCCCTTCGATGAGGTACTCGCCGACGAGCGCGGCGTGCCAGCTCGTGCCGCTGGCGGCGATGACGATGCGCTGCACGTTGCGCAACTCGGCGGCGGTCATGTTGAGGCCGCCGAGCACGGCGGTGGCGCCGTCGTGGTCGAGGCGTCCGCGCAGCGCGTTCTCCACCGTGCGCGGCTGCTCGAAGATCTCCTTGAGCATGAAGTGCTCGAAGTCGCCGCGCTGCGAGTCCTCGGCATCGAACTCCAGCTTGCTGATCTGGACGTCGGCGGTGTCGGTGCCGAGGTTCACCACCTCGAAGCTGTCGCTCGTGAGCGTCGCGACGTCGTAGTCGTTCAAGAAGACGACCTGGCGCGTGTGCGCGACGACCGCGTTCGCATCGCTCGTGAGGAAGTTCTCGCCGTCGCCCAGGCCGATGATGAGCGGCGAACCGCGCCGTGCGCCGACGATCACGCCGGGCTGTTCGCTGCAGATCACAGCCAGGCCGTACGTGCCGATCACGTCACGGAGTGCTTCGGTGACGGCCCGGGTCAGCAGTCCCTCGCCGTCGCCGGATGCCTCCAGGCGCTCGTAATGCTCGCCGATGAGGTGGGCCAGCACCTCGGTGTCGGTGCTCGAGACGAACTCGTGACCGGTCTTGAGCAGACGCTGCTTGATCTGCTCGTAGTTCTCGATCACGCCGTTGTGCACGACCGCGATGCGGCCGGACCGGTCGAGATGCGGGTGCGAGTTCTCGTCCGAAGGCGCGCCGTGCGTCGCCCAGCGGGTATGAGCGATGCCCATGTCGCCGACGACCGGATCGGCCGCCAGCTCGCGTGCGATGCCCTCGTCGATCTTGCCCTTCTTCTTGCGGACGAGGAGCTCTCCCTCATGCAAGACGGCCACGCCCGCGCTGTCGTAGCCGCGATACTCGAGGCGGCGCAAGCCTTCGAGAAGCACAGGCGATGCGGGCTTCCTGCCGACGTACCCGATGATTCCGCACATGGTGTTACCCGCTCCCATTGGTGAGCGCCCGGCCGCGGCGGGCCGGACGCCTCTGTTGTCGGTCTGCCCGCGTCGCGGACGTTACGGTTACGAAGACTCCCGCATGTCGACGATCTCGTAGCCCCTGGCTTCGACCTCGTCGCGACGCGCGAGCAGATCGGCGGCCGCGGCCTCGTCGAGCACGTAGATCAGGCGCCCGCCCTTGTCGCAGAACGGCTGACCGTAGCAGATCGGGACGTCCGGCGTGACGGGCCCGAGGACCGACTCGGCCACCGGGCCGGTCTTGCGGCTGCCGTTGGCCACCAGGACCACGGTGGCAGCCTCGTAGACGAGTTCCGCGCCCATCGAGATCGCGTAGCGCGGGCTGTCGCCGACCGACGCGAAGTGGCCGTCCGCGACCGCGTTCTCGACCGTGTTGTCGTCGAGCTTGACGAGCAGCATCCGGTTGCCCGCGAAGGGGATGCCGCTCTCGTGAAAGGCCACGTGGCCCCGGCCGCCCACGCCTACGATGTGGAGGTCGATGCCGCCGAACCGCTCGATCTTCCGCTCGTAGGCGTCGAGGACGTTGTTCTTGATCCAGCCGAGGACGCCGTCGGCACCGTCTGTGATGACGACGGCCTTGCCCTTGTCGGTGCCCTGCATCTCGAAGTCGCCCGCGTGCGCTTCGAGCGCTGTGACGAGCTCCTCCTGGTCGATCAGGGTTCCCCACGGGACGTTCGTCTCGGCGAACTTGGTATCGAGCAGGCCGAAGAGCTCCTGGATCATGAAGTAGCTGTACGACTCGGGATGAAGGGCGCGCTGCTGCGCGTTCTCGCCCGGCAGGCCCACGTACTCGTCCAGGTTGAAGCTGCGGACGCGGCTCGCGTCGATGCGGCCCTCGTTGAACGCGGCCGCCAGGTTCTTGTAGAGGCCGGTCGGCGAGTTGCCGGTGGCCAGCCCGAGCACGTACTCGTTCTTGACCGCCTGCTTCTCGCTGATGTCGGCCTCGACGAGTCCCGCGGCAACGCGGCTCATCTGGGCGAAGTCACGGGTGACGATGATCTTGAACGACATATGGGTTCCTATCCGATCGCGGTCTTGACGACCTCGGCGAGCTGCTGCGCGTATTTCTCGGTCACCTCGGCGGTGGGTCCTTCGATCATGACGCGGCACATGTTCTGCGTGCCCGAGTAGCGCACGAGGACGCGCCCCTGGTCGCCGAGATCGGACTCGACCTGCTTGATGGCCTCGACGATCGCGGGAACCGTGTCGATCGGCGGCTTGCTCTTGACGTCCACGTTGATGAGCTTCTGCGGGAAGACGTCCATGAGCTTGGCCAGCTCCGAGAGAGGCTTGCCCGCCTTCAGCATCGCGGCGAGCAGCTGCAGCGCGGTCAGCAGGCCGTCACCGGTGGTGTGGTGGTCGAGGAAGATCACGTGCCCCGATTCCTCACCGCCGAGCACGCCGCCGAGGCGCTGCATGTCCTCGAGGACGTAGCGGTCGCCCACCTTGGCCGCGTGGTTCTTGAAGCCGTACTTCTTGCAGGCGACGCTCAGGCCCATGTTGCTCATGATCGTGGAGACGAGCAGGTCGTTCTTCAGCCTGCCCTCGTCCTTCAGCATCTTGGCGCAGATCACCAGGATCTGATCGCCGGTGATCTCGTTGCCCTTCTCGTCCACGGCGATCAGGCGGTCGCCGTCACCGTCGAACGCAAGGCCGACCGCCGCGCCGCTCTCGACGACGGCCTTCTTGAGGTCGTCCGTGTGCTGCGAGCCGCAGTTCTCGTTGATGTTGAGGCCGTCGGGCGTGTTGTGGATCACGGTGACGTCGGCGCCGAGTTCCGTGAACGTCTCGGGCGCCACGCGATACGTCGCTCCGTTGGCCGTGTCGAGCACGATCTTCATGCCCTCGAGGGACAGCGAGCGCGGGAACGTGTTCTTCAGGAAGACGATGTAGCGCCCGGTCGCGTCATCCAGGCGGTACGCGCGGCCCATGTCGTGGGGCGCGGGCACCATCTCGGGAAGCTTCCCGCCGAGCATAAGCTCCTCGATGGCTTCCTCCTGTGCGTCCGAGAGCTTGAACCCTGCGCCCGAGAAGACCTTGATGCCGTTGTCCTGATAGGGGTTGTGGGACGCGGAGATGACCATGCCCGCGTCGGCCCGCATGCTCTCGGTGATGTACGCGATCCCCGGCGTGGGCAGCACGCCCACCAGGTAGGGGACGCCTCCCATCGACGTGACGCCGGACTCGAGGGCGCTCTCCAGCATGTAACCCGAGAGGCGGGTGTCCTTTCCGATGATCACCTTCGTGGTGTGCCCCGGCT
This sequence comes from Actinobacteria bacterium UBA2184, assembly GCA_002328745.1. Taxonomy (GTDB): domain Bacteria; phylum Actinomycetota; class Coriobacteriia; order Anaerosomatales; family Anaerosomataceae; genus UBA2184. Next base: position 24,448 of record DCVQ01000021.1, read on the forward strand.
TCTTCAGGACGCTGACCACGGCCTGTCCCACGGCGAACGCGGTGTTGGCGTCCATCGGATAGCGGTTCGCTTCTCCTCGTATCCCGTCGGTTCCGAACAACTTGCCCATGTGCTGCTCCTCACCAAGAGTGGTCTATCGCTGTGCGGCGAACAGGGCCATCGACTTCAGCAGATCGTCGGCCTGCGCGCAGAGCGTCTCGACGACCTGATTCAGCCACTGTACGCCGAGTGCCCGCCACTCCGGCGCGAGGCCCTGAATCGTTTCCGTGTAGTTACCGCTCGCGGCGGCCTGCTCTGGCCGGAAAGCGATGAGGAAGTCATCCCCGTTCGGCAGGTCGGCCTCACCGTCGAACAGCGCGCAGACGGCATCGACGTTCGCGCTGAACTCGCGTCCCGCCGGGGTGAAGGCCGGCACCTTCGCCGCCATGGCCTTCAGACGCTTCAGCCGCTCGCCGGTCGCCATCGACAGCATCTCCAGCGCGCCCTCGTAGACGAGCGGGCCCAGCTCCTGCCGGGCGAAGAACGGTTCCCTGACCCGGCGGTACCACTGCTCGAGCGCTGCCAGGTTGGCGAGGTAGAGCACGTTGTTGCGCACCACCCGGACGAGGTTCTTGTAGGTGTGGGGCCGGTGATCGCGCTCGAACCCGGGAGGCATGACCGCCACGAGCTGTCCGTCGTCGAGAAGGTCCTCGCGCAGAACGGAGCCCGCGGCCACCACCGAGCCGTAGCCGACCCGCACCGGGCCGACTGCGCCGCCCTGACCGCCGAGGAAGATCGGCGGCTGGTCGAGCATCACGCCGCGGGGCACGTCTCCGAACAGCGAGGCCGTGGTCTTGTCGCCGTCGGGCGTGTAGTTGAAGTGGATGTACGAGCTGCCCACTTCGCTGTGGTCCTTGCGGCTCGTGCCGCCGGCCATCAGGCAGTCGCAGAAGTTGATGAGGCTGCCGAGAGTGACGAAGGGGAAGAGGATGGTCTGCTTGAGACCCACGCAGTGGGCGCCGTTGGCCTCCTCCTCGAGCAGACAGCCCTCGCGGACCTGGGCGCCGAGCCCCATGTTGGCCTTCTCGAGGAAAACCGATCGCGTGAAGTAGCCGGCCTTGAGCTCGACTTTGGGGCCGAGCCTGCAGTCGTCGATCACGACCGGGCCCTCGGCGCCGAGCGTGCAGCCGGCCGAGATCGCCGTCCTCGCCCCGTGGATGCGGCACCCGGGCAGAAGGGTCACTCCGTCGCCCGAGATGCGGTCGACGTCGACGTCGTCGCCTATATCCACCGTGTAGGGGTTGGGTATGGAGACTCCCTTGCCGATCAGATGAACGACCTTGTCATGGCCTCTGGGTTCCAGGTCCATCGACCCCTCCTTACCGCCGGGCCGCTCTCGGGGCCCGCATGCCGTCATCAGGTCAAGGTGTCAGTGATTTCGCGCAAGGTTTGCGCAGGCGCTTCGTGCTGTCAAGCGGCCGCAGCCGCTTCCGTCCCGTTCCGGTCCTCCGCTTTCGCGCGGCCCTTCCGCCGTGTAAGGTTGTGCCCGAAGCGAGACGCCCGGAACCGACGCGGTCCCGGTCGGGGCCTGCGGTGTCACGGGGACGTCGCCGAACTCCGCACCGTCCCGGAGCAGAAACCCCGGAACTCTCTCATATAGTAAGGGTGAGGCAGGCCTGTGAGCACGGAATCTCAGATGATCACCGGTCTCGGCGTCGACATCGTCGAGATCGACCGCATGCGCGACGCGCTCAAGCGGCGCCCGCGCATGAAAGAGCGACTCTTCTCGGAAGCCGAGCGGGAGTACTGCGAGAAGCGCAACAAGCCCGAGATCCACTACGCCATGCGCTTCGCGGCCAAAGAGGCCGTCCTGAAGGCGCTCGGCACCGGGTTCTCCGGTGTGCGCTTCCGCGACGTCGAGGTCGTGCGCGACGAGCGCGGCCGCCCGGTCCCGCGGCTTTCCGGCCGCGCCGCCGAGCTCGCCGAGGCCGCGGGGGTCGTCGAGCTGCACCTGTCGCTGTCGTTCACGCACGCGAACGCGGTCGCCTCGGCGGTCGCGATCACCGAGCACATGCGCCCCCGTAAGGAGCCCGAGGCGACGACCCAGCAGCAGCGGCTTGCCGCCTCGTTCAAGGGCGCCCGGGCGCTTCTCGACGATGTGGGGAACGAGACACTCTAGAAGGTGCCGAAGCGGATGGCTTCGCATGTCGCCGTCCGGGACCAGGGGGCTGTCATGCGACGCGCGCTCACAGCAGAGGCGATGCGAGCCGCCGAGAGCCGTGCCGTGGCTTCGGGCCGCTTCACGCTGGGCGCGCTGATGGAGCGTGCGGGCGCCGCGCTCGCTCATGAGGCGGACCTGCTCGTGCCGGAGGGGCCCGTCGCCGTCGTGTGCGGCCCCGGCAACAACGGTGGCGATGGCTGGGTGGCCGCCACGGTGCTCGCCCGACAGGGGCGCGAGGTGCGGGTCATCGCGTTCAGGTCCCCGTCGCACGCAGCCGCGGAGGCGGCCGTGGCGGCATCCGCGGCGCTTGAAGCCGGGGTGCGCTGGGTGCTCGCAAGCGACAGCGAGCAGTTGGCGACGGTGCTCGGTGGGGCGGCCGTTGTGATCGACGCGATCTTCGGCGCGGGATTCCACGGGTCGCCCCGCGAGCCGTTCGCCTCCGCGATCTCCGCGATCGCGAGTGCCGGGGTCCCGGTCGTCTCGGCCGACGTTCCCTCCGGACTCGATGCGGACTCGGGCGTGGCGGAGGGAGCGGTCGTCACGGCCGACGTCACCGTCACCTTCGGGTCGACGAAGGTGGGGCTGCTGCTGATGCCCGGAGCCACGTACGCTGGGCGCGTGGTGGTCGCGGACATCGGCATGCCACCCGACGCGTTCGAGGGCGTTGGGGCGGTGGAGGTCTGGGACCCGGCGGACTACCGGTCGGTGTTCCCGCTCCCGGGCGCGCGCGACCACAAGGGCTCGCGTGGACGCATCGCGATCGTGGCAGGCTCCGGTTCGTACACGGGCGCCGCGCTCCTGGCGATCGAGGGCGCGCTCCGAATGGGCGCCGGGTACGTGATCGCGGTGGTCCCCGGGAGCCTGGCCGAGCTGGTGAGGCTCGCGTACCCGAACGTCATCGTGCGCGCGATGGCCGCCGCACCTGACGGCTCGTTCGCAGGCGCCGAGGGGATCGCCGATGCGGTGGCGGATGCGGGGGCGGTCGTCGCCGGCCCGGGGCTCACCACGTCTGCCGGAGCGGCCGAACTCGTGCGCGGTCTCGTGGAGCGGACGAGCATGCCGCTGCTTCTCGACGCCGATGCGCTCAACGTTCTCGTGGGGGACCTGCCGGCGCTCCGGGCCCGGCGCGACCCGCTCCTCCTGACGCCGCATCTGGGTGAGGCGGCGCGGCTGCTGGGCGTCTCCGCCGCCGAGGTGGCCGCGGACCGGCTCTCGGCGGCGACGCGGCTCGCGGGCCCCGGTCGGACCTGCCTGGTGAAGGGGCACGGCACGGTCGTGGCGGCCGAGGGCCGTCGCGGACTCGTGCTCGCCGGCAGCCCGGCGCTCTCGCGGGCAGGCACCGGCGACGTGCTCTCGGGGATGATCGGGACGCTCCTCGCGCAGGGTCTGGGCATGTTCGAGGCCGCGATGCTCGGAGCGCACCTGCACGGGCGCGCTGCCGAGATCGGCGCCGCCGAGCTCACCGAAACGTGCTTCACCGCCACGGATGTGCCGCGGTTCCTGCCCGAGGCTGTGCGCGAACTCACCGGCGGGTAGAATGACAGTGACGGTCGGCACCGCGCCGATCGCACCATACGTTCGGAGGCACGATGGCAGACAAGACCGCACGCGACATCATGACGCCCGATCCCGTCACTGTGGCGCCGGACCTGACGGTGACCGATGCTGCCAAACTCATGGTGTCCAAGCGCATCGGCGCGCTGCCGGTGCTCGACGGCGGCAAGCTTGTCGGACTCGTCACCGAGGGCGATCTGATCATGCGGGACGTGAAGGTGGAGTTCCCCACGTATCTGCACCTGCTGGACGGCTTCATCATGTATCCGCCGGCGACGGCGCGGTTCGAGAGCGAGCTCAAGAAGGCCGTTGGGGCGACGGTGTCGGATGTGATGACGCCCGAGCCGGTCACGGTCGCGGCCGACGCCCCGGTCACGGATGTGGCGACGCTCATGGTCGAGCGCGATGTCAGCCGCGTGCCGGTGCTCGACGGCGACACGCTCGTGGGGATCGTCAGCAAGTCCGACCTCGTCCGCTCGCTCATCTCCGAGGGCTGATCGGTGTCCCGGACCCGGAGCGCCTGGGTCGAGGTCGATACCTCCGCTATCGCCCGCAACGTGCGCGCGCTCAAGTCGTGCGTGCCTGCGGGTACTGCGTTCATGGCGGTCGTCAAGGCCGACGGGTACGGGCACGGAGCCGCCGAGGCTGCGAGCGCGGCGCTCTCGGCGGGGGCCGACCGTCTCGGCGTCGCGACCGTCGACGAGGCGGTGGCGCTCCGCGAAGCGGGGATCACGGCGCCCGTCGGTGTGCTCGGCGAACCGCCGATCGAGGCTGCCGGCTATCTGGTCGAACACGATGTGACGGCCACGGTGACGACGCGCGAGTTCGCTCGCGCGCTCGATGCCGCCGCGGCGGCCGCCGGCTGCACCGCCGCGTTCCACCTGAAGATCGACACGGGGATGAATCGCATCGGGGTGCCCTGGGGCCGGGCGCTCGAGACGGTCGCGGAGTTCGGCGAGCTGGCGTCGCTCGAGTTGGAGGGCGTGCTTACGCACTTCGCCACGGCGGACGAGCCGGGGAGTCCCTACTTCGCCCTGCAGCTCGAGCGGTTCGTCGGCGTGCTCGAGCAGCTGACCGCCGCAGGCCGGCGCCCCGCGCTCGCGCATGCCGCCAACAGCGCCGCGACGATCCTGCATCCTGCGGCGCACTTCGACATGGTGCGGTGCGGTATCGCGATGTACGGCCTGCATCCGTCGCCTGCGACGTCGGGCGCCATCGAGCTCGAGCCCGCGATGTCGGTGAAGGCGCGGGTCTCCCTCGCCAAGAGGGTCTCCCCCGGCGATGGCGTCAGCTACGGGCTGACCTGGCGCGCCGAGGCGCCGACCACCATCGCCACGCTGCCGCTGGGGTATGCGGACGGCGTGCACCGCGTGCTGTCGGATCGCATGGAGGTGCTGATCGGCGGCCGCCGCTGCCGACAGGTGGGGCGCGTGTGCATGGACCAGCTGATGGTCGCGGTGCCCGACGGGATCGCCGTGTCTCAGAACGACGAGGCGGTCCTGGTCGGAGTGCAGGGGGGCGAGCGCATCGGCATGGACGAGCTCGCGACACGCGCCGGCACCATCAACTACGAGATGGCGTGCGGCTTCGCGCTGCGTCTCGATCGCAGTTTCCCTTCCCCCTGAGAGTTCCGGGAAACGATCGCCAGATTCCTCGTGATCGCGTGCAGGAGTTCTCCGCCGCGCTGGCGAACAACTTACTCGAGACGGGATATGGCGCGCCGACCCCAGTGGGCTGGCCGCTCCTGCCGCGCGTCGGCACCGGTCCCGCCTCGCTGCACGGATGGAGACCCGCATACGCGCTGTCACAGGGGGAAGTCGATGGACGAGAAGGTTCTGGAGGAGATCAGGTTCCATCAGGACGTCGTCACCAAAGACGCCAACTCGCCGCTGTACCAGATCCGCGAGAAGGAGATGGAGATCTCCGGACGAGTGCTCGCGGCCCGCAACCAGGCCGAGAAGATCGTCTCCGACGCCCGGAAGAAGGCTGCCGAGCAGCTCAAGAAGGCGGAGACAGGCGCCGAGCAGGCTGCGAAGAAGCGCGTCGAATCGGTGATGAAGGACGCGGACAAGACGGCCGCGACGGTCGTCACGCAGTCGGAGAAGGACGTGATCGAGCTCGCGAAGACGCTCGAGGCACGTCGGGACGCTGCGGTCGAGTATGTGGTGAAGCTTGTCACGACGGTCTGATGCTCGAGTGAGCTGACGGCGACCCGTCGAACCCAGGGGAGGTGGGGCAATGCTGGTCCCAATGGCGAAGGTCGAGCTGATCGGCCCGAAGAGCCGGTTCTTCGATGTGGTGAGCCTTCTTCACGAGGTCGGCACACTGCACATCGAGGATCTCTCGAAGAAGATCAGCGCAGGCGAGGTGCCGCTCGACCAGATGGGTGTGGTCGAGAACCAGCTTGCCGAGAAAGAGCGCATGGAGGATCTTCTGATCCGCCTGCGCTCGATCATCAAGGCACTCCACCTGCCGACCTCGACTGTCGACGAAGTCGCCCGCCAGAAGCACTATCTCGAGCTCTGGCAGATGGACGCCAAGGACCTTGCCGGAGAGGTGACCGGCATCATCGAGCAGGTCGAGGACAAGACGTCGAGCCTCGCGCAGGCGCAGTCCTCGATGGAAGCCGAGATGTCGCTGCTCGGACGCTACGAGCCGATCCTTCAGAAGATCCAGCCGCTCGCCAAGCAGATCGTGACGACGGGTGCGTTCGACTCGGTCGCGCTGCTCGTGGAGCGCCGGTACAAGAGCGCGCTCGACGAGCTCAAGAAGGAGCTCGACGAGATCACCAAGAGCCAGTGCGAGATCGTCTCCACGGACGTGGATGAGGACACGACGGCGGTCATCGTCGTGTTCGCCCGCAAGTACGCCGATGGCGTGCACAAGTTCCTGGCCATGGAGAACGTCAACCAGATCAGGCTGCCGTCCGAGTTCCAGGACATGCCGTTCGACGTCGCGTACGACCAGCTCAAGCAGCGTCGGGCCAACCTCCCCGAGCAGCTTCAGAAGGTCAAGGCCGAATTGGCCGACATGTCCGCGCAGTGGTACATGAAGCTCTCCACCGTGCGCGACGTGCTCGTGGACAAGATCGACGAGATCAGCGCGATCCCGAAGTTCGGTCAGACCGAATACGCGTTCGTGATCACCGGGTGGCTGCCGGCTGACGATGTGAAGGGCTTTCGCCGGACTATCATCGAGAAGTTCGGCACCGACGTGATCGTCAACCAGCTCGAGGTCGACGAGCACGAGTTCGCGGAGACGCCCATCGCGCTCAAGAACCCCAAGTTCTCCGAGCCGTATCAGAAGGTCGTCGGGTATCTCGGCGGAGGCTTGCCGCAGTATGGCACGGTCGACCCCACGTCCATCCTCGCGTTCACGTACCCGCTCATCTTCGGCATGATCGTCGGCGATATCGGCTACGGCGCGATCATGCTGGCGCTCATCCTGTGGATGCGCTTCAAGTACAAGGACAAGCCCGGCGTCCAGCTGGCGACATCCATCCTCGGCCCGGCCGCCACGGCCGCCATCCTGTTCGGATTCTTCTATGGCGAGTTCTTCGGGGGCCTGCTGTGGCAGTGGGGCGTGATCAAGGAGATCCCGCTCTTCGGTGACTTCGTCTTGCCGTACAACCGGGAACACAACGTGTACCCGCTCATGGCGATGGCGATGGGCCTGGGAGTGATACAGATCCTGTTCGGATTGATCCTCGGCACGGTGAACGCGGTCAAAGGCCGGCACATGAAGCACGCCTACGTGAAGGGCGGCCTCGCGGGCCTGATCGTTGGCGTGATCATCCTGCTCATCTCCATGGTGCTGCTTGGCCCTGCCGTCAAGCCGGTCGGTCAGGCCATCGGCGGCATCGTGATGCTCGTCGCCGTGCTCGTCGTGCTGTGGTTCGGACAGATCATGGGCTTCATCGAGATCCTCGAGACCGTGTCCCATATCGCGAGCTACATCCGTATCATGGCCGTCGGTCTGTCGGACGCCATCTTTGCGAGCGCCATCAACGAGCTCGCGGCATCCGACCAGATCCCGGTCGCGGTCGGCATCGTCGTCTCGGTGCTGATGCACTCACTCCACTTGGTTCTGGCGGCGTTCACGCCGAACATCCACGCAATGCGTCTCAACTTCCTTGAGTTCTTTGGGAGTTTCTACGAGGCGGGCAAGGAAGAGTACAGGCCGTTCCACAAGACCGGAGGTGAAAAGAGCGCATGATCAAGAACAGGCTCGCAAAGGTGGTGTTCGGGAGTACGTTCCTGGCCACCCTCATGATCCCGGCGATCGCAATCGCCGAGGAAGCTGCTGAAGAGGCCGCAGAGGACTGGCGCGTCGGCGTTGCGAAGGCGGTCGCCGCTGGTGCTGCGATGAGCTTCTCGGCACTGAGCGCTGGCTATGCACAGGCTCGTATCGGCGCCGCGGGTGCGGGCGCCCTTGCCGAGCGTCCCGAAGTCGGCACGAACATCATCGTCCTCCAGGCGCTCCCTGAGATCATCGTCCTGCTCGGCTTCGTCATCGCCTTCATGATCGGTGCCGCCTAGGTTCTCGCTGGGGCCGCGCACGCACGGAAGGACTGACGAATGGCGATAGAGGACATCTTCAGAGCGCTCGAGGAACAGGCGGACGCCGAGGTCGCGGAGATACTGCGCGTCGCTCAGCTCCAGGCCGATGCCATAGGACAGGAGGCGAGCGACGAGGCCGACCGGATCACGGAGAGCCGCGTCGGCGCAGCCGCCGAGGCGGCAGGATCACGTGCGGGCAAATCGGTGAACGCAGCCAAGCTCAAGGCGAGGCGGAACCTGGCTGCCGCGCGCGAAGAGGCCGTGAGCAAGGTATTCGATGTCGCGCGCGAGCGTCTGGCGTCGATGCAGGGATCGTCGGACTACGAGACGGTCTTTGCCGCGCTGCTCAAGGAGGCGGCGGGCGTCGAGGGTGAGTTCGAGATCCTCGTGGCGCCCGCAGACGTTGCGCTCGGCGAGAAGGCCGCCAAGTCGCTCGGGCTGACGGCTGCGGTCGTGGCCTCTCCGGAGGTCGCCAACGGCGTGGTCGTCTCGTTCGAGGGCGGACGCATCGTTCGCAAGAACACGTTCGACAGCCGGCTCGGCAAGGTGCGAGGGCTTGCCCAGGCGCACGTGGCGCAGGTGCTCACGTCATGAGTGCGACGACGCCCGCGCAGGCACGCCGTATGGGCCCGTCCGGTCGCGACTACGGGTATGCGAATGCCCGTGTCCGGGGGATGAGGTCACGGCTGCTGTCGCAGGCGTTCTTCGACGAACTGATGACGGTGCACGACATCGCTGCGGTGATCCAGCACATCATGCCGACCGAGTACGGTCCGGATGTCGAGGGTCGTATCCTTCACGGGCGCAACGCCGCGCAGATCGACGAGGCGCTGAAGGACAACATGGTGCGGACGTTCCGGAAGGTCTACGCATTCTCCAACGATGAGGCGCGGGATCTTCTCACGGTGCTGCTCGGCCGATGGGACCTGTTCAACCTGAAGACGATCATCCGCGGCAAGCACTTGAACCTCGACGCCGCGGAGATCATCGACAGTCTCATCACCGTCGGCCAGCTGAGCAGCGTGGACGCGGAAGAGCTCGCACGCCAGCAAGGTGTGAAGGGTGTGGTCGACACGCTCGCGACATGGGGCCTGCCGTTCGCGGTACCCCTGCGCGATGCGCTGCCGGGATACAACGAGGCCAGCGACCTGTCGCTCCTGGAACTTGCTCTCGACCGGTACTACTACGGATGGGCGTCGGCGCGCCTGGCGAGTCGTCGTGAGAACGCGCGCGCCGCGCGAACGTTCCTGGGCGTGCAGGTGGACACGATGAACCTGCTCACGTGCCTGCGGCTGCTGAACTCCAACCTGGAGCCGAGCGAGGCCGCGCGGTTCTTCGTGCCGGGTGGGCTGAGGGTCAGCGAGTCGTTGTTCATGGAGCTGGCCGCGATGTCCGATGTGGATGAGGTGTTCAACCGCCTGAAGCGCACGCCGTACGGGCGCTTGCTCGAAGACGTGGCGGTCAAGTTCATCGAGAAGGGTTCGATCTCCGTGTTCGAGCGCGCACTGGAGGACTTCCTCTTCCGCCGCGCGTATTCGACCGGCAAGGGGGACCCGCTCGGCATCGGGGTTGTGATCAGCTACCTGTGGGCGAAGGCGAACGAGGTCACCAACCTGCGCATCGTGATCAAGGGCGTGTCGGTCGGCATGCCGGCGGATCGGATGAGGGAGGAGCTCATCGTTGTATAAGCTCATCGTCCTTACCGATCCCGATACCGCAGACGGCTTCGGCCTTGCCGGCGTGAGCGTGGTGGTGGCGGAGTCCCCGGACGACGCCCGCCGCAAGCTCTCCGGCCTGATCGACGACGACTCGAGCGGCATCGTCGCCGTGAACGAGGCCTTCATGGCCGAGATCGACGAGCGGACGCAGCAGAAGATCAACCAGTCGTATCGGCCGATCGTGATCTCACTGCCGATACGGGAGAAGCTGGTCACTGAAGAAGACCATCGGGCGTATCTCTCGCGCCTGATCAGACGGGCAATCGGATTCGACATAACGCTGAGGCGAGGCTGATGATTGTCGGAACGCTTTCAAAGATCACTGGTCCTGTCGTCGTTGCAGACGGCATGACCGGGACCAAGATGTACGACGTCGTCCGGGTCGGCACTGCCGGCCTCATGGGCGAGGTCATCAGGCTCGAAGGTGCGCTTGCCACGATCCAGGTCTACGAGGACACCTCGGGCCTGCTGATCGGCGAGCCCGTTGAGTCGACAGAAGGGCCGCTGATGCTCGAACTCGGCCCCGGGCTGCTGTCGTCGATCTACGACGGCATCCAGCGGCCGCTGCCGGTCATCGCCGAGGACACGGGGAGCGACTTCATCGCTCGCGGTACCGTGGCGAGCGCGCTCGACCGGAACAAGAAGTGGGACTTCACACCGGTGGCGACGAAGGGCCAGCACGTCAGCGGTGGCGACGTGCTCGGCACTGCGCCCGAAGGACCGACGGTCCTTCACCGGATCATGGTCCCGCCGACCACCAAAGGCACGATCAAGAAGATCGTCGCCGCGGGCGCGTACACGATCGACGATGTGATCGCCGTGCTCGAGGATGGGACCGAGCTCAAGATGAGCCAGCACTGGCCGGTGCGCTACGGTCGTCCGTACCAGCGCAAGCTCGACCCGACAACGCCGTTCATGACCGGTATGCGCATCCTGGACACGTTCTTCCCGGTGGCCCTCGGCGGCAACGCCATCATCCCGGGCGGTTTCGGCACGGGCAAGACGGTCACGCAGCAGTCGCTCGCCAAATGGGCGGACGTCGACATCATCATCTACGTCGGCTGTGGCGAGCGCGGTAACGAGATGACCGAGGTGCTCGCGGAGTTCCCGGAACTCGACGATCCACGCACGGGTAACAAGCTCATGCAGCGAACGGTGCTCGTGGCCAACACCTCGAACATGCCGGTGGCGGCCCGTGAGGCATCCATCTACACGGGTGTCACGCTTGCCGAGTACTACCGCGACATGGGCTACAACGTCGCCATGATGGCCGACTCCACCTCCCGCTGGGGCGAGGCACTCCGCGAGGTGTCCGGCCGTCTCGAGGAGATGCCGGGCGAGGAAGGCTACCCGGCGTACCTGGCGACCCGGCTCGCAAGCTTCTACGAGCGGTCCGGTCGTGTCGACGCGCTCGGCGACGGCGACCGCGTCGGTTCGGTCACCATGGTCGGCGCCGTGTCGCCCGCCGGCGGCGATATGTCGGAGCCGATGACGCAGAACTCGCTGCGGGTGACGGGTGCCTTCTGGGCGCTCGACACGTCGCTCGCGCATCGCCGCCACTTCCCGGCGATCTCGTGGACGAAGTCGTACACCCTCTACCTCGGCCAGGTGCATGGCTGGTTCGAAGAGGAGGTGGCCGAGGACTGGCGCGCCGTGCGTGAGCGTGCGATGTTCATCCTCCAGAAGGAGACCGAGCTGCAGGAGATCGTGCAGCTCGTCGGCCCCGACGCGCTGCCGGAGACTGAGAAGATCATCCTCGAGGTCGCCCGCATGATCCGCGAGGACTTCCTCCAGCAGTTCGCGTTCGACGCTATCGATGCGTTCTGTCCGCCGAAGAAGGGCTACTGGATCCTGAAGACGATCCTCGCGTTCAACGATGCCGCGACGCAAGCCATGTCACGCGGTGTCTCGCTTCGGCAAGTGATGCAGATGCCGGCGCGCGACGAGATCGCCACGCTCAAGACCACCCCGCACGAGGATGCCATCAAGCGGATGCCCGCGCTCGTGCAGGAGATCAACGACCAGATCGCCGGAATCGAGGTGTTGTAGATGACCGCTGAGGCAACACTCGACCACTCGCTGCTCTCCGTCGAGTACCGGACTCTCAACTACGTCACAGGTCCGCTCATCTACGTGGAGAACGTCCACAAGGTGGCGTACAACGAGATGGTCGCGGTGCTCATGCCCGATGGCAGCGAGCGCAGCGGCCAGGTCCTCGAGGTGGCCGGCTCTCTCGCCGTCATCCAGGTCTTCGAGGGCACGCAGGGCATCGACGTCCATGCGACACGCGTGCGGTTCCTCGAGGAAGTCGCCAAGATCGACGTCGCGCCTGAGCTGCTCGGACGCATCCTGAACGGCACCGGCAAGCCGATCGATGGCGGTGCGCCGATCATCCCCGAGAAGCGCCTCGACATCACCGGATCGCCGATCAACCCGTTCCGCCGGGCTCAGCCCGCCGACTTCATCGAGACCGGCATCTCGGCCATCGATGGTCTCAACACGCTGGTTCGCGGCCAGAAGCTGCCGATCTTCTCGGGCTCCGGTCTGCCGGCCAACGAGCTTGCGGCGCAGATCATCCGCCAGGCGCGGGTCAAGTCCGGCGAGGAGTTCGCCATCGTCTTCGGCGCTATGGGTATCACGCATCGCGAGGCCGCGTACTTCATGCAGCAGTTCGAGACCACGGGCGCTCTCGAGCGCGTCGTGTTCTTCCTGAACCTCGCGGACGACCCCACGGTCGAACGTCTGCTGACGCCGAAGTGCGCCCTCACCGTGGCCGAGTACCTGGCGTTCGAGAAGGACCTGCAGGTGCTGGTCATCCTGTCCGACATGACGAACTACTGCGAGGCGCTCCGTGAGGTCTCGACCGCACGCGAAGAGGTGCCGGGTCGCCGCGGCTATCCGGGCTACATGTACACCGACCTCTCGACCATCTACGAGCGCGCCGGCCGCATCAAGGGCCGCAAGGGCTCGGTCACGCAGCTGCCGATCCTGACCATGCCGGACGACGACATCACGCATCCGATCCCCGACCTCACCGGGTACATCACCGAGGGCCAGATCGTGCTCTCGCGGCACCTGCACCGTCGCGGCGTNNGGCAAGACGCGCGACGACCACCGTGCGGTGGCCAACCAGCTGTACGCCGCGTACGCTCAGGGCCGCGACCTCCGCAGGCTGGTTGCCATCGTCGGCGAAGAGGCGCTCTCCGATACCGACCGCCGGTACCTGCACTTCGCCGACGAGTTCGAGCGGCAGATCATCGGCCAGGGCGATGTCGGCCGGTCCATCGAGGAGACCCTCGGCATCGGCTGGGAGCTCATGAGCAGCCTGCCGATGGGCGAGCTGAAGCGCGTGCGCGACTTCATCGACAAGTATCACCCCCACGCGTCGGCCGACGCCGCGGCGAAGTCCTAGTCGCACAGCCGGAAGCGGAGGAGGTGACGCGTGGAGGAAGTCAGGCCAACCAGATCGGAGCTGCTCGAACGCAAGCAGCAGATAACGCTCGCCGAGCAGGGTATGGA
>DCVQ01000021.1:38038-43183 GCA_002328745.1 Actinobacteria bacterium UBA2184
GCAGCGCTTGCCACGCGCGGTGAGATCACGATCGACATGACCGGGACCAAGATCATGGGCATCTCGGTGCCGGTGGTCACCAAGGGCGAGAGTCCGCTGCGTACGTCGTTCACGCGTGGCTACGCGATCACCGGCGTCTCGTCCCGAATCGATGAGACGGCGGACAAGTTCGAGCGCATCCTCGACGTCATCATCGAATACGCCGACATCGAGACGCGGCTGAAGCGCCTGGGCGAGGAGATCCAGAAGACGAACAGGCGCGTGAACGCTCTCGAGCAGATCACGGTCCCGTCGCTCAAGGAACAGGTGTCCTACATCAGGCAGGCGCTCGATGAGCGTGCCCGCGAGGACCTGTTCCGCCTGAAGAAGGTCAAGAAGAAGATCGAAGCCAAGAAGAAGGCGGTGCAGGGAGCGTAGACCCTCCCTGCTCGTGGATCATACTGTGAGGCGGCGCGTCTTACCGGGGGGTACCAGGCGTCGCCTCACACGAATGTCCGGACCATGAGGCCGCGGAGGGTGCGGGCGCCCGGAAGCGGCCGTGCGAATCGGTCCGGGGGCGCGGCGTTTCGGGGGCGTGGCGTTTAGGAGCGTGGGGCGGGAACGTTCCGGGCCCGACGAGCGTGTTCCGGCGAGAGACCCTACACGCTCTTGGCGCGTATGATGTCGCGAACCCGCTCGAGCGTCTCGACCGTGCCATGCGGGTCTGCGCGCAGGGTGCGAGCGATGCCCACGATAGCGACGACATCGTCGGCGCCGAGTTTGCTGAAGTGCAGCGCGTCCCACTCGGCGCGTGTCTCGAACGCCCACAACTCACCGAAGACCCACTTCAGGTCGGCGAGGTCGCGCTGGCTGAACAGGCTCCAGTTGTCTTTGAGCCCCGCGCGAAGCCGCTCGATGGCCCGCTCGACCGCTGTGGCCTTGCGGAGCCGGAACGTACGCATGCCTACATCTTCGTCCGTGACGTCCGGGCGGTTGCTGTTCATCGTGCGCCACCTCCTCGTGCGGTAGTTCGCCGCAACGGACCCCGACTCCTGCATGTGCGGGTAAGTGCGTCGTACGGGCGGGGGATGCTCGGTTAGAATATGCCCGTGAGTCGCTCGTGCATCAGCACCCGCCGTCGGAAAGGCCCGAATGGAGTTCAGCGAGGTCATCAGCAAGCGCCGAAGCGTGCGGCACTTCAATACCCGTCTCGTGGTAACGGACCAGGACGTCACCGTGTTACTGGAGGCGGCGGTCGCAGCGCCGTCGGCAGGCAACATCCAGCCGTGGCGGTTCTTCGTCGTGCGCACCCCCGAGGCTCGCGAGCGGCTCGCCGGTGCCTTGTCCCAGCGCTGGGCCGCCGCGGCCCCCGTCGTGATCGTGGTGGCAGTGGACCCGCGTCCGTGCGCCGCTCGCTACAAGGACCGCGGCGAGCAGCTCTACGCGATCCAGGACACGGCTGCGGCTGTCGAGAACATCCTCCTTGCGGCGGTGGACCGGGGTCTCGCTTCGTGCTGGATCGGCGCGTTCGATGAACGTGCCGTGGCCGACGCCGTCGGCATCCCGTCTCCCATCTCGCCCATCGCGGTCCTGCCGGTGGGCTATCCGGCCGAGGCCGCGGGCAGGCCCGCGCGCCGTCCGCTCGCCGAGGTCACGACCTGGCTCTAGGGGAGGTCCGCGTGGCATCCGCCCGACCCGAGGACGCCCGAGACGCCGCAGGCCTCACCGCCGCGAGCGACCTTGGCGCGCTTCGCGACCACATCGGCGATTGCCACCGGTGCGCGCTCGGCGATACGCGCACGCAGCTCGTGTTCGGCGTGGGCGACCCGGACGCGCGGCTGATGTTCGTCGGCGAGGCCCCGGGCAAGAACGAGGATCTGCGGGGCGAGCCGTTCGTAGGCGCTGCCGGCAAGCTGCTCGACGAACTGCTGGAGAGCATCGGCCTGGCGCGTTCGCAGGTCTACATCGCCAACATCCTGAAGTGCCGTCCCCCCGGGAACCGCGATCCGTTGCCCCCCGAGATGGCTTCGTGCACGCCGTTCCTCGCCCGGCAGATCGAGCTCATCGGGCCGAAGGTCATCGCGACGCTCGGCAACTTCGCGACGCGGTACGTGCTCGACACGCAGCGGCCGATCAGCGCGGTTCGCGGGCGGCTGTTCCGCGCCGAGGGGCGTGCCGTCGTGCCGATCTTCCATCCCGCGGCGGCCCTGTACGACGCGTCCAAGCGCGACGTGCTGTTCGATGACTTCCGGCGCTTGAAGGTGGTGCTCGATCGAGCCGAGGACGGCACGCTACAGGTGCCGGAGCAAGCCGACGGGCGTCTGGCGCCGGAGCCGGACGGGGCGGCGGGTCACGATGCGCCGCACATCGCCGGGCGACCATCCGGGGACGGCTAGCATGCGCGCGGGGTTCACGACGGCGAGCGCCGATGAGACCGAACGTGCGGGGCACGCGCTCGCAGGCCTGCTCCGGCCGACGGACGTGATCGCGCTCTCCGGCGACCTCGGCGCGGGCAAAACGCACCTCGTCCAGGGTGTTGCTCGCGGCCTTGCCGTCGAAGGCGCCGTCGGCAGCCCGACCTTCAACATCCTGCTCGTCCACCGCGGCCGCTTGCCCCTGTACCACTTCGACCTCTACCGGCTGGAGCGCGAGGACGACCTCGAGGACATCGACTTCTTCGAGACCCTGGAAGGCGACGGCGCGTCGATGATCGAATGGGGCTATCGCTTCCCGCGCGCCCTGCCCGACGATCATCTTCTCGTGACCATCCGCCGCACCGGGGAGGACCGGCGGTCCTTCGCGCTGCAGGCTCACGGCGAGCGCTCCGCCGCACTCATGACGGCGTGGACCGGGGCGCTTCGCGCGGCCGGGTTGGCCGGCGCCGTCGTGGAGGAGGCTGACGCGTGAGGCCGTTCCTCGTCTTCGACACGGCGACCGACCACCTCGCGCTGGCGATCGGCGACCTCGACGCGCCCGGCGCGGTGCTTGCGGCCGACGACTTCGCGGCGCCGCGTGCCGCCAACACCGTCGTGCTCGGGGCGATCGAACGGCTTCTCGCCTCGGCGGGCATCGGCGTCCGCTCGTTGACGGCGGTCGCGTGCGGTCGTGGCCCCGGCTCGTTCACCGGCGTGCGTATCGGCGTCGCGACCGCGAAGGGACTGGCGCACGGTCTCGGCGTGCCGCTCGTGGGCGCGAGCACGCTCGATGCCGTAGCGATCCGCGCGAACGCTGAGGGGCTCGTAGGCGTCCTCGGCGACGCGATGCGGGGCGAGGTCTATCCGGCGCTCTACCGGTCCCATGCGGGGCACGTGGCGCGCCTCACGCCCGATGCCGTCGCAGGGCCTGTCGAGGTCGCGGCGGCATGGGCCGATCTGGGCGAGCCGGTCGCGCTGACGGGCAACGGCCTCACCAAGCACGAGGCGGCCTTCGGCGCGTATCCGAACGCGGCCATGCGCGCGGTCGCGGCGGACCTGCGCGTCCCGGACGGCGCGTCGCTGGTGGCGGCGGCGTGGATGGCCGAGGGGCCGCTTTCGGTGCCGGCCATCGCGGCGCTGCAGGCGGACGCGGCACGTGAGGCCGCGGATCCGGCGCTGCTGCTCCCCGTGTACACGCGCCTGTCCGATGCGGAGGAGGCCGAGCGCGTCCGCCTCGGCGGCGGCGCGCTCGTGCCCGGCAGCGGCGTGTCGGGGCCACGGCCGGAGGGCACGCGATGAACATCCGGCCGCTCACCGTCGCCGATCTGCCCGCGGTCCTCGAGATCGAGTCGGCGTGCTTCGCCGACCCCTGGAACGGGGCGCTGTTCGCCGACGAGCTCGCTCGTCCCGACCGGGTGTGGCGCGTGGCCGAGGCCGACGGGCGCGTGGCCGGTTTCGGCGGCATCATGGTCGCGGGTGACGAGGCGCACCTCATGGACATCGCGGTCTCGCCGTCCGGGCAGGGCCGGGGCGTGGCGCGGCGGCTGTTGGGCGCTCTCACGATCGAGGCCGCCGCTTCAGGTGCCGAGCGCATGACCCTCGAGGTCGCCGAGTCCAACGTGGGCGCACTGGCGCTCTACGCGGCGAGCGGCTTCGACGTCGCCGGACGACGCGTGCGCTACTACCCGGAGACGGGGGAGGATGCCCTCGTGCTCTGGTCGCGCCCGATCGCGCCGCTCGTGCGAGGCATGCGGGCGGCCGCCGAAGGCGCCGACCTCGTGCTCGCGATCGAGACCTCGTGCGATGAGACCGCGGCTTCGGTGCTGCGGGGCGGCCGCGAGGAGCTCTCGGCGGTGGTGGCCAGCCAGATCGACTTCCACGCGCGGTTCGGCGGCGTCGTGCCCGAGATAGCTTCGCGCAAGCACACCGAGGCGGTGGTGGCGGTCGTCGAGGCGGCCCTCGAGGCCGCCGGCGTCGGATTCGGCGACCTGCACGCCATCGCGGTGACCCGGGGGCCCGGGCTGGTCGGCGCGCTCGTCGTCGGACTCGCCTATGCGAAGGGCCTCGCGCTCGCGACCGGGCTGCCGCTTGTCGGTGTGAACCATCTCGAGGGACACATCTACGCGGCGCGGCTGCTGGATCCCGACCTTGAGCCTCCGCTCGTGGCGCTGCTGGTATCGGGGGGCCATACGGCGATCGTGCACGTGCCCGAGTGGGGCCGGTACGAGGTGCTCGGGCAGACGCTCGACGACGCGGCGGGCGAGGCGTTCGACAAGGTGGCGAAGCTGCTCGGCCTCGGCTATCCGGGCGGCCCGGTGATCTCGCGTCTGGCCGCCGGGGGCGACCCGGCCGCGATCGCGTTCCCGCGCGCCATGATGGGCTCGAGGGATCTCGACACGTCGCTTTCGGGCCTCAAGACCGCGGTGATCCAGTACGTCGAGCGGGAGCGGGCCGCGGGGCGGGAGCTCGTGGTGCCCGACATCGCGGCTTCGTTCCAGGCGGCGGTGGTCGACGTCCAGGTGGCCAAGACGGTTCGTGCCGCGACCGAACGCGGGGTCGGGGCCGTCGTGCTCGCCGGCGGCGTCGCCGCCAACCCGTCGCTTCGCGAGGGGCTGCGGGGCGCCCTTGCCGAGCGGGGCATCGCCCTGAGCGTGCCGCCGCTCGACCTGTGCACCGACAACGCCTCGATGATCGCCGCCGCGGCGCACGATCATCTCGCCGCCGGTCGGGTGCTCGGCCTCTCGGCCGACGC
>DCVQ01000021.1:43207-43511 GCA_002328745.1 Actinobacteria bacterium UBA2184
TCCGCACATCAGATTATCCCTGTGCGGCACTTGCGTTCCCATCATGGTTCGGCCTAGAATCGCCTCTGTTGGCACTCGGCACGCATGAGTGCCAACGTCCACGCGATTGGGTACATAGGTATCCGTTGTGCCCTGCACACGGTGCCGGGACTGTCCACGCCGAGAGGCAACGGGAGCAGGAGGGTAGAGCATGAATCTGAAGCCGCTGTTCGATAACGTCGTCGTCAAGCCGTCCAAGGCCGAGGAGCAGACGAAGTCGGGGATCTTCATCCCCGATACGGCCAAGGAGAAGCCCCAGAAGGGC
>DCVQ01000015.1:0-121994 GCA_002328745.1 Actinobacteria bacterium UBA2184
AGCGTCACCTCGAGGTACGACGTCACATCGAGCACGAGCGGCTCCTGCCCGTGGTTCGCGATCGTGATCCTGCGGACCTCGACGTCGTCTTCGGGCGAGACGATGATCTCCGTGTGGGTCTCGGCGTCCCCGTCGATGCGCCTGAACTCCGCCTTGTCGGCCGAGAACGTCACGTGGTAGTCGTCCGCGGGAGCGAGCGTGGGCTGGAACGCCGCCGACCACACGCGGCCGGATTCGACGTCCCGCAGGTAGATGAAGGTGCCCCAGCAGTCGCGCGTGAGGTCCTCGCGGTACCGGGTGACCGTGCACTCGCGCCAGTGGCTGTACCCGCCGCCGCCGTTGGTGACCATCACCGAGTACGCGCCGTTGGACAGGAAGTGCGTCGCGGGCACGGGCGTGTCGGCAAGCGGGTAGGCGCGCGTGATCGGCGGCGGCACCTCGCGCACCGACCGCACGAACTCGACCTCCTCGACCCGCGGCTGCACGACCTGGATGCGTCGCGGCACCCGCTCCTGCAGCAGCAGTTCGGCCGAGACGACGAGCGGATCGTCGTGGAAACGGCGCTGCATGCGGAAGCCGGTGAGCATGTTGCCGAGCGCGACGAGGCTCATGCCCTGGTGGTGAGCCATGTACGCCTTCACGATGGCGCGCCGCTTGCCTGCGGGCACGCGGCCGGGCGTGTAGTCGATGGCTTCGTAGTAGCCGAACGGGCCTTCGCCGCCCTCGCGCGCGATCGCGGCGAGGTTGTCGAGCGCCGCGCACGGGGCCACCATCAGCGCGAGCACCGTGGCGTACGGCGCGACGACGATATCGTCCGATAGGCCCCGCTTGAGGCCGAGCCCGGGAACGCCGAACGCCTGGTACTGGTACGTGAGCTCGACGTCCTTGGCGTTGAACGCCGACTCGGACACGCCCCATGGCACGCCGCGCTGGTCACCGTACTGGATCTGCCTTGCGATGACGCTCGCATACGTGCGGTCGAGCAGCGTCCCCGGCCAGCTGCGCATCACGAGCAGCGGCATGAGGTACTCGAACATCGAGGCGCTCCAGCTCACGAGCGCAGGGCCGGCGCCGGTGCGCGTGACCATCCGGCCGAGCCGGAACCAGTGCTCCTGCGGCACCTCGCCGCGCGCCACGGCGAGGAAGCTCGCCAGACGGCACTCGCTCGCGAGCATGTCGTAGTACGAGGTGTCGAGCCGGCCCTCGGCCGTGTTGAAGCCGATGGAGAACAGGGCGCGCTCGCGGTCGTAGAGCATGCCGAAGTCGGTGTGCTCCCACATCTCCTGCGCGATGTTCGCCGCGAGACGGAGCTCGGCCAGCAGCGTGGTCGCCCGGCGGGATCCGGCGTCCACGTCGTGTGCGAGCAGCGCGCTTCGCTCGTCGCGTCGCGCGCGTTCCTGGAGCGCGGCCACCGTTCCGGCGACGCCGTCGGCGAGGGTGGCGAGCGACGGGACTTCGGCGAGAAGCGGCGCCATGAGCTCGATGTGCGCCGCGCCGTTGTCGGCGAGCACATGACGCGCCCAGGGCGCCACCGCGTCGAGCGTGTGGAGCGCCGAGGCGATCGCGAAGGCGACGCTGGCGGTCTCAAGGGAGTCGTCATCGCCGATGAGCGCATCGAGGCCTTCGAGGAGGGAGCGCCACTCGGGCAGGTTGCCGGGCGGCTTGTCGAGGCTGAGGCGCCTGAGGAGCTCCTCGAGCGCGGTGCGCGAGCCCTCGGCCTCGGCCGGGAGCTCCTCCAGCGCGAGGCGCGCGGTGTCGACGAGCCCCGAGAGCAGCTCGGGGCCGAGCACCGGGCGTTCGTCGATCTCGAGTAGCGCGCGACGCAGCGTGAGGAGGTGTCCGGCGAGGTTGCCGGAGTCGACCGTGGAGATGTAGGTGGGACGCAACGGCTGGAGCGTGAGCGTGTCGTACCAGTTGTAGAAGTGCCCGCGGAAGCGCTCCATGCCGGCGAGCGTCTGCAGCGTGTGCGACACGCGCGCGACGAGCCCGGTGATCTCCAGATAGCCGAGATCGTGGGCCGTGACGTACGAGATAAGCTGCAGGCCGATGTTCGTGGGCGACGTCCGGTGGGCGACCTCTCCCTTCGGGTCCTCCTGGAAGTTGTCGGGCGCCAGGTAGTGGTCCTCGGGCGTGACGAAGCTCTCGAAGAAGCGCCATGTCTTGCGTGCCGCACGCCGCATGGCGAGTAAGTCCGATGCGGTGAGCTCGGGCTCTCGGACGGGGGTCGGGCGGCTCGCGACGAAGGCGGCGAGCGGCGAGGTGAACCACAGCGCGAGCAACGGGGCGGCGGCCAGCAGCGCCTGTGCGCCGCTCAGCGCGCCGACGGCGAGCGCCGCGCCTGCGGTCACGACGCTTGCCGGCCACATGCGCTTGACGAACGCGCCGGGTCGCGTCGTGCCGAGTCGGCGTTCGGCCTCGGCGGCGGTCTCCCACTCGAGCATGCCACGACGGGTGACGGTCATCCTCCACAGCGCACGGACGATCGCGTCCGTCATCAGGTAGGCCTGGTGCGGCATCACCGCCACGGTGAGGAGCGTCCGCAACGCGTCCCGCTTGAGGTCCTCGAAGAACACGCTGCGGTTGCGGTAGGTGTCCTGCTCCCCTCGCTTGAGCACGACGCCGTCCACGAACCCGAACAGCAGGGGGAAGAAGAAGACCGCGAGCGAGATCGCCAGCCACAGCACGGCATGCCCGGGCACGAGCAGGAACCCGGCGATCGCGAAAGCGACCCCGAGCGGCGCCGAGAGCGACCGCCTGAGGTTGTCGGCGATCTTCCAGCGGTGGAGCGCCGTGAGCGGATTGCGCTCGGTCCCCGAGGGGGTGGGCACGCGGCCGAACAGCCAGGGCAGCGTCTGCCAGTCGCCACGCACCCAGCGGTGCAGGCGTGCGCAGTGGGAGATGTAGCTCGCCGGCTGGTCGTCGAGCACCTCGATGTCGGACGCGAGGGCGGTCCGCACGTAGGATCCCTCGAGCAGGTCGTGCGACAGCAGCGTGTTCTCGGGGAAGCGGTCCTGGAGCGAGGCGTTGAACACGTCGACCTCGAAGATGCCCTTCCCGGTGAACGAGCCCTCGCCGAACACGTCCTGATAGGTGTCGGAGACCGCCCCCGCATACGGATCGACCCCCGTGACGCCGGAGTGGAGCCACGCGAACAGGCTGCCCTCCGAGCCCTCGAGCGACATGCTCACCCTCGGCTGCACGAGGCCGTAACCGCGGCGGACGGTGCGCGTGGCGGGACCCACGACCGCGCGGTTCAGCGGATGCGCGATGGTGGAGACGAGCATGCCGGCTCCGTCGCGCGGCAGCACGGTGTCTGTGTCGAGCGTGATGACGAAAGCGATGGACGACAGCGTCGCGCCGCCGGTCTCCACGACCTCGAACGACGTGTCCGTAGCGCCGCGCAACAGGCGGCAGAACTCACTGAGCGCCCCCCGCTTGCGCTCCCGGCCCATCCACGTGCCATCGGCCTCGTTCCAGGTCCGGCCGCGAACGAACAGCCCGAATGGTCCCGCGTGTCCGTGCCCGTAGCGCTCGTTGAGCTCGCGGATGCCGCGCAGCGCCTCGCCGACCACGTCCGCGTCGCCCGCGGTCTCGCGGGACGGACCGCCTTTCAGGTCGGCGAGCACCGCGAAGCTGACGTTGGGGTCGGCGTTCGCGAGATACCCCACCTCCATGTTGGCGATGACGTGCTCTGTGGACTCGGCCGAGGTGAGCAGCGCCGTGTACACGACGATGGTCCGATGCTCGGGGGCGATGGGCTTGCGGTAGTCGAGCCTGGGGAGCACGCGTGCGGGCCACAGCCAGGCCGCCAGGCGGTTTGCGAGGACGAGCGCGATATCCGATGCCGGCAGCAGGGCCAGGGCGCCGAGGGCGATCCCTGCCGCCACCTGACCGGTCGCGGTGGCGGCGAACAGCCCGGCGGCGGCCGAGAGCCCGCCGGTCACGAGCGCGATGGTGCCCGAGAAGATGAGGCCGCGGCGCGCGAGCGGACCACGGTACAGGCGCTCGCGGGCATGGGGCCGGTAGCCGATCCGCTTCTCGAAGGCGAACCGCCCGCCGCTGATGAGGTGATAGCCGACGTGCCCGCGGACGATGTCCGCGGGGTCGCGGCCGAGCGCGCTTCTCGCCTCGGCTACGGCCTCGCGCGCCACCGCCATCTCGTCGAGCTTCGAGCGTTCGGCCAGGCCTTCGATCGCGTGGCGGTACCGGTCGCGGCTCTGGAAGTCCATGCGCGCGAAGACGCCCGCCGGGTCGTGCTCGAGCGTCCGTTCGACCAGGCTCGTGCGCTCGAAGAAGTCACGCCAATCGAGGGCGCCGAGCATGCGGATGGCGGTGATGGCCGCCGCCACCGAGACCTGATCGGCGGCCTGCGTCTGGTGCACGCGCATGATGAGCGGTGCGAGCGCTTCCGCGCGGGCGGCCAGCGCGGCGTCGAGCCACCCCGAAAGCGGGAGCAGCGCCTCGTCCTGCCCGGTGAGCCGCTGCGCGAGCCTCACGAGGAACGGCTCGGGCGCCGCGTCGGCCGACACGCCGAACGAGGCGAGCCGCCGCGCCACCTCATCCTCGCCGAGAGGTGTGGCGCCGAGGATGCCGTCGGCGAACGAGTCGGCGTCGACCGTGGACCGGTGGTCGGCGTAGACGCGCAGCGCGAGGCGCCGGAGGTTCTCGACCAGCACGATGCGCAGCATGATCGGCAACGCCCAGATCTCGCCGATACGCAGGGGGGCCGTTTCCTGATACGCCTCGACGAAGAGGTCGAGCCGCTCGCGATCGACGCGCGCGTCGGAGTGCATGACGAGCACGGCCATGGCCTCGAACGTCCTGGGGAGATGCGCGAACGGTCCCTCGGCGAGGCGTGGCAGCTTCGCGCCGTACCCGACGGGGAGGTCGTCCCTCACGAGGCGGATCTGCTCCTCGATGAGATAGAAGTTGTCGAGGAGCCACTCCGCCGCCGGCGGGACGGGGCGGTCCTCGCGCGCGTCGGCGGCCAGACCGCGGTAGACCGCGATGAGCTCGCGCTCCGCCTTATCGACGAGCGACAGCAACGGCGTGCCCCGCACGGGGCGGGGAGTCAGCCGCTGGTGCTCGCCGAGCGACCGTGCGGCCTCGGACAGGCGGTCGGCGCCCAGCAACTCTCCCCGAAAGGGGGGCGAGTCCGGGGATGGTGCGACCGACAGGTGGGGCTGGGGTTCCATGGCCTCGATTCGCGCGCTGTGTCGATGAGTGCCGGCTGCGAGCGCCTACGGTGACATCTTACCCTCTGCCAGCTTCGGCGGGCCGAAACAAGCATGCGGCACGGGGCTTGCTTGGCGCATACCCCATAGGGTATTAATGGCGCGAAGACGCACGACGATGCGTCCGAGACGTTCGGAGGTTGAATGAGGCGAGTGAGAAGCGGGTTGCGTGCGATGGCGCTCATCGCGACCCTGGGAGCCGTCGCGCTCGTCGCGGCGTGCTCGGGCAGTGGCGGCGGCGGCGTGGTCGATGCTGCGGGGCTGCGTGAGCTGCAGGCCGACGGCGTGCGCGTGATCGACGTGCGCACCGCCGGCGAGTTCGCAGGGGCGCGTATCCCCGGCGCGGAGAACGTGCCGATCGCCAACGCAGCCGCGATCGCCGAGGCGTGGGATCGCACGGCTCCCGTCGTCTTGTACTGCGCGACGGGCGAGCGGAGCGCGGTCGTGGCGGAGACGCTGCGGTCGATGGGCTTCGAGGAGGTCTACGACTACTCCGGCGGTATGGCCGCATGGGACGGCGAGGTCGAATACGGCACGGTCGCGACCGCCGCACCCGCGGTGACCACCTCGGGTATCCCCGTGCTCTACGAGTTCTACACCGACTGGTGACCCAGCTGCCAGACGATGGCGCCTGTGGTCGACAGGCTCAAGACCGAGTACGAAGGCAAGGTGGAGTTCCGTCTGCTGAACGCCGACACGGACCCCGATGCGGCAAGCCTGGGCGCGCGGTTCGCGGTCCAGTACGTGCCGACGTTCGTGCTGCTGGACAGCGACGGCACGCAGAGGGACATGATCGTCGGAGAGGTCTCCGAAGACGATCTTCGCGCGGCCCTGGACGCGCTTCGGTGACGGGGCTGCGGATGCGGGTATGTAACAGATAAGGCGCCTTAAGCGCCGACCCCACGCGATCGAGCGAGGTGAGCCTATCGGATGGTCGTCTCTGACGGTTTTTTCACCGGGGCGGTGGATGAAGGGTCTCGCCGGACACGCATGTGATCTTGATCGGTTCGTGAGAGTCTACCTGTCACCTACTGTTCGTGTACGTGCAGTGTCCGTGCAATCAGTTCAGTCAGTCTGTAGCGCGACCGGCGGGATACCGGGCATAAGCCTCTGGAGAATCTCAGGGGTGCGGCCGGGAGGGTTTCAAGCTCACCTGGCCAAGAGCTCCTCAGGATGGCCCTTTGGAGGGGCGACTCGGGCGGTGCGAAGGCCGCCCCGGTGATGAGCGGACAGGACGGCAGGCTGATTCACAGCCTGCCGTCCTTGTTTCCGGCTGGCAGCCGCCGATGAGGATTCAGGCGGATGAGGTGCTATACTCTCCGCTGCACGTCGCCTCATGGCGATACGGGCGAGTGGCGCAACGGGAGCGCACCTGCCTTGCACGCAGGGGGTTGTCGGTTCGAATCCGATCTCGTCCACCAGCCTTATCCAACGGCCGACTGCTCTTATGCAGTCGGCCGTTGCGGTCTCTGCCTGTTAGCGTAGAATCGGCCACGGCACGCAGGCGGACGTTCGGGGGGGCACCGATGGACGCGATCGTTTCCGTTTCGGGACTCGTGAAGCGTTTCGGCGAGTTGGCGGCCGTTGACGACGTCTCGTTCGAGATAGCGCGCGGCGAGATGTTCGGGCTTCTCGGACCCAACGGCGCCGGCAAGACCACCACCATCTCGATGATCTCGTGTCTCATCGAGCCCACCGCGGGAGAGGTCTTCGTCGACGGCCACGCGGCGCGGACCGACGCGCTCGGCGTCAAGCGCGCGCTCGGTGTGGTGCCGCAGGAGATCGCGCTCTACCCCGCGCTCACGGCCGCCGAGAACCTCATGTTCTGGGGCCGGATGTACGGTCTGGGCGGATCGGCCCTCAAAGAAGCCGTCGCCGACGCGCTCGAGGTCGCCGGTCTCGCCGACCGGGCGAAGGAGCGCATCGAGAACTACTCGGGCGGTATGAAGCGCCGCATCAACATCGCGGCGGGCATCCTGCACAAGCCGACCGTGCTGCTCATGGACGAGCCCACTGTGGGCATCGACCCGCAGAGCCGCAACCACATCCTCGAGACCGTGCGCGAGCTCAACCGCTCGGGCATGACGGTGCTGTATACGAGCCATTACATGGAGGAAGTCGAACTGCTCTGCGACCGCATCGCCATCATGGACCACGGCCGCATCATCGCGTCGGGCACCCTGGGCGAGCTTCGGAACGTCGTGGGCGGCATGGACGTGATCACGGTCGGGGTCGAGGGGGTGAGCGACACCGTCCTCGAGCGGGTGCGGACGATCGACGGCGTCGAGAGCGCCGATCGGGCCGACGGCGAGATCCGCGTCCTCACCGCGAGCAGCGGCGCGCTGCTCGGCCGGCTCATCCAGGCGCTCGAGTCCGACGGCGCTCACGTCGTGTCGGTCACCGTCGCCGAGCCCGACCTGGAGAGCGTCTTCCTCCGTCTCACCGGCAAGAGCCTGAGGGACTGACGTGCCGAAGGTCTTCCACATCGCCGCGAAGGACTTCCGTCTGATCGTCCGGGACAAGGCCGCCTTCCTGATCATGCTCGGGATGCCGCTCGCGCTCATCTTCATCCTCGGCTCCGCGCTCGGCGGCGTCGGTGAGAGCGAGATCGCGGACATCCCCGTCGCCATCGCGAACGAGGACGAGGGGGGCGCGGGCGCGGACTTCTCCGAGGGCATCACGGAGGTCGACACGCTGCAGGAACTGTTCAACATCGAGGTGACCGATGACGTCGCCGGCGTCAGGTCCTCCGTGGAGCGCGGCGACCTCGTCGCGGCGCTCGTCATCCCGCCCGAGTTCTCCGACCGGCTTGCCACCGGCGAACCGGTCTCCCTCGAGGTGCTGCAGGATCCCGGCTCCGAGGTGGTCGCGGGCATCTGGGCGGGCGTCGCGCGTGCGGCTGCAGCGAACCTCTCGGCGGGACAGGTCGTGAGGGCAAGCGTGGAGGCGGCGCTTGAGGACGCGGGGCTGTCCGGGGGACCGGACGTTGCGCCGGGCGCTCCCGACGGGGGCGATCACGCGATGTCGTTCGATGCCGTGCGCATCGACGACCGCGAGATCGACTCCGGGAAGACCATCGGCATGATCGACTTCTACGCCGCCGGCCAGACCGCGATGTTCTTGCTGTTCACGGCGATGTTCGGGGCCTTCACCTTCGTGAAAGAGCGGCGCGAGCAGACGCTTGCCCGGGCGCTGGCGACGCCCACCACGAGCGCCGAGGTCGTCGGCGGCAAGGCGCTCGGCACCCTCTCGGTAGCCGCCGGACAGTTCCTGGTGCTGTATCTCGGCACGCAGCTGCTCTTCCGCGTCGACTGGGGAGCTCATCCCGCCGGCACCATCGCGCTCGGCCTCTCGGAGGCCGTCGCGGCCACCGGCCTCGGCATGGCGCTCGCCGCGCTCGGCAAGACCGAGCGCGCCATCGGCGGGATCGGTCCGGCCGTGATCATGCTGTTCGGCGCGGTCGGCGGCTCGATGCTGCCCGCCGAGTTCATGCCGGCGTGGATGAAGCCGCTCCAGGCGATCAGCCCGGTGTACTGGACCCTTGAGGGCTACCTGGGTCTCATGCAGGGCGACCCGCTCGGCAGCGTGGTGCCGTACGTCGCGATATTGCTGGTGATGGGCGTGGCCCTGACCGCGTTCGGCGTGTGGCGGCTGAGGTACGAGTGATGCGCCGGATACTCGCCATAGGGTGGCTCAACATCCAGCAGATCTTCCGAAGCCCCGCGGAGCTCGTGGGGATGATCGTGCTGCCGCTGGCGCTCACCCTCGTGTTCGGGTCCGCGTTCGGCGGCGCCGAGCAGACCGCCGTGATCGTGCCGCTCGTCGACGAGGACGCAAGCGCGCTCTCCGGGCAGGTCGCGACGCTCATCGACGAGGAGCCATCGCTCGAGGTGGAGATGGTGGAGCGCGCCGAGGCGCAGAGGCGCGTGGAGGAACGCGAGGCGGGGCTTGCGGTCGTGCTTTCCGCGGGCTTCGGCGACGACGTGCTGCGCGGCAGCGCGGCCATCGAGGTGCTGCGCGACCCCGCCTCCGACACCGCCTGGGCCACGAGCGCGGTCCTCCAGGGGGTCACGACCCGGATGTCGGGCAACGTGGCGGCCGCGTTCGCAGCCGAATCGATCGCGGGCGGGGGGTCCGGGGGCATGCCCACGCTCCGGTTCGAGGACTACGCGGCGGCCGACCGCCTGTGGGAGCCCGTGCCGCCCGTGGGCGTGACGGGGCAGACCGTCATCGCGTCGGAGGTCCGCGGGGATGCCGAGATGGCGCCGACCAACACGCAGTACTCCACGGGCTTCACGGTCATGTTCATCATGTTCGTCACGTTCGGCGGCGCCGCAGGCATCCTCGAGGAGCGCGAGCAGGGCACGCTCCGGCGGCTGCTCGTGATGCCCACGTCGAAGGCCACCATCATCGGCGGCAAGATCACGGGGATCGTGATGACCGCGCTCGCGCAGGCGGCGGTGCTCGTGGGTGTCGGCGTGGCGCTCTTCCGGGTGCCCTGGGGCGCCGACCCCGTCGCGGTCACGCTCCTCCTCGTCGCGTACATACTGGCCGTGACCGGCCTTGCCGTGCTCGTCTCCTCGGTCGTGCGCTCGCGAGACCAGTTCGCCGGGTTGAGCCCGCTCATATCCGTCGGTCTCTCCATGATCGGGGGCAGCTTCTGGCCGCTCGAGATCGTCTCGCCGTTCATGCAGACGCTCGCCAGGTTCACCCCTGCGGGCTGGGCGATGATCGGGCTGACCGACGTGGTGGCCCGGAATCAGGGACTTGCCGCCGCCGCACTGCCGATCGCGGTGCTGCTGGGGTTCGCTGCCGTCGCGCTCGCCGCGGGCATCAAGCTCCTGAAGTTCGAGTGACGTCCGCGTGAGCACCGGCAGCCGCGACCATCGCACCGGTCTCGCCATCGCGATCACGCTCGTGCTGTGGGCCTCGGCGTTCGCGGGCATCAAGGAGGGACTCACGGGCTACGGCCCCGGCGAGTTGGCGCTTCTGCGCTTCGGCGTGGCCTCCATCGTGCTCGCGGCGTACGCCCTCGCGGTGCGCATGCGCCTGCCGAGATGGGAGGACGTGCCGCGCATCGTGCTTGCGGGCATCCTCGGCATCTCCATCTATCACGTCGCGCTCAACTTCGGCGAGCAGAGCGTGAGCGCCGGCGCGGCGAGCCTCATCATCGCGGCCGGGCCGGTCTTCACTGCGCTCCTGGCCGCCGCGTTCCTCGGCGAGCGTCTCACCGTGTGGGGCTGGGCAGGCATCGCGGTGTCGTTCTCGGGAGTCGCGCTGATCACGCTCGGCGAAGGCGGCGGGCTGCACTTCGAGCCCGGGGCGCTGCTGATCCTGGTGTCCGCGGTGTCGACCGCCGCGTACTTCGTGGTCTCCAAGCCGCTGCTCGGGCGGTACCGGCCGCTCGAGTTCACGTCGTACGCCATCTGGGCCGGCGTCGTGCCGATGCTCGTCTGGCTGCCGAGCCTCATCGAGACGGTGCCCACGGCGCCCGTCGCCGCAACAGCCGCCGTGGTGTACCTGGGGGTGTTCCCGGGGGCGATCGCGTACCTCGCCTGGTCCTTCGCGCTCGCGCGCATGCCGGCCTCCGTGCTCTCCGTGAGCCTGTACCTGTCGCCCGTGCTCGCTATCGCCATCGCGTTCCTGTGGATCGGCGAAGTGCCGCGGCTCCTCGTGGTCGCCGGCGGCGCCGTGGCCATCGCGGGCGTGATGATCGTCCACCGGTGGGGCAGACCGCCCGCGCGCTGAGCCGCACCCTGCCGTCCGCTCGTGCCGGTGTCCGCCCTCCGTGCTATCGTCAGCAGTGAAACCGGGGGGCTGAGGAGGGTGCATGTCGGCTGACGGGAGTCTCCGGTCCGAGATGGTCGCGGGAGCGCACGCTCACGGCGTGCGCCCGCTCGTGGTGGCGCTTTCCGAGTCGCAGTCCGTGCCCTTCGTCATCTACGGCGCGGACGGCGGGATCCTCACCGCCAACGCTGCCACGACGCCCCTGTTGCACCCCGGTCCGCGGATCATCGCTCACGACGGCACCGACCTGTGGACCATCGTGCTCGGCCGCGCGGACGAGGCCGACCCCACCTTCGACATGCGCATGCGGCTTCGTCGGGCCGACGGCGACGTCGTCGAGACGACGCTCATGGTCGTCCCGATGCGCGCAGCGGGCGGGGGCGTCGCCGGAGCGGTCGTCTTCGTGATCGCCATGCCGACCTCGCGCGTCGCATCGGGCTCCGAAGGGCTGCGGCCCGCGGGGCTCGATCGCGCCACGCGCCAGACGCTCGACGACACGGTCGCGTACCTGCTCGACCTTGTGGGCGCCGATTGCGCGTACGTTGCCGAGGCCGAGGAGGACGACCCGCCGGAGCTCAGGGTGATTGCCTCGCGCAGCTGCTTCGACGACGCGGACACCAGGAAGACGGTGCCGGACGTGCTGCCGGTCCCCTTCGCCGGGCGGCAGATCGTGTGCATCCCCGATGGGCTCGGCGAGTCCCACCCCGACGATCCCTGGATCGCGGAGGGGGGCTACCGGGCGTACGTGGCGGTCGCGCTCACCGACGCGAACGAGCGGCGCATCGGAGTGCTCGGCGCCGCGTGGCGAGCGCCGCTTTCGGACATCGCCGGTACCACCGCGGTCTTCCTGATCGTCGGCGCGCGCGCTGCCGCGATGCTCGCCGACCTTGTCACGGCACGGGAGCTCAAGGAGAGCGAGCAGCGGTACGGCGCCGTCTTCGAGGGCAGCGCGGTGCCGATGCTGCTCGTCGAGCCCCGGACGACGCAGATCGTCGACGCCAACCCCGCCGCGTGCGCGTTCTATGGCTTCGACCGCGATGAGCTGCTGGCCATGAGCGTGCTGCAGATCGACGCGCTCCAGCCCGACTCCCTGCGCTCCGAGATGCAGCGCGCCGTGGACGGCTCGAGGGAGCGCTTCCCCAGCCGCCACCGTCGCGGCGACGGCACGATACGCGAGGTCGAGCTCCACACCGGCATCATCACCGTCGGCGGCCGTGCGCTCCTGTACTTCATGGTTCACGACACGACGGACCAGAAGCGCATGGAGCACGAGCTCGAGCGGCATCGCCGCGAACTCGAGCACACAGTCGCGCAGCGCACCGAGGACCTTTTGCGCGCCAACACGGAACTGCAGCATGCGACGGTCGCACGGGACATAGTGCTCGCCAACCTCGCGCAGGAGATGCGGACGTCCCTGCAGACCATCACCGGGTTCTCCGATCTCATGCTGGAAGGCATGACGGGCGAGCTCACCGAAGAGCAGGGACGCCAGCTCACGATGGTGCGCGACGCCGGCCGGCGGCTGACCACGTTCGTGAAGGGCCTCATCGAGGACCAGCGCACCGAGCAGGCCGAGTCAGAGTGCGAGCCGGAGTCGTTCGACCTCGTCGCGCTCGTGGAGTCGGTGGCCTTCGGTCTCGACTCCTTCGCTCAGGAGAAGGGTCTGTTCCTCAAGGTCGTCGCTGCCGCCCGCCCGGTCGACGTGCTGACGGACCGTTACAGGGTGCAGCGCATACTGCTGAACCTGCTCTCCAACGCCGTGCGGCTCACCGAGCACGGGGGCGTCACCATCACCGTCTCCCGCAGGGAAGACGAGTCGACGGATATCGCGGTCGCCGACACCGGCCCGGGCCTCGCCGATGAAGTCGCCGCCACCGTCTTCGACGAGTCGGGCGTGCACGATTCCGAGACCGGTATCGGACTGCCGGCGAGCCGGCGGATCGCCGCGTCGCTCGGCGGGACGATCAGCGTCTCAAGCGAGTTGGGCAGCGGATCGATCTTCATGCTGCACCTGCCGAACAGCTGCCTCGAGGCCGGAGAAGGCCCCGCGCCGGATCGGGCGTCCGCCACCTGAGGTGCCCGGCGAAACGCCTCATGCCCCCCGGGGGATGAGCGACAAGGCCCCCGGCCGACACGCCGAGCGGCAGATGCCGCAGCCGTAGCAGGCCTCGGGGTCCACCGCCGCGATGCGATCCGGCCCGAGCGTGATCGCCGAGAACGGACAGCGCTCGACGCATGCGCGACAGCCGGTGCAGCTCGTCGGGTCTGACACGGCGCGGTATTCGCCCTTCCACATCGTGGGGTAGTCGAACTCGAGCGTCGTCCGCATGGCCATGCAGCCGCTGGCCAGGTCGCAGTTGCAGATGGCGGCGATGAACGGCGTCTTGAACGTCCAGACCGAGTGCATCAGCCCCTCTCGCTCGGCCTTGCGCAGCACGCCCATCGCCTCGTCGCGGGTGAGGCGCTGCAACGCGGGAGTGTCGGGGCCGTCCTCGAAGCCGCGGAACGCCTCGGCGTAGACATCGTCGGCGGGCACCACGGTCATGCCGAGGCAGTAACCGCGCTCCGGCGCGCCCGCGAAATGGCGGCACACGCACGGCATCTGCACGATCGAAGTGGCGATGTCGAAGATGCGCTCGCACTCCTCGATCGGCACCGGCTGCCCGAAGTGGTCGCGCTTCTGCCGGGGCGTGGCGACCGAGCGGAATGCCGCGCGCACCGGCCTTGGCGCGGACTTCACGGCCTCGAGCAGCTTCACGTTGCGCTTCATGCGGTCCGAGAAGCCGGTCACGAAGTCGATCACGTACTCCCGGCGCTCGAGGTCCCGGGACAGGTCGATGGCGTAGTTCTCCGCCTGGAGATACCACGTCTTACCGTCACCGTGCTGATGGCAGAACTCGCACATGATGCCCCCTCCGCTCAGTGAGGTCGCGACCAGCGTAGCACGCTGCCCGGAGATGACAGCGCGCGCGGTGCGGAATAGAGTGTGTGTGCCACGATGCGAAGGGGAGCCATGACCGAAGCACCCGAGAACCCGAACGCCGAGAGCGTGAACGGCGAGTATCTGCCCACCGTCATCCCCCACAAGCGGCAACACCGGACGTACTCCCTCGGTGAGGAGATCGCAAACGCCGTCACGCACGGTATCGGCGCCGCCTTAAGCATCGCGGCACTGGCGATCCTCGTATTCGTCGCGGCGATGTGGGGCGACGGCTGGCAGCTCGCCAGCGCCATCGTGTACGGCACGACGATGATCATGCTGTACCTGGCGTCGACGCTCTATCACGCGATCACCAACGAGCGCGCGCGGCACGTTTTCAAGATCATCGACCACGCGAGCATCTACCTGCTCATCGCCGGCACGTACACACCGTTCACGCTCGTCACCATCCGCGAACAGGGCGGCTGGTGGCTGTTCTCGATCATCTGGCTGTTCGCCATCGTCGGCATCGCGTTCGAGGCGGCCTGGGTCTACCGTCCGAAGTGGGTCTCCGCCGCCGTCTACCTGGTGATGGGCTGGCTGGCGATGACGGCCATCGGCCCGCTGTGGGAGAACCTCGGGGAGGCGGGCCGCTGGCTTCTCGTCGGCGGAGGTCTGGCCTACACCGTGGGCACCGCATTCTACGTACTCAAGCGTGTGAGGTTCATGCACGCGGTCTGGCATCTGTGGGTCCTGGCCGGAAGCGTGATGCACTTCCTCGCGGTCATGCTCGACGTCATCACGATCAAGTAGCGTTCCGGCACCAAGGCCGTCCTCTTGGTCCGGCGCCGCCTCAGTGCGTGGGACGCTGCCTAACGGCGGTAGTCCGGGCAACCCGCATGGTTTACACTGAATGAGGTGCCGTGCGTCGGAGTTACGGCATGCCGCGGGGTGTGGTCGCGCAGCCAGCTGCCATCGAAAGGGCGGTCGTGTACGACCTCGAAGGGGTCCTGGGTCCCGCCGTTATGGAGTTCGTCGACAGGCACGTCCGGTCGCTTCTGACGTGGGATATCCTCGTGTTCTTCCACCGCAACCCCGACGCCGTCCTCGACCTCGAGGGCCTCGCGTCCCGTCTCGGTCGCCGTGCCGAGGA
Source organism: Actinobacteria bacterium UBA2184 (assembly GCA_002328745.1). Taxonomy (GTDB): domain Bacteria; phylum Actinomycetota; class Coriobacteriia; order Anaerosomatales; family Anaerosomataceae; genus UBA2184. Next base: position 15,095 of record DCVQ01000015.1, read on the forward strand.
GCTGACGCCCGAGGTAGAGGCCCTGTGCGACGGGCGCATCCTGTCCCGGGCCGGCGGACTCATCCGCTACCGCCCGGCCCCGGAGACGAGAGAGGCCGTGGGGCGGTTCGTCGACAGCTGTCAGGATCGTGGCCGGCGCCTCGCGCTCATCGCGCTCGTGCTCCACAAGATCAATCCTGCCGCCGGCCAGTGAGAGCGAATCGCGGCGCCACGCACTTCGGTGTCCTGTCTCACCCGCACCGGCGCCCGCGCCGTACCCCGTGACCTGCTACCCTTAGGCCATGGACGGGACACTCGGAGAGATCGCGCTCGTCGTCGTGCTCATCGCGGTGAACGGCTACTTCGCCGCAGCCGAGATCTCCCTCGTGAGCGCCCGGCGCGCCGCCATCAAGATGGAGGCGGACGAGGGCTCCGCGCGCGCCCGCGCGGTGCTTCGGCTCACCGATGACCCCTCGCGCTTCCTCGCCGCCATCCAGGTCGGCATCACCCTCGTGGGATTCGGCGCGTCGGCGACGGCTGCGGTCACGCTCGCCGAACCGATGCGCGTGTGGCTCGAGTCGCTCGCCATCCCGTGGGTGACTTCGGTCGCCTCGGGCCTCGCCGTCTTCCTCGTCACCATCGCGATCTCGTACCTCACGCTCGTTTTCGGCGAGCTCGCTCCCAAACGGCTCGGGCTGCAGCGTGCCGAGAGTGTCGCCAAGGCGGTCGCGGGCCCCGTGACGATCCTGCAGACGGTCACCGCACCGCTGATATGGGTGCTCTCGCATTCGACCAACGCCGTTGCACGGCTGCTCGGCGTCCGGCCCGGCTCGGTGCGTCCCGGCGTGACCGAAGAGGAGATCAAGCTCCTCGTGACCGAGCAGGGCACGCTCCTCGACGACGAGAAGCGCATGATCCACGAGATCTTCGAGCTCGGAGACATGGTCGCGAAGGAGATCATGGTGCCCCGGGTGGATACGCGGATGCTGGAGGACACCACGCCGGTCTCCGAAGCGATCACCACGTTTCGCACATCGGGCTTCTCGCGTCTTCCGGTCTTCCATGGTGACGCGGACACGATCGTCGGCATCGCGATGCTCAAAGACCTCGTCGGCCCGGTCTCGGAAGGCCGTCTCGACGTGCCGGTGTCGGCCTTCGTCCGCCCCGCGGTGTTCGTGCCCGAGACGAAGCCGATCCTCGTGATGCTCAAGGACATGCAGGCGGCGCGAAACCATCTCGCGGTGGTCGTCGACGAGTACGGCGGGACCGCAGGCATCGTGACCATCGAGGACATCGTGGAGGAGATCATCGGCGAGATCGTGGACGAGTTCGACCGCGAGCGTCGCTACATCACGGCGGTTGGCGACAACGAATGGGTCGTGGACGGGCTGCTCTCAGTGCACGAGGCCAACGAGACGCTCGGCTGGGACCTGCCGCTCTCGGACGAGTACGAGACGGTCGCGGGGTGGGTGCTGGTGGAGCTCGGCCACATCCCCGTGGGGGGAGAGAGCATCACGCACCACCGGCTGACGGTCCGGGTGGAGGCGGTCCGGCGGAGGCGCATCTCCCGACTTCGGGTATCAAGGTCTCTGGACGCCGCGGAGTCACAACCCGGCGCCTGACCGGTGAGCGCGGGCGGCATACCCGCACAGACGACAAGGGGCGATCATGTCCGAACCGAATGACGTCACCGGCATGCCCGGTGAGGGGCCGCCACCCGCGGCTCCCGTACCCCCTGCGGCAGCTCCGCCCGGGCCGCCCCTGGCTCCCGAGCAGCCGGAGGCGCCGCGTCCGCGCGGGCATGCGGCGGTGAACTGGGGCGTCGCGCTCATCGTCATCGGCGGGTTGCTGCTGGTGAACCAGTTCGTGCCGGGATTCGGCGTGTGGCGCTTCTGGCCGCTCATCATCGTCGCGCTCGGCGTTCGCCAGCTGTTCAGGCGCACGGCGAGAGGGTGGGACGCCAAGGAGGCGGCCGACGGGCTCGTGACGATCGGCTTCGGTCTGGTGCTCCAGGCCCAGATGCTCGGCGTCATCGGATGGAACGTGTGGCTGAATCTCCTTCGCCTGTGGCCACTGCTGCTGGTCGTCATCGGCGTGGATCTCATCGGCAAGGGCATCCGCGCCACGTGGCTGCGGGTCCTCTCGAGCCTGCTCGTGCTTGCGGGTCTCGCGTACGGCGTACTGGTGCTCACGCCGACGACCGGGTGGCCTCCCATGCTGTGGACCGGCGGCGAGGTGGAGAGCTTCGACTTCGAGGCGGAACACGAGGCCGGGATCCGCAGCGGCGAGGCCACGATCGAAGCCGGCGTCGGCACCCTCGACGTGCTGGCAGGCGACGAGCTGGTCACCGCTCGCGGACGGTCGCCGTTCGCGCCCGAGTTCGACGTGCGCACCACCGACTCGTCGGCCGAGGTGAGGGTTGGAACGGGCTCGGGCGTCTGGATACCCAGCGGAGGAGACGCCGGCCTCGAGGTGGCCCTCGACCGCGACGTCGAGTGGGACCTCACGATCGAGACCGGCGTCAGCTCCTACGATGCCGACCTGCGCGACCTCGCCCTCACCGGCCTGAGCGTGCAGGCGGGCGTCTCCCGCGGGATCGTCACGCTGGGCGAGGCTGGCGCTGCGGGGCTCCGCACCGGCGTTCCGGCGAAGATCGAGATCGGCGTCTCGTCGATCACCATCAAGGTGCCCGAGGGCGAATCGGTGCGCGTGTCCGCGAGCACCGGCCTCACCGACGTCTCGATGCGCGGTGGATGGGACCGGTCGGACGATGGCGACACCCGCGTCTGGGAGAGTGACGGCTTCAGCGGCAGGGGCGCGTACTGGGACATCGCGCTCACGGCCGGCATCGGGTCCGTGACCGTCGAGTACTACTAGGAGGAGAAGACCGTGAGCGACGAACGTGGGCCTGTTTCCCCCAACGACCACGACGGTACGGGGTGGGTGATCTTTGGAGCGGTGCTCGTGGTGATCGGCGTGTTCACCGGCATGCGCAGCCTCGATATCCTGCCCTGGCCGCTGATGGAGATCCTGGAAGTCATGAGCAAGGCCGCGCTCGGCATCGGCCTGGTGCTGCTCGGCGTGGCGCTCATCGTCTGGGCGCAGACCGGGCGGCGCCTGCCGAGCCCCCCCGTGCGCGGGAGGAAGCTCTACCGGTCGCGCGACGACAAGTGGGTGGCAGGGGTGCTCGGCGGTCTCGCCGGGTACTTCGGTGTCGACGTCACGCTGCTGCGCATCGCATTCCTCGCGCTGACCGTCATGGGCATGGGCAGCCTGATAGTGGCCTACATCATCATGGCGATCATCGTGCCGTACCCGCCGTACCCGGGTACGGTCGCCGGGGGCCCTGTCGGGTGAAGGCGGCCGAAGACAGGCGCGCTCCTGCGCGTCCACAAGCGCCACCGACCGTCGTGGGCGACACCATAGACGCGCACGTCCACCTGTTCTCGGTACCGCTCTTCCGCGAGATCGTCGAGAAGGACGCAGGCGCGCACCCGCGGTGGAAGAAGGCGCTCGAGGACGGGAAGTGGGGGCGGCGTCAGGAGACCCTGCCCGACCTCGAGGCCGCCGAGATGGCCGAGTGGTACGCAGCCCGGCTCGACGACGCGGAAATCGCGCGCGCGGTCGTCGTGTCGGTGTGGCCCGACTCGCAGTACACGCGCGACTTCATCACCGCTTCGGCGGGGAGGGTCTCCGCGCTGTGCAACATCGATCCGCGCACGCCCGATGCCCCGGCGCTCCTCGAGCGCGAGATGGCGGCCGGCTTCAAAGGCGTGAAACTCTATCCGGTGAATCGCTGCTTCCACCTCTCGGACCCGGCGTGCCGCCCGTTCTTCGAGAAGGCCGCCGCACTCGGCGCTGCGATCACCGTCCACTACGGCGTGACCGTGGACCCGTCGGGCGACCTGCGCTACGCCGATCCCACCGACCTTTCGCCCGTGGCGCGCGACTACCCCGAGATGCCGTTTGTGATCGCGCACTTCGGAGCGGGGTATCTGCACGAGGCGCTCCGCCTCGGCTACCAGTGCAAGAACGTGTGCCTCGACTCGTCGGGCACGAACAACTGGATGGACTACGACCCGCACGGGTACACGCTGGCGCAGGTCTTCGACCGCGCGCTCACCGCGCTCGGCCCCGAGCGCGTGCTGTTCGGCACGGACTCGGGGACCACCGGGCCGTACCGGAAGTGGATCGCCTTCCAGCAGCGGCGCACCCTCGAAGAGCTCGGTCTCTCGCAACGCGAACGCGATCTGGTGCTGCGGGCCAACGCGGTGAGGATCTTCAGGCTCGAGGAGTGAGGCTTCGCACGCACGCGGGCGTGGCTTCGGACCACGGGAGGGACCGGCCATGAGCTTCGGCAAGCACAACGAAGAGCGTGAGTACGACGAGCTCGTGAACTGGGACGCGCGGCTCGACCGCGAGGGCCCGTTCTTCCGGCGGCTGTTCGAGGAGCACGGCGTGCGGTCGGTGGCNNGGGCGATCGACCCGAGCGCCGACATGCTCGAGCTCGCCCGCGAGAACGCAGCGCGGCTGGCCAGCGACGTCCGCATCGTCGAGGGCGGCTTCGGGGACGTGGCGCGCATCGTCGGCGGGCGGGTCGACGCGGTCACCTGCACCGGCAACGCGCTCCCGCACGTGCGCTCGCTGCGCGGCCTGCACGACGCGCTGCGCGACTTCGCGGCAGCGCTCCGCCCCGGCGGCGTGCTCGTGCTGCACTACCTCAATCACGAGCGGCTCATCTCGCAGCGCATCCGCACGATGACGCCGGTGTTCCGCGAGACGCCTGCGGGCGACAAGTTCTTCATCCGCCTGCTCGACTACACCGCCCAAGGCGACGGCGTGCTCTTCGACTTCGTGACGCTCATTCGCGATGCGTCCGTGCGCGACGGTGCGCACACCATCGAGAGCTGGCCGAAGACGCTCGAGGCGGATCCCTCGGGAGGGTGGTCGGTGCGCAGCCGCCGGTCGCTGCACTTCGCCATGCCGCCCGCGATGATCGCGCGCGAACTGGAGAGCGCCGGGTTTCGGGACGTCGCGATCGCGGGCGACCATCAGGGCCGTCCGCTCGACGCGGCCGCCGACGAGAGCATGATCGTCGTGGCCGTAAGGGCGGGCTGATCGGGCGCTACGTCTCCGCGCGCTACGCCTAGGGCGCGCCTTCGCAGACGCGCGGTCCCAGCGTACAGCGCCTGCCGAGCGCCGCATCGCACGCGGCGACCGGCGGTGTGAGCGCGTCGCGCAGGTCGCGATCGCGGGCGAGCGCCGCATACAGGTGGCACAGCGGCAGTCCCGCGACGTTCTGGAAGCACTCGTCGTCGGCCACGCTCGCGAGGTGGCGCTCGATGTTGTAGGCCCCGGCGCAGCCGAGCGCCTCACCCTCCGCGATCCATGCCGCGATCGCCTCATCCGTCAGCACGCGCATCGACACCTGTGTGGTCACCGGGAACCCGGCGCTTCGTTCGGGGGCGGGCCCCGCTATCGCCACGCCGGTGACCACCTCGTGCGTCCCGCCCGACAGCGCGCGCAGCATACGCCACGCGTCCGCCTCGTCGAGGGGCTTGCCCATGATCTCGCCGTCGTGGACGACGATCGTGTCGAAGGCCAGGACGAGGCTGCCGGCGCCGTTCGCGGCGCGCGCCTTGTCGGCGGCAAGCCCGAGCGCGAGGGAGACGGGTTCGCAGCCGGGAGGGATGTCCTCGGGCACGTCGGTGGCGACGGCGCGCACCGGAAGGCCGAGCCAGCCGATCAGCCGGCGACGGCGCGGGGAGGCGGATGCGAGGACGACCTCGGGCTTCATCATGCGGGCGATGATAGCACCGCGGGACGCGACGCGGCATAATCGGCTCAGTGTGCGTGGCAGTGCGGGAGGGGCGATGTCCGGGAGCACCAGGGATACCGAGCGAGCGCCCGAACCGGTGGAGCGGTTCGTCAGGCAACTGCTGGTCACCAACAAGGCCGTGAAGCTCTATCCGCCCGCGAGCGACATCCCGCGGCAGAGCACCGGCGACCTGCTGAACATGCTGCGCGGCCTCCTGCGCGAGCGGCCCGAACTGCGATTTCAGGTGGTCAAAGACCATCTCATCTACGGCGGGCTCCCCGTTCTGCCCGATCAGCCGGCCTTCTCGGCGTTCGCCCGGGAGTTCTACAACCGTGGTCTTTCGGAGGTGCGCTTCCACGCAGGCGCGACCTCGAAGGAGGTCATAGAGTTCCTGCGCGCGCTGCAGGCGCCTCCCGAGGAGATCGCGGCGTCGGGCGGCTTCGAGCAGCGTCTCTGGGACCAGCAGGTTGACGGCGTGACGGTCCGCGAGGTCTCGGCGCGCGTGATCGACGCCGAGCTGACGGCGGAGACGCCGCCGGCCGGGGAGGAGTCATGGCCGCCGCCGCATGCGCGCATCGATGAGATCGTCGAAGCGGCCTACGGCGCGCGTCCCCGCGACCAGCGGATGCTCGTGCGGTTCGTGCAGAACCCGCGGCTGGTCTCCGGCTACCTGCGCGAGCTCGCGTCGTCAGGCCGCGGAGGGCGCCCGCTCGTGAACTTCATCGCGGGGCGCATCGTGTCGCTTGCGCACGCGATGATGAACGAGATCGCGGAGGAGCAGCCGGAGCTGCTGCGGTCGGTGGCCGAGGCGGTCCTCGATCTCGACCCGGACCTGCGGCGCGACATCCTTCTGGAGCGGCTGCTGCCGGACGCCCGCATGGACGAGGGACTCGCCGCCCTGCTGCAGCAGTACGAGGTCGGCGAGCTGTGCAAGGCGCTCGTAGAGGGGGTCGGTGCCGACGAGGTGTCCCGCGACGGGCTCGCTCGCGCGATCCGCAATCTGGCCGCTATCGCGGTGCAGCCCCGCGAAGACGTCATCACGGCAGCGGCGGCCGCGATGAACGATGCGGGCTTCGACGGAGCCACCGTCGCGGCCGTGCTGGAGAACGCGGCGCCTCGCCAGCTGCGCTCGCGGCCGACTCCCGAGCCTCGCGGCGAGAGCGTCGAGAGCGTGCTCAGGCTCGTGGACCTCGCTCCCATCGCGCCGGGAGCGGTGGGAGCGGAGGTCGGGGGGCTTCTCGAGGAGGTCGCCGACGGCATCTCGGACGGCGACGTGCTGCTTGCCATCGTTTCGCTGGTGACGCTCGAGCGTCGCCCCGACATGTTCGCGTCGCTCATGGCCATCGTCGAAGACGGTCTCGGGCTGCTGCTCGAGTGGGGTGAGTACGCCGCCGCGGCCGACGCGGCCGAATCGCTGGTGGCGCTGCAGGGCGACGACGCGCTCGACTCCGCGCAGCATGACCGCATCGCGATGGCGATCGAGGCCATGGCGAGCCCGCGCCACATGCGTGAAGTCGCCGCGGCCATGCGCGTGCATAACCCCCAGTCCGCCGAGTACTCGGCGTGCCGGCGCCTGCTCTCCACGCTCGGCGCGAACACGATCGGACCCCTGCTTGAGGTGCTCGCCGACGAGCCGGACATGGCCGCGCGAAAGGCGCTCGTCGATCTCGTGTCCGACATGGCATCCAAGCAGATCGAATCGCTCGGCGCGCGCCTGTCCGATCCCCGCTGGTACTTCGTCCGCAACGTCGTCAACATCCTCGGTTCGACGCGCGATCCCGCCGCTCTGGCGCACCTCAGCCGCACTTTGCGTCATGCGGACGCGCGGGTGCGCAGGGAGACGATCCGGGCCGTGGGCGGAGTGCGAGTGAAGTACGCGGAGGACATCCTCGTCTCGGCGCTTTCGGACGACGACGGCCAGAACGTCGCGCTCGCCGCGCGCACGTTGGGCACGCTCGGCGTCGTCGAGGCCCTACAGCCGCTCATCGAGGTTGCGCAGGGAGAGGGTCGCGGCAGCCGCGATGTCGGGGCGCGCATCGAGGCGATCGAGGCGCTCGGCCGTCTCGGCAGACGCGAGGCGGTGCCGGTGCTCCGGGAGCTCGAGCGGCAGCGCGGGCTGATGCGCACCGGGCGTGTCCGCGAGATCCGGACCGCGGCCGAGGCCGCGCTCGCGGCTATCGAGCGAAGCTCCGGCGGGGGAGGTGCCTGATGCCCGACGAGCCTCTGATACCTCTGGACCCGGGCGGTGCGAACGAGCCGCATTCGGAGCGCGACCGCGACGGGCAGGAGACGGTACCCGGCGCCGATCGCATCATCGCCGAGATCCACGAGGCGGGAGGCGGCGCCACTCGCTCGTTCTCCGCGAAGCAAGTGCGCCGGGCCCGGGAGCTGCTCACGAGGCTCTATGGCCTTCGCCGCGCGCGACGCCTGTATCCGCTCGAGCATCCCGCGATCGCGGGATCTGCCCGATACCTGCACGAGATCGTCGCGCAGTATCACGCCGAGGGCACCGACGTGCCGCTGACGTTCTTCGAGGACGAGGTGCTCCTGGGCGACCAGGTGCTCACCGAGGACAGCATCCTGTTCGACCAGCTGGTGCGGGACATGTCGTCGATCGGGGCGGGAAGCATCACCTTCATGCGGGAGCTCGATGTCGACGAGCTCGTCCGGTTCTCCAACGTGATCGGCGCGCGGCCCGACGAGGTCGCACGGCTCGAGGGCGGCATCGCTCGGCTGGTGGAGATCGCGCGGACGCCGCACATCTCGGTCGGCACCGTGAGCGTCGTGCGCGATGACGTGACGGTGGAGGACGAGGACGCGCTCACGGCCGCCCGGACCTCGTACACCGGTGCGGTCGACCTGCTGCGCGAACTCGAGCGGCTCATCCGATCGAACCAGATCATGAGCGCCTCGCACGTCAAGGGCACCGTGCGCAGCCTGATCGACAACATCCTGCACAACCGCTTCGCGATGCTCGAGCTCTCGGGTCTCAAGAGTTTCGACGAGTACACCTTCTTCCACTCGGTGAACGTCTCGATCCTCGCCCTGGCGCTCGGCTCCATGCTGTCTCGCGACTACCGGTTCCTATCGACGCTCGGCGTCGGGGCGCTCCTTCACGATATGGGCAAGACGTCGGTGGCGATCGAGGTGCTCAACAAGACAGGGCCTCTGACGAGCGAGGAGTGGGGCCAGATACGTCAGCATCCGGTGCGCGGCGCGGAGCTCATCGCCCTCACGAACGGGCTCGACCGCGCGTCGCTGCTGTGCGTGCTCGAGCACCACATGCGCTACGACCTCACCGGCTATCCGGAGCGGACACCGCAGCGGGCGCAGCACCTGATGAGCCGCATCGTGGCGGTGGCGGACGCGTACGACGCGATGACGTCGCAGCGTCCCTACAGCGCTCCTCGCATGCAGGACGAGGCGATGGGGATCATCGTGCGCAACGCGGGCACCGCGCTCGACCCGACGCTCGTGCAGCTGTTCGTGGGCCTGCTCGGCTACTACCCCCCACGGTCGCTCGTGCTGCTCGAGTCCGGAGAGACGGGCGTGGTGATCGCTCCGGGGACGGCGAATCCCGATCGGCCGACGGTGCGCATCATCGCGGACGCGGCCGGACGCATCCACGATCCCATCGAGGTGGACCTCGCGGACACCGCGGCCTCGGCCGGCCGCGGGATCGTACGCTGCCTCGACGGCACCAGCCTCAACATCGACGTGGCGGACTACCTGTAGCGGTACGCCCTCGGACGAACGGGTACCATACGGGGGAACACCCCGCCGACGGGAGGCCCCACGATGGCCCTGCCACGCCGCAAGATCCCCTGGACCACGCTCGTGGCGATGGGCCTGATCGCGCTGATCGTCGCGTCAGGCGCCATTGCCCGCTTCTACACCGACGCCCTGTGGTTCGACGACCTCGGGCAGGCAGACGTCTTCTGGCGCACGCTCGGGTGGCGATGGGGCGTGGGAGCAGCCTTCGGCGTCGCGTTCTTCGTGCTTCTCTACGTGAACCTGCACATCGCCAGGAGGATGCGGCCGGCCGTTGTGCTTCGCGCCACCGACGAGCTTTCGTACCGCTTCGAGGCCTTCATGCAGCAGGTGCGCGACACGATAGGCCGGCTCACCGGCCCCGTGATCCTCGCGGCCGCCGCCACGATCGCGATACTCGGCGGGTTCGCGATGTCGAGCTCGTGGGAGACCATCGCGCTCGCGTTCTCGGGCGGAAGCTTCGGGATCGCCGACCCGCAGTTCGGCCGCGACCTCGGCTTCTTCTTCTTCACGCTACCGGCGCTCCAGCTGGTGAAGTCGTGGCTCACCGGCGCGCTGGTGGTCACGCTCATCGGCACGACGCTGGTGCACGCGTTCAACGGCTCGATCAAGCCGCAGCAGCGCTGGCGTGGCTTCGATCCGCACGTGAAGGCGCACCTCTCGGTCATCGGCGGATTGATCGTGGTCACGCAGGCATTCGGCTACTGGCTCGCTATCTTCGAGCTCGACTACTCGCCGCGCGGCCAGGTGATCGGCGCTTCGTACACCGATATCCACGCGCAGATCCCCGCGTACACGATCCTCATCGCGATCGCGCTGCTCTCAGGCATCGCGCTCATCGTGAACATCCGTTTCCGGGGGTGGAAGCTCCCTCTGATCGCAGTCGGCACGTGGGTGGCGGCAGCCATCCTTATCGGGGGCGTCTACCCGATGCTCGTCCAGCAGTTCCGCGTCGCCCCCAACGAGGTCGAGGCCGAGTCGCCGTACCTCGTGCGCAACATCGAGGCGACCCGGGCCGCCTTCGGGCTCGACGACGTGGAGGTGCGGGCGTTCGCCGCAGGCGAAGGGCTCGACGCCGGCGACCTTGCGGCCAACGCGTCCACGATCGACAACGTCCGCCTGTGGGACCCCACGATCCTGGTGCAGTCCTACCAGCAGCTGCAGGGCATACGCTCCTACTACGACTTCACGGACGTGGACATCGACCGCTACGTGGTCGACGGCACCGAGCGGCAGGTGCTGGTGTCGGTGCGCGAGCTCAACGTGGACCGCCTCGCCTCGCAGGCGCAGACCTGGGTGAACCAGCATCTCGTATACACGCACGGTTACGGCATCGTAGTGAGCCCGGTCAACGAATCGAGCGGCCAGGGGTATCCGCTCTTCATCGTCAAGGATATCCCGCCGGCATCGGACACGGACCTGACCGTCGAGCAGCCTGCCATCTACTTCGGCGAGCAGACCGGCACGTATGCGATCGGCAACACGACGCTGCCCGAATTCGACTATCCGGTGGGCGACGCCAATGCCGAGACCACGTATGCCGGCACCGGCGGCATCGAGGTCGGCGGCGCGCTTCGGCGCACGGCGTTCGCACTGCGGTTCTCCGCTCCTCAGATCGTGCTCAGCAGCTACATAACCCCCGAGAGCCAGGTGCTGTTCCGCCGTTCGGTGACCGAACGCATCGGGACGCTTGCGCCGTGGCTCACGATCGACAGCGATCCGTACCCGGCCATCATCGACGGGCGGATCGTGTGGATCGTGGACTGCTACACCACGTCCGACCGCTACCCCTACTCGGAGCGGTACGAGGGCGTGAGCTACGTCCGCAACTCGGTGAAGGCGACGATCGACGCGTACGACGGCACGACCACGCTGTATGCGGTCGACCCGTCCGACCCCCTCCTCGCCGCATGGTCGGCGGTCTTCCCCGGTCTGCTCACCGATGCGTCGGAGATGCCGGCCGAAGTGCGCGACCACCTGCGCTTCCCCGCCGATCTCTTCAAGCTGCAGGCGGAGCTGTACAAGACCTACCACATGCTCGACCCCAAGGTCTTCTACAACAAGGAAGACCAGTGGGCGCTGCCCGGCGAGGGCGCCGAGGGCGAGGGCGTGCCGATGGAGCCGTTCTACGTGCTCATGACGCTGCCCGATGAGACCGAGCCCGACTTCATCTTGATGCTGCCGTTCACCCCGCGCACCAAGGCGAACATGATCGGCTGGATGGCGGCGAAGTCCGACGCGGACACGTACGGCCAGCAGGTGGTCTACACCCTGCCGAAACAGCGGCTCGTCCTCGGGCCCGAGCAGTTCGAAGCCCGGGTGAACCAGGATCCCGTGATATCCCAGCAGCTGACGCTGTGGAGCCAGCGCGGCAGCGGGGTGCTGTTCGGGAACCTGCTGGTGATGCCCATCGAAGACTCGATCGTCTACATCCGTCCGCTCTACCTGCAGGCCGAGCAGACCGCGATGCCGCAGCTCACGCGCGTGATCGTCGCGTACGGCGACACCGTGGCCATGGAGGAGGACCTCGCGACCGCATTGCTGCGCGTGTTCGGCGAGGTCGAGGTTCCCGACACCGATGGCGAGACCACGGCGGACGCGGCGCTCGCCATGGAGCTCTACGACAAGGCTCTCGAAGCGCAGCGGGCGGGCGACTGGGCCGCCTACGGACGCTACATCGAGCAGCTCGGACAGGTGCTCGCCGAGCTTGCGGGCGGAAGCGGGGAGGCCACCGCCACTCCCGCGCCGTAGGCGTGCGTCGCCGCCAGAAGGGGCCTCAGGGGCCCCCGGCACATGATTTTCGGCACGTGACGTGCTATAGTTGCTCCCCGTTGCTGAGAAGACGGGCCTCCGACAGCGTGCGCGAACCGGCCGAAGGGCCGCTGCGCCGGACCTGCGCGGTCAGGGGGCAAGGTCGACGAACACGAGGTGACCGCGCTCATACGGAGTGCGGCGCCGAAGGATCCACCAGGTCCACGCCACGAATGGCAGAACGCGTGCTTGTAGTGGTCAAGGCGGCGGAACGTCCGATCCGCGTTGACCGGCGGCACGGCGACACTCTCCCACCCCTGCACATCCAGTCGCCGCGTGCCCCGGATCGCCGCCCGCAATGCAGCCGTCCAACGGAGGACAGTGTGAAGGTAGCGAGCACGTCGGTTTCCCGTATGGCGCGCCGGGAGCGCAGGCGCGCGTCCCTCGCTTCGCGTCGCGCGGTCGCGTTCACGGTCGTGGCGGTCGTCGCGGCGCTCGTCGTAGGCGCCGGAGTCGTACCCCCCCGTGGCGCCTGGGCGCTGATCATCGGCGAGCTCGATGACGCGGTCATCGCGAGCAGCGATGAGCAGCGCCTCGATCGCGCCGAGGAGACCTCGAAGACCGCCGAGATCCGCGAGCCGTCCGGCATCGTCGCCATCGAAACCTCCTCGGCGACCACGCGCACCAAGACCGTCATCCCCGCTCCCCCGAAGCCGGCGACAGCGTCGTCGGGTGCCTCGACATCAGGCTGGAACTCCGCGTACGTCAGCTGGTACGGTCCAGGTTTCTACGGCAATACCATGGCAGGCGGCGGGACGCTCACACCCGACAGCATGGTGGTGGCGCATCGCACGATGAGGTTCGGCACGAGGATCGAGTTCTCGTACAAGGGCCGCACGTGCATCGCGGTCGTGCAGGATCGCGGGCCGGTGTCCACGCGGTTCACCTTCGACCTCGGCCCTGGAACCGCCAAAGCGCTCGGCTTCTCGGGCGTCGGCACGGTCAAGTACCGGATACTCAACTAGCCGCGGCATCGCGCCGCAAGAACGATTCATGACGTGGCGTCCCCGCCTGGCGGGGGCGCCACGCGGCATGTTCGGGTATCTTCAAGCCGGACCGATACGCTGCGGCGATGTGGGCCTCGGAGACAGGGGAGCCTGAAGATGCTCGAGATACACATCGCGCGTGTCACCGTGACGCCGGACCAGGTGCGGGTGCGCGGCGCGGTGGAAGGCGAGGGGGCCCCGCGTGATGCGGCCGACGTGATCATCGAGCGGGTTCGCGCGGTGTTGCCGGGTCTGCTGCAGCACCGCTGCTCGACGGGCGCCGAGCACCCCTTCGAGGAGGAGCTTCCTTCCACCGAGGTCCCGCACCTGCTCGAGCACGTCGCGCTGGAGCTCATGGCCGAGGCAGGCTCTCCACGGCGTCTGCGCGGGACGACCCGCTGGTTGCGCCGTCCGGGTGGTCCGCACGCCTTCCGCATCAGCCTCGAGTACGACGATGACCTGGTCTGCCTCGGCGCGGTGAAGGAGGCGCCCCGCTTCGTGCGCTACATCCTCGAGGGCGGAGAGCGTCCGGCGCTGCGCGATGTCGTCGTCCGGCTCGCGGCGTTGCGTGCGGTCCCCGACGTGTCGGGGGACTGAGAGGGTTCACGGAGCGGTTACGGCCGAACGCCCGTGATTGACCCGCTCGAACCGGCGGTGCTAAGGTTGCCTGCAACCCGGCTCCGGCCGGACGCATACGAGGTGGACGTGAGGGAAGAGGGCGTCATCAGCCCGGCCACCCCTCCGCAGATCCCCCGCCAGGACGGCTCCCGGGAGCCGAGGGAAGCGGGCGGCGATCCGGGCCGTTACCCCGGAGACGAGGTCCGGCGGGCGCATGCGAGCGCCGGACGAAGACAGGTGGTACCGCGAACGATCCTCGCCCTGTCGCGAGGGTCGTTTTTTGTTTCCCGGCAACGGGCGGGGGCGAGGAGCCAGACATGGGTACCGCGAGAGTCGTGTTCGACAAGTGGCGTGACCGCTACGCGCAGCGGATGGCCGACGTGCGCTCGAGCGCCGTCCGCGACCTGTTCGCCGCCGCGACGCGGCCCGATATGATCTCGTTCTCGGGCGGTATGCCCGAGATCAGGCGCGTCCCCAACGACGCCGTGATCGCGGCCGCCACCGCGGCCCTCCGCGAGACCGGCCTCGAGGCGCTGCAGTACGGCTCCTCGGAAGGCCGTCCGCAGGTGCGCTCGGTCGTCGTGGACCTCATGGCCGAGGTGGGCGTGCGCGTGAAGCTCGATGACATCGTGATCACGGCCGGCGCGCAGCAGGCGCTCGATCTGGTCGCGAAGATCTTCATCGACCCGGGCGACACCATCATCTGCGAGGGGCCCACGTACCTCGGGGCGCTGCAGGCGTTCTCGGCGTACCAGCCGAACGTGGTGTGCGTGCCGATGGACGAGAACGGCATGCGGATGGACCTGCTGGCCGCCGAACTCGAGCGGCTTGGTCCGCGCGGCGCCAAGTTCATCTACACCATCCCGAACTTCCAGAACCCCGCAGGCGTGACGCTCACGCCACCCCGCCGTCGCGAGCTGCTCGAACTTGCGCGCGCCTACGACATCCCCGTGATCGAAGACGACCCCTACGGCCGCTTGCGCTTCGAGGGCGGGCACGCCCTGCCGCTGCGCGCGCTCGACGACGAGGTCATCTACCTCGGCACGTTCTCGAAGATCTTCGCGCCGGGCCTGCGTCTCGGCTGGGTGATCGCGCCGCGGCCGATCCTCGCGCGGTTCCTGCTCGCCAAGCAGGCCGCCGACCTGTGCGGCAGCGCGTACGCGCAGACGACCGCCGAGCGGTACTTCGCCGACCCGCGGTGGCGCAAGACGCTCCAGGACCTCACGCGCGCCTACGGAGAGCGACGCGACGCGATGATCGAGTCGCTCGCCGAGCACTTCCCGGCCGAGGCGCGCTGGACCGTGCCTGCGGGCGGGTTCTTCGTCTGGGTCGAGATGCCGTCCTTCCTCGACTGCAAGAGCATCCTCGCCGAGGCCGTCGAGCGGGGCGTGACGTACGTGCCGGGCGATGCGTTCTACCCGGACGGCCGCGGCCGCAACTGCATGCGTCTTGCCTTCTGCTACGTGGAGCCCGAGAAGATCCACGAGGGGATCCGGCGACTCGCAGAGGTGCTGGAGGACCGGCTGGAGCTCTACCGGGCGTTCCAGGCGGCGGGAGTCCTGCCCGGCGCGTCCGATCCCGTGAGCGAGAGGGGCTGATCGCATGAACGAGAAGATCGCGGTGCTGATGGGTGGGAAGTCGCTCGAGCGCGAGGTGTCGCTCAGGAGCGGGGAGCGGGTGTGCGACGCGCTCGCCGAGCAGGGCTACAAGGTGCTGCCGCTCGACGTGACCGCCGACCTGGTGGAGACCCTGAGAAGCGAGCGCCCCGACGCCGTCTACATAGCGCTTCACGGCAAGTACGGCGAGGACGGCACCGTGCAGGAGCTGCTGGAGTTCCTCGGCATCCCGTACACGGGCCCCGGCGTGGCCGCCTCGGCCATCGCCTGGGACAAGGCCATCTCCAAGCGGCTGCTCGTGCGCGAGAGCGTGCCGACTCCCGCCTGGGCGACGTTCACGGCCGACGCCTTCAAAGAGATGGGCGCCGCCACAGCGCTCGACCGGGTGCCCGAGGTCGTCGGCGGTTTCCCGGTCGTCGTGAAGCCTGCCAAGCAGGGATCCGCGCTCGGCCTCACAAAGGTCGACGACGCGGCGGCGCTTCCCGAGGCGCTGCTCACCGCGCTCTCGTACGGCGACTCGGCCATCGTCGAGCGCTGGATCGACGGCGTCGAGATCGCCGTCTCCGTCCTCGACGGCCCGGACGGGCCCCGCGTGCTACCGCCCGTGGAGATGGTGCCGAAGTCGGGCCTGTTCGACTTCTCGGCCATGTACACGGCCGGCGAGACCGACTACTACGTGCCGGCCCGACTGACGCCGGAGGCGGCTGCCGCCGTGGGCGAGCTCGCCGTCCGCGTGCACGCGCTGCTCGGGTGCCGCCATGTCAGCCGCGTGGACATGGTCGTGGCCGCCGATGGGACGCCGTACGTCCTCGAGGTGAACACGTCGCCCGGCATGACAGAGACCTCGCTGCTCCCCATGGCCGCGGAGGCGGTGGGAATCGGATTCCAGGAGCTGGTAGGGCATCTGGTACGCTCTGCACTGGACGCCGGCGAGTGATTGGGTACATACACCAGTGCCATCTGGCGTTCTGAAACTGTCCGCGCACGATCTCGGAGGTGGGTTGCCGATGTATGACTACCGCAGAGGTGAGGGTTACCTTGCCGCGTTCGTTCTCGGCGGCGCCGTCGGCGCCGTGCTCGGGCTGCTGTTCTCGCCGCGCTCCGGCCGCGAGAACCGCGAGTTCGTGGCGGCCAAGGCGCAGGAGTACTGGGGCGAGGGCAAGCAGTTCTACGAGACGAGCCGCGTGAAGGTCGCCGACGAGGCGGCCGAACTGCGCGTGAAGATCGACTCGGCGCGCGACCGCCTGCGCGAGCAGGTGGACACGGTCTCCAGGTCGGCCAAGGGCAAGGTGCATGAGATGGCGCCCGCGGCCAAGGAGACGGTCATCAAGGTCGGCGAGTCCGTGAAGAACGGCATCGACTCCGCCGAGGCGAAAGCCCAGGCGGTCCTCGACAAGCTCTCCGACAAGACGGCGCCCTCCGACGAGCTGCCGCTCGGCGGAGACCTCGCCACCGAGTAGGATCGGCGCAACACGCGGTATGATGAGGACCGGCCACCAGGTGGCCGGTCCTCTCCTATGACGGTTCGGACAGGGTGACGCGATGCCAACGATACGAACTCTCGACGGACAGCGGGTCACCGGCTCGGAGGGCCGCTCGCTCGGCCGCGTCAGCGCGACCGTCTTCCATCCCTCGGAGCCCCGCGTCGTCGGGCTGCAGATCGACCCCGATCCGCTGCTGTGGGTCATCAAGCGACGGGCGCGGTTCGCGCCGCTTGCGGGCACGACCTTCGCGGGGGATGGCACGGTCTGCATCGCCACGCCGAAGGTCCCCTTGGACGAGAAGGGCGAGCGCACGATCGGCGCGAGCTGGTTCGACACCGTGGTGTGGGTTCGCATGCCGGTGGTCTCCGCCGAGGGCGAGAGCGTGGGGACCGTTCGCGACGTGGTGTTCGATGCGTCCACCGGTGCCGTGACGCGGCTGCAGCTGAGCACGGGCGCGGTGGGTGACGCGGCGATCGGCAGATTCGAGGTCGACGGCGAGTTCGTGCGCGGCTTCGACGGGGAGTCGGTGGTCGTGGAGCCCGGCTACCGCGACATGGACGCGAGCGGCGGCCTGGCGAAGGCGGCCGCCGGCGCGGTGGTGGGCATCACCGAGCGCGGCAAGCAGGTTGCGAGCGGGCTCGCCGAGGTCGGGTCGGCAGCCGCCGGCGCGGTCCGGAGGTCGTTCAAGCACGGTGCCGGCCGGCGTGCGATGAACGCTCTCAAGAAGATGATGTCGGACGACGAGTAGGATCGCATGGGGCGCAAGTTCATAGGCCTGAGCGTCGTCGATCGGGAGCTCCTCCCGAGGGGCTGCGGCGACTGCGTCTTCTGGGAGACCGCGGGGCAGCTGCCGCGCCGGTGCCCGGCGCGGTCGGATGAGGCCGAGTCGGGAGCCTGGATCAGGCGGGTCTCCACCGAGTGGGGCGAATGCGGGCGCGTCGTGATGAGCGACGGCGAGGTGCTCGGCTTCATCAAGTACGCGCCGCCGTGGTACCTGCCGCAGTCGCTGCACATGCCGTCCGGCCCGCCGGACCCCGATGTCGTGCTCATCACGTGCCTCCACCTGTCCGATGACGCCCGACAGACCGGCGTCGGCGGCGTGCTGCTGCGCGCGGCGCTCCGTGACCTGGTGGGTCGCGGGGAGCGTTCGGTGCAGGCGTACGCCACGACGAGCCGTGACGATTTCACGGCATCGCCGATGGTCGGCATCGACTTCCTGCTGCGCCACGGCTTCACGGTGCATCGCCCGCATCCCGAGGTGCCGCTCCTGAGGCTCGACCTGAAGTCGCTCGTGTCCTGGACGGAGAACCTGGAGTCGGTCCTCGACTCGCTGAGGTTGCCGCTGCGCGTGCCGAATCATGCGCCCGCGACGCTCTCCGTGCGCAGGGGCGAGCGGTGAGTCACGAGCCCGTGCACGTCGAGGCTTCCGCCGAGCGCGTCCGCGCGTTTCTCGCCGCCCACGGGCTCGAGGGCGGCATCGTGCGGTTCGGGCAGTCCACACGCACGGCGGCCCTGGCGGCCGAGGCCATGGGCTGCGATCTCGGCCAGATCGCGAAGTCGCTCGTGTTCGTGGTGGATGGCGAGCCGGCCGTCGTGCTCGTCGCGGGCGACCGCAAGGGCGACGCGGCGGCGATCGCCCGGGAGATGGGCGGCCGCAAAGCGCGCTTCGCGGACGAGGAGACCGTGCTGGCCGCGACGGGGTATCCCGCGGGCGCGGTCTCGCCGTTCGATCTCCCCGGCTCCGTGACGGTGCTGGTCGACGACAGCCTCGCGCGTTTCGAGACGGTATACCCGGCCGCCGGCACCGCCGAGTCGGTGGTGGCCATCGCGCCGCCGGTGCTCGTCGAACTCACCTCTGGACGTTTCGCGCCGGTGGCCCGATAGTCTGATGCGGATGGAAGAGACCCGGCTTAACAAAGTGTTCGCGCGCGCGCTCGCAGTCGCGCTGTTGCTCGGGGGAGCGGCGGTGGCGCACCGGGCGTATTCGCTGGTCCCCGTCACCGTCAACGGCCAGCAGTGTATCGTCGCGCAAGGCACGCGTGTGGGTGAGTGCGTCGGCCGCTACTCGCCCGCGCATCCCGGCAACATGGTCTCGGCCGGCGAGCGCCGGGTCCTCGATGATGGCGCGGGCAGGCCGGTCGTGGTGCTCGTGAACGGGCGTGTGGCGACATCCGACGAGCCAGCGCGTCCGGGCGACCGTATCCAGGCGTTCTCGGGCACCGATGTGACCGAGCCCACCACGGTGGCGACGGTCACCGTGGAGCCGCCTGTGGAGGTCATCGGTGCGGGCCCGTACGAGGTGGTCGTCTCGCCGGGCGCGGCGGGGATCGCCGAGGTCACGCGCGGCGCGGTCTCGGGCGAGGTCATCGCCACGCAGACCGTCGAGCCACCCTCGGCGCTCGTGGTGAAGCGCTCTGCGGCACCGGCGAGCACGGGCGTGGCGCTCACCTTCGACGACGGTCCCTGGCCCGGGCAGACGGAGGCGGTGCTCCGCATCCTCGCCTCCAAGGACGTGAAGGCGACCTTCTTCATGCTGGGGTCGCGGGTCAAGGTCGCGCCGGAGACGGCGCGGGCGGTCGCCGCGGCCGGACACGCGATCGGCAACCATTCGTACACGCACACATACCTGGGCAGCGCGGGCCCCGGACGGGTGCGATGGGAGATCACCGCCACCAACGCGCTCATCTCCCAGGTCACCGGCGTCGAGGCGCACTGGTTCCGCGCTCCCGGCGGGATCCTTGGGCCGACGGCGACGGGCGTTCTGGAGCAGGAATCGATGCGCTCGGCGCTGTGGACCGTCGACCCCGAGGACTGGCGCGAAGGCCAGACCGCACAAGAGCTCGCGGAAGCGGTGGTGAAGGCGGCCCGCCCGGGAGGCATCGTCGTGCTCCACGACGGCGGAGGCGATCAGTCCGTGACGATCGAGGCGCTGCCGCTCATCATCGATGGTCTGCGGGCCCGGGGCTTCACCCTCGTGACGCTCGACGAGCTCGGCAGCGTCAAGGGCGCGTGGTAAGGGGCAGTAGCGTCCGCGTCGGCGTGACCACCGCATCCACCGGCCGATCGCGCTCATCGTGCGGCACGCCCTCCACGACCTGCTCGTCGTAGGCGATGGCGACCGAGGGCGCCCGCAGCTCCGGGTTGGCGAGCAGCACGTCGTAGTAGCCGCCCCCGAAGCCGAGGCGGTTGCCGTCGGCATCGAACGCGATCCCCGGCACGATGACAAGGCCGATCTCCGCGAGAGAGGCGGACGGTGCGTCGGCCCGCGGTTCGAGCAGCCCGAACGAGCCCTCGACGAGCACGCCGGGGTCGTCGACCCAGTGGAGCGTGAGCTCACGCGATCCCGCGACCCTCGGGTACGCTATGCGCGTGCCGCGCGCCCGCAACATGCGCTCGATCGCGTGCGGGCTCGCCTCCTCAGGCGAGGCGCCGTACAGCAGCGCGGTGGCGATGCCCTGCGTCTCCGGCAGCGCCAGGACACGCCACGCGATCGCCTCGGCAGACGCGAGCCGCTGCTCGGGCAGCACCGCCCGCCTGGCCGCCCGCCCCTTCAGGCGCAGCACCGACTTCTCGCGTGCGAGATCCTCACCGTTCATCGCGCCGCCTCCCGGTGCGCCGATGCCCTTGACGAAACCGCGCCGCAGCCGCCCTCACCCCACGCCGAGGACGGTCATCGTCACCAGCGCTGCCGTGAGCGCGGTGGCGACAGCGATCGTGGACCATCCGAGGGCGTTGGCCGTGCGTCCGTTCACGTGTCGGCCCATGATCCGACGGTCGTTCACGATCACCATCATATACACGAGCAGGACAGGCAGGAGGATGCCGCCGATGACCTGCGAGAGCACCATGATGGCGACGAGATCGAGACCGGGGATGAGTATGAACGCCGCCCCGAACACGATGATGAACGTGTAGGTGCCGTTGAAGACCGGCGCTTCGGCCCACGACCGGTCGATGCCGCGCTCGAATCCGAAGGCTTCGCACACCGCGTACGAGGCGGTGAGGGGAAGCACGCACGCGGCGAGCAGGGACGCACCGAGCAGCCCGAACGCGAAGAGCTGGGTCGCATACGCTCCCGCCACCGGCGCGAGGGCGCCCGCGGCGTCGGCCGCCGTGGCGATGCCCGCCCCCGAGCCGTGCAGCACCGTGCCGGTGGTGAGCACGATGCACCAGGCGATGAAGCCGGCGGCGATGGTGCCGGAGACGACATCGATGCGCTGCAGCGGCAGGTCGCGTGCCGTGGCGCCCTTGTCCACGACGTTGGCCTGCACGAAGAACTGCATCCACGGCGCGATGGTCGTGCCCACCATGGCGATCGAGAGGACGACGAACCCGCTCGTGAACTCGATGTGAGGCACCACCGTGGCACGTGCGACCTCGGCCCAGTCGGGCCCTACGAGGAAGGCGGAGACCACGTACGCGATGAAGACCGCGGAGAGCGCGAGCATCACCTTCTCGACGCGGCGGTAGGAGCCGCGCACCACGAGCAGCCAGACGCCGAAGGCGGCGAGCGGGACGGCGACGTACCGCGACACGCCGAGGATCTCCATGGCCGAGGCGATGCCGGCGAACTCGGACACGGACGTCGCGGCGTTGGAGATGACGAGCGCGAGCATGGCGAAGAACGACGGCCGGATGCCGAATCGCTCGCGGATGAGCGCCGCGAAGCCCTTGCCGGTGACGGCGCCCATGCGGACGGCCATCTCCTGGACCACGACGAGGCCGAGCGTCATGAGCGGTATGAGCCACAGCATCCCGTAGCCGAAGTCGGCTCCCGCGACCGAGTACGTGGAGATGCCGCCGGCGTCGTTGCCCGCCGACGCCGCGATGATGCCGGGGCCGATCACCGCCAGCAGGGCGATGAACCCGACCCTGGTGCGCGTCTCTGTCTTGGCGGCCGTCACGTGCGCGGCCCTAGCGGAACACTGGCGAGTCGGCGACGACCGCCGCGAGCACGGCCAGGAACGCGAGCGCGCCCGTCACGATGAGCGTCGCCGTGAGCGTCATCTGCGGCACGGCCTTCTCTTCGCGCGACCGCTTCTCGGCCATCCAGCCGAGCAGGGTCCCGGTGAGCGTCACCGCAAGGACCGCCACGCCAAGCGCGATAGCCAGCCAGACCTGATACGGCAGCAGGGACCCGGCGAACAGCGAGTCCATCAGCTGCGGCGTGTCGTACCAGATCTCGATGACGGCGAAGGCGACGACGCCGACCACGATGCCGAGGATGCCCCCGGCAAGTCCGTCGTGCGCCAGCCGACGGACGAGAGTGGTGCGTTCGTCGTCGGACTCCGCTTCGATCACCCGTGAGAGCATGTGCGCGGCGACGTCCTCGGCGAGCCGCATGATCACGGCTGCGACGAGCAGCCCGAGCAGCAATGGCTCGCCCGCTGGCGGGTAGGCGCGAGAGGCCGCAGCAGCGGCCAGGAAGAGCGCGGCCCACACGACGAGCCAGCCGTTGCGCGAGACCCACCGCCACATGCCGGTGACCCCGGCGCCGCCCCGGCGGCCCGTGGCGAGTGCGAGGTCCTCGGCCGACTCCTCCTCCATGACTTCAAGGGCATCGTCGACGGTCACGATCCCGAGGAGCTTGCCGGTCTCGTCCACGACCGGCAGCGCGAGCAGGTCGTACTTGCTCATCATCTCGGCGACGTCTTCCTGATCGTCGTCGGGACCCACCGTCATCACGTCGCGGCTCACGAGATCGGCGATGTGCGTGCCGGGCTCGGACATCACGAGGTCGCGGAGCGAGATGACGCCTTCGAGGTGACGGTCGCCCTCCACCACGTAGATGTAGTAGATGCTCTCGTGCTCGGCCGCCTCGTTGCGCAGGTACTCGATCACCTGCTGGACGGTCATGTCGTCGGTGACGGTGGTGACCTCGGGCGTCATGATGCCGCCGGCGGTCTTCTCCTTGTAGCCGAGCAGCGATCGGACGGCGCGGGCCTCCTGCACGCCCATGAGGCGCAGCAGCGCCTCGGCCTTGTCGTANNGGGAGGTCGCCGATGATGTCGGCGGCGTCGTCCGGGTCCATCATCTCGAGGATGTCGGAGGCCCGCTGGCTGCCGAGGTCGTCGATGACGTCGGCCTGGATCTCGTCCTCGAGCTCGGCGACCGCGAGCGCGGCCTGCGCGTTGTCGAGGTGCTCGAAGACGCGGGCGCGCTGCGTCGGGCCGAGCTGCTCGAGCACGTCGGCCACGTCGGCCGGGTGAAGCTCGTGAAGGCGCTTGTGGGTCACAGACAGGCGGACGTGCGAGAGGTCGCGGTCGAGCAGGTCCATGTAGTTCCACGCGATGAGGTTCTCGCTCAGATCTCGGCCGAACGCCCGGGCCACGGCCGATGCGGCGCGCTCGACGGCCGGATGGAGCCCCCGGAGGATGCCGCGTATCCCGACTTCAGCGCCGAGGAGCCGCAGCTGGTTGCGCGACTCGGACAGCTTGAGGTCGTTCACGCGCACGACCTTCATGCCCTGCGTGTCGACGATCTGCTTGTTGAGGAGGTCGCGGGCGAGCAGCACCTCGTCGGGCTGCAGGTAGCTGAAGCGCAGCGCGGGGCGCTCGGCATTGAGCACGATGCGGTCGTCCTCGAGGCTCTCGACGTACTTGCGCCACGACAGCATGAACGGCGTCTTGGTGGGGCCGAGGAACGCAAGCGAGGTCACGCGCGGGAAGACCTCGCCCGTTGCGATCGCGATGTCGCTGATCTCGCCGATCGTCTCGCCTGCGGCGTCGACCACCGGCTTGCCCAGCATCCGGGTCAGGTAGAACATATGGCTCCTTCCTCCCGGCCTCACGGCCGACAGGTTGCTCGCGGCGGGGGTCCCGGAACCCTGCGCCAACGCGGGGAGCCGGGACCTAGGGACTTGATGGAGTCACCGAGGTCCGTTTCTCTCGACTACAGGTCTGACATCCACGAAAAAGGCCCCGCGTCGGTGGAGACGGGGACCGTGGCTTGCGGCGTGCGCCGCGAACGGACGGCCTGCTATCGGCCGCTCCGTTACCCCGTCCCTCGTCTGAGGTTTTGGCACTGTCCGACGTAGGGCACACGGCGGATCGCCGTGCGGCGCACGACGCGCGCCTTTGCAGTCCCAGCCACGTTAGCCTTCGCCTTAAGCCGGCGAGGGCTGTTCTACCCATTGGCGTCTCTCGACATTTCCGGGCAGTGGCCTGTGTTCGAACAGGAGCCGCACCTTAACGGATGGAGCTCTCTCTCGGGTTGTCAACGCGCCGCGAACGGCGCACTGACATTGTAGGCATGACCTGCGGTAACGGCAAGGGTGTGAGGGGCTTCACGAGCGCGTGCGCCTACGGCTGGCGCGCGGCGGCCAGCCAGGTGCGCGCGAACTCGGCCCAGCCGTCCGAGCGCTCGCCCTCAACGCGCCACACGTTGTCCCGTGGAGCGCGGTCGAGCCCGCCGATGACGCCGTCGCTCGCGAAGGCGTTGGCCACGAGCGCCATGACGCCCACGGCGTCGGCCATCTCGAGGTCGGTTGCCGAGTCGCCGATCGCCGCCGCTTGTGTGCGCTCGAGACCGCGCCATTCGAGGTCGAGCGAGATGGCGCGCGCCTTCGATACGCCGCGGGGCACCACGTGGTACGCGTGCGGCGGCACGGTGCGGCACGTGAGCGTGCCGTAGCTGCGCAGCATCCCGTTGTCGATGAGGTCCAGCGGCACCGGGAGTGCGTCGAGCACCGCCTGGGCGGCGGGCAGGTCGTCGAGACAGCCGCGCAGCAGAAGCGAGACCTCGCGCTCCATCTGCCATGGCGCGTAATGCTCGATGCGGCCCGGGAACGCCGCCATGAGCGCCTCGGTCGCGCCGGCCTCGTTCATGGCGTCGAACGGCGTCTGCCCCGGCGTCGGGGAGTACGGCGGCCAGCTGCCGCGGTCCATGCGCACCTCGGCATCGAGGCCCGTGCCGTGCACGATGATCCCGCCCGCCTCGGCGATGTACGCGTCCCACCCGAGCAGCTGCGTGAGTTCGCGAAGCTGCACCCGGCCGCGGCCCGAGACCGGCACGACCGCGAGACCGGCCCGATTGACTTCGACTATCGCCGCCGCCAGCGACGCATCGGGGGTGCCGTCGGCGCGCGCGAGGACGCTGCCGCCCTGCGCGACGAGCGTGCCGTCGAGGTCGGTGTACAGCACGCGGACGCCGGCCAGCGCCGCGGTCGCGTGCGGGTCGTCGGCGAGCAGGGGGACGCGGTGGGGCATGGGGGCTCCTCTCGGCAGGCCACCGCTATTGTACGCGCGAGGATGCGGCGGGAGTGCGGCGACCGGCAGCGGGCTGTCGGCGTACGGACGGTCCTCCAGCGTCCTTCTGGCTATACTGGGCGTGTTCGTTCGGCGTGCGTCACGAGGAGGCGTCACCGTGGGAGACAACGTGGAGGTCCCGTACCCGCAGTACCGGTGCGGTCAGTGCGGCAGGGAGCTTCCCCTCACGGAGGCCCACCTCACGGTCACCTGCAACGAGCATCGTCCCGGGCGGGTCGACGTGGCCGTCGAGGTCCGGCCGGCCACCGCGGCCGACCGGCACGATATCGAGGACATCTGCGACCGGGCGCTCGGCGAGACCGAGGTGGATACGCTCGGCCGCACGTTCGACGTGCTCGCGCAGGAGAACCTCGTCGCCACCTCGGAAGGGGAGTTCGCGGGCGTGATATCGCTTGCCGGCCTTGGGGGCGACCTCGCGATCGTGCTTCTGAGCGTCTACCCCGCCTTCCAGGGCCACGGCGTCGGGGCGGTGCTGGTGGAGGCGGCCGCGTCGCACGCCGCGTCGCGCGGCCTGCCCGCGCTGATGGTGGGGGTCAGCAACGACGACATCCCGTCGTTCTCGTTCTACCAGCGCCATGGCTTCGCGATCGAGTCCGTCGCGCGCGGTCTGCTCGCGGACCGCTACGGCTCCGCCGAGCCCGGATTCTCGGGCATCCCGGTGCGCGACGAGATCCGCCTGCGGCGGTCGGTGTGCCGTCCCTAGCGTGCGATCGGCCGGACCGCGTCAGTCCCGCTCGCGATGCATGATCTCGACGATCTTGTTGAGCTTTGCCTCGCGCTTGCCCCGCTCGCGCTCCACGGCCGCGCGCCGGTCCGGATCGAGCATCGCCGAGATGTGGTCCACGACCTCGCGCGGCTGGAAGGGTTTGGGCAGGTAGTCGGCGTTGGAGTCCTCGGCGAGCGACCTGCGCTGCTCCTCGAACGTGCCAGCCGCCGAGAGGAACAGGATCGGCGTGTCCTTCGTCTCGGGCTTGCCGCGCAGCCTCTCGTGCACCTGATGTCCCGTGAGGCCGGGCATCATCACGTCGAGGACGATCAGGTCGGGCTTCTCGGTGAGAGCGAGCGCGATGGCCTGGATGCCGTCTTCGGCTTCGATCACCTCGAACCCGCGGTTGCCGAGCGCCACTCCCAGCAGTCTGCGGATCGACGGTTCGTCGTCGACGACCAGGATCTTCTTCATCTTGAAACGCCCTTTCTCCGTTACTCTCCGAGCAGTTCTCCGACGCGCTCCACCAGGTCCTTCGGCGTGAACGGCTTGCAGATGTATTCGCGCGCACCGCACGCAATGCCTTCTTCGATCTCGGCCTTCTGGCTCTTGGCCGACAGCATGATCACCGGCACGTCCGCGGTCGCGGGATCGGCCTTCACTTCCCGCAGCACGTCGTAGCCGGTCATCACCGGCATCATCACGTCGAGCAGCACGAGATCCGGGTGCTCGGTGCGGATGCGCTCGAGCGCATCGCCGCCATCAACCGCCTCGATGACCTCATACCCCCGATTGCCCAGCGTGAACGACACCAGGCGGCGGATGTGGGGCTCGTCGTCCGCGATCAGGATGCGTGCGCTCACGCGCCCTCCTCCTCTATGACGGCTTCGACGTGGCTCACGAAGTCCTCGGCGTCGAACGGCTTGCACACCAGCTGCGAGGCGAGCTTGAGGATGCTCGAGCGATCGTAGTCGAGCTGGTAGGCCGACATGATCACTACGGGCACGTCGGCCGTGCTCTCGTCCGCCTTGAGCGACGCGAGCACCTCGTAGCCGTCCATGTCCGGCATCCGCAGGTCGAGCAGGATGGCGTCGGGGCGCCGCCGCGCGACCGCGGCCATCGCCTCGCGTCCGTTGTATGCGGCCATCACGGCGTAGCCGCGCTGCTTCAGCGTGTGCGTGAGCAGATCGACGATGTCTCGGTCGTCGTCGGCGACGAGCACCACCGGCGAGGCGATGGAGCCCACGAGGCCGTCGATGACGCCGACCAGCTTGGCCTTGTCGATCGGCTTCTCGAGGTAGCGCGTCGCACCGAGGCGGCTGCTCTTGCCCTCGTCGCAGATGATCGAAAGCACCACTACCGGGATGTCCTTGGTCCGCGGGTCGTTCTTGAGCTGCTGGAGCAGCCCGAACCCCGCGCCCTCGTCCAGCATCACATCAAGCGTGATCACCCGGGGCTCGAACTCGAGCGCGGCGACCAGCGCGTCCTCGGGCGTCGAGGCCTTGCGAACCTCGTACCCGCGTCGCGTGAGGTACGTGGCGATGAGGTTCGCCGCCTGCTCCGAGTCATCCACGACGAGAATCCGCCCGCCGGGCGACCCGAGCGGGCCCTCGAGCGACGGCGTGCGCACGAGCTCCGGCGCGGCGAGCGGCAGTTCGAACCAGAACGTGGAGCCTTCGCCTTCGACGCTATCGACGCCGACCCGCCCCCCGAGCAGCTCGACGATGCTCTTGCAGATGGACAGGCCGAGGCCGGTGCCGCCGATCTCGCGCGTGAGGGACGTATCGACCCGGTAGAACTTGGTGAACAGCTGCGCCTGGTTCTCGGGTGAGATCCCGAGCCCGTGGTCGCGGACGCTCACGCGCACCGCCGAGTCAACGCGCGCTGCGCCGAGTTCTATATCGCCGCCCGCAGGCGAGTACTTGATCGCGTTGCTGATGAAGTTGATGAGCACCTGGCCGATGCGGTCGGGATCGCCCGCCGCACGCGGCAGGTCGTCCGGCACGTCCACCGAGATCGTCCGTCCCTGCTGGTCGACAACGGCGCGGAAGGTGTTGACCGCACCGGCGATCCGCTCGCCGAGGTCGAGCGGCTCGATCTTGAGCACGATGCGGCCGCTCTCGATGCGCGATATGTCGAGCATGTCGTTGATGAGTTCGACGAGCCGGTCGGAGTTCTCTTTGACGATCCCGAGGAACTCTCGTTGGATCTCACTGATATCGCCTGCCTCACCGTCGAGGATGAGGTCGATGTAGCCCTTGATCGAGGTGAGCGGAGTGCGGAGCTCGTGGCTCACCGTCGAGACGAACTCGTTCTTCATCTGCGTGGCCTCGCGCTCGATGGTCACATCGCGGATCGTGGCGATGGATCCGACCGCATTGCCCCGGTCGTCGAGCACGCGGTCCACGCGGACGTCCATGGTGCGGTGCTCGGGCTTCTCGACCTGTATCTCGCGGAGCTGCGCAGTGCCATCGCGCTCCACGGTCTCGGGATCGGTCTGGACGTCGAACAGCGACCACGTGTCGGCCACGAGGCCGATGAGCGTTTCGGCACCGCGCCCGAGGAAGCGCTCGGCGGCGGGGTTGACGAACGTGATGCGTCCGTCGGCATCGAATACGAGCAGTCCGTCGCTCGTGCTCGAGAGCACCGCTTCCCACTGCCGGCGCGCGCGCGTGACCTCGCTGTCGTCGCGGATCGTCACGACCGCGCCGGTACCGCCGTCGGGGTCGTCGTAGGGAGTGACCGCGCACGTGTACTCGCGGCCTCCCAGATCGTATCCGGCCATGGCCATGACGCCCGCATCGAGCGCCGCTGTGACCGAGCCGACAAGATCGGGAACGGCAAGCGAATCGAGTGTCGCTCCCATCGCCTCGCCTCGCCCGAAGCCGAGCAGGTCCTCCGCGCGCTCGTTCATGAGGCGAACGACGCGATCGGGCGTGATCACGATCATGCCCTCGCGAGAACCTGCCATCAGTGCCCTGATGTGCGGATACGCTCGTCGGTCATCTTCGGGCACGGTGCACCCCCTGGCCTTGGACAGACGCCACCGCATACCTATTCTGGTGACGAACGCCGAATCCTGCCAGCACGTGCCCCCTCTCGGGTACCTTCCTGGCGAAAGGAGTGCCCACGTGGACCCGGAGGAAGCCAAGCGGCAGGTGGCCCGGGAGGCGCTTCGCTTCGTGCGGACCAGCGAGGTTCTGGGGGTGGGCGCGGGCAGCACGGTCGCCACGTTCGTCGACGCACTCGGCGCGTCGGACGTGCGCCCCCGCGCGGCCGTGGTGGCCTCGGAGCGCACCCGCGAGCTTCTCGAGAGGATCGGCGTCACGGTGGTCGGCCTCGGCGCGGACCTCATACCGCTGCCCGTCTACGTCGACGGCGCCGACGAGATCGACGGGGAGTTGCGGCTTATCAAGGGCGGCGGTGGCGCGTTGGCTCGCGAGAAGGTCATCGCTTCGGCCTCGGCGCTGTTCGTCTGCATCGCCAGCGAAGACAAGCTGGTGCGCGGCCTGGGGGCGTTCCCGCTCGCCGTGGAGGTGCTGCCCATGGCGGTGCACCTCGCCGCGCGGGAGCTTCGCGCCCTGGGCGGCGCGCCGGCCGTGCGGGACGGCTTCCAGACCGATAACGGCAACCTCATCGTGGATGTGCGTGGGCTCGACTTCGCCGACCCGGCAACGCTCGAGGGCGCGATCGGCGCGATCCCCGGTGTTGTCGAGTGCGGCATCTTCGCCCGCCGGAGGGCGGACGTGGCGATCGTCGGAACCGAGGGGGGTGTCCGGATCCTCGGGCGTCCGACGGACTCACCGGTCCTGTGAGCCCGACAGCGGAGAGAGAGGGGAGTCATGAGCGTGATCAAGCGTGCGTTCGTGCTGGCCGCCGTCTGCGCTCTCGCGATGGCGCTCGGGGGGTGCGATGCGGACTCCGGCGACAGCGGATCCGACGAGGACGGCGGATCGGAACGTAAGACACCTGCGGAGCCGGGCACGCCGGAGGCCGCTGTGGAGTCGTTCTGGGACGCGGAGACCAAGCACGGCACCCTGACGTTCTCCAACGTGCGGGACGACGGCACCGTCGACGAGCAGCGCATCGAGTACTGGTTCGACGGCGACCGGTACCGCCTCACGTGGTTCAACGACGACGGAAGCGTTCGGCTGCACATGATCAGCCCCGACGGCGTCGACGTGTACCACTGCAACGTGGAGGACGAGACCTCCATTCTGGCGTATACACGCGCGGAGTTCCACCAGTGGATCTTCAACGGCCCGCCCGACTGGCGCCCGGGTGACGGCGTCTCCGAGGACGGTCTTACGAAGTACACGTTCACGGCCCAGAAGCTCTGGGACATCGAGGGTGCGAGCCAGGACTTCTACCTCGAGGACCTGGTGGTGTACACGGACGGCGAGCGCATCATCAAGGCCGTGACGCGAACGACCAGCCATCTGCCCGAATCCGAGGACGACCTTGTGGTGAGCACGTACACGTTCGATGAGCCGGAACTCGACGTGGACGTCCCGAATGACATCTTCGAGCTGCCCTACGACATCGTCGAGGCGGGGGACTGAGCGCCGCAGCCGGGCTCCCGCTCGTCGCGGCCNNCGCGGCCTCAGTACAGGCAGGCGTCGAGTATCGCGAGGACCTCGTCGAGGAGGCTCTCCGGTGCCTGGCCGATCGGCCTGGCGGCGCGCGCCCGGAAGTCGACGGACCTCACCTGCTCGGCCATGACCACGCCGGTCACGCTCGCACCTTCAGGGACCGGTACGTGGAACGGATACGTCCGGCTGGAGTCGGTGACCGGACAGACCACGCACAGGCCGGTGGCCTGATTGAAGAGGTCGTTGCTGATGACCAGCGCTGGTCTGCGCCCCTGCTGCTCGTGGCCCGATCGCGGATCGAATGAGAGTGTCACCCAATCCCCTTTGCGCGGCACGTAATCGGCCACTACAAGACCTCTCGGCCGGCGGGAGGCCACTCGACCTCGCCGGGCCGAGAGCCCTCGGGGATCTCGGCCACGAGGTCCTCGAGGGCGAGAGCTCCCCTCACCCGGCGCACTGGTGTTATCACGAGCGAGTCGTCACGACGGACCACGTCGACGCGATCCCCTACACCAAGGCCTACATCTCTGAGGATCTGGCGGCTCAGACGCAGACCCTGGCTGTTGCCCCACTTCTGGATTCGGGTGATCAAGGCATGTCCTTCTATGCGGATAGCCGAAGTATAGCCCCCTACGATTCGCGCGAGCAACACGCTGATGCCCCCACCGTTAGTCGCCGCCGACATGGCTCACCTCCGGGCACAGCATGCCGGAACGGTCTGAAGCGGAGCTCAGCTGGATCTGAACGGGTGCGGATCTGCCCGGACACGCGAAAGGCGGGGACCGAAAGTCCCCGCCTCGGGCAGATCGTGTGGTGCCCCCTGCAGGATTCGAACCTGCGACACCAGGTTTAGGAATACTTGTTCTGTGAGGTCTCGCTTGTTCAATAACCGCAGGTAGATGACTTGTATATGTCGGGACGCTTACCATTAGAGTGCTGAAGTGGGCAATCCGTGGGCTACTCGTGGGCAGTGGGGCTATCTGAAGAAGGCGACCGCGACTGGTCGCCCTCACAGTCCGATATGTGGTGGCCCCTGCAGGAATCGAACCTGCATTTCGGACTTAGGAGGTCCGCACACTATCCGTTGTGTTAAGAGGCCTTGTTCTGCTGACAGGTGCCAACGAACTCTGGTGATTTTAGCACCTGAACGGCGTGTTCCCTACTAGACGATAGCGGTCTGTTTGGGCTTGCCAGCGTTCCGCATCTTCTTCGCGGCGTCGTCGTGGACGCTATCAATCAGTCCCGAGTAGACCTCGTAAGTGAATGCGACGCTGGCGTGCCCAAGCCAAGCCGACACGCTGTTAGGGTCAAGCAATAGTTCGCTGAGGCAGATTGATGCGTAGGCGTGGCGCAGGGAATGGAATTTGCCAATCATCTTCTTCTTCGAGAATGGTTCCTCCCACGGATTCTTCGCCATCTCTTCCAGATAGAGACCCCAGACCTTCTCTTGCATCTCGGTGAACCGACGGTGGAAGTTGCTGCTGCTTCCCCAGTGACCCCACAGACCCTTCTTCTCAGTGATTGCGTCGGGAAGTGGGCGAGGGAAGAGCAACTCATCAGGAGCCTTCTCTTTGCGCATCTTCCGCGCCCACTCAGTCAACTGCTTGTAGACGCCTTCTTCCAAAGGAACTGTGCGGACACTCGCCTTGCTCTTGGGTGTGACGAAGACGCCCTCGGCAATGACTTGCTTCTCGCCATCCTTCTTCTTGACTTCCTTCTTGATGGTCGCCCAGCCCCACTGGGTGTCTACATTCAGCCGCAACCTGTGGTCAAGCAGGTCATCGCGCTGCAATCCAAGCAACTCGGATAACCTCAAGCCAGACCAGAGAGCCGTTCCAATCAGGTGATACCAGAAGTCGGCTTCACGACCCCACTCGCCATTTGCCCTCGACTCGGCTTTGAGAATGGCGAGCATCTTGTCCAATGCCTCGTGTGAGAGTGGGCAGGTAGTGTCCAGCGAAGGGCGTTCGGGAAGTTTGTTCATCTTGCCGATGCCCGACCTGTAAGGGTGCTGTTCAGGCTTCAAGTAGTTGTATGCCACCGCGTAGTTGAAGATGTGGCGGATACGCTGGGCGACCTTACGGCAGGTATTACTTGCGTGAGGTCTCGTTCCATCATTCAGAACCCAGACACGCTCGCCCTTCCGCCAAACCTTTATCAAGAAGGTTCCTGCTGTGTCGTTCTGATAGTCGGTGTTGAACCTATGTATCTCGTCTGTGGTGATGCTGCTGAGGGGTCTGTCCTTCCAGAACAGCGGCTTCCCATCTGCGCTTGTCGCATAGATGTAGTTCTTGATGTGGTCGCACGCCACCTGATAGTCGGACCTAGTAGAGTCTCTGACACCTAGCGAACGCAAGTAGACATCATCAATGAACTCACCGAGCGGAATATCGCCCTTACTGACTGGCGTTCTTGGTGCTGCTGCGGCTTTGCGCTTCGGGTGGTTCTTCGGCAACAGTGAGACGAGTGAGTGTCCCTCGTTGAACAAGACGATGATGCGGGTGGCTTCCGCCACCGCCTCATCTCTCGTGGGCTTCTGACCGAAGTTCAGCGGTGGCTCATCTGGTGCTGCGGGGTCAGTGATGCGGATATAGAACTTCTTGCTGCCCTTGGTCTGACGCGCCTCAATACTGATAGCGAATGGTCTTTGATTGCGTGGTGGCAGTTCCACTGGGTTCCCCTAGAGAACAAGTATTACTCGGCTTGTGGCTCCATCATACGACGTGACAAACAAGAAGACCCCCACCACTTCTGGGCAGGGGTCTTCAGTGTTCTTGCGTTTGGTGAGTGGGGGTACTAGCCCTCGTTCATATCGTCTATACGAACGAGCCAGATGGTGTTCTCAGTGGTGTACCGAGTGACCTCAACGACCTTCTCCACGCCCAATGACTTGACCGCATTGCGCAATCCCATGTACTGAGAGTTGAGTTTGGTGGGCACGTTCTCAACCGCTGCCTCGGGTCTACCACTATCAATGAAGTCCTTGATGAGTCGTACATACACCGACGACCGCGAACGGGTACGGGGTGGACGAGTGCGCTCAAAATTCAGCGACGGCTGGCTCTCTTCTGCCATCAGTAGTGCCTCCTCTTAGTCCAGACCACACTTGCGGACGACTGCCTGACCGTTCTGAACAGGTGTGACCATCGCAACACCCAGCGTTCCTGCGCGATACGCAATCAACTCAAGGTCGTACAAGACATCTTCTGCCCGCACGATACGAGGGTCCGTGGTCACTACAACCCTGACCTTCTTCTCGGTGCCATTGGACAACCGTACAGTGAGCCTATTGTTGCGCTCATCAATAATCGCATCGGGGTAACTGTCCGCGATAGCGATGATTGCTTTGGCGATTAGGTTTGCGTCCTCTGATACAGGGCACGGCTCATGTTCGCCCTCGTCGGTGACTGTCAAAGCGTGACCGTCACTATTGAACGCCCACCGATTACAGCGATTATCACCAAGCGAGTGCCAACAAATACCCTTGATGGCTCTGGTATTCGGTTCAAACGTACCGTCATTGTGTTGGTCGTAGTCAACGCTACTGACGGCGACGAATACCTCACCGATGCCAAGGTTCTCTGCAACGATACTTGCTAGCGCATCAGTATCAACGGTAATAACACCGTCACCGTCAATCGGTGCGATGTCGTCAAGTTGTTCTGATGTAAGCCTAATCAGCATCAATAATCACCAGAACAGTGTACCGCAAGATACTGACTTAGCGTTCAATGTCAGTCCACGTTGTTAGGCTCTTCACCGTCTCGCAGAGTCCCGTAGCGTCCCAAATAGTCCTACCTAGTTCGCTGGCGTCCGCGCTATACTGCGAACAGAAGTTCGCGTCAAGTCGCCTAATCGCAGCAAGGGGGTCAGTGTGTCGGCATCGCCAGTCAAAGCAGACACAGACTTCAAGGCGGCAGAGTTCTTTGCGGGTATTGGTCTCGTGGGCAGCGCC
This sequence comes from Actinobacteria bacterium UBA2184, assembly GCA_002328745.1. Taxonomy (GTDB): domain Bacteria; phylum Actinomycetota; class Coriobacteriia; order Anaerosomatales; family Anaerosomataceae; genus UBA2184. The sequence goes on from DCVQ01000015.1 coordinate 49,698, forward strand.
CTTGAAGCCGAGCATGTCAAGGTTGTCTACGCCAACGACATCTCCCCAATCAAGCAAAGACTATTCGCGGCGAACTTCTCAGAAGAGGTCTTCCACCTCGGGGACATTCGTGAAGTCAAAGGGTCTGACATTCCCGATATTGACCTCGCTACCGCCTCATTCCCCTGTACTGATTTGTCTCTTGCTGGCAACCGCGCAGGACTCAAAGGTGAGCAGAGCGGCATGTTCTGGCAGTTCGCTCGCATCCTTGAAGAGATGGGTGACAGGAAGCCTCGCGCAGTTCTCTTAGAGAACGTGGTTGGCTTCTTCTCTTCCAACGGTGGAGAAGACCTCATCGCCGCGTTCAAGCGTCTAAATCAACTCGGCTACTACTGTGACTTGATATTCGTCGACGCCAAATGGTTCCTGCCGCAGAGCCGCCCCAGAGTATTCATCGTCGGGTCCCTGTCACCTCTCTCTGGCGACCACAAGTGCAAGGGCGGAAGTCCCCTGCGACCTGACTGGTTTTGTGACTTCTCTGCTCGTCACAAAGACGAACTGAAGACCCAGACACTCGCTTTGACCACCCCCAGCAAGAAGGTCAAGTCACTCAGCGAGTATGTTGAACGGTTTGATGCTGATGACTTGCGCTGGTGGGACGAGAAGCGCACGAAGGCGTTCTTGGACAGCCTCAGCGACATAAATAGTAACCGTGTGGAACGGCTGAAGAAGTCAAAGAGTCTGACTTGGCGCACGGCATATCGTAGGACTCGTAACGGTACCCCTGTCTGGGAAGTCAGAGAGGACGCCGTATCTGGTTGCCTTCGAACTGCGCGTGGGGGTTCTAGCAAGCAAGCCGTTGTTGAGGCTGGCAAGGGCGAGGTTCGCGTGCGCTGGATGACCGCCCGAGAGTATGCCCGCTTGCAGGGTGCGCCGAAGTTCAACATTGATGAGGTGTCCGAGAGCCAAGCCATGTTCGGCTTCGGCGATGCGGTTTGTGTTCCCGCTGTTCGCTATATCGTTCATGATTACCTCGTGCCGCTTTTGAGAGGCGACATCACCGAGCCACCCAAGACGGTGAGGAATCCAGAGAATGAAGTCGAACAAACTCACCGACACATTGCCGTGCCAGCATGTGCTTAAAGCGTCAGAAGTAGATGCGGCGAAGCGTCTGCTAAAGAAGATGCCGCTTCTGGCTCCGCAAGAACTTGCCAACGCTGGCATTGACGCGGCTGACTGGCCGATGCTTCTTCGTGCCGCAATCGAGTCCCTTCGTGGAACAGCGGCGGCGGACGGAAGTGCAAAGCGGAAGTTCATCGAGACGATTCTGAACTACGGTAAGGCGCAGGGCGTCTTCAAGGACTGGTCATTCATCGGTGACAAGAGCCGACAGGACTACAGAGTCACACTTGCCGACGGAACTGATGTGGGAATCGAAGCCAAGGGATGTCCTGACGGCAACAACAGCACAATTTGGGACAAACCACCTTGGGCTGATGAGTTCATTATCTGGTTCTTGTGCCCTGAGTCGCTCGCGCATCCGCCAGGTAAGGGTCTTTGGTCAGGCATCGCAACTCGCCTGATGCCGACAATGGTTGCCGAGCAGCGGTCGGTGGACGCGGTCATGTTCTTTGATGGTCGCTGTGGCAGCGCGAGACGGCCGTGTGCCAAGACATATGGCGTCAAAGGTAGTCTTCGGAAGTCGGCAACCGTTATTGATGGTCAGACGGGCAAGGAAGATATGCTTCCGCCTCCGTGTATCTACCTGATGCCCAAGTCATATCCGAGCGTGCCGCACAACCTGAAGCCACCAGTTCACACGCTGAAGCAGTCGCACTTCTCGCGGGCGATGCTGACGCTATTTAATGTGCCCGAGTCCGAACAGAGCAAGTTCGTCCACGAAGCCAGTGTTGTTGCTGAGGGTACTTCTGACGGCATCAGTATTCAGGTATCGGTGACATCTCGCTGCTGGGCTGATGGCGAATCGCGCACCTATACGGGCAAGAAGAAGACCGTCAAACGAGGCTAACGATGCCTGACACCTACGATGCTAATACTCGTAGCCGTGTCATGCGTGCGGTCAAAGGCAAGAACACATCACCCGAACTGCTACTTCGGAAGGCCCTTCGTGCCCACGGTGTGACAGGGTATCGCCTTCATCGCAAGGACATCGCAGGCAAACCTGACCTTGCCTTCATCGGCAAGAAGGTCGCAGTCTTCGTTGATGGTGCCTGGTGGCACGGACACCCTGACAAGTGGTGGTTAGGTAGGTCTGGCGACTACTGGGACGCCAAGATACAAGGCAACATCAATAGAGACCGAGCAGTTGACGCCACCCTCGCTGAACAGGGTTGGACGGTCATTCGGTTGTGGGACTTTGAGATAACGAAGAACCCAGAAGAAGCGGCGAAGCGAGTGATTGAGGCGGTGCGCTGATGCTTGACGAGCGCAAGTTGCAGGCGTTGAGAGAACTACTTGACCCCGAGGTAGTAGCGGCATGGCTCGATGAAGTGGAGTCCTGCCGAACACACAAGGCAGTTCCACGGAAGCAAGAAGAAGTAAGACTACTCACCACCAAGGAGGTCAGTGAGAAGTTGCAAGTGAGCCTGAGCGCGGTCTACGAACTAGCGCATCGTCAGGACATTCCCACGGTCCGAATCGGCAGGAACTTCCGCTTCTCGTCCGCGATGGTTGACGAGTGGATTGAGTCAGGTGGAATCCCGCCGATACCTGCTCGTTCAAGAAGGCGGAATCTCTAGGCGACCGCAGAGGCACTCTCAGCAGGTGCATGTACCGATGGCTTGAATGGCTCAACGGATACGCTCTTGTCCTCTGTCCCAAGAGCAACAAGTGTCCACTTCTTGTCTTTGAAGCACTTGTTCTCAAAGTCCCACTTGCGCCATAGACCCTGCTCCGCCTTACCGAGCATCCCGACCAATGAGATGTCGTCATGAGTGGCAAAGGCTATCCGACCGAACATCTCGGTGTAGTCCACGAAGGACATTCCGATGACATTTGCTAGTGCCTCTCTTACGGCTGGCTCAATCGTCTGCCTCATGCGCTCATCGCTACTGCTGGTCAGCAGAAGATAAGGTGATGTCTCGTAGTTCTGACTGATTACATACAGTAGGTAGTTCTCAACCTTGGTTCTGATGGCGGCACGGGTGTTTGATGTCGTGTCATGTTCAACCCAAGCCCTTAATGAACGCTTGTTCGTGCCTGTGCTGTTCGCCATAAGGTAGGCGAGAGAGAGTTCCAAGTCGGGCTTGAAGTAGCGCAGGTTCTCACCATGCTTGAACTTGATGACGACCTCGCTCCACAACTCATTGATGAGGCAACTGGTTGTCAGCCCTTTGTATGAGTTCTCACAGGTCGCCGAGGTGCCAGCAATCGTGAGGGCTATCAAGTCGCCAACCTGACGCTCGTGCAGCCATGCGGGTATAGCCACCGCCGACTTCTGGGGCGGTATCTGAATATCCCCCGCGAGCAACTTCTTGCCGTTCTGTTTGGCGAGAAGAGTCATAGCCTTCGCGCCCTTACGAGTGAGCGCGATGAATGGCGACAAGCCCTCGTCATACATCTGAGTCTTGATACGCACGTTCACGGCGGAAGGGGTCATCGTTCTGAACCCACCGTTGTCAATCGCAAAAGCCAGTTTGCTCTTTGCGGAAGTCCCCGTGTTCAGTCCACCGACAGCCTTCTTGATGTCGAAGGTGATACCGAACTGCTCCTCAAGCGACTGGATAAGACCATCAGCACAGCCGTTCGCAATAGTCAGATAGATGGCAAATAGGTCTGCTCTGGTGAGCAGTTTGTAGCGCCCGAGAAGACAAGCGGTGAACCGCGAGAAGTCGTCAGGTAGAACCTTCTCGGCTTGCTTGAGGTTCATGCGCAACTTGTCTGACGACCCGAGGGAATGCGCTCTCGCGCTTCTCACGCCGAGGTTTATGCCAGAGAGGATAGAGTCAGGAATGACCCCTACAGGAATGTTATCTAGTGCCATCTCGTGCCCCCATATATCGCAGTATTCTGTTACTGCTGGACACTAGATAAACATACCACGCGAGAGTCCATAGTCAAGTGTAAACTTAAGTTTACACCTGTATAGTATTGTATGCACAGCAAACATAACTATCTTAGTGCAAATAACAGCAGGTCAAGTGCTACGAATGACGCTATTCGTAACACAACAATATGCCCTCGATATTTGTACTCTTTTACATCACTCGTTGGCGTAGATGGTCGCCGTTGTTCGCGTAGTATCCTCGTCCCCCTTACTCTCTCTTTTTGTGTCCCGAGAAGTAGTTGTTGTCTTGATGAGATTAGTAACCCTCTCTCGGTTATCTGGTGGTCTGTCACACCAGCACACTTCCACCTAGAGAACCTGATGTTCTCTTGGGATTGGTTCGTTCTATTCAGTAGCCATAGTCGGCTTGCTCATCACGCCACTGGCTGAAGGCGTCGCGCAATGCTATTACGTCTTACGCAAGTCATTTGACAGGTCGAGAAGGGGAACCCCTGAGAAGTCAGGCGGAAGAAGCACTAGACCTCTTGGTTGCACAGTGGGAACTTGCTGCAACCCACACCCCTTCTCCTTGTACAAACATCAACGACACAGAAGAAGTCACCAGACAGGTGTGCGCCATTGCGCTGGCTGGCGACTATTCACCGTATGGTTCCGTTGAGGGCGTCCGACACTCACTAGATGGGTTCATGCACTATCTGGGCGCTCACCATCTATCGGACCTACAACACATGGAACGTCAGAGTGTTTACCGTGCAATCTGGCTCTGTCTTAGAGGCGTACCAGAGCGTCGTGTAACTGAGGTTGCGCGAATCATCTGTCGCGTTGGTGAAGTCATTGATGACCTACAAGATGACTGGGCATCAGTCGCCCAAATGCACCCCGAGCAGATACGACGAGTCGTAGAACTAATCACTACTGAACCCGTCGCCGCCTTGTACATCATGGGGTTGCTTGGTGTCAGCACAGTCCGTCCTACACCCAGCGGCGGCTCTGCGGTCTGTCTAATGCGAATCGGACTTGTCTCAGCGTGGGAACCCAACTACTTCTCTTCTGGCTTCATGGCAGTGAGAGAAGAGGCACGCAGAGTTCTCGAACGCCTATCACCAGAACATTATCTAGCAGCCGAGTGGTGGGGGACTTGGGGCTGCGACGGTGACAACGAGGACTTGAACATTCACGGATTTGCCGCTGGTGGAGCCTGTCCTCACTGTCCCGCGATGTCCCTTTGTGTTGGATTGGCAAACTCGCTCATTTAGGTCAGGGGTGGTTCTTTGAGTATCACGAGAGAAGAGTTCATTCGTCGGGTCGCTGCTGACCTGTTTTGGAATGACATGGCGAGGAAGCCAGAAGACAGGACGCCCTTAGATAGAGATGAGGCGAATAGCCTTCTCATCTCTTGCTTGGTGAACAGGGGTATCCAGTTTGAACGAGCGATGGGTCTCGTCAACGAGATGAAGCGCAGGACAGGCTGCGACGACACCATCAAGATGTTCACAGAACTGACCACCGAGATGGTTGAGTGGCATATGTTTGCCGACTATGCCGCCGTAGACAACGAGGGCAAGCCGCTGCCGAGTCTGCATAGGTATCGCTACATGGCTGAATACTGCTGTCTCGCTTCAAGGAAGATTGAGCGGGACTACTCAGGCGATATTCGCCGAGTTTGGCGAGATGAACCCACAGGGTCTGAACTCATGCGAAGGGTTTGTGAGTTCAAAGGCGTGGGAGCCAAGTGTGGCGGGCTGTTCGTCAGGCTGGTTGTTCTGTCCCACGGGGTTCGGCTATGGGATACCTACGCTGGCATGGACGTGAGTCCTGATGTCCACGTGGCTCGCTGTATGAAGCGCCTCGGACTGGTTCCCGAAGATGCCACACCCCAAGATGTCGTCAATAGGGCGAGAGAGTTGTCGCCGTATGCGCCAGTTGAGTGGGAGGGACTCTGGCTTCACGCGGTTGAAGGACCATGTTCCGCTGACGCCCGATGCGATTCATGCGGGCTGCTGAGAGTTTGCCCTAGTCGTCGCCTATGAGGTCGCGCTTCGCCACCCCGAGAACGCGAGCAAGGCTGCCAAGCGTAGAGAGCGAGGGGTTACAGAGACCCCTCTCGGCTTGCGAGATGTAGGTTCTGTCCACACCTGCGAGTTCCGCAAGACGTTCTTGCGTCAGACCCTGTGCGAGTCGGGCCGCTCGAAGGTTCGTACCAAATATCAATCGCTCATCGTCACGCTTCATGCCAACAGCGTGCAGTCGTGTGGACTATAACTCCACGGAATAAATCCAACATCGGTCACTGCACACGATAGAGTGTTAGATATATTCTACATTTGTGTGGGGCATTGTCGTGACACCAACATGGGGGTTCAAATGAAGAGTCTACGCATCATGGTTCTGGGCGTGATGTTCGTTGCGGCACTATCGCTCGTCGGTTGTGGGGGTGCCACCGCCAAAGAGAGTGCCAAGAGCGACAACCCGTTGGTTGGCGAATGGGTGGGGGCGGGCGGTAACACTATCAAGTTCACCGAAGATGTCCTCTACCTCGACCCAGAGGGCACCTCAGACAACGCCATGTATCGATATGCCGTTGTGGACGACACCACCATCAACATCACGCGCATTAGCGAGAAGAACGGCGTCAAGTTCGATGACACTGCAAGCACCCGAGCGGAACACTACAACCTTGATGGTGACGCGTTGCAGATGGAATCCTACGGCGACGGCTACTATCGCGTCGGGTCGCCCGAGGGCGATAAGGCAGTCAACAACGCACCCGCTGTTGAGGCGTGCGGGAAGGTGCGTTCGACACTAGCGGGCGGTATCTATACCGCGTACAACGGCAATGACCACCCAACCCCAATAGATGACGCCCTGATAGAGAAGGTACTGGCAACAGGATTCCTGACGACAACGAATCCTGAAGACCTGAAGTGCCCCCAAGGTGGCACATTCACTTGGGAAGGCGAGGACAGCGGCAATCTCACGTGTAGCGTGCATGGGGACATGTAGCGCACGAAGGGTTGTCCAGTTGACTATGAGGCTATAGGTATAGCCCCATAGATTAACTGTAAAGAGATGGCGTCACCTTAGTCACCAGAGGAATGTTCCCGCCATTGACCAAACTGTAAAGAGATGACCTCGCTCTGACTACTGGGCGGGGTCATCTTCCGTTCTGATACCAGTCCTGCCAGTTGTCAGTCCACGGGCTAATCGCTGCAAGGTTGCCAATCGAGTCTTCAACACGATATGCGTGATGTCCGCACTCTGTCGGAACCGCGTGGGCAACAGAACCTTCACCTGCGAGTGACAACAAGCACTCAAGCGTCAGGTCGCACGGGTACTGGTTGCCACTCTCGGTGATGGCAGTTCGGCGATGTTGGTCGACCGTCACTATCTCTGCGATTCGCTCAACCGAGTTGACCCGAGATAGATGCCGCCACATGTAGTAGCGGTTTGCAGCCTCACTAGTACGCTCATCTAGGTACGGACCTTCACGTGAGAACAGGTCACTGCGAACAAAGAACCCACAGTCCAAGAGCCACCAAACATCTTTGATGCGGATACTTAGTGGCTCACTTAGGACTATCTCGGTGTCATCGTCAGATGTGTACCTGGTTGGCTCCATAGGGTCGTGATGGACAACCTCAATGATACGAGGTCTGGATTGACCCACTATTGGGTCGGGGGTTCTCATCGTTGCCTATGCAGAATTGCGAGGGCGACCAGCAGGACGGCGTACAAGACTCTTCACGCTATCAGCATCTAGAAGCCAAACACGCTCGCCGATGCGCTCTGCCGACAAACGCCCAGCAGCGATGTAATAGAGAATCTGGCGTTCGCCAACCTCTAAATACTCGCTCGCTTGCTTAACCGTCATTCCGCTCATGGTTCGTTCCTCTCTATTTGTAGGCGGCGTTCATAAGTGCCTGCGCCTGCTCTTGGGTTGGGAAGATTGGTGGGAACTTCGCACCTTGCGCGACCCGCACGAGTTCCATCGCCTTGTGTGGCTGCACAATACTGATGTAGAGCCAGAGGACAGTGCCGTAGGTGATTCCCCACAGTTCGTCGTGACCCGCTGGGTGGCGATAGTTGCGGGCGTCGGCGACGTGGGCGAGTTCGTGCAGAGCGATACTGATGCGTTCGTTGGCGCTCAATGGGACACCGCAGTCGAGCCTAATGTATGGCTGAGTGAGCGCTTGTCCGTCAGATAGCGTCCAAGTTGCTTCGCCGAGAGGCATCGAGACCTCGCCCATGACGCCGACGGTTCGTAGGTCGTATACATGGCTAAAGTCGACTATCCGGGTTGTCTGGATTAGTGGACTCAGCGCGTCGATGACGCTCACCAGCACCCACAGCCGTTCAATGGTCCATGACTTGAGCGTAATACCGAGAGGTGTCACGTATGCGTATTGCCATGGCACGAACTCGGGGTGATTGATTGCGTAACGACGAACCGACATGTCTGACCCGATGTCGTGCCAGAGTTGGGGGCACATGGCGAATGGATTGGCAGGGTCGGTGGGGTCATTGAACCGAGCCGATGCCTTCTCTCTCAGGTCTATCACCTGGCCAGCATAGGGCTGAGCGAGTGAGCGACATTCGAGCGACATCGCTTGAAGGCTACTGAGTGTCACGGGATTCTTCCTCTCTAAATGTAGGAGAACCCCCGATGTGGTGGTCGGGGGTTCTCGTTGTTCCTAAGTAGTAGTCCGTTCTCACGATGGAATCACCGCAAGATTGAAGGTTCGCGCCTCGTCCAACTTCTCACGGACAAGACTCACTGCGTGTCGTTCAGAGGTCGCGGGAATCTTGCACACCCAAGACTTGAACTTCGGCTCGCTGCAATCAATGCGAACCCGATACACATCGAATATTGCTGGCTTCGGTGTCATCAGGAAGCACCCCCATTGCGAGCGTGCAGTATTGCCATTCCGATGATGCCAAGTCCGAAGCCAGTCATTGATGTCGCTGCACCTCGGGCGAGGTTCGGAATATCACCGAGATAGCCGACGGCAAAGACCGCGAACAGGGTCAGTAGCACCCCAATCAGGAATCTAGTATTTGATGTGTCTGGCATCACGACTCAGCGCCTTCATATTCTCTGCCATCAATCCAGACACGCAGCGTCTTCATCTCTTCGTCAACCTCTTCAACTTCCACCTTGAAGCCGTCCGCAACGAACAGGTTGGCAAGATGTGCTGTATGCACGCGCAACGCAGCACGATGGCTGACGCGGGTGTAGTCCGTCGCCAGACAGTTGATAGTCATCAAGCGGTCGGTAATCTGCGCGACATCAACGCGGACTCGGCTGGGTGGCGCGTTGCGACGCAGAATATCCAGAGCGGCGTCGCCCAGTGGGTCTAGAAGGTGGAACCGTATGGGTCCGTCGTTCGTTACTTCCATCGTCTTGCTCCGTTCTTGTTATCGCCCCTCGGGGCGGTTGTTCCTAATCAACCATCGTTACGGTGATGCGGTTGCCTTCTGTGGTCATCCGCACTAAGGAACCACGCTTGGCACACCACTTTGCGATTGCGGTTCCCGCCACCTTTACCGCGTTGCGTTCAGCGACTTCTCTGTATGCGTAATCAGGGTTGGGGGCGTCACACGTGACCGTGAAGCGAATGGACTTCATGTCCATCAATCTTTGTGTGACTACTCGGATGTACTGAAGACACTCGGACTTGACCGCCCTGCTGACCACAGGCTTCAATGCTTGTTCTAACTCGCGAACCTTCGTCATCTTCTTAGTCCTCTGCTATCCGACGCCCCTCAGGGCGTTCTGTCCTAGTCGTAGAGCCTCGCCAAACGGCGAAGAGTGCGTTCTTTGATGTAGCGAGCAGCAACTCGGTCTTCTCGTGCGTCCATTTGCGCCCAGTAGATGTTGAAGAGTGCCATCGCTACCGACCCCCTCGGTTTGTAGTTCTGCCAACCACGCTGCCGTGACTGGCGGAACGGATTGCCCATTGCAGAACCTCGCAAATGATTGAGCGAGATACTCGGTGAGTCGCTCGGTGTAGTAGGTGGAACCGTATACATCTGCGGGGACTGACTTGTACTCGGTGGCTACATCGCGCAAAGCCGTAGGTAGTTCGCGTACATCGCTTGTGCGGTTGAAGTCTGTGACCGAACCAAACAGGACCCTAACCGCCTCGGTCATGTCACCGTCGCAGTAGAGAACGAGTGCTTCGTAAGTGAGTGCGTGACCTAGTTCATGCACCACAACCATCTGGTTTGCTTCTGGCGTCAGAACTATCTCGCCTGTGCCCCAGACATATCCGCCCGCGACTTCTGCGTTGTAGGCGGCTGCGTAGTCGTTTGTGGCTAGGTCAACCGTTGTTGTTACGGTGACGGTACGGGCGATTGGCAGTGAGCCGTGCCACTTGCCAAGGTTCGTTGTCTGGTAAGCAGGGACATCACTCATGTTGGTTCTGATGTTCTCTGCTGCCGTCTGTGCAGTTGTCAAAGTAACAACTTGGTTGGCTACTAGTAGTGTTGCTACTACCGCCACTACTACCACGCTGTAAACCCTTACTCTCTGTGCCACCGTCATTGTGTTAGCCCCCGCTACATTCTTATCCGTTACCTTATGTATCGGCTACGCGAATAGTTAACATTAGCAAATTGACAAGTATTCCCTTGGTAGTACACAACTATCAACTGAGGGCCGAACGTTTGTAATACACACGCCAACTCGTCAAGTAATCATGTGAGTGACGAGTAACAGAACAAAGCCGTTGTTAGGACCCCGTTATCACGGACCCTGACATCGGAGAGAGCCACGATAAAGACAATCGCCTACATCGGGACTAGTGCGAGGGGTCAACGCCGTAGATGGCGAGACAGATACCTCTGGCGATATTTGGCGTGGTGAGGGGTGCCAAAGTCGTCGGTGAGAGGCTTTGGTTCAGAAGGACCGAGTACCGCTTGAGGGTTCGGCGATTGCGCCCAAGAAGGACCGAGTAATGGTCTAGGGTTGCGAGTTCAGGTTCTCGTCAGGCAAGTCGGCGGGATTACGGGGTGCCGAAGGCGCAACTGCGCAACGAGGTATCAGCGGGGCGCAACGAATGCCCCGTCTGGCTTAAACAAAACCTATGAACGCCGACGCAAATGCCAAATAGGTACATCGCTTAGGGAATTGCTCGGATTTGGCAAAGCGACTAGTACGTAGATTAAGGCGGTTTGGGCGAGGCACCCCGAGATGGCGGCGGAACCTAAGTGGCAGAGGCGTCGTTGTTCTTCATCGCGTCTGTATCTCTTTGCGCGTTATGAAGGTCAAGGTCTTGTTGGCGAGGTCTGTGATTGCCATTCCTGCGAACGGTTATCAACGCGCTCTTTGGTCTTGTCGAGGATATGAAGGTTATTCAGAGGTGAGCGTTCTTAACCTCGTCAACGCTCTTGACCCTTGGTGAGCCTTCGAACGAGTTGTCGTTCGTTGATGGAACTTCGGTTCTATACCTATCTGCTCATCAAGAGCCGACGCTGGCGATAGCCAGAGCGGGGGCGGAAGTGAAGGTCATTCTCGGCGGCGAATCGCCTTGAGAGGTGATTTGCCGCTCTTAATACAATTCTTCGTCTCGTTCTACGAGAACCCCTTTTAGGGGGTCTCTTGGACGAGACCTGATGTTTGTCAAAACTACTGAATACAATCAAACACAAGAGAACGAGTGAACCGCCTCAATTGAGGTGAATCTTCTCTCGGCACTCAAGTGCCCACGCGGCCGCGCCGATAGAGCCTGGGACAGCGTGACGGAAGGACAAGTAATGAAGGTCTTTGTGTACCACTTGCAGCCCGATAGCAGAGAGCAGTTCACGGCACTGTACGAACTGTGTAGCGACTACGCCTATTTGTGCGACGACATAGCCCGAGTCTTCAAGGGCTTGCGTGACAAGAACGGTGGCGAGTGGCAAGACCGCGAGACCTTCAACAAAGAGGTCTACAAGATGTCGGTGTTCAAAGAGCCTGTTCATGAGGACGAACCTGATAGCCCACGGCGCATACCGTCACGCTATCTCGCCCTAGCAATGACGCGAGTCTATGCAGACCTTCCGAGTGAGCCTCAGAAGCAATACAGCAGCAGGGATTGGGTGAACTTGGACGGGGACGTCTGCACGCACAAGTGCAACAAACTGTTCAAGATGCCGTCCAACGAACTGACTATCAAGATGTTCGGGACTGGCGCTGGCGTCCGTGAACCCTTCGCCATTACGGACATAACTGAGTCCACAACGGGTGAGTATGACTACCTGAACTTGAACGCCAGTCAAGCGGCGCTAGTCCACAGAGACGCCCAGTTGTGGCGAGTAGTCGTGGGCGTACCCGAAGACACGAAGAAGTAGCCGAGTTCATCAAAGTGCCTACTCACCCCGACAACCCACGATTACCGAAGACGCCAATAAGGGTGACGCTGGAGCAAGACTTGTTGCTACAGAACCTGCTTGTGGTGACTACGATTTGCGCTGACTTGGCGAACGCGCACAGGAAGTGGGACGTTGCGAATGGGCGAGCGGTTCGGAAGGTTGGCACCATTCCTGAGTTGTTCTTACGAGCGAACATTTTGGCTATGGGCAACGCGGCGTGTGGTGACTGGGGGCTGCAAGACCTACTAGAGACAGACGAGGGACGCTCGTTAGTCCGCGGAGTCATCTCGCACGCGGATAGGCGTTCTTACGATGGGTGGCACAAGCGCCTCACCAGCAAGCGGTATCGCACTGAGTATAAGAAGAGCGGCAGGAAGAAGCGCATCAAGTGGTTCCAGAAGCCTCATTCAAAGAAGCGCGACAGCATTCAAATCCCTGCGAGGTTTGTGACCTTCTCTCGTGATGTGTGCTCTGTTGTTGGTTTGGGCGATTTGGCTATATGCCGAACAGATGTTGATTGGTCGCCCGAAGACCTGCGCTACATCACTATCACTCGCTCGGGTGTGGACGGTTGGTGCCTCTCTGCTTGGCAAGGTAGTGAGTGGTGGGGAACGCAGACCGCTGATGATTACCCTCACCCAGACGATTACTACAAAGCCGACATCATCGGCATCGACTTAGGCGTAAAGGTGATGGCTGCTTGCTATGACGGTGGGAATGCATGGACTGTCCCTCTGCCTGATTGCACCGAAGAGGACAAAACCATAGCGCTCTGCCGCGAGCGGCTTTGCACGACCTCGCAGGGCAGCAAGAAGTGCCAGAAGTTCCAGAGCCGATTAGACAGAGCATTGGCTCGCAAACAGCGGAAGTTGGACGCGGCACAGCACAAGTTCGTCCACGACCTGCTGCAGATGCGACCGCGTTATCTCGTCATCGAGGGCATGGACATCGTTGAACTGATGAGCAAGAACGACGGGCAGTTCGCCGCAGGCTTCGCCAAAGCGCAAGCAAATGGGTGGCGTCGTCTACTACTAGAGAAGGGTCTTGCTGCGCAGAACGGCATCAGAATCATCTACGCAGAGCAGATGTTCCCATCGACCAAGTTGTGCCCGAACCCCTACTGCGGACATCGGGAACCACTGACCATTGAAGACCGCTGGTATGAGTGTCCCGAATGTAGAGCCTCGCAGGACCGTGATGAGGCAGCAGCAGTATCTCTGTACCTCTACGGTCTGCTTCAAGTGAGGCAAGACAGGACGGAAGGCTTTGCGCCAACTTACTCAAGATGGAAGGACACAGGCAAGGTCGCTTAGGTATCAATCGTCACGCGCACGGGGGACGGACGCTAAACGACATGGGTGATGAACCCTAGTACGCCCCGAATGGAAAAGTGTGAGGCGCTGGTGTTGTTCCTTCAGGGGATTGCCCAGCGCCTCACCGCGTCTGCTAGTAAACATACCACGCTACTAACGATGTGCAATTGACCAATCAATGTCGCGTGCTATCTAGGACACTGTGACGCTGTATACCGTAACTATTAACACTATATTGCCGTATTCTATTGACAAGTACGCGATACGTGTTATAGTTAAGAGTTAAGAACAATACGGTATTACGGGGGATACTACGATGGCGACATCAATCATCACATCAACTATACGACAAATCGATGACTACGCGTTGTCAGTCAACGGCGATTACTTGAGCAATCGCACATTCCTTCTCGGCCACCTCACCGCTGCGGTCAAGAGCGTTCTAGGTTCTGTGCCCTCACGCCCTCTCTTGGATGCTAGCGGCGGACTCTACGATGCGGACACCACCGAGGTCTCTCTAAGTAGCGCTTCGGTTTTGGGCGGTGTGCGCCGCATCGTGCTGAGTATCAAGGCGGACCATTTGTGTGACATCAGCGCAGAGAAGAATGGCGACGTTGCCGTGTACGACGAACGGGTGGTCAACAAGGTCTCTCGCCGCGTTGCTGGGCACGCTGCAATCGCGCTGGCAGAGATGGCTGGCTCTAGGTTCCCAAATACCTTGCGTGCCGACGTGCATCTGCTGGTTGCAACCACCGACGAACAACACGCGACTGTGGTCGTTGAGATAACTGATAAGGGCGGCAAAGGGGTGCAGCGATGACTGGCACAACAACACATCAACTGACTGACGAGTATCTCTCTCTTGTGGAGCGCAACCGTGCAGAGACCAGAGGGCTGCATGGTGATGACTATGAGAACCAGAAGACGCCACCGTTGCTGCTGCAACTAGTAGTCAAGGAAGTCGGCGTGTTGAGCGCCGCCACCTTGGACGAATCGAATGTCGACTTCCACGACGCGATGGTGGACGCGCAAGAGCAATGCATCGTTATCGGTGGCTTGCTCGCATCGCTCTATGAACTGATTGAACGATACCGAATCGACTATCTCGATTCGCTGGGAGAACTGGGTGGGGAACTCTAATGGATTACGCAATCAGACAACAAAGGGCTGCCGTAAATACCGAGTACGTGCTGTTGATGATTTGCGCGGCGCTGGCGGTGACGCTCGGCGTCAGTGTCTTAGGCAACGCTATGCTCGCCAAGCACATACAGGTGGCAGAAGCGCTGTCGGCAAAGACGCTGAACGGTCAGCAAGTTGCAGGTGAACTCGTCGTATCGCCGCCGTCCGACGCTGGGGACGGTACATATCTGATTGATTGGTCTGGTGGTACGCCGCCATTCACCATCACAGACGGCACAGGCTATCGGGTCGTCGACGGGACTACCGATTCGTCGGCTGTGTTGGTACCTGAGCCAGGTTCCAACACCTACATCATCGGCGACGAAGGCGGGCAAACCACGCAGGTTGTGATTACAGAGTCCTTGGGTCATGCGGCGATGAGAACGATGGGCGGCGACCCCCGATGTGCCCCGCTTGTTCCGAACGACTTTGGTGTTCTGGCTTGGTTTGCACCGACGCTGGCAACTGATGCGTTGTTCAGCGACTGGTCGCCGCTGCTGTGGACCCAAGATGGTATTGGTGTTAGCGCTGGCTCAACAGGTGGCAACTTATCACTCGGGCTTGAGCCTGACCCAGACCCCGAACCCGCTGGATACCCTGGCACCTACAAACGCATAGACATGGTGGTATTCGCATCTGCGACTGGTTCGCCGCGAGAGTTGACCATCAAGGCAGAAGCCTTTGATGTCGTGGGCGCAACGGGTTCGTTCGACATCAAAGACCAGTCGTTCATCGTTCCCGCCGATGGCGTGGCGCGGGCTTACCGACTTGTCGATGTTCCAGCGCCGACTGGGTGGGATTGGACGGGCGCATTGCCGTACCGCGATGTACTGTACGTCCGATTGCAGGCTGGTGCAGGCGCGGTAGGCAGTACGCTCAGTGTCGACAGGGTCTACATGGACTACGTGTTCGACTAGTACGGCGGTTCGCGCATTTGTTGACCCCCTGATTGAGCGGTTCCCCGTTACCCGCTCTCAGGTGTTCATATAGGTGGCTGGTGATGGAGTCTCGACGTCCCCCCGTTCGCCCATCGCCAGCCACCAACTCTTACCAAAGAATAATCTTGGGGGTGGGGAAGATGGCGGCACCGCATATCACGCCCGAGTATCCGAAGGTACTCACCGACGCCGTGGCTAACCATCACTTGACTCGTGAGGTCGCGGACAAGATGAGTGATTGGTCATGGCGCGTGTCGGTGGCTATCAAGTCACAGGAAGAGACTCGGATATACGGGTCTGCAATCGAAGGTGACATCGCAGGTGCGATTAGTGAATTCGGGCGAATGCTACGGGCGTTGCGTAAGACGGCAACCGAACAGTCGGTCTGTCTCGTTGATGATGAGATAACGACACGGTGGAGACGCTACTACGGCGCGAAGTTAATCACCGACCACATACTCAGAGAGTTCCAGTTCCGCGTAATGGCTTACCTGCCGCTGCTGTTGGAATCCCAAGGGGACACCGATGCCGTTGCACAGGACAAGACCCTGTTACGAGATGTAATCACCAACTATGGCTTGCACCGACTCGGGTCATAGATATGCATGTGATTGACAAAGGTATGAATAGTACGTTATATATATCTATGAACTTATACGATACCATTGAAGTGGGGTTGGTTATGGATAAGGTTAAAGTCGAGTGGGGCGCACCATTGCCGCCCGTTACTCGGCGGAAGAAGCGCTCGAAGTACACCCCTATTGTCGAGGAGTTCTTGACCCGACCAGAGACGACGGCTCGTGTAACCATTGATGACTTGAAGGCTCAAGCGATTGCTGCTGGGTTGAAGACCGCCATCAATGGTCTGGGTGTCGCTGAGAAGGTTCATGTGTCGAATCGCAGCGTAGAGGGCGTATGGCTCGTGAAGGCTGACGCCGTTGTAGAGAATCGAACTGCGCAAGGCTGATAGTCCACAGACATAGCAAGTTGCCAAGAGCGCCCCGTTCATACGAGCGGGGCGCTCTTCTATTGCCGTGAAGTAACACGTTGCAATTGTACTTTAGTGGTCCACATAGCCGCTGACGTGCAGAGATAGGGATATAAGGATAGCGAGTAATTGTACTATAACGTATCCGATAGACTTTATACGGATAACGTGATAGTCTATAGCACATAAGGTTAGCGATAGACAAGAGCAAATGCCACCTGTCTATCAAAGACTCCGCGTATGAGGGAAGGAATGATTGTCATGAGCAAGAAGCAGGATAAGCGTAAGAAGCAAGATAGGGCATGGGCGCGTGAGGCAGCGAAGCGCGAAGCATGGTTCGCAAAGCAGGCGAACGCACCGAAGCACGAGCAAAGTAGAGAGCCGATGCCCTCTGGCTTCATTGTCGACGCCGACGACATGGCAGGAACGCTGGCTACGGTTGTCGCAATCTGCACCCACGCAGTCGACGGCAAACTGCGACGCGATGTGCCGACGATGAACGTCCTCATTGAAGGCGAGGACGACACCGAACTGTTGTCACTGGTGATTGCGAACCTACCTGAGCCTGGCAAAGCCCGTCACGACCACATCGCAAGCCTTGGGGCAGAGTTCGGACGTGCGTATGGGGAAGAGCGCATCGCCGCCGCCTTCCTGTCGTCAGAGTGCTGGCTCAAGACCATGACTGGCGAAGTCATGGGCGAGAAGGTAGTGACCGATGGGCTGCGACGGGACGGATTCGGCGTCGTTGCCTTCCAAGACATCACCCGTGATGCCAGAGGCTACATTCACCTGTCCGAGCCGTATGCGCCACCGTTCGGCTTCGGCTCCCCAATCCTCTCTGCGTTCTTCGTCGGCGTTCGCTCCGTAGACCGAGCGGCGTAAGGAAGGTTGATAGTGATGACTACTTCTAAGAACACCGAAGTCTGGACTGTGAAGGAAGCGGCTTCGTATCTCGGAACGTCTGCGCCCACCATGCGCCGTTGGATAAACAAGGGCCTGTTTGGTGAGCCGACCATCAGTAATGGCCTGCGGGTTGTAAGTGCCAAGAAGTTGCGCAGGTTTAAGAGTGAGCGCGAGCAGTGGGTGACTCTCGCTGAGGCAGCGAAGCAAATAGGTATCGCAAAGAATAACGTCCTCAATCACGTCCAGAAGGGTGAGTTCTCGTCAGCCCGACCCGACGAGACTAAGGGCCAGAACTATCGTCCCCGCTTCCTTGTATTGCGGCGAGAAGTTGAGCAGTTCATCGCTCGTCGTGAGGAAGCAGTCAAAGAGCGCGAGTCTCTAATAGTGGCTCGTGCCGAGGCTATCGCTGCCGAGCGTGAGCGCAGGAAGACTCCCGAGGGCTATATCACACTGCGGGAAGCGCAGCGCCTTCTGGGGCTGACTCGGCAGCGAGTCCACCGACTTCTTCATTTGGGCAGGTTCGCGGGCGCGGTCAAGGTTGATGGCCGCTGGTTCATAACCCATGAAGACGTCCTGAGCCACGAACTGTCCCGTCACAGACCAGCGCCGACCTCGCAGATTCTCAACGGTGAGGAACACCTGACCATTTGTGAAGCAGCGCGTCGGACGTTCTTCGCCTACACCACTATTCGTAACCGCCTCTCATCTGGCGCGTATCCGAACGCCCTTAAGGTAGGCAGCGTTCACTACATCCCTGTGTCCGACTTAGTGAACTACCGCCCGAACAGGGTTGGCAGACCCTCTGAACGCGCCACAGAGAGAGCGGCAGCGTAAGGGTGGCTGCGGCAATATCGCCGCTAACAAATAGAAGGGAACCGCAATGACCTATAGAGAAGAGTTCGACAATATCGTCCATGCCAACTTCGGGCATGACCACCAACCCGTGTGCGTGGTTGAGTATGAAGAAGAGCGGTCATGGCTCGGGTTCTCGGCAACGTGGGTCGCTAAGTACGATGTGCCCGAAGAGGGTGCTTGCCAGCGCGACTACTGGCAAGAGGCACTCAACCATAATCTTCGCGTGGTCCTGCCTGTAGTCATTGACTGGGCTATTCAGGAGGGTATCGTCGACGAACTTGCAGAGTCTTGGGAGTTTAGTGAAGACCTCTTTGACATCGCAGAGACACTGTTCGTTCGCCTCTCAAACAGCCATTGGGACGGCACATACTGTGATGGCGAGGTTAGTCAGACATGCGTGGCAATCATTGACTATGCACGCCTAGCGATGGCATTCGGCGAGGCATACGACTTACGGCGGGTGCTGTAGATGACGATGAGCGGACCCGTCCTCGTGAGTAGGAAGACCAAGCCCGTTCCCATCGAGCAGCAGATACAGAAGTTGCTCGTGGAATTCGCCGATTCGGGCTTTGAGGTCGCAGAAGTAACGGGTCTGGCAATCGGTGAACTGGCCAAGTTAGAGAAGGCGATACAGGAACTTGGTCTTGGCGATGTTGAGGTCTATAGGATGGACGGGCGCATATTCCTTGCGCGGAAGTTGAGCAAGTAGAAGGGGAATCCCTTTGAACAACCTCGTCAACATAGACGAGTAAGAAGCCCTCGGTTTGGCTGCCGAGGGCTTCTTCCGTTCTTAGAGCAGGAAGACCCTCATACCGAGTGCCTCGTACATCTCAGGGTCATTACTGATTGCTTCGTGGCAGGTCTTAGTGAACTGCAAGTTGCAGGATTGGTTCCCGTGGCGCTTGCCTAGTGCCTTACATATTAATGTGAGGTCGCTACTCGGGAACATGTGGACAGCCACTGGCGATAGGTCTAGGTAGATGACGAGCGCCCACCAGTCCTGTTGTTCGTTCGGCTCCACCGTGTGCCAGTTCACCCATGAACCTGCTGAGGTGTTGGCGAGATACTTCACCTGAATACGAGAACCGTCAGGTTCCTGAACGTCCCAGCCCTTTTGCACGCGGTTGCTCGCTAACTCGCCATCAACGAGTCGGGCAACCAAGACCTCGGCGAACTCAGATAGTGGGTCACGATAGGACTGTGGGATACCCAACTCGCCAAGCAGCGACTTGCGGGCATCGCGGTAGTCAGACCAAGAACTCAGAAGGTCTTTGATGTCACTCACGGCGTACCCGCGACTTCGGGCACTACGATTCTGTTGAGGTCATCAACGGTTGGTTCATTGAAGTTGGCGTACTGGTTCGCCAGTTCCATCACGTCCAACTCGCCCTGAAGTCCAATCGAGTTCAATGCCTTGAGCGTCCAATGAAGCAGCCATGTTGCGATTGCCAATGAGGTGACTCGCTTGTATCCGCTTGGCTCGGGCACTAGATGCGTGACGCCATCGACCATCTCTAGATAGTCCTTCGCCGCGACGACACTTCCATGAGTGTGTTCACAGAGAGATTGATACAGCCCGTAACTATGTTCGGCACCCTTCAACTTGCCAAGACGGTCCGCTTCGCAAGCACGTTCCTTGATTTGAAGTGGCGTCCAACTGTTCTTCGGGCGGTGCTTCTTCGGCAACTCTGCATCTCGGGCAGCGAGTTCCAGAAGTTCAGCCAAGTCATCGGGCGGCTCAGGATTCTCTCCCGCCTCAAGTGCCTTGCGGTAGTGGTTGTACCTATACCGACCTTCGTGTTCAGCCCAGCGAACGCTTAGGTTCTCGGGGTCGGTTGCTATGTAGCGAAGGTCTATGAGGTCTTCCAACATAGTTCGGACGAGAACCTGAGCCTCAACGCCGTAGCCCTTATCACAGAGCAATAGCACGGCAATGTAGTTCCGTCTCGCACGCGTCCAGTAGTAGCCCGTCAGCCCGCAGACTTGGGGCACGCCCGTATAGGTCAGATTGATGCCGTCAACGAATAGTTCATCAATCGCGGTTACGACCTTCTGCCCCGCATTGATGTAGGACTTGCCTTCGCTCACGAGTTCTCTTGCATCTTCATCAGTTGCCTTCGTGCGTCCAAGTCCTGTTCAACTTGTGAGGTATCCCAGTCACGAACCATCTTCAAGTCACCGATGATGGTGGGCGGTTGAACGGGGCAATCCTTCACGAACTGCTCCCACTTGTCGTCCAACCACGGTGGCACCCAAGACCCAGACCGACAGATGTAGATACGGTCAATCACGTCTTCTACCAGAAGACCGTCATCAACACGACGGTCAACGTCAATCGGCGGCTTAGGCTCTGCTTCCAACGCATAGGAACGCCAACGCGGATATACGACCTCAATATCCGCACCAATCATGTCGTAGAGCAGCAGCCAATCCTCACAGGCAACTCGCATAGTCTCGGCGATGTTGTTCTCATTGTTGTATCCACAATCATGGTGCGCGTCGTAGTTCAGAACCTTGTTGATGCCCGAGTACACATCGACGTTGGCGGCGTTCATATGGCTCTCGGCGATGAACAACTCGCACTTGTCTGAGAACTTGAACCGTGACCAGAAGGTATCTTCCTCACCACTGGTTGTCGGCAAGTCCAACCCGAAGTGGGTGAATCCTGCTGCTCTGCTCACCCACAGGATATTGAGCAGTTCAGAGTGATGGGCTTCTGAGTGTCCCCAGTCGTACATGTATATGAGTTTAGGGTCGTTCTCGCCTGACATATCAGCGAAGAAGTCCCAATCAACAGATAGCAACACTCCCACTAGGAAGCACCCTTCATCTTCGGGCTGAGTATGTAACTGGACCCATCTATCTCTATCAGTATGTCGTCGGCGCTATCGCCAATGCGATGAGGCAGCGAACCCCAACCACGCAGTTCCAACACCTCACGGGTAGCCGAGGTGGGGGTGATGGCGGATACCTCGTGAGTCTCTACGCCATCGGGCGTCATGACCGTGACGATGTAGGTAATCGCCTGTTCATTCACGGGGACTTCTCGAATGAGACGCTCAACCATGTGACCTTCGGCTCGCCAAGTGTTGCCCTTGTTATCACGAACAAACAGGGCACCACCCATCGCTTCGGGTGAGGCACCGAACCCCCCGTAGACGAGAACGGTTCGGTTCTCTTCGTTCTCCCACTCAGGTTCGTTCGCTGGGTAATGCGCTCGCCCGAGTACGACGAGGCAGTTGTTGAGGTCCTTGTTCAGTGAGTTAGCCATACCGCCATTCTACCTGTCGGCGGTGACATCGCCGCGACGGTTCCTCATAGAGAACGTGTAGTCGCTGGCTTCCCATGTCAGGACTTCTCACCAACCATTCCCACTGCTGAGAAGCCTGCACGCTACGGCGCGTGATACGCGTGCAATGCTCAGACCGTCATTACAGTAATCCTGCGGGTGGCACGGGTGTCATGCTCTGAGTGTCGTTGCACTGTGCAACAACGAGAGATACGGCATTCACAATGTTCCGTGAATACGCGTGGGTGCCATTCGCTACTTATTGGCGTGGACGATGTAGGCGTTGAGATGGCAGGGGTTCGTAATGGACTGGTTGGCGGTGATAGTTCTCACAGTGGTTGGCAACGTGTTGTCCAGCCTCATCACCGACGCCATTAAAGAGCGACGAGATAAGAAGAGTCACCGTTGAGATGACGACTGTGGACAACCTCGAACATCTGTTTGTCGGTGTCAGTGTGCGGGCGTAGTATCGGAGTACAGGTCAGAGAGTATGGGGGTTGGTATGGGGGATTTGCTCAAAGGCGGGGACGCCATCTTCTGGTTTGTAGTTCTGTTCTTGCCAGGGTTCCTGAGCGCCGAAGTCTACGGAATGATGGTTGCCTCGGAACGCCCAGACTTCAGTAAGGACTTCTATCGGGCGGTGGCGTTCAGCATATTGAACTTCGCCGTGTTCGCACCAATCGTCTACTACATGAACGACAGAGCGTTGTTCGATGACCTGCTGGTTGCATGGGTCACGGTCTATGTCGTGTTCATCGTTGCGCCAGTCGGTTGGGCATTCCTGATGAAGTGGTTGCGCGACGCTTCGTGGACGCCGTTCCTATCGTGTGACAACAAGGCGTGGGACTACTTCTTCCGCCGTAGGGAGCCTGTGTGGGTGGTCGCTTGCCTCAATGATGGCACCAAGGTCGGCGGGTTCTTCGCAGGACAGTCGTATGCGTCGTCGTACCCGAGCGACGAACAAATCTATATCCAGCAGCAGTGGATGCTCGGTGACGATGATGAGTTCCTCAAACCAGTAGACCAGTCAGAGGGTGTCTTGTTGAACGGGCGTGACATCAAGACGCTTGAGTTCTACGAGTTCACAGGCTGAGGGTGGTGAGAATGGCAGACAAGGATATTCGTTTGGTGGATGACGACGAGGCTGGACTTCGCCACGGTTATCAGCCCAAAGACCCAAAGAAGGTGGGCGATGGCTACAAGCCGAAGGACAACCCCGTACCGAGCAATCCACCAAAAGGCAAGAAGACCGAGGGCGACAAGAAGTGAAGTGAGGTTGAAGTTATGACTGACAAAGGTGGGCAGAAGACACCGAAGGGCGAGGGCTATAAGCCCATCTCTAAGAAGGGCGGGTATCAGCCGAGCAGCAATCCTGTGCCCAAGAACCCGCCGCAAGGCAAGAAGAGCGGCGGCGCACAGGCGAAGAAGGGGTAGAGGAATGGCGGACAAGAAGAACGTGAATGTTATGCCGACTGGCGATGGCGATTGGGGCGTGAAGCGCGAAGGTGCTGACCGTTACAGCCGCCGTTACGACACCCAGAAGGAAGCAATCAACACTGGCACGAACATGGCGAAGGACAGCAAGGGTGAACTGACCATCAGAGGCAGGGATGGTCAGATACGGGCGAAGAACTCGTTTGGGAATGACCCATGCCCGCCGAAGGACAAGGGCTAGAACGCCTCATCTCTGGTGGGTGCCTTGTCATATTCGCCTTGTGGTACCCAATGCCAGAAGTTCATGCCACAGGAACCACCCTTCATCGTCTTCAGATGGCGGTTCTTCGCACTCACAGTGAACCGATGATGGCTACACCGATGCAATAGGTGTGTTACGACATGACAGCGACACCTCTCGCTGTTCGATACTTGGGGCTGGTCATCGTCACCGAACAGGCTGCCCTGCCCCTCGTGTTGTGACGCGGCTCGCTGGTAGAGGTCGTAGCGGTTTGCCGTCCACGCTGCCAACCCAGCGAAGAAGTCCGCGACCTGAACAATCGGGTCGTCGTGACTCTTCCGCTGTTGTATATCGCACACCAAAAAGCCGACGTTCGTGCTGTCACCGAATAGTCGCTGGGGTTCAGGTGTGTGCCGAAGCCTCTTGAGTTCACCGAAGTAGAGGCAGTCGGTGAGAACGCCCCAATCTACAATCGACTCATCGGGATACAGCGCCCAGACAGTATTCTCTCCCCAACGTCTGCCGAGCGCGTTCCTGAGCAGGTGGTAGTGCATTCTCTCAATGTTGGCGGTGTCGTTCCTGCCAGTGATGGCGTGTCGCGTGTCCGCCGTATCCCATGTGAGTGTGTCTACGCGCATCTTGTTGGTAGCAATCCACTCACACGCGATGTTGACTACCTTCTCGGCGGCGAACCTACCTCGGGCGGTCTTTACCTTCGTCCACTTGAGTTCTGACTGGATTCCCGACTCGCTGAACGTCGTCGCAAGAAGGTCGGTCAACTCTTGATGGCAGTCAGCAGGGACGCTCACGACGGATAGCGAACGGAACCTGCCCGTGTTGTGGCAGGACTCGTCTATACACGCTATGTGCGTCGGGTTCTTCATGCTCCGAGTGTACTGCGCCTACACGACGCCCACGACACCACAACCCTCTGACCTGCTACCTCTCTGTCAGACCTGTTTATCCAGGGCCGAGATGGTCCGACTACGTTCTTGTTGGACCTTGCTGTAGGTGTCGGAGCAATGGTACCTGGTGTATGTGGGCGACCACCGAAGATGTAGTACATCTGGGGATGGTCAATAAGCGCTGGTAGAGGCACCAGTCCAAAGCCGATTGACTGCGGATTGAGTGGAACTCTTCGCACTAGAAGGGTGAGAGATATGCGCGGTTGCGTAGTGAAGACGGTTCTCAAAGACGGCACCGAGCGTTACGGCATCAAGTGGGTCACACCGTCGGGACGTCAGTGCTGGAAGACAGTCGGAACAAAGCGACAGGCTCAGAAGGCTTTGGTGGATGTTCTCGGCGAGATGCACAAACTGGGGTCTGCATACCAATACAGCAACACACGCTTCGACGCCTACTTGTCCAGATACTTGCAGGTGTGCGAGGAAGCGGGAATGAAGCCCTCAACCATCGCAACCTATCGCAGCACCAGTCGGCGACTGCTGGCGTTCTACGGCAACGCAAAGGTCCGCGAGCAAGTGACCGTTCAGAGCGTTCAAGCGTTCATCTCGGACAGGTTGGCTGCTGGCGATACGCCAAAGACGGTCAACAAGACCCTCTGGTTGCTGTCGGGCATGTGTGAGAGTGCGGTAAACGAGGGGGTGCTGACACTCAATCCTGTGCGCCGCGTGAAGAAGCCGCGTGTGTTGAGGTCAACCGAGCGAGCAATCTTGACCCCGCAGCAGACGGCAGAGGTTCTGAGGTGGGTCACAACTGAGTATCGCCCTGCGCTCACGGTTCTAGCGATGCTTGCCCTAAGACCCTCTGAGTTGTGCGGGTTGGTCTACGACACCGACATCTCGTTCAAGTCCTCTGAACTGATAATCCAGCGAGTCTGCTGGCGGGGTTCGCTTCACCTCTTCCCGAAGCAGAACAAGATAAGGCGCGTGGCGTTTGGTTCAACCGTCCGAACAATCCTTGAGGGACAGCGAGTAGGTGCCAGCAACAGTCGGCATGGAACCATCTTCTCGGGTCGTGGAGGTGGTCTGTTGGACGCGAAGGTATTGAACATCGAGTTCAAGGCTGCCTGTAAGCGTGCGGGCATCGCGCTTCCCGAGGGCGCAGACGGCTTGTATACACTCAGACACAGCGCATTGTCCTCATGGCTTGAGGCAGGAATAGACCCAGCCACGGTTGCATCGATTGCTGGGCACAGCGTCCGAACACTTCTTGCGGTCTACACGCACCCGCACAAGGCGAACGCTCAGAAGGCTGCGAAGGTCATGGAAGAGGCAATGATGTCAGCGCACAGGCGCGAAGACGGAAGCGAGGTCGCGCAATCGGCGTAGGGGAATCGCGGTCGTACCGTGGTGCTACGCTGTACACGCGCACCTGAGAACGAGCCAACTGAGAGGGATTACCAATGAGTGAGTATGTGGAATGGCACGCTGAGGTTGCGCGTATCGTTACAGAGCGTCACCCATCGGCGACCGTTACGCATGAGACCCAAATGGGTGGTGGCATCAACGCCGTCACGGTTGAGTGTGGTGAGGATACTGTCGTAGTCATCAGCGACGATGCCCTTGGTATTTACACTCGTGCTATGTGGTTCGGCGATGAGGACGAGAACGATGGAGAGTTCCCCATCTCGGACGTGATGGGTTCACCCGAGGAAGCGGCGGACAAGGCACAGCAGTACATTGTTGCTGCTGGTTGCTGATTTAGCCGATAGCGAGGCTGCGTACATGTCAAAGGGTGGTCACGTTGGCACATCTTTGGGCGGAATGGAGTTCTCGCCCGAACGCAAACGCCGCGATGCGCAGAAGCGGCAGCGCCAAGAGAAGCGATGGGCATCTCGCTCTGGTGAGGTCAAAGTCACCAAGATGGAACCTGAGCAGCCGCCCGTATCAGAGCAAGAGGGCGAGAAGGACTAGAACTTGATGTCTCTTTGCGTCTGAGTATCGAACACGCCACCCGCCCTCGGTAGGTATCGCGGGTTGTTGTACTCGGGTGGTATCGGCAGGAACTTGGGCAACACGCAGTTGAATGTCCAACTGTAGGGCATTCCCCACGTCTGCTCGTCTTTGAGGAATCCACAGTCAGCCAAGACCGCAAGGTACTCGGCAATCACCGAAGAAGGCGAACGCACCTCGCTCGTGTCTTGCCACGCCCAGTAGAGCGCGTTCTCCCAAATGTTCTTGTGAGTGTCGTGCAGATGGTCAATCGCAAACTTCACAGATACGAACGGTGAACGCTCGTTACCCGCCTTGTTGAAGACCCACGACCTGAACAGGGCGCTCTGCCACACAGTTCTGTGGACCGTCCAAAGGTACTCGCCGTTCAACTCGACATTCAGATACCAAGGTGTCTCGTCTGAGTCGCTCATGCCGAAGGCTCGCCTGTTAGCAACCCAAATCGGGTGTGTTGCTAGTTCCTGCTCTGTTCGTTCTGTCATCGCCTTCTGATACTCGGGCGTCATCACCCGTTCTCGTTCACGGCGATTGTGTTCCTTCGCTCGCGCCTTCCGCTCTTCACGCTTCCTCTGCTGCTCGGCTTCCCGTTCTTCTTTGAGCCTCAGTTCTTCTGCCAGTTCTGCTCTCAGTCGCCTGCCGTATGGATTGCAGAGCCAACGCTTGAGGTCTTCGCCGTTGATGAGCGTATCTTCGATTGCTTCTCGGTCAAACTCGACTAGACCGATGTGCATCTCACTCAAGTCCACCTCAATACAGGGGTATCCGAGTCTGCGTAACCGCACATGCTTCTCGTCGTCTACGAAGTGGGTGACGGCAATCTCTATTAGTACGGGAGGCTTGTCGTTGGCTCTGTGCAGTACGACATCGGCAATGATGTCGGCATCACCAAAGCGCTCTTCGGTAGTCGCCGAGACGAATGGGACTGTCATCGCTGGTATCTCGCGGGTCAGGTAGTCCACCCAGACTTCATCAGGTGGTACGCGCATTGAGGCATGACGTGAGAAGACCTCTTTGGCAAATAGGTGGAGTGCAGACTCGGTAGCACCCTCGCAGGAATGATGTTTGTCGTGGGCGAAGTAGTGCTGGCGCACCTTACCCGCGTTGCGTGCTTGTAGACGGTCGCCACACTTAGGGCAGACACATTTGCACTTGAGACCGTTCTCTTCAATCGGTACCTCGGTGATGTGAATGATGCTTCCATCTTCACGAACGCCGAGAGGCACCTTGAGTTCTGCTGCCACGAGTTCCCCCTCGTTACAGGTATGCCAGAGCCTTCGTGCGCGAGTGTATTCAATGGGTCTGACACGAACCGAGAACAGCAGCGCCCCGCCTACGACAGTATCTAGTCAGTAGGCGGGGCGGCTCTGGTGTACTCACCGAGGGGGAAGTGGTGGGTACGTACATATGTTCGCATAGGGGCCTGACATCAAGACTAGTTGCGGCGAGTGTTCGCCTCAATCTGAGTGACCGTCAGAAGTCCCTGAGCAATGACCCGAAGGAGCAACACGCTCAACCAGCCCAAGAACCAGCCGAACAGACCGAAGAGAACTGGGAAGAGAAGAATCCCAAGTGAGAACTGCTTGACCGACAGAACGCCCAGCATCAAGCCATTGCTCACGCCGACAAAGATGAACGCGACGATGATGAACGTGGCTACCCCATTGAGGGCACCAGCGAGTTTGACGGATGTGTTCGAGTCATAGCCTTGAACCATCAATGACCGCAATCTGGCTTCCTCGGCTCGCATGGCTGCTGCTTCTTGCTGCGATTGCGATTGGGCGAACTGTTCCTGTTGCACTTGTGACTGCCTTGCGACCTCCGCATCGTATGCCCACTTCTGCAACTCAGGGCTGTCCCATTTGACTTGCCCACCACGGTCATACGCGATGACCTTCTCTAGCGTCGTAGTGATGTCGGCAATAGCGAACTGATTTGTACTCTCGTCATAAGTGATGACACGACCCTCGCCATCAGTGCCAATCCGCATTGACCCCCCAATCCTCGTAATCATTGAGTACATCGTACACATGGCGCACGACATTCATTGGGTGAGGACTCACTTAGTCGGGTGGCGTGAACAGCCCAACATCGGTCAACCAGTAGTTCACATTGTCAATCATGACGTCGTAGTAGTTGAGTCCATCAAGTTCGCCGTGACCGACAACCGATTGAGGTACTTCGCCGTTCACTATCTTGGCGGTGTACCAGTCCCTCGCGGTCTGGTGCAGGTCGCTCATCATGTCTGGCTTCTCGTTCATAAGACAGATGATAGGCGAGGGGTCTTACTAGAACCCAACTGGAACCCAAACAGGTCATTAATCGCGGTCTACCTGCTGGTATTCCGAACGGCGTTTATTCCATACGTAATGGTCAAATCCGTGGGCAATCCGTGGGCAAAAGCGGTGCTTGAAGGGGATTTGACGAACCGACGAGATACGATATATCCGCAGGTGAGAGGCATAGTGCAGTATTCCACTATCAGATAGTAGAAGTGTTAGGAAACCTGTGCTCTATCCCCTGAGCTAAGAGGGCAATTGCGGTATTTCCGCTGGTAGACGCGTTGTCAAGGTGCGCCGCCCGATGGGGTCAAACCGCTGCTGCTACCGTATTGCTACCGTGAGAATCTCGGAGCCAACCGCGCGGCGCTTCGTATTCTAGCGCAGGGCTACCCTGCGTGCGCCCGGACAGTCGAGTGATCTGCCGAGTGCAGCCACGCCTCAAGCAGTCGGGCCGCACCCTGGCCTCCGAGCTCGAAAAGGTGCCCGTACACGTCCAGTGTCGTCTGCGCCGATGCGTGCCCCATCATCGTCTGCACGTACTTGACGCTCTGGCCCTGGTGGATGAGCGCGCTCGCGTAGGTGTGGCGGAGATCGTGCAGCGTCAGGTCAGGGAGCATCGCCCGGCGCGTGGTGGGCCTCCATACGTCGCGGTTCCAGTCAGATGCGTGAACCGGCCGTCCGCTCGGTGTCGGGAATACCAGCCCAAGCTCCGAGATCGGGCACCGCTGGCGGTGGGCCGCGAGTGCCGCAAGGAGCACCGGCCCAACGTCAACGCGCCGGTGAGCCGATTCGGACTTCGGCGCGACGAGGCGGCCGTCTTGGAGCTGGTGCCGCACGCGGAGCTTGCGTTCGGCCCACAGGACGTCATCCCACGTGAGCCCGAAAAGCTCGCCGCGACGGAGGCCGGTCGCCACGGCCACGAGGAATAGGGGCCGCCAGTAGTCCGGGGCCGCAGAGAGCAGGGCGTTTACCTGCTCGGGCGCGATGATGCGTTGCGCGGAGGACTTCGGGGCCTTCGGGATGTTCGCGAGCTCAAGCGCGGGGGAGCTCGGAAGGTAGCCCCAACTGACGGCTCGCTTGAGCACCTGCCGCAGCCTGGTTGCCGTCTTGCGGACCGTCGCCGGGGCATGGGAGCGGCCGAACTCGGCAAGAAACCCGTCGATTTCCTCCGGGGTGATCGTGTTGAGCGTGCGATTACCGAAGTGACCGATGAGGTGTCGGCACGTGTTGCGGTAGTCCGACAGCGAGGAATCGCGGACCGAGAGGGTAGCAAACCAGCGCTCCACGAAGTCCGAGAATCCGATGCGCTTGGGCTGGGCGAACTGGCCGAGATCGAGATCTCGCCGCGCCTCACGCTCGCGGAGCTCGGCGTCCCGTTTGCGGTCGTAGCTGCCGAGCCACATCTGGCGACCTGTAGCGGGGTCGTAGATGCGAGCTCCCCAGCGGTCGTTACGCTTGATCGCCATCGAGTACCTCCTCGGGGTAGCTGTCGAGCAGACGGTTCACGAACCGCTGAACGAGTCGGCGGTCCTCCTTGTTTAGTCGCATCCAGCCCTCAGGAGCGGCAGGGAGCGGCTCCGAGAGCACCCATTGACCCATCCAGCGGTAGGTGTCCTGGTCAGAAGCGAACATCTGAGCGAAGGCCTTGCGCCGCTTCTCGGGCACGTGAGGGACTACTTCTTCCATCATCTCGCGGAAGCGAAGTATGCGTTCGGCTTCGTCGTTTTCGACGAGGTTCAGCTGCGAAAGCGCTTCGTCGAGCGGCACCCCCATCGCGGCGAAGATCGCGTAGAGCGTGGGCTTCACCGGCCAACGGTTCCCGAGCTCGATTTGGGCGATGTAGGAGCGGTCTACGCCCACAGCGTCACCGAGGGCCTTTTGCGTGAGCCCGGCCTTCTTCCGCTTGGCCTGGAACCACGGGCCGTAGTTGTGCAGGAGCTTCTTGTTCTTGGGTGCCTCGGGCATGTCATCCTCCTAGCGTGACAAGAAGTCACGAGTCACGTGTGACAACACATTCTCACGGTGCAATACTCCTGTCAACGGTTCACCTCGAAGGTCGAAGGGAGGGTAGGCGTGAGTGACAGGCAACTGCTGGATGTGGAAGGGCTCGCATCCTATCTCGGCGTGAAACCGAGTTGGGTGTACGGCAAGGTCGCTGCGAGGGAGCTGCCGTGTGTACGAGTCGGTCGGTACTTGCGGTTCGATCGGGACCGCGTGATGCGGGAGCTCGAAGCGGGGCGGCAGGCCGCGAAGGCGGCGCAGCCCCGCTAGGGCCGCACGCGCGGTGGTCATGGGAGGGCGCGCACCTCTCCCAATCCTTGATGGGAGAGGTGCGCCCACACAACACGAAGGGGGTAGACGATGGAGGATTCACAGGCACGGAGGCGGGAAACCACGGGGGACCAGCTCGGGCTCCCCTGGAGCGAGCGGAGCATCGAGGCTCCCGAGCTGCTGCGGGTCCCGACGCGCCGGGGCGTGATCGACGCATACGGCGACTGGCTCCAGCACTTCCCGCTGTCCTCGTTCGTCACGTTCACGTGGTCGGACGAATCGGCGGGGCTGCGGTTCATCTACACGGACCGCGCGGCAGTGAAGGACATTCACCGCTTCTTGCACGACGAGCTCAAGTATCCCGGCCAGTACTTCGGCGTGATCGAGGACCACAAGCACCGGGGCGTGCCGCACGCGCATGTGCTCATGGAGGACTGTGTGGACTGGCGGGAGGTGTGGCACCGCTGGCACGCCACGCGCGGACTGTTCTGCTCGCGTCCGGCCGAGAGCGGCGCGTTCTACTACGTCGCCAAGTACATCTTCAAGGATGGACGGTGCGGCGACCGCATCTTCGAGCGGCTGGCGTGGCCGAAGGGCTAGTAGTGACTTGTCGGAAGTCCAGCATACAGGTAGGCTCGGAGGAAGTCAGCTTGACCTGAGGAGCGCAGTCACGTGGGGACGATTCAGACACGCACGTTGGTGATGCTCGGCGGTGTTGCGGTCGTGATTTGGGGAGTGATCGCAACCTACAACGAGCCTGAGTTGCAGTTGATGCGGGCGCTCAACGGCATGCTGGGCGCGAACCTTGAAGGCGAGTATCTGAAGCGCTTCATCGAACTGCTGCTGCAAGCGCCCTACATCTACATCGGCGGTGTGCTCATGGTGGTTGGGCTGTTCACGAAATCAACGCCGGCCGCAGCGTCAAGGCCTGAAGCGCCGGCGCAGCAGCAGTACGACCTGTACCGGGCATGCGCGGCGTGCGGAAAGCCGGTGCGCGAGTCGGCGAGCTTCTGCCCCCACTGCGCAGCGCCTCGATAGAGGATGGAGAGCGCATGCGCGAAGGGGAGATTAATGATTAGCGGACGAGGGCATCACGAGAACCGGACAGACATCCTTCGTGACCCAGTAGGTCGCATGGTTCTACATCTCGCGTCGACCATCTCATTGTGACAGCGTCACCCTTCGGGTGATGGAGCCTTGTTCTCGATGCAATCGCGTGCTGGCTTCCTCGGCGCTGCCTTCGCGGCACGCTGGACCCTCTTGAGCTGCTTGTCCGTACCGTCGCCTTGGACCTCCTGGCGGATAACGCAAGAAAGCAGAATCTGTGAGAGTTCCACAAGATCGAGGCGGTAGTTCGATTCCGCTTTGATCTCCGCGCGGAGGCGAGTGAGGACAGACTCAGTCAGGAGCAGTCGGGCGATGTTGGCACCGGAAACCGCGCGCGTCCGCTGGTAGTAGGCTTCGAGCTCGTCCTTGCGCTGGGCCTCAGGCGTCAAGAGATACAGGAGCTCGGCCTTCGTCTTGGGCTTCATGCTCTCGTCGAGCAGACTGACCTCGAACAACAGCTCGTGTTCCACGGGCTTGTTGAACAGGACCCGATAGAGTCGCCACTCGGCTCCATTCGTCAGGATGACCCACTCCACGCCCTGGTTCGCCGCGTAAGACACTGCCTGATACAAGTGCTTGTCGTTGAGCGATGCCGAGACGGCCTTCACCTCGATGATCATGAAGTGCTTGCCATCCTTGCGGAGTACGAAGTCGGCGTAGGCTCCCTTGATACGGAACTCGCCAGTCAGGTTGTCGAAGGCATCCCAGCCGAGGGCATCACTGATGAACGACGACACGATCATGCGGGTGTCGCTCTCCTGGGCACTATTGGCGCGGGCCTTCTGGGCGACCGCCTTGTACTTGCGTAGGCCTTTCGCTACACGCTCCAGAGCCTTGTCCTGGTAGACGGCCACTGGGCCCTCCTTACGCAGAGTCGAGACTTATGATTAGGATGCTATCACTTGGGCGAGGCGGGGCTGGCAGACTGCCAGACGGAAGCCCGCCTGATTCCTACCGGTAGAAAGCACCCTCTGCGTTGCCAACGTAGCGGGCCCAGACGTCAACCAACTCATCACCGGATTGTGGGCGAGGGTAGAACGCACCCGTGCTTACCAGGTCAGCATAGTGTCCAGCCGCCTCAGCGGCTTCCTGGGGAGTTATGCGCTCCGGCCATGGTGACCTTCGGTCGAGCAGGTAGTTCTGCTCATACTGATTATCGGCTATGTCCGAGAATTCGATGTGTAGGTAGTGGAGCCGATCCACGAAAATGCCGCCCGCTTCCTCCTGGTAGTCAGTTGCCGGCCAAGACCCCAATATGTCGCCTAGCGCGTGGTCGTAGCCCACGAGATAGCCGACGCGACCTGTCGTAGCTGTTTCCCCTGACCATTTGAACTGGTCGTAGAAGTACTCTGGGTCGGCAGTGAAGGCTGATGGCGCGGTTGCGTGGTCCGACCCAATGCTGATGATCGCGACAGTGAGCACGGTGACATCAATCTCTAGCGCAGGAGAGCCCGAGTTGACGATCTCGATGTACTCCTCCCAGTCCATAGGTGGGGCGTTACGGGCGCGCTCCTCAGTCCCGTACCTGACTTCAAGCAGAGGCCGCAGGGAGGATGTTGCGATGCGATTATCTTCCTCCATCAGTACAGTCTGTGTCGCGAGCAGCGCCGCTTCCGTCTCCAGGAGTCTCTGCTGTTCGGCGACCAGGTCATTCTCTTGAGCCATGAGCGAGTTCTGCTGCTTCGCAATGGAGTTGGCGCTGCAGGCGACGACTACTGAGACGATACCGACGGCCAGCGAGGCGACAAGGGACACCCAGGGCGCGACTTGAGTGGCGACTCTATTCGCGTGCGATGGCTCAGGCCTCGTCGCGCCCGGAGTCAGCCTACGCAGCCTACGCGCCGATGTCCTCCAGTTGAGCAAGAACGAGCACCCCCTGTGGCACGCCCTATTTGAACAGGCAGACTTGCCGACTGAGGAAGTCCCCTGTGCATACAACTCCTGTCAGTCTAGTCACAGGTGAACACGCTTGTCATCGAGGCGAGGCGATCCTGCGATGAACGGCGCCGTCGGTGACGGATGCCCGCTGCTTGTCCGCCGGGCTCTGCAACGGTCTTTGTTAGGGCCGTCCACACGAGCGCGCCCGAGCCGCTATCCACAGGCGAGAGGGGGGCAGCGAGCCCGCAGGGGTAGCTCGCAGCCCCCTGCCTGTGGATAGGTGCGAAGGCCGTGCGATTGTGGGCGGGCGTACATGTGGCGCTGCTACCGTATTGCTACCGGGAGTAGCACGAACGGGGGGTATGAAGCACTACCAAGCGAGAGAATAACCGCAGGTAGATGACCTGAGAGCCATTGAGCGCTAGTGCACAGGGCGACTTAGGAAACCTGTGCTCTATCCCCTGAGCTAAGAGGGCGCGTCGTGGATTCTACCACCCGCGGGTGAGCGGCTCCACGGGAAGTGCGTCGTGTGGCTTCCGGGGCGCGATACAATAGAGGCAGCATCCCCGCCCCGGCAGTGGGAACCTTTCGTACCGAAGGAGCGTGCGTGCGCGGCATGCCCGCACTCAAGCCGTTCGTCGTGGTCACCGGCCACTACGGCTGCGGCAAGACGAACCTGTCGCTGAACCTGGCGCTCGATCTCGCCGGACGTGGCGGAGCCGCCACGATCGTCGATCTCGACGTCGTGAACCCGTACTTCCGTTCGTCCGACTACACCGCGATGCTTGCCGGGCGCGGCGTGCGCGTGATCTCGCCCACCTTCGCCGGAACGACCCTCGACACGCCGTCCCTCTCGGCCGCTGTCTACTCGGCGTTCGAGAGCACCGATGCGGTCGTCTTCGACGTGGGCGGCGATGATGCCGGCGCAACCGCGCTCGGGCGTTTCGCGGCGGAGTTCGCCAGGATCGACCACGACCTGCTGTACGTGGTGAACCACTACCGCAACCTCACGGCGACGCCCGCGGAGGCCGCCGCGCTTCTCGGCGAGATCGAGGCGGTCTCGCGCCTCACGGCCACCGGGGTCGTCAACAACTCGCACCTACGGGACGAGACGACCACGGCGACCGTGCTCGATGCGGTGGATTACGGCCGCGAGACGGCCGCGCTGCTCGGCCTGCCCCTCATCTGCACCACCGTGCCGCGGAGGATTGTGAGCGGATTCTCCGAAGACCCACGGGACGCATCGTTCGTGGAAAACGCGTATCCTATCGAGATTCACGTTCGCACGCCCTGGGAGGACCACACCTAGGGTGCATCAGGAGGTCATGGTATGCCGAGGATCATCGTGGACGCGCGCTACTGCAAGGGCTGCGGGCTGTGCGTGGAGGTGTGTCCGCGGGCGTGCATCGCGCTCGACCCCGACACGCTCAACGACAAGGGGTACCACCCCGCCATGCTCACCGACGAGTCGCTGTGCACCGGTTGCGCCAACTGCGCGCTGATGTGCCCCGACGTGGCCATCACGGTCGAAAGGTAGGCGTCACGTGTCCGAGAAAGTCCTGATGAAAGGCAACGAGGCGCTCGCCGAGTCGGCGATCCGCGCGGGGTGCAGGTTCTTCTTCGGCTACCCCATCACGCCGCAGACCGAGCTTGCCGCCTACATGGCCAAGCGCATGCCCAAGGAGGGCGGCACGTACCTGCAGGCCGAGAGTGAGATCGCGGCCATCAACATGGTGTACGGGGCCTCGGCGGCCGGCGCGCGCGCGATGACCTCCTCCAGCTCGCCGGGCATCTCGCTCAAGGCCGAGGGCATCAGCTACCTCGCCGGCGCCGACCTGCCCGCCGTCATCATCAACGTGCAGCGCGGCGGTCCCGGCCTCGGCGGCATCCAGCCGTCGCAATCCGACTACTTCCAGGCCACCCGCGCCGCCGGCCACGGCGACTTCCACCTCATCGTGCTCGCACCCTCCACGGTGCAGGAGATGGCCGACTACGTGTTCGCGGCGTTCGATCTCGCCGACGAGTACCGGACGCCGGTGATGGTGCTCGCCGACGGCATGCTCGGCCAGATGATGGAGCCGGTCGTGATGCCCGAGCCCAGGGGCGCGCTGCCCGACAAGCCGTGGGCGGTCACCGGCCACAAGGGCGCGCGCGAGCACAACATCGTGAACTCGCTCCACCTGCAGCCCGAGCGGCTCGAGGAGACCAACATCGAGCGCTACGAGCGCTACGACCGCATCAAGGCCGCCGAGCAGCGCGCCGAGGAGTACCTCGTCGAGGACGCCGACATCGTGCTGGTCGCCTTTGGCGCAAGCGCCCGCATCGCCCGGAGCGCCGTGAACAAGGCGCGCGAGCGCGGCATCAAAGCCGGCCTCATCCGGCCGATCACGCTCTGGCCGTTCCCGGTAGATGCGATCGAGCGGGCGAGCGCGACGGCGAAGGCGTTCCTCACCGTGGAGATGAACATGGGCCAGATGGTGGACGACGTGCGCCTGGCCGTGGCCGGGCGCTTGCCGGTCGCGTTCTACGGCCGCGCGGGCGGCATCATCCCCACGCCCGCCGAGACGCTCGCGAAGATCGAGGAGCTCGCCGCCGAGGTCGGCATAGCGGTACCGGTCGCCGCCGGCGTGGAAGGAGGCGCGAGATGAGCAAGGTCGTCTACGAGCGCCCCCATGCCCTCACCGACGCGCAGTTCTCGTACTGCCCGGGCTGCACGCACGGCATCGTGCACCGCCTTGTGGCCGAGACGCTCGATGAGCTCGGCATCGAAGGCACCACCGTCGGCATCGCCCCCGTTGGCTGCTCGGTGCTCGCCTACGAGTTCTTCGCCTGCGATATGGTCCAGGCCGCGCACGGCCGCGCTCCAGCGGTGGCCACCGGCATCAAGCGCGTGAACCCCGCCAACGTCGTCTTCGCCTACCAGGGCGACGGTGACCTCGCGTCGATCGGCATGGCCGAGACGGTGCACGCCGCCACGCGCGGCGAGAAGATCACCATCATCTTCATCAACAACGCCATCTACGGCATGACCGGCGGCCAGATGGCCCCCACCTCGCTCCTCAAGCAGGTCACGCAGACGAGCCCCTACGGCCGCAGCGCCGAGAACGACGGGTTCCCCGTGAGCGTGTGCGAGCTGCTGGCCACCCTCGACGGCGTCGCGCTCGCCGAGCGCGTGACCGTGGACTCGCCCAGGAACGTGCGCGCCGCGAAGAAAGCCATCAAGAAGGCGTTCGAGTACCAGATCGAGGGCGTCGGCTACACCATCATCGAGGTCGTCTCGACGTGCCCCACCAACTGGGGGCTGTCGCCCTCCGAGGCGCTCGTGTGGATGCGCGAGCACATGCTGCCCCACTACCCGCTCGGCGTGTACAAGGACGTGAAGGCCGACGGGTTCGCGAACGTGCTCGAGGCCGCCGAGGCCAAGGCCGCGGCTCGCGCCGAGGCGTCCGCCGCTCCGAAAGCCGCGAAGGACGAGGGAGGCGACGAGTGATGGCAGCGCCCCTCAACCTGCTTCTCGCCGGTTTCGGCGGCCAGGGCATCCTGTTCGCCGGCAAGCTCGTCGCGTATGCGGGCCTCATCGAGGGCCGGGAGCTCTCGTGGCTGCCGTCTTACGGCCCCGAGATGCGCGGCGGCACCGCCAACTGCAGCGTCTGCCTCGCCGACGAGCCCATCGGCTCGCCGCTGGTGCTCGAGCCCGACGTGCTCGTGGCGATGAACCAGCCCTCGCTCGACAAGTTCATCGGCGACGTGGTCCCCGGCGGCAAGGTCATCGTGGACTCCACGATGTGCACGCGCATCCCCGAGCGGGACGACGTGACGATCTTCCCGGTCCCCGCGACGCAGCTGGCCGAGGAAGCGGGCCTCAAGGGGCTCGCGAGCGTCATCCTGGTCGGCAAGCTCCTGCGCGAGATCGGCTTCTGCGATCCTGCGGCCCTCGACCAGGCGATCGCCAAGAGCGTGCCCGCGAAGAAGGCCCACCTCCTCGGCGCCAACCGCAAGGCGTTCGAGATCGGCATGACCAACGAGGACGGGGAGTCCTCGCCGGTGTGCTCGCTGCCCGAGGGCTGGACTGCCGGGTAGGGTCTTCAACCGCAACATGAGGAGCGAATCATGACGACGCACCTGGAGGATATCGGCCTGCGCATCAAGGGGCTGCGCGAGGCCTGCGACATCTCACGGGAGGAGATGGCCAGGGACCTCGGCGTCTCCACGGAGACGTACGCCGCTTACGAGGAGACCGGCGCCGACGTGCCGATCTCGGCCATCTTCCACATGGCGAGCAAGTTCGGGGTAGACCTCACCGAGATCCTCACGGGGGTCGCCGCGCGGCTCGACACCTACCAGGTAGTGAAAGCGGGCGCGGGCCGCACGGTCGACCGCTACCCCGGCTACAACTATCAGGACCTGGCCTGGGGCTTCGGCCACAAGATCATGCAGCCGCTGCTCGTGACGCTCGATCCCTCCGACGAGCCTGCCGAGCTGGTGACCCACATCGGCCAGGAGTTCAACCTGGTGCTCGAGGGCACCGTGGTCGTCACCTTCGACGACAAGGAGATCGTTCTCGAGCGAGGCGACAGCATCTACTTCAACCCGCGCCACCCGCACGGGCAGAAGTGCGGGGGCCCCACGCCCGCCCAGTTCGTCACCATCATCGCCGAGTAGCGGCGGGAGAGCCGGAGCATGGACCACATCCTCAAGCGGTACTGCCTTCGCATCGGGTTCGACTCGTACGAGGACTTCATCGCGCACTTCACCATCGAGACGCCCGATGACTTCAACTTCGGCTACGACGTCGTGGACGAGTGGGCGCGTGCCGAGCCCGACAAGCGGGCCCTCGTGTGGTGCGATGACGACGGCGCCGAGCGCACGTTCACGTTCGCCGAGATTTCGCGCCTCTCCAACCGGATCGCCAACGCCTTCACCGACCTGGGCATCGTCAAGGGCGACGTGGTCATGCTCGTCCTGCGGCGGCGCTGGGAGTACTGGGTGACGGCCGTGGCGCTCCACAAGATCGGGGCGGTGCTGATCCCCGGGTCGATCCAGCTCACCGCCAAGGACATCGTGTACCGCGCCGAGAGCGCGGGCGTGAAGATGCTCGTGTGCGTGGCCGACGACTACGTCGTCTCGCAGGCCGAAGCGGCAGCGCCCGACGCCCCCACGATCGAGCGGCGCGTGATCGTGGCAGGTTCCCGCGACGGGTGGCTCGGCTTCGATGAGATGCTCGAGGCGCACTCCGACGAGTGGGTGCGTCCGACGGGCGATGCGGCCACGCGCAACGACGACACGATGGCCATCTACTTCACGTCGGGCACCACCGGCCTCGCGAAGATGGTGAAGCATGACTTCACGTATCCGCTCGGCCACATCATCACCGCACGCTACTGGCAGCAGGTGGAGGAGGACACGCTGCACCTGAGCGTGTCGGATTCGGGCTGGGCCAAGTTCAGCTGGGGCAAGATCTACGGCCAGTGGATCTGCGGCGCCACGGTGTTCGGGTACGACATGAAGAAGTTCGTCCCGGCCATGCTCCTGGCGAAGATCGCGCACTACGGCCTCACGACGTTCTGTGCGCCCCCCACGATGTACCGCTTCATGCTGCAGGAGAACGTGGCGGACCACGACCTTTCGTCGGTCCACACGTGGACGACCGCGGGCGAGCCGCTCAACCCCGAGGTGACCAAGCAGTGGGAGGACGTCACCGGCAAGAAGATCCGCGAGGGCTTCGGCCAGACCGAGAGCGTAGTGCTCCTCGCCACGTTCCCGTGGGTCGAGCCTCGTCCCGGCTCGATGGGCAAGCCGTCTCCGCTCTACAACATCGAGCTCATCGACGAAGACGGCCGCCAGTGCGACGACGGCGAAGAGGGCGAGATCTGCGTGGCCGGCCTCACGCGGGCGTGGCCCCCGGGGCTGTTCAGGGGCTACTACCGCGACGAGGTCCTCTCGGCCGAGGCGGTCGGCGGTGATCGCTACAACACCAAGGACGTCGCGTGGCGCGACTCGGACGGCTACTACTTCTTCGTGGGGCGCAACGACGACGTCATCAAGTGCTCGGGCTACCGCATCGGCCCGTTCGAGGTCGAGAGCGCGCTCATCGAGCACCCCGCGGTCGTCGAGTGCGCGGTGACCGCCGCGCCCGACCCGGTCCGCGGCCTCGTCGTGAAGGCCACGATCGTGCTCGCCAAGGGCTGGACGCCGTCGCAGGAGCTCGCGAAGGAGCTGCAGGAGCACGTCAAGAAGACGACCGCTCCCTACAAGTACCCGAGGATCGTCGAGTTCACCGATGAGCTTCCCAAGACGATCGGCGGCAAGATCAAGCGCGCGCAGATCCGCCACGACAGCGGAGTCCCCGACTAAAGCTCTCGTCGGGGTGCCGCACTCTCTGCTACCCTCATCGTGGGGGGGCGCCTGTGGAGACATCGCATGTCGCGGTCGAGAAACGGATGCTGGAGGCGGCGCTCGCGCCGGGGGCGCACGTGCTCGAAGCAGGCTGCGGCCGGGGTTCGCGCCTCGGGCGGGGCGGGCTGATCGCCGAGATCGTCGGCGTGGACGTGGACGCGGAGGCTGGCGAGGGGAATCCAGCACTCGATCGCTTCGTCTGCGCCGATCTGTGTGGGCGCCTGCCCTTCGATGACGCCGCGTTCGACCTCGTGTACTCGAACTTCGCCGCCGAGCACTTCGCTGAGCCGGCCGTGGCGTTCGCGGAGTGGCATCGGGTCCTCCGGAGCGGCGGCGCGGTCGTCATGCTGACGAGCAACATCGGCAGTCCGTACCTGTGGATCGCTAACCGGCTGCCGCATGCCGTGCGCGTGGCGATCAAACGTTCCGGTCCGGGCGTCGACGAGCGCGATGTCATTCCCGCAACCTACCGCGCCAACACCCCCGCGAAGCTCAAGCGGCTCATGCGGGACGCCGGGCTCGAACCCGTCGAGGTCGTGATGGTGGCGACCCTGCACCGCTACGCCGGCGAGAGGCGGGTGCTTGCCGGGGCCCTCCGATTCGCCGAGGCGATACTCCCCCGGTGCGCGCGATCGACGATCGTGGCGCGATTCGAAGCGGTGGGCGCGGCGCGGTAGGCGTCGGGCGACGGCGACCGGTGTGCGATTTGCTGCGCATGCCGGTACAATGCGCGTGCCGGGACGTCCGGCGCGAGACCTCGGGAGGGGCACGGGTGCGGTTCCTGCGTGCGATAGGGACGTTCGCGGCGGTCGTCGTCGTGAGCGCGGCCGTCACGGTCGGTGCGCTCATCGGCACCGACTCGGTGCTGGCTCTCGGGGGAGCGCCGTCCCTGCAGCAGGTGTGGCCCGAGGTCGCGTCCGAGCGCAGCACGCCCGAGCCGCCGCCGAGAATCGTGGAGTTCACCGTCGCGGCCGTCGGCGACCTCATGACTCACGGCCCCCAGATCGACTCGGCGAAGACCGCGAGCGGCTACGACTTCAACCCGTGCTTCGCTCCGGTCGCCCCGCGCATCTCCGCGGCCGATCTCGCCATCGGCAATCTCGAGACGACGCTCTCGGGCGCAGACCGGGGGTACTCGGGCTACCCGCAGTTCAACGCGCCCGACGCGTACGCCGAGGCGCTCGTTGCCGCCGGCTTCGACGTGCTCACCACCGCCAACAACCACAACCTCGACCGCGGGCCCACCGGGCTCGTGCGCACGCTCGAGGTGCTCGACGGCCTCGGTGCGCTGCACACGGGCACGGCGCGCACGGCTGAGGAGGCGGCCACCACGCTGGTGACAGAGGTCAAGGGCGTGAAGATCGCGATCCTTGCGTACACGTACGGAATGAACGGCTTCACCGCGCCGTCGGACAAGCCCTGGATGGTGAACGTCCTGAACGTCGGTAAGATGACCGAGGCGGTCAAGGCGGCCCGCGCCCTCGAGGTCGACCTCGTCATCGTCAGCATCCACAACGGCGTCGAGTACCAGCGGCAGCCGTCGGCGTCGCAGCGTCAGGTCGAGGAGGCGATGATCGAGGCGGGGGCCGATATCGTGCTCGGCAGCCACCCGCACGTCATCCAGCCCATGGAGACGATCGAGGTGGCCGAGGCCGACGGCTCCACGCGCACGGCGTTCATCATCCACTCGCTCGGCAACTTCGTCTCCAACCAACGGGAGCGCTACCGCAACACCGGACTCATCCTCGAGTTCGGCATGGAGAAGAACCTGCGCACCGATAAGACCACGCTCGTCTCGGTCGAGTACGTGCCGGTGTGGGTGGACGACGTGGATGCGACCGGCAAGGAGCACCGCGTGCTGCCCATCCGCGACGTGCTCGACG
Organism: Actinobacteria bacterium UBA2184; assembly: GCA_002328745.1. Classification (GTDB taxonomy): domain Bacteria; phylum Actinomycetota; class Coriobacteriia; order Anaerosomatales; family Anaerosomataceae; genus UBA2184. The sequence goes on from DCVQ01000015.1 coordinate 91,925, forward strand.
ACCCCGCCTACCCGGGTGTGAGCGCCGACGACCGCGCCCGGATGCAGCAGGCGTGGGACGACACCACGACGCATCTCGGGGGAACGGGCGAGGCGTCCGACGATCCCGGGGCGCTCGTCTTCTACGGGAAGCCTCTCGCGCGCCAGTAGGCGGCGTGCCACCGACCCTGCGGCACCTCGCGCGCCCGCGGGTCCGTGCGGGCCGCTAGCGCTCGCCGCCGCGGTCGGGCTCCGGCCCGAAGCGCGTCCCCCGGTCGGCGGCGTCGATGGCGGCCATCTCGGCATCCGCGAGCGCGAAATCGAACACCCCGGCGTTCTCGGCGATGCGTTCCGCGTGCACCGACTTCGGGATCACCACGGCGCCGTGCTGCAACAGCCAGCGGAGCGCCACCTGTGCGGGGCTCTTGTCGTGGCGCTGGGCGGCCTCGACGAGCGTCGGCTCCTCGGCGACGCGGCCCTTCATGAGCGGCGCCCACGCCTCGACCGCGATGCCGCGGGCCTCGCAGTACGCCCGAAGCGACGGCTGCTGGAGCCAGGGGTGAAACTCGTACTGGTCCACCATCGGCGCGACCTCGGCGACGGCGAGCAGCGACTCGAGGTGGTGCTCCAGGTGGTTGCACACGCCGATCGCGCGGACGGCGCCCTCGGCGTAGAGACGCTCCAGGGCGCGCCAGGTCTCGCGGGTCTGCGCGCGGGGCCAGTGGACGAGGTACAGGTCGAGGTACCCCGTGCCGAGCCGGCGCAGGCTGCGCTCGAAGGCTGCGAGCGTCGCGTCGTATCCCTGCTCGTCGTTCCAGACCTTGCTGGCCAGGAAGACGTCCTCCCGCGGCACGCCGCTCGCGCCGAGCGCCGCGCCGATGCCCGCCTCGTTGCCGTAGAGCGAGGCCGTGTCGATGCTGCGGTAGCCGAGCGCAAGGGCGGTCGTCACCGCCAGCTCCACGTCGCCGCCCTCGGCGGACTTGTAGGTGCCCAGCCCGAAGCGCGGCATGGCGACGCCGTTGGCGAGCGTGATCGTGTCCGAGAGTCCTGTGAGCATGTCGGCACCTCCGGTCCCATCATACCCGCGCGCGCGGTTCGGGCGCGGGAGTGGGGATGAACTTCGCGGGGGGTGGTGGCGATGTTCTCGGACAGGACCGAAGCGGGCAGGCTGCTTGCGCGTGCGCTTCACGCGGCGATGACACCCGATGCGTTGGTGCTCGGCATTCCCCGCGGCGGCGTGATCGTCGCCGCCGAGGTGGCCCGTCTGCTCGCGCTCGATCTCGACATCGTGGTCGTGCGCAAGATCGGCGCGCCGAACGATCCCGAGTACGCCGTGGGTGCGGTCGACGAGAACGGCGCGATCATCGGCGGGGCGTATGCCGAAGACGACGCCTACCTGATGCGCGCGGCCGCGGCGGCGCGGGAGGAGATCGGGCGCCGCATGGAGGTCTACCGCGGCGACCGGGCGCGTCCGCGGGTCGCGGGGCGTGATGTGGCCGTCGTCGACGACGGCATCGCCACAGGGCTCACCGTCCAGGCGGCAGTGCGCTCGCTGCGCGCCCGGGGCGCGACACGGGTGATAGTGGCGGCGCCCGTGGCCTCGGCAGAGGCCGCCCGCGAGCTCGCGGGCGTGGCGGACGACGTCATCGTGCTCGACATCCCTGACGCCTTCGGTGCGGTCGGGGCGTTCTACCGCGACTTCGCGCAGACGGCCGATGCCGAGGTCGTCGCCGCGCTCAGGGAGGCGTGGGCCCGAAAGTGAACGGACCCGCTGGGTGAGCGGGTCCGTGTGCGATCGGGCTGCGGGCCGGCCTACGGCTCCTCGGGCGTCTTGCCGACCTCGATCTCGACGATATCGCCGCGCTTGGCCGACGCGCCGGGGATCGGCGACTGGTTGATCACCAGGCCGTCGTCATCTTCGGCCGCGTCCACGTACACCACCTTCGGCACGAGGCCGGCGCCCATGATCTCCGAGCGGGCCGATGCCTCGTCCTGGTCGCGGACGTCGGGCACCAGGATGACCTCGGGACCCTTCGAGACGACGAGGGTGACCGTGCTCCCCGTTTCGTACACCACGTTGGGATCGGGTGTCTGTGAGATCACGCTGCCCTTGGCCACGGTGTCGCTGAAATCCTCGGTGCTCGTCACCACGAATCCGGCCGCCTCGAGGTCGGCCTTCGCCGCGGCGAGCGGCTTGCCGATCACGTCGGGGACCTTCACCTGCTCGACGCCGTCCGAGACGTAGAGCGTCACGCGTGTGTTCTTGGGCACTTCAGCGTTGGCCTCGGGGTCGGTGCGGATGACCTGGCCCTTGGGGATCTCGGCGTTGAACTCCTTGATCGTGCGGTCGTAGTCGAGGCCCGAATCCTCGGCCCGCAGCAGCTCGATCGCGTCGGCTTCCTCCAGGCCGGTGAGGTCGGGCACCACGACCCTCGCGACCCCCACGCTGACGACGATATTGACCGCTGCCCCCTCCTCCACCTCTTTGCCGGCCTCGGGGTCCTGGCGGATGATCAGTCCGACGTCGATCGTCTCGCTGTTCTCGGTGGTGACCTCGCCGAGCGTCAGGTCGGCCGTGGTGAGTTCGGCCCGGGCCTGCTCCTCGGTGAGTCCGGACAGCGTGGGCACGAGTACGCCCTTGTCATCGAACGCGCCGAGCGCCCACGCGACGCCAAGGCCGAGGATGGCCAGCACGACGGCGCCGACGGCCACCCACACCCAGGGGCTCGTGCGACGCTCCGGCACGGGCTGCACGCGCGGCCCCCCGGTGCGGGCCTGCTGCGTGGAGCGCTCCATGGGCGGCAGCACGCTCGTGTGGCCGGGCTCGCCGCCGCCGTACGAGCCGCCGATGGCGGCCTCGCCGTCGAGGACCCGCTTGAGGTCGGCGCGCATCTCGGCGGCCGAGGTGTATCGCTCGCCGGGATTCTTGCGCAGCGCGCGCATGATGACCGCCTCGAGGGCCGGCGGGATCGAGGCCCGTACCGACCGCGGGGGAGCGGGCTTGTCGTTGACCTGCATCAGCGCGGTCGCGACCGGCGTCTCGCCGTTGAACGGCAGCGTCCCGGTGGCCATCTCGTAGAGCGTCACGCCGAGCGAGTAGAGATCGGAGGCCGGGCCGAGCGGACGTCCCTGTGCCTGCTCAGGGCTGATGTACTGCGCGGTGCCGAGCACCGAGTTCGTCTGGGTCATCGTGGTGTTGCCCGCGCGGGCGATGCCGAAGTCCATCACCTTGATGGTGCCGTCGGGCGTGAGCACGATGTTGTGCGGCTTGATGTCGCGGTGGATGATGTCGTAGCCGTGGGCGACCGCAAGGGCGGCGCAGACCTGCGCGGCGTACTCGGCGGCGCGCTTCGGGTCGAGCGGACCGCGCTCGGTGACGAGCGTCTTGAGGTCGGTGCCGGCCACGAACTCCATCACGATGTAGTACGTCTCGCCGTCGCGGCCCCAGTCGTAGATGTTCACTATGTTGGGGTGGGAGAGGTTGGCCGCCGCCTGCGCCTCCTGCCGGAAGCGCGCGACGAAGTTGGGCTCGCTCGCGTACCGGGGGTGCAGCACCTTGACGGCGACCGTGCGGCCGAGGACTTCGTCGACGGCCTTGTACACGTCGGCCATGCCCCCGGAGCCGATCTTCTCGATGACGCGGTATCTGCGTCCGAATACGAGGTCTTCCACCGGTACCTGCCCTCTCTCACCTGCGCTGACGCGCACGAACGCCGATCTATTCTAACCCAAACGCACCCTCTCTCGCCCTCAGCGGACGATGGCGAGCGCGGTCTCCAACACGGTGCGTGCGGCGGGTGCGGCGACCGTGCCGCCAACGCCCGCGTTCTCGATGACGATCGCCACCGCCACGCGAGGTTCCTCGGCGGGCGCGTAGGCGATGAACCACGCGTGGGTGGTGATGCCCGCGCCGACCTCGGCGGTGCCGGTCTTGCCGGCCACAGTCACCCCGGGGATCGCCGCGCGGGTGCCGGAGCCCGACTTCACGACCGTGACCATGATGTCCCCGACCTTCTGCGCGGTGGCGGAGTCGAGCGCCGTCTTCCACGCTCTGGGCACGGTCTCGGTGATGATATGGCCCGTCTGATCGGTGACCGAGGCGACCACGTACGGGCGCATGACAACGCCGTCGTTGGCGATGCCGGATGCGACGAGCGCCATCTGCAACGGTGTCACCTGCGGCCCCGGCGGGCTGTCGTGCTCGCCTACGGGCTGCCCCACGCCCGCCCACGCGGTCTCCCAGGTCGTCATCTCGTCGGGATCGGGCATGAGCGAGGCGGTGACCGGCAGCTCGAACGGCGGCTTCGCGCCGAACCCGAAGCGCTCCGACTGCCCGACGAGCAGCTCGGCGCCGAGGTCCACGGCGAGCTGGCCGAACACGGTGTTGATACTGCTCGCGGTCGCCTTTCGCAGGTCCACCGCGCCGTAGGCGCTGCCGCCGTAGTTGGTGACCGGCGCGCCGCCGATGTCGATGCTCGCCGGGCCGGTGTACGTGGTTCCTTCGGTCGCGACCTCGGAGGCGAGCGCGGCTGCCAGCGTCACGACCTTGAACGTGGAGCCGGGCGCGTAGAGGCTGCCCGTCGCACGGTTCACGAGCGGCGCGGCGGCGCTCTCCGCGGACAGCGTCTCCCAGGTGGCGTCGATCACGCCGGGGTCGTACGACGGCGCCGAGGCCATCGCGAGCACCGCGCCCGTACGCGGATCGAGCACCACGCACGCGCCACGGTGGCCGCCCAGAGCGCTCTCGGCGGCTGCCTGGATGCGCGAGTCGAGCGTGAGGCGCACGTCGTTGCCTGCCACCGGCAGGCCGGCCGCCGCTTCGATCGCGTCGGCGAACGTCGCGAAGTGCTGCCTGCCGGTGAGGACCTCGTTCATGGCCGACTCGATGCCTGTGCGGCCGTAGCGCGTGCTGTGGTAGCCGACGATCGCGGCGGCGAGCGGTCCCTGCGGGTACCGGCGCACGAAGGCGCCGTCGGCGGGCACCGACTCTGCGAGCACCACGCCGTCTGAGGTGAGCACGGCGCCGCGCTCCTGCCGGGCCTCGGCGATCAGCCCGCGCGTGTTCGCCGGGTGTGCCGCGAGGTGGTCGGCGGAGACGACCTGGACGTAGGTGAGGTTGACGGTGAGCGCGAGCATCAGGGCGGCCACCAGGCCGCCGACGCGCACCAGGCGGCGGGTGAGGGCACGCCGGCCGAGCAGGCCCGCGCCGCCGCTCACCGCGATCTCGGTCTGCGCGCCGGTCCCCGCGTCGCCCACCCGCATGAGCAGGGCGAGCAGGATGAAGTTCGAGAGGATGGAGCTGCCGCCGTAGCTCACGAACGGCAGCGTGATGCCGGTGAGCGGGATGAGCCGGGTCACGCCTCCGATGATCACGAACGTCTGGAGCCCCACGACCGCGACGAGGCCGGTCGCGATGAGCGCGGCGACATCCGAGCGCGCTCGCGTGGCCGAGGCGAGACCTCGCAGGCACAGCACGAGGAACGCGATGATGAGCGCTGCGCCCCCGAGAAGGCCGAGCTCCTCGGCGATGGCGGTGAAGATGAAGTCGGTCTTGACCTCGGGAATCGGCACCTTGAGCCCGTTGCCGACGCCGACTCCGATCAGGCGGCCGCCCGCCAGCGCGAAGAGCGACTGGACGAGCTGGTAGCCGCGGTCGACGGTGTCAGCGAAGGGGTCGATCCAGATGGCCACGCGCTGCTGGACGTGGCCGAACAGCAGGTAGGCGCCCGTCGCGCCGGCGGCGAAGAGCGCGAGCCCGGCGCCGATGTACGCGGGGCGCCCCGTGGCCGCGTAGAGCATCACCAGGAACACGCCGAAGAACAGAAGGCTCGACCCGAGATCCTTCTCGGCGACGAGGACCACGAGCGACACGGCCCACATGAAGAGCAGCGGCCCGAGGTGTTTCGCCGGCGGAAGCCAGACGCCGAGCACGCGTTGCGTCGAGACCGACAGCACCTCGCGCTTCTCGGCCAGGTAGCCGCCGAGAAAGAGCACGATGAGCACCTTGGCGAGCTCCGCGGGCTGGAACGACATGCCCGCGAAGCGCAGCCAGAGCTTCGCGCCGTTGACCTCGACGCCGACGACGGCGGGCAGCACGAGCAGCACGAGGCCGACGAGCGCGATCGTGTACTTGTAGCGCGCGGTGCGCTCGAGCGACGGCACCGCCACGAGGGTGAGCACGAGCGCGATCACGCCGATGAGGACCCAACGCACCTGGACCGCCGCAAGGTCAGGGTCGATGCGGGTGATGAAGGCGAGGCCGATGCCTGTCAGCAGGAAGGCGATGGGCAGGAGCGCCGGGTCGGCGCCGCGCGCGAGCACGCGGGCGGCGGCGTGGGCGGCGAGGAATGACGCGAACAGCCCGAGCGGCACGGCGATGTCGCCCGCCGAGAGCGTGGCTTGCGCCGAGCCGTGGACGAGGACGAACAGCAGCACGACCGCCGGAGCAGCGGCGATCAGCAGGAGCAGCTCGGTGTCTCGCCGGGTCCGCATCCTCGAGGCTACTGCCCGGGAACGGGCGCTGTGCCGGTGGCTACGCTCGAACGGTACTGGTCGAGCCGTCGTTGGGCCTCGTCGAGGCCGTCGACGCGCAGGCCCTCGCGCAGCCGCGTGGCGATCACGGGGTCGAGCAGTTCGACCGGCAGGGTGGTGGTCTCGGAATGCCAGTGCAGGCTGATGCCCGCGAAGGTGCCGGGCACGCCCTCGTAGACGGCCACGTACCCGTTCTCGTCGATGAGGTACGCCTGCGACCGCGCGTAGGCGTTCGCGATCCACGCGGCGGCGGCCACCACGGCCACCACCGCCACGAGCCACAGCACGCGCATGCCCCAGCGGGGGCTCCCGGCGGCACGCCGCGCGCGCGATGCCGGGCGGCCGATGTCCGCCACGACGACGGTGACGTTGTCGTTGCCGCCAGCGTCGAGCGTCGCGTCGATGAGGCTTGCGACGGCGTCGTCCGGCGTGGGGGCGGCCGCAAGCATGCGGGCGATCTCGTCGTCGGGCACCATGCTCGTCAGGCCGTCGGTCGCGAGCAGCAGCCGATCGCCGTCGGCGGCCTCGGCCTCGAAGGTGTCGGCGAGCATGTCCGGGTCGGAGCCGAGCGCGCGGGTGATGACGCTGCGGTTGGGGTGGACGCGCGACTCCTCGGAGGTCAGGCGGCCCTGCCGCACGAGGTCGGCGACGAGCGAGTGGTCGTCGGTCAGCTGCTGCAACTCGCCATAGTGGAGCAGATACGCGCGGCTGTCGCCCACGTGCGCCACGGCGAGGCGGGTGCCATCGATCATCACCGCGGTGAGCGTCGTGCCCATCCCCGAGCGGCCGCGTCCCTGCTCGGCGGCGCTGATGACGGCGGAGTTCGCCTGGCGGACCGCGCGTCCGAGCGCCTTGGCCTCGGCGACGCGGGGGGCCGCCTCGAGCAGCGTGTCGATCGCGATCGAGCTTGCCACCTCGCCCGCCTGATGGCCGCCGAGCCCGTCGGCGACGGCGAACAGCGGAGGGGCGACGAGGTACGCGTCCTCGTTGCCCGAGCGCACGAGTCCCACGTGAGTGTCGCCCGCGAACAGCGCCTCGCCTCGACTCATAGCCGCACCACCTCCAGGCGGTTGTGCCCGAGTTCGATCACGTCGCCCGCGGCGATCTGCAGCGGACGTGTGGCCGGCTGGCCGTTCACGATCGTTCCGTTGGTGGAGCCCAGGTCGATAAGGGTGTAGCCGTCGGCGGCGGCGACGAGCTTGGCGTGCGTGCCCGAGACGAAGTCATCGCCGATGACGAGATCGGCGTCGGGCGAGCGGCCGATGATCACCGAGCCGGTGATCGGGATGGTCACGCCGGTGATCTCGCGCGGCCCGCGCGTCACGCGGATCGCGAGGCCCTTGACGGCACCCGTCTGGCGGGCTCCGACGATGCCGATGCCGGTCTTGATGGCGGCGAACAGGAAGAGGTAGAGCAGCGCCACCAGCACGATGCGGCCGAACAGGAGGGCGACGTCTACCATCGCTCATCCCCTCGGCTGGTGATACACGAGCCTGGTGAGCCCGATCTCGATGACGTCGCCGTCGCGCAGGCGCGTCTGCTCGACGCGGGTGCCGTTCAGGAACGTGCCGTTGGTGGAGGCGAGGTCGGCGATCGCCCAGCCGTCGTCGAGACGCATGAAGGCCGCATGGCGGCGCGAGACGTTCGAATCGGGAAGGCAGATCTGGCACTCGGCGAGGCGCCCGACCACGACCTCGTCGCCGCGCAGCGCAACGTCGTGCGGGAGCTCGCCGACGGTGACTGTCGCGATTCCCGAGGTGTCGCCCACAACCGGGCGGACGTGGGGCGCCGCTGCCGCTTCGTCGGCCGCCCCGCCATCGTCAGCCGGGCCGTGTCCGGGCTCGAACGTCGCTTCCGCGGGGCTCTCGGTGAGCGAGGCGCTCACCCGGAAGCGGCCGAGGCGCAGGTCGTCGTGGACGGCGAAGGTCACCTGCGGCCGCGATGGCAGCACGTAGCCGCGCTCGTGCGCGTGATCGAGGATGTACGAGGCGAGCTCGCCTGCGAGTACGGGCTTGAAGGCGCCCAGCTTGACGTCGTCCTCGGCCGAGAGGGCGACGGTGTAGGCCGTGGGCGCGTAGACGGTGGCGACGCCGAGTGCCCGCCCGTCGTCGGCGGCGCGCGCCAGGGTCTTCGCGATCTCCACGGGCTGCACGGGGGAGCGGAACGCGCCGGCGAACAGGCCCTCGATGCCGGCCGCGATTCGGTCTTCGAAGTCAGACAGGATTCCCATGTACCACCAGGAACGACGGCGCGACGGCGCGGTTTCAGATACTGCGCACTATACCAGCACCCGCCGAACGGAGCCGACGCCGTGACCGTGCGGTAACGTCAGCGCTCGCCGCGGACCGGCGGGCCGAGGGCCACGACCACCGCGAGCGCCATGAGCGCGATGACGGCGTGGGGCAGGAGCGTCTCGATCGAAGGCCCGTCGAAGAAGATCTGCCACGGCAGGTAGCCGAGGCGCAGCACGACGACGGCCGCAAACGCTCCGGGGATGACGGGCCACCTGCGGCCGAACGAGGAGAAGAACGACAGCACGAGCCCCGCAAGCGCCCAGCCCCCCGCGGCGATCAGCGGTCCGGGCTCGAAGACGCTCCGGACGTTGGCGGCGGCGAGGCGCGCCGACCAGGGATCGATGAAGAACGAGGGATCCACGTCGAGGAACGGCGGGTGGCCGTTCATGGCCGCCGCGACGGTCATCGTGGTCAAAGCGGCCAGCCCGGACGCCGCGGCCGCGGCGAGCGGCTCGAAGACGTAGCCGGCGAACAGCGGGGCCGTGACGCTTGCGCGAAGCGCGCCGAGCGCGGGAGCGAAGAGCGGCACGAGGGCGTCCCCGGTCCCCCGGCGCGCCCGCCAGAGCCAGTACGCGGCTGCCGGCACGCCGAAGAGCGCCGCCCACCCCGCGCCCGCCTCCAACGCGAGTCCCGCCGTGAGCGCGATGATGCCGAGGCCGAGACCGAGGCCGGGCACCACGGCACCGGCGAGCGCGACCGGAGCCACGGCCACGGCGTACGTCTCCATGAGCACGGGGTCCTGCCCGAGCGCGGCGCCGAGCACCGGGCCGAGGCCCACCCACGCGAGCCAGGCGCTCGCGACTGCGGCGAGCGCGCGCCGCGGTATGCCCGAGTAGCGCGCGAACCGGTCCCACGCGTAGGGGCGCGGGAAGTCGTCGACGCTCTCGTCCGCGTCGCCGAGCGTGTCCTGCACGAGCTCCGCGAGCGACTCGCGGCCCGCCTGCGGGTCGCCGAGATGCGGCATCAGCGCGGCCGCGAAGTCGGCCACGCTCTCGTAGCGATCGTCGGGATGCGGAGCGAGCGCCGCGAGGAGCACCGAATCGACCGCGGGGGACAGCGAGGGCTCGAACTCCGAGGGAAGCGGCACGTCCGCGACCTCGATGCGGAAGAGCGAGCTCTCCGGCGTGTCTGCGTCGAAGGGGTTCGCGTCGGCGAGCAGCTCGTAGGCGAGCGCGGCGAGCGCCCACTGGTCGGTGCGTTCGTCGAGCTCGCCGCCGCGGAGCTGCTCGGGCGGCATGTAGCCGAGCGTCCCGGCCATGCCCCTGGCGCGTCCGCTTGCGTCGGTGAGCGCCGAGATGCCGAAGTCGGCGACCTTCACGCGCCCGTCGCGGGTGACGAGCACGTTGGCGGGCTTGATATCGAGGTGCAGGACGCCGTTATCGTGTGCGAAGCGAACTGCTTCCGTCACCGCTGCGAGCGCCGCGGCCGCCTCATCGGGGCCGAGCGGACCGCCCGTCGCATCGACGAGGTCGGCGAGCGACATGCCGTCGATGTCCTCCATCACGATGTACGCGTCCTGGTCGTCCGTGTCCCACTCGTGGACGGTGACGATCGCGGGGTGGTTGAGCAGCGCGGCGGTCCGCGCCTCGGACAGGCCGGTGCGCGCGAGCGGCTTGCCGGCGCGGTCGGTCGGGAGCGGCAGGCGCTTGATGGCGACCCGCCGGGCCATGCGGGTGTCGAACGCGAGAACGACCGAGCCGTACCCGCCCGAGCCGAGGTCGGCGATCGGCCTGTACCGGTCGAGGATGAGCGGCTCTTCCACGTGTCTCCTGCACTCGCGCTGCGGCTGACGCGATTGTACGCCAGCGCAGCGAAGCCGGCGTCATGGCGACACCGGCTTCGAGGAAGTGCGACGCGGGAGAGCGCTACTTGGCGACGATCTCCACGAGCTCGAGCGCGAAGGTGAGGTCCTGTCCCGCGAGCGGGTGGTTGAAGTCGAGTGTGATGTGCTCGGCGGTCACGCGGGCGACGAGCGCGTTGACGCGCTGGCCGTCCGGAGCCTGAAGCTCGACGCCCCAGCCCTCCTGCGGAAGGTTGTCGCCGAACTGATCGATCGGCACCTCCTGGATCGCGGCGTCGACGCGCTCGCCGTACGCCTCGGCTGCCGGGATGGTGACGGTCGCCTGGCCGCCGACCTCGAGGTCCGCTACGGCGGTCTCGAAGCCGGGGATGACGTTGCCCTCGCCCATGACGAACTCGATAGGATCGCGACCCGAGCTCGAGTCGAAGGTGGAGCCGTCGGCAAGGGTGCCTGTGTAGTGCACGCGAACTGTGTCGCCGGACTGAGGCTTCATGGGAACTCCTGTCGAAACGGTGTGGTGCGAACGTCCGCACAGTATACTGCATGGGGTATGAAACCGCGATGCCGTCCCGGTGGGACGGCATCGCACGCTTCTTCGGGCGGCGCGGCTAACGGATGCCGACCTCCTCGCCGAGCGTCACGTCGACTTCCATGAGCTCGTGCTCGTAGTCGTCGAAGTCAAGCCGCCAGAACTCGATCGTCACGGTGTCGCCGATCTCGCTCGTGCGCACTGCGCCCACCAGCTCGAGCTGCGTCATGATCGGCTCGCCGTCGTAGGACACGATGATGTCGGTGGGGATGAGTCCCGCTGCTTCCGCGGGCGAGCCAGGGTCGACCTCCTCGACGAGCGCGCCGTGGTCTGTGGGCAGCTCGTAGTAGTCGCCCTCGGCGATGTCGATGGTCGAGCACCACGCGCCGAGGTACGGGTGGAACGCGCGTCCGAACTCGATAAGGTCCTCGATGATGCCCTTGGCCAGATCGCTCGGGATGCAGAAGTTGAGGCCCTGCCAACCCCAGTCGCCGAGGCCGGCCGACGGGATCCCGACGTACTGGCCCTTGCTGTTGACCAGCGCCCCGCCCGAGTTGCCGTGGTTGATGAGCGCGTCGACCTGGAGCGCCGAGGCGAGCGAGTCGACGGAGAGGTACGGCGAGTCGTCCCACTCGATCATCTCGGTGCCGAACGTGCGGCCGGTGGCCGAGACGATACCCTGCGATACCGACAGGCCCACGCCGTGAGGATCGCCGATCGCGATCACCGGGTCGCCCGGCTTGAGGTCGCCCGATGCGCCGAATTCGATGGGGTCGAGGCCGTCGCGGTCGACTTTGATGACCGCGATGTCGCTCGACTTGTCGCGGCCGACGATGCGGGCCGTGACGTACTCGGCGCCGAGCTTCACGAGCACCTCATCGACCGGTGTGGTGAGGTCGTTCTCCGTCACCACATGGTTGTTGGTGACGATGTAGCCGTCCTCGCTCACGATGACGCCGCTGCCGCCTTGCGTCGGGGCGGACGTGGCGTAAGCGGTCTCGGGATCCCACAGCTCCTTGCCGGAGATGATGGTCACGACCGAAGGCGCGGCGATCTCGGTCGCGGTGCGTGCCCAGTCGGCGGGGAGCACCTCGGGCACGGGTGGAGGAACCGGGTCCTTGTCGAGCGCCGCCACGAGGAACCCCGCTCCGAGGGCGGCCACGAGGCCGCCCGAGAGAGCCGCGGCGACCAGGCTGAGCAACTGGGCCGAGAGAGCCCCCCGGTCATCCGCCCACCTTCGCGGCGACCGCCCGAGCGTCCGTGCTGGCGCTCCCCCCATGCAGATCACGTCTCCTCAGTCCTGGCCGCATCCGGCGCGTGCGTCGTCCGTCAGTTGCCTGCGTCGCCCTCTTCGCCCTCGAGCTCGCCGATGTCCGACACGTAGTAGTAGCCATCGTCGCCGAGGGTGCAGATCGCGCCGATCTCGTAATACGTGCCATCGGAATAGCCGAGGGTGAATGCGACGATGGCGGTGCCATCGTCGTAGGCCTCGGCGCCCGTGATCTCGAAGTCGGTCAGGTCCGCGGGCGCGAAGATCTCGATGAGCTCCTCGGGAGCGAACTCGGAGAGCGGCGAGGAAGTCACGGCCATCATGTCCTCGTACCGGCCCTCGTACATCGAGATGATGAACTCGTTCAGGGCCCACGCTGCCGCCTCCTCGGCGGTCACGTCGCCCTCCGCGGGGTCTTCCGGCTCGACGTCCTGAGGGTCGACGGTGTAGGTGTCCGAGACGAACCACTCGCCGTTGCGGGCTTCCACGATGACCCCGCGCTCCCACTCCCCGTCATTCGTCCCGAGCCAGTACTCGGCGATGTCGTCCTCCTCGACGAGCGGGTAGTACCACCACTCGGCGTCCTCGCCGTAGTACTGGGTGCCGGCGTCCGAGAGCGCGTCGAGGCTGGTCTCGAAGCCGCGCTCGGTGCGGATGTCCAGCGCCTTGCCCTCCTCCTTCTTGGATGTGGTCCGCGGATCGTTCTCATCCTTGTCGCGCGTGAGGACGTAGGCCGCGATCCCGCCGCCGACGATGGCCACCGCGAGCACGCCCACGATCACGGCGCCGAGGATGTTCTTGAAGCGGCGCTCCTGGACCTCGATGGGGAGATCATCGGACGTGGCGTGCGCTGCCGGCGGAGGATACGCGGACGGCGCCGGGTACGCGCGTGGCACCGGTGCGGTCGTCGGCGTCACGCCGACGGGGGCTTCCGTGCGAGCCTGCGGAGGCTCGGCCGGGTGGGGTAACGGCGCGCCGCATGAAGCACAGAATTCGGCGGGCGTCGGATCTTCCGTACCGCATACCGGACAGCGCATCACGGCTCCTCCCCCGAAGAGATTTGCATGAGCGTAGACCGCGCTACACGGCCTTGTCCAGCAGTCGCGGCGGTGGCCGCGATCACCCCCGGCTGGCGGTGCGGGCGCACGCGCGAACCCGCTTCGGACGTCGGCGGATGACGGATGCTCCCGGGGTAGAACAGGCGACTGCAACAGGCGGCGCTGGGCCCCTGCCGACGGTCGCCGGGACTAGACGCCCGTGGTCCCCCCGAGTTCGACCGGAAGCGGTATAGCGCCAGCGGGAGCCTCGATATCGACCGGCTTGTTGAAGTCGAAGAGATCCATCGTCAGCACCATGTCGATGGGCAGCGCCCCTCCGAGCCCCATCTCGATCACCTGCCGGTACGGCATGCCGTCCTCGACGCCGATGTAGAGATCCATCGTGAGATCGGCGTCCGCGTACATCTCGCGGAGCGTCTCGGCATCGAACGAACCGTCGGTGGCATCCTCCGGAAGCTGGCCCATGAGCTCCGAGTAGTTCTCGACCGCCATGTCTGCGATCTTCTCGCCATCGATGACCAGGTAGTAGTGCTCGCACGTCACGCCGTCGATCTCCTCGCGGCCCTTCGATTCGACCGTCGAGTACGCCTTCATGTAGTCGAGGTACTCGGCAGGGTTCGCGCTGCCCTGGTTCGCGGTCTGAAGACCGCTGAGGTCGAAGTCCATGTAGTACCACTGCGGACCCGCGCCGAAGGGGTCGGGATCGTACTTGAGGTACAGCCTGCCATCGAGGATGACTTCGGACATGCGCATGGTCTGACCGAGCAGACGCATCGAGCCGTCCATCGCCACCTTGGCCGCGGCGGGGTTGCTGTTGTCCTCGGCCACGCCCTCGAACTCCATATCGAGGGACTGGCCCTGGACCTCGACCTCCATCTCCATCGTGAAGCCGAAAGTCTCGAGCCCGTCCACTTTGTCGGCGACCGCGGCGATGGCTTCTTCGGGCGTGGGTCCGCCGAGCAGCGAGAATCCGAGTGCGCCTCCGGCGATGGCGAGCACCGCGACCCCGCCCACGATGGCGGTGCGCGCAGCGCGGGACAGCCGGCGGCGCCCGGAGGGCGGTGCGACGGGTAGGGCCGGATCCTGCGGTGCGGTCGCCGGCTGCATCGCGGCACCGCACGACGAACAGAACGTTCCGGGTGTCAGGTCCTCAGTGCCGCATACGGGGCATTCCATGGCGTCTCCTCCCCGAGATGAGTCCACCTCAACGTGTATTGTCCCACATCCGCGCGTGCTGATTGCCGGGGCATCGGTCTGAGACCGGGTTCGAGAGCGACCGCCGTGCGCATGGTTGCGCATGCCCGACGACGACGGTGTTCCACACGCTTGTTTGGCTGTGCTACTATCACTATCCGCACCACGCGGGTGTGGCGGAATGGCAGACGCGCATGGTTCAGGTCCATGTGGGGGCAACCCCGTGAAGGTTCAACTCCTTTCACCCGCACCAGCGAATGAAGAGCGGCCCCTCCCGGTAACGGCAGGGGCCGTTTCTCGTATCACAGGGACTCTCCGCCCCGATCGCGGGAGTGGATGCGCTCCGCCTACCGCTGCTTCTTGAGCTTCGCGAGGTTGAGCCGCATCGTGAGCAACCGGTCGGAGCTGAAGATGCGACCGGCCACCACGACGAGCACCGCGAACCACGCGAGCTCGTACGCGGCCCCGAGCAACACCATGTGCGCGTTGCCAAGGAACAGGTTGGGAGCTGCGAGGAAGGCGTGGGTGAAGGGGATGGCGAGCACCGTCCATCTGGCCACCGGCGCGAGCGAGTTCACGTCGACGAACATCGACACGAAGTACGGCACCATCAGCAGGACGATCATCGGCGTGATGAGCGATTGCACCGCCTTCACGTTCTCGGCGAACGCTCCGAGGATGAGCGAGATGACGAGCGCCACGAGTATGGCCGCGAACATCGACAGGCCAAGCATCGCGTAGTCCCCGACGCCGAGCGTCAGCCCGAGCTGATCGGCGAAGGCCGTTGCCGCCGAAGTACTGGTCCCCGTTTCGCCGAAGCCTTCCATCAGGCCCTTCATGTAGATGTTCATGCCGACCATGTAGGCGGCCGCCGAGACGAGCGCCACCAGTCCGGCGGCCATCATCTTGGCCGTCACTATCGCGGATCGCGAGATGGGCATCGCGAGCAGCGTCTCGAGAGTCTTGTTCTCCTTCTCGGTGGCGATGGCCACGGCGACCATCTGCGCGGCGAACATCACCACCACGAAGAGCACGATCGGGACCAGCATGGTCTGCGTCGAGATGAACGCCATGACGGTGTCGCGGCTCACCTGGGCCTGCCGGTCGCCGACCATCACGTGGTCCACGACCGCGAGCGGATCCTTGATGAACGCCGGGTCGATTGCCGCCGCGTGTTCGGTCATGACCTCCTGAGCCACCGTCTGCTCGACTTGCAGGAGCGCCGCCGAGAGCGCCGCCGAGTCCTGTCCGGACATGACGGAGAACGTACGGATGACCGAGTACACCTCGATGCGTGCCGGAGTCGCGTCGCCGAGCGCCGCGCCGTATCCCTCGGGCACGACGACGAGGATGCTGCCGCCCGACGCCGAGAGCGCACGCGCCGCCTCCCCGGCATCGTCGTCGGCGGCCTCCTCGATGGTGAAGCCAGCGCCCTCGATCGCCGCTCGGAGCGCGGACGAGGCTTCGGTTCGGTCGCGGTCGAGCAGCGCGAGCCTGCGGTTGGCCGCGGCCTCCTCTCCCTCGGCGCCGACCACCTGGCCGATCACGGCGAACATCATGATGGTGATGACGAAGGGGAGCAGGATCTGCGGGGTGATGAGCTCCTTGACCTCTTTGCGTAGGAGCACGAGGAACCGTCTCATCGTGCCACCTCCGCGAAGACCTCTTCGAGATTGTCGGCGCCGAAGCGTTCCTTCAGCTCGGCCGGGGTCCCGGTGGCGTGGATCGTCCCCTGGTGGATCACCGAGACGCGGTCGGAGAGATACTCGATCTCGAGCATGTTGTGGCTCGAGAGCAGCACCGCCATTCCCGACCGCGTGAACTCCTTGATGGTGTCGCGCACGTCGAGCGCGCCGAGCACGTCGAGGCCGCTCGTCGGCTCGTCGAGGATGGCCAGCTTCGGGCGGGTCATGATCGCCCGGGCGAGCAGGAGCTTGCGCGCCATGCCCTTGCTGTAGGTGCCGATCTTGTCGTCCAGCCTGTCGCCGAGCCCCGAGATCTCCGCCGCCGACGCGAGGCTCTCGGTCTGGCGTTCGCGATCGTCGAAGAACACCTCGGCCATGAAGCGCAGGTACTCCCTGCCGCGCATGCTCTTGTACGCGCCGGCCTCCTCGGGCAGATAGCTCAGGCGGGCGCGCGCCGAGGCGGGGTCGGAGACGACGTCGATTCCGTCGAGCTCGATGGCGCCGGCGCTCGGCTGCAAGATGGTCGCCACCATGCGGAGCGTGGTCGTCTTGCCGGCGCCGTTCGGGCCGATGAGCGCGAACACCTCCCCCGCGCGTACCGAGAAACCGATGCCGCGCACGGCTTCGAGCCGCCCGTAGTGCTTCGAGAGTCCGCTCACGCGCAGAACGTCGGCCATCGGCGCCCCTTCCCGTCGTGCCGGCCCCTGACATTGAACCACAGCTTCCCGCGTGTTGTGTTCGCCTTGGTGCGGGCGCACAATCGAGCGGTGAGGAAGCTGTCGAAGGAGTCTGAGATGACGAAGCGACTCGCGATCTGCCTGCTTGCGGCGCTGCTTGCCGCAACCGCCGGCTGTTCGGGTGGTAGTGACGAACTTGAAGGCGACGCTGGCGACAACGGGGCGAGCACGCAGATGCCCGTGGACACCCCCTCCGCGCCAAACCCCTCCGAGCTGCTCACCCCCGCCGATGTCGAGGCCGTCTCGGGCCTCACCGGGCTCGAGGTCGTACCGTACGAACCCGCCGTCGGCGCGGGCGGCGACGTGAACATCGCCGATGCCTCGGGCCAGCTCGTGGCCATGCTGGTGGTCGACTCGCTCGAGACGTGGGACGCGTGGTTGACGGATGGTTTCACCGTCTCCGAACCGGTCAATCCGCCGGTTGGTGACGAGGCGTTCATCGGTCCCAGCCCCGACGTATCCGGGGTGATCTACATCTTCGGCTTCCGCAAGGGCGACGTGGCCGTCGTGATCGACACATACTTCGATGTCGGCGCGACCGGCACCATCCTGAGCGTCGAGCAGTTACGCGAGCTTGCCGAGATCGTGGAGGGCCGGCTGTAAGCCCGTTGCGAGCGCGAAGAGGGGGTCCACATGCACGGCATGAAGTGGCTCTGGGTGTATCTCGCGTCGTTCGCCGCATTCCTCGCAGTGGACGCGGTGTGGCTGGCGACGATGTCGGGGCGGTTCTATCGTCCGCGCCTCGGCTATCTGATGCGGGACGAGCCGGCGCTCGGCGTGGCGCTGCTGTTCTACGTCGTGTACGTGGCGGGCGTGCTCGTGCTTGCCGTGTCGCCCGCGCTCGACTCCGGGTCGGCCCTCAAGGCCGCTGCTCTCGGCGCGCTCCTCGGCCTGGTCGCGTACGGCACGTACGACATCACCAACCTCTCCACGGTCAGGGACTGGCCGGTGATCGTGACGGTAGTCGACCTGGTGTGGGGCACGTCGCTCACCGCGACGATCTCGACCATCGGCTACTACGTGGCCCGCTGGCTCGCGTGACGCGCCCGGGCGCATCCGCACGCGGAATCCCTCACGCCGTTCGTCCGAAGGCGGCTGTGCGTCGCGGAGCGGGGGCAGGTATCGTGCCTGAAACGTCGTAGTAAGTCCTGAGGCCGGCACCTCGATCCTGTTCGCGTTTTCGTAAGGACGTGTGCCAATGCTCTCAGAACGCGTCGTGACCGGTGTGCTTCGCGTGCTCAATCGGAGCTACCTCGGGCAGTACCCGGCCGACATCGATCGTCTGCCCGCTCCTTCGCCCGGCAAGCGGTACACGCTGTACATGCACATCCCGTTCTGCGAGCGGTTGTGCCCGTACTGCTCCTTCAACCGGTTCCTCTACGGCGAGGACCGCGCGCGACGCTACTTCCGCTCGCTGCGTACGGAGCTCCGCATGGCCGCCGGTCTTGGTTACGATTTCGCCAACCTCTACATGGGCGGCGGCACGCCGACGATCCTCCTCGACGAGCTGTGCGAGACGATCGATCTGGCCACGACGCTCTTCCCGGGGATCGGGGAGGTCTCGGCCGAGACGAGCCCCAACCACATCACCGAGGAGATGATCGTCGCGCTCAAGGACCGCGTGCAGCGCATGAGCGTCGGTGTCCAGAGTTTCGACGACACGCTGCTGCAGCAGATGGCGCGCTACGACAAGTACGGCTGCGGGCAGCAGGTCTTCGAGCAGGTCCAAAGGGCTGCTGGCCGGTTCCATTCGCTCAACGTGGACATGATCTTCAACTTCCCGAGCCAGTCGCGCGCGATGCTCGAGCGCGACATCGAGCTCGTGAAGCAGACGGGCAGCAACCAGACCACGTTCTACCCGCTCATGGCTTCGCCGAAGAACCGCCGCGAGCTGGCGCGCGCCATCGGTGCTATCGACTACGGCCGGGAGGCCGAGTACTACCGTACGGTGTGCGACGGTCTGCAGCCCGAGTTCGAGCCGGCCTCGGCGTGGACCTTCTCCAAGGACACGAGCAGCATGATCGACGAGTACATCGTCGACTACGACGAGTACGTGGGCCTGGGCTCGGGTGCCCTCACGTTCGTCGGCGGACGCATCTACAACAACACCTTCTCCCTCGGCGAGTACGAGGCGCGCATCACGGCGGGGGAGACTTCGATCGCCAAGATGGGGCGCCCGTACAACCGTAGGGCGCGCATGCGCTATCGCTTCGTCACGGACCTCTTCGGCCTGAGACTCGACAAGAAGCGGTTCCTGGCCGATTTCGGTGTGCCGGCCGAGCGCGGTCTGTGGGCCGAGCTGGCGTTCATGCGCCTCGCCGGCGGCATCGCCACCGACACGCCCGAGGAGATCACGCTCACGCCGCGGGGGCGCTACCTGCTGCTCGTGATGATGCGGGAGACGCTCGCGGCGTCCAACGACCATCGCGATCACGAGCGCGAGATGCTGCCGGCTTCCGAGAAGATCCTCCTGTCGGACGCCGAGATCGTACCGTGTCCTCCTACGCGCGAGGAGTGCCTCGCGGCATGCTGAGATTGCGCCTGTGCGCCGGCGTGCTGCATTATGGAGGTCGTCGAAGGAGGTAGCGCGATGGACCATCTCGGAGAGCCGTACGACTTCGGCGACGACTTCACCACCCAGCACGCTCACAAGATGCTCGACTTCTACTGCAAGGTGCTCGACGGCATGGGCTACGAGCCGATCGCGTATCCCGATGTGGATGAGAAGATCGGCGCGAGCAAGCTCGGCACGCCCAAGTACGACTCCCTGCGTCACGCACACTGGATGGTGCATCAGACGCGGGAGTTCCTGCGGGGCGGACGCCTTGCCAAGGCCTACCGCTGGATAGGCATGATCCAGGGCATCCTACTGATGAACGGCGTCTACAGCATCATGGAGCTCAAGGGTCACAACCGTTTCGACTTGCCGCCGGTGCCGCCACGCGGCCGGTAGAGGACCGCGCGGGGGAGACTATGGACGGTTTCGCCCCCGTAAAGGGGAAGTGCTACTACTGGCGAGAGACGGTCGATGACGACGATCGGTTCAACACGCGCGTCAAGAAGACCGACTGGCGCGTGCGGTGCACCTGCTTCGTGCTCGGGGATGCGTGGCTCTACACGGTAGACACCGTGCCGGACGACTGCCCCGAGAAGCGGTCCTGCCGCTATTACATCTTCAACAGCTGAGGAATCGCGATCGCGAAGGCCCGGCCCGGAGATGAGGAACGGCCCCATGAGGGGCCGTTCGCGTTTCTTGAGTCGCAGATCGCTGCGCCCGTGCGTCAGCCTCGCACCGGTCCGTACGTGCCGGGCGTGAACGGGAGCCCGGCGCCGTGAACCACCCTCACCTGGAAACCCGTGCCGTTGCACCCCTGGCAGGTGCGCCAATCCGCGCGGCCATCCGAACGCTCTATCGAAACGACCTTGTTGCCCTTGCAGACCGGGCAGGTCTCTTTGCGTACCACAGTGCTCACCTTTTCGGTCGCCCGCGGTTCCGGCCGCGAGCCTCGGTCGAGGCGTATTAAGCAATCTTCATACCAGGAGCAGAACTCGTTCGCAAGTGAGCAAAGTGAATCCCGGCCTTACGGCGCCTCGATGACGCGACGGCAACGGCTCCGAAGCAGCATGATTTCGGACTGTTGCTGTATCGGCACGTGCGTACGATACATGTCATAGATGCATAAAACGCAGTTGTACCGAAGGGAACTGAGAACATGGAGGCGCTTCAGGTGAAGCCGGGGCTCCGCCGGATGGAGACCGCGCTTGCCCCTCGCGTCGCCCAGGCCGAGATCGTGCTGAAGCCGCACGTGAACAGGTTGGTCCTGGCGCTCGGCATGCTGTATCCGCTGGCAACGACGCCCCAGATCTACAACGTCTGGGTGCTCCACCGCACCGGCGGGCTGAGCGAGGTCACGTATGCGGCGGGCCTCGTCATGGCGATCATGTGGACCGCATGGGGACTGCTTCATCGTGAGCGGATGGTGTGGTCGCTGAACCTGCTGTGGGTGGGCGTGCACGCGACGATGATCGCTGGTCTCTTGCAGTAGCAGCACGTGCGGTACGTCCGCGAGATACCGAGCTCCGCGGTCGTACTGCCTATTTCCGCCGGAAGGCCGTGCCGCACAGGCGGCACGGCCTTCGCCATTCCCGGCGGATGCGGCTACATGGCTTCCTTGCTGGTCTCCTCGATCGCCTTGTCGATCTGCTTGCGCAGAACGTCGGGCAGCCCCGGGATGTCGATGTTCACGAAGCCGCGGGTGATCATCGAGATGGCCTCGTCCTTGGGCAGGCCTCGCGTCATGAGGTAGTAGATCTCCTCGGCGGCGATCGGCGAGATGGCGGCTTCGTGGCTGAGCTCGGCGCCCGGAGCGCCCTCGCTCGCCAGATCGGGGATGGCCCACTGCGTGGATTCCGGCGACTGCACGATGCCGCGGCAGTCGAGATGCGCCTTGCAGTCGTTGGTGCGGCCGATGAGCCGTCCGCGCGAGTAGACGGTCGACTGGTCCATCGACACCGTGCGCGCCACCGCCTCGGAGCGCGAGCCCTCGCCGATGAGCTGCGACTCGCTCCCGAGGTCGATGTAGCTGTCCTTGAGCCCGTAGACGATCGAGTTGAAGACGGCGGTGGAACGCGCACCCACGAGCTTGGCGACCGGGAACGCCTGGATCGACTTCACCGGCGTGAGCAGCACGTAGTTGTTGATGTAGATGCCGTCGTCGTCGACCACCACGCCGGTGCGCGGCCGGACGCTGAAGTCCGCGGCCCAGTTGTGCACCATCGTGAAGGTGAGCTTCGCGCCCTTGCCGACGTAGAACTCGGAGATGCCGGCGTGCAGGCCCTCCTTCACGTCCACGTGCACGTTGCAGCCGGTGATGACGTTCGCCTCGGCGCCGTCCTCCACGATGATGATGTTGTGCACGTTCTGGCTGACGTTGCTCTCGCTCACGAACAGGCACGCCTGAATGGGCTTCTCGACCTTGCGGCCGGCCTTCACGCGGATGAAGTAGCCCTCGGTCTGGTGGAGCGCGACGAGCGCGGTGTACTTGTCCTTGTCGGGCATGACCGCCCGCCACCAGTACTTCTCGATCATCTCCTCGGGCCAGAGGCGCAGCGCGTCCTCGGTGCTGGTGATCTCGATGGCGTCGTCGAATGCCTTCTGCACGCGCTCGTAGATGGGCGTGCGGTCCATCTGGAAGTACGACGCCGATCGGTCCGTCTCGTCGGCCATGAAGCCCGAGTGGATGACCGTTTCCTTGACCTGCTTCTGCAGCGACTCGAGCGACTCGATCTTCTGCTGCTCGGAGACGGTGCGGAACCGGGTGATATCGACATCGGGGCCGAGGGCCGCCGGTTTGTCGATGGCCGCCTCGGCGGCGACGCGGATCTCATCGAGGCGCTGCTGCGCCTTGGGGCTCAGAGGCTCTGGCATAGTTTGCACCCCACACAGGCTTCGTAACCGTGGCTGGATATCTCTTCGATCAAGTCGAGCGGGTTGCCCTTGCAGGCGAGCCGGCCGCTGTAGAGCACGTGCGCCACGTCGGCGTTCACGTACTCGAGGATGTGGCCGGTGTGCGTGATGATGAGGCCGGCGCGCGTGCGCTCGGCGATGCGCTCCTCGCCCTTGAGCAGCGCGTTCATGGCGCCGCCCACCACCGCGATGTTATCGAGGTCCACGCCGCTCTCGGGCTCGTCGAACAGCGCAAGGTCCGGCATCTGCGCGAGCAGCTGCGCCATCTCGGAGCGCTTGGCCTCGCCGCCCGAGAAGCCCATGTTCACGTCGCGCTCGAGCATGTGTCCCAGGCTGAGGTCCTCGTCGAGCGCCGCCATCGCCTCGTCGTCGAGCGTGCCGTTGGCCGCGACATCGATCATCTGCCGAAGCTTCACGCCGCGTACCGCTGGCGGACGCTGGAAGGCGATGCCGATGCCCAGCCGGGCGCGCTCGTCGATCTCAAGGCCGGCGAGGTCGACGCCCTTGAACACGACGCGGCCCTGCGTGATGCGATAGCCGGGCATGCCGACGATGGTGTTGAGGAGCGTGGACTTGCCGCCGCCGTTGGGGCCGAGCAACACGTGCGTCTCGCCCTCGCCGATCGTGAGGTCGACTCCGCGGAGGATCTCACGGTCGCCGACCGACACGTGAAGGTCCTCGATCTGGAGCAGTGGTGCGGGCTTCTCTGAGGCCACTGGTCACCTCGTTTCTCCGGTAATGGCCTGGAAGGTCATACTACCCGTACGCGGGTTGGATGCGCGCGTTCACTCTAGCAGGATGTGAGTGCGCGTGATACCCCCACAGGTATTACCCATTGCCGGGGAGGCCTCACGGTGACCGACGGATTCGATGCCTTCATAGCGACGGTGTGGGAGCACTACGCGAGCGGCGGGCGTGCCGACCTCCCCTGGCGCGAGACGACCGACCCGTATCGCGTGCTCGTCTCGGAAGTGATGCTCCAGCAGACGCAGGTCGCGCGGGTCGTGCCGAAGTACCGCGAGTTCCTTGCGGCGTTCCCGGACGTGGCCGCGCTGGCGGCGGCGCCCGTCGCCGAGGTGGTGCGCGCGTGGAGCGGCCTCGGCTACAACCGGCGCGGCCTCGCGCTCAAGCGGGCAGCGGGGATCATCGTCGCGGAGCACCGCGGGCGGGTGCCCGACACGCTCGAGGGGCTGGTCGCGCTCCCCGGCATCGGGCACGCGACCGCCGCTCAGGTGCTCGCGTTCGCGTACGGCATCGGCGTGCCCTTCATCGAGACGAACGTGCGGAGCGTCTATCTGCATGAGTTCTTCGCGGATGCCGAGGGCGTCCCGGACTCGGCGATCCTGCCGCTCGTGGAGGCGACGCTCGACCGCGAGCGTCCGCGCGAGTGGTTCTGGGCGCTTCTGGACTACGGCGCCCACCTCAAGGCCACACGCGAGAACCCATCCCGGCGCAGCCGCCACCACGTCCGGCAGGCTCCCTTCGAGGGATCCAACCGCCAGCTGCGCGGACGGCTGCTCGTGGCGCTTCGGGACGGTGGGCCGCGCTCCGCCCCTGCGTTGGCGAACGAGGTGCGGTTCGATCCCGCGCGAGTGGAGGCCGCGCTCGACGCGCTTCAGGCCGAGGGGTTCGTGTCGCGCTCGGAGGCGGGCTGGCGCCTCGGCTGAACCCCGGTCACGGTTGCCGCGTCGGCCTCGAGGACGCGCGCGACGGCGTCGACCGCCAGCCCGCGCCCGGAGGCGATCCGCGCGGCGTCGTCGCTCTCGACGCGCAGCGTGCGCGTGCCGTCGGCGAAGCGGGCGATCTTGAATCGCGCGGGGCCGAGCGAGGTCTCGATCTCGGTCACGTCGCGCTCGGCCAACGTGCGTGCGACGGGAAGCGTGCGCACCCCCAGCGTTCCGGTCTCGGCGATCGCGAGCGCTGCCAGGCGCGCGGCGTCGGCGGGGGCGGCAAGCAGCGACAGGAGGGTCGCGGTCCGGCCCTTCTTCATGACGATCGGCGTCTGCCACACATCGAGGGCGCCGGCATCGCGGAGCCGGTCCGCCGCCACCGCGAGTTCCTCGGGCGTGAGGTGGTCGATGTTCGTCTCGAGGAGCACGGCCTCGTCGGATCCGGGCGCGGATCCGAGCGGCTCGCCCACGAGCAGCCGGCAGACGTTGGGCAGGCCGATGTCGCGCGTGCCGCAGCCGATACCGGTGCGGCGGAGCGTCATGGGCGGCAGCGTGCCGAAGCCGGTGGCGAACGCGCGGAGCAGCGCAGCCCCGGTTGGCGTGGTGAGTTCGCTTGCGGAGGGCCCCGGCACGATCGGCACGCCCTCGAGCAGGAGCGCGGTGGCGGGAGCCGGCACGGGCAGCTCGCCATGCGAGGTCACGACCGTGCCGCTGCCGACGGCCACGGGCGATGCCACGAGCCCCGTGATGCCGAGGGCGTCGAGCGCGAGCGCCACGCCGAGCAGGTCGACGAGCGTGTCGGCGGCGCCGATCTCGTGGAAGTGCACGTCCTGGACCGCGCAGCCGTGCACGCGGGCCTCGGCTTCAGCGAGGGCCTGAAGCGCACGAAGGGCGCCCTCGCGTGCCGCCGACGGAACGGCGGCCGCCTCGAGGAGCGCCTTAAGCGCGCGGAAGTCGCGTGCGTGCGCGTCGGGCTCCTCCACCAGGACGCCGGCGCCGCTCGCCCCGGCCGAGTCGCGGCGCGGCGTGGACACGACGATGGCGCTCAGGCCCATCCCGTCGAGGGCCGCGCGCAGGACCGCCGGGTCGAAACCCGCGTCCACGAGCGCGCCGAGCAGCTTGTCGCCCGAGACTCCCGTCGAGCAGTCGAGGTACGCGATCATTCGGCGGAAGCTCCGGCCCCGGCGACCATCTGGTTGATTCGGCTTGCGAGAGCGGCCGCACCGAAGCCGTTGTCGATGTTGACGACCGCGAGACCGGACGCGCACGAGTTGAGCATGGCGAGGAGCGCCGCCAGGCCGCCGAAGCTCGCGCCGTAGCCCACCGAAGTGGGGACCGCGATCACCGGACAGCCGACCAGCCCGGTGATGAGCGACGGCAACGCGCCCTCCATCCCGGCCACCGCGACGATCGCATTCGCATCGCGGAGGGTCTCTTCGTGCGCGAGCAGGCGGTGCACGCCGGCGATGCCCACGTCGTAGAGGCGGGTCACGCGGTTGCCCATGACCTCGGCGGAGATGGCGGCCTCCTCGGCCACCGTGTGATCGGCGGTGCCTCCGGTCGCCACGACGATGTGCCCGAGCGCCGGCCGGGTCTCGCGGCGATCCACGAGCAGGATCCTCGGCTCCTCGAAGTAGCGCGCGTCGGGAGCCACCTGCGCGACCTTCTGGAAGTGCGATGCGCTCGCCCGCGTGCCGAGGAAGACGTCGCCATGCTCGAGCATCTCGCGCGCGATGGTGCGGACCTGGGAGGCCGTCTTGCCCTCGCAGAAGACGACTTCGCTGAAGCCGCATCTCAGCGCCCGATGGTGGTCGATCTTGGCATCACCGAGGTCGGCGAAGGGGAGCCGGGAGAGTGAGGCGAACGCCTCGTCCGGGGTAGTCCCACCCGCGGCGATCGATTCGAGCAGCTGTCGCAGGGTGCTGGGATCCATCGGTCCTCCCGGGACGCGGAGCGCGTGCGTTCGTACTTCTGTCTGCTGAAGGTTATACACTGTTCCCGGGACCCGTCGAGCGGGGAGGCCACGGTCCGTGCCCATTCGCAAGCGCATAGCAGGCTTCGACGGACGCCATAGCGTCATCGTGGTGGCGCGCGTGCTGGGCGGACTCGTCCTGCTGGGGGCCTACTTCCTCTTCGCCCGGGACGATTCACGCGGACAGCCTCTCGTGGCCTGGGCGATCGGTGCCTGGATCGCGTGGACCGTCGTCATGCTCGTCCTGACCCTGCGCAGCAACCCGTGCCCGTTCCACCGGGTGATGACGGGAACGGTCATCCTCGACTCCGTCGTCTTCGCTGTGCTGACCCTCGCATTCGCGTCGCAGGCGCACGACCCGTTCTACGTCTGGTACCTCACCGAAGTGGTAGTGGTGGTGCTGCTCATTCGGACGCGCTGGGCGTGGATGCTCGGGTGGGCTCTCGGGACTTCGTACGTGGCGAGCCGGCTTGCGACGGTCGGGTACGAGAGCGCGATGCACAACTTCGTTCTCGTCTCCAATGTCGCCGTCTTCGTGATCGTCGCGCGCGTGGTCGAAGCCGCGCTGAGCGCGGAGGACAACCGCACCGAGACGCTCGAGCGCCAACGGGCGGAGGCGCTCGAGCTGAACGCCCGTCTCGAGCGCAGCGTCGACGAACTCCGCGCCGTCACCGAGATAACCGAGCTCATCCACTCGACGCTGGACATCGACTCGGTCGGTCCGGCGCTTCTCGACATCCTCGACCGCGTGGTTCACGTGCCGATAGCGAGCCTGTTCGTCATCGACACGACGAAGCAGGAGACCGTCTTCACCGCGAACCGGGGACTCTCGGGCGCGCGCCGCAGCGACTACTCGGGCCTGGAACTGGTGAGGGCCGTGCCGGTCGATTCAGGGGACAACGCGCTGTCCTGCGTCGATCTGCTGGAGCAGAAGAACCACCTCGTCGTCCTGTGCGCCGAGCAGGGCGTGCTCGAGGCCCTGACCCGGGACGACCGCATCGTGCTGCAGGCGGTCGCCGCCGAACTGATCGTGGCGGTCGAGAACTCCCGCCTGTATCGGCTGACCACGCGGCTCGCGGTCACCGATGAGCTCACGAACCTTCACAACTACCGGTTCCTGCAGCAGCGGCTCGACGACGAGATCCACCGCGCGGGACGCTACGGCAAGCCTTTGTCGTTCATCATGCTCGACCTCGACAAGTTCAAGACGCTCAACGATACCTACGGGCATCTCGTCGGCGACAGCGTGCTCGCCGAGATGGGCCCCGTGCTCAAGAGCGTGGTCCGCGAGGTGGACGTCGTGGCCCGCTACGGCGGCGAGGAGTTCAGCATCATCCTTCCGGAGACAGACGCCTCGGGCGCCTTCATCGCGGCCGAGAAGGTGCGGGAGGCTATCAGCCTCCATCGTTTCGCCGATGCCGAGGGGGAGCCCCGCATCCACATCACCGCCAGCATCGGCCTCGCGAGCTATCCGGTGCACGCGCGCGACAAGGAGTCGCTGCTGCGGGCCGCGGACGATGCGCTGTATCGCGCCAAGACCACCGGCCGGAACCGGGTGCGCGCTCCGCGCCTGAGGCTCGGTCACGTCCCTATCGACGAAGCCAGTCTCAAGGAGGTCGCCGAATGACGCTCGCCGCATTCCTGGGTCCCGCCGGCACGTTCAGCGAGGTCGCGCTGCTCTCGCTCGACCTTCCTGGCTGCGAGCCGCTCGCGTGCACGAGCATCGCAGAGGTCTTCGAGGCGGTGGAGCGCGGCAAGGCCGAATTGGGCGTCGTTCCCATCGAGAACTCGATCGAAGGCTCGGTGACCGCGACCCTCGACGCGCTCGCTTTCGACACTTCGCTCGAGATCCAGCGCGAGCTGGTCCTCGACATCGGCTACGCGCTTGTGGCTGCGGCCGGCACGAAACTCGCGGACGTCACCGCGGTGGTCGCCCACCCGCAGGCAAGCGGGCAGTGCCGGCGCTGGCTGGAGCGGCACCTCCCCGGGCGGACGGTCGGCGCTGCCAACTCCAACGCCGAGGCCGTTCAGACAGCGGTGGCGACGCCGGGCATCGCGGCGCTCGGTCCGGTGCTGGCGGCCGAGATCTACGGCGGCGAGGTGCTCGAATCGGGCGTGGAGGACTACGCGGGCAACCAGACGCGATTCGTCGTGATCGGTCGGGGCATCGCTCCCAAGACCGGGCACGACAAGACGTCTCTCGCGCTGTTCATGAAGAAGGACAAGCCGGGCGCGCTGCTGATGATCCTGTCCGAGTTCGCGTACGGCGACATCAACCTCACGAAGATCCAGAGCCGGCCGACCAAGCGTCAGCTCGGCGACTACATGTTCTTCGTGGACTGCGAGGGGCACGTGGACGACCCCCACGTGCGGCTCGCGCTTGACTGCCTGCGCCTCAAGCTCCGCGAGGTCAAGGTGCTCGGCAGCTACCCGAACGCGCGGTAGGACGATGACCGACCGGTCCGCAGACGAGATCACCGCGCGGTCGCGCGAGCGGTTCGCGCCGCGCGCCGAGGGTTATCGCGAGAGTCCGCTGCATGCGGCGGGCCCCGACCTCGACCTGCTCGTGGAGCTCGTCTCGGGACCCGAGGGCTTCCGCGCCCTCGATGTCGCCACCGGCGGGGGGCACGTGGCCCTCGCGCTCGCGCGTGCGGGCGCGGACGTCACCGCGTGCGACCTCACGCCTGAGATGCTCGATGTGGCGGGGACGCTGCTCGCCGAGCACGGCTACCAGGCCGCGTACGTGGTGGCCGAGGCCTCGGCGCTGCCGTTTCCCGACGCGACCTTCAACGCGGTCACGTGTCGCATCGCGGCCCACCACTTTCCCGACGTGCAGGCGTTCTTCGCCGAGGTGGCGCGCGTGCTCGTCCCGGGCGGCCGCTTCGGCTTCCAGGACCAGACGCTGCCGCCGGAGCACACCTCGGCGGTGCTCGTGGACGCCTTCGAGCGCTTGCGCGACCCGAGCCACAACCGGGCCTTCAGCGCGGAGGGATGGATCACGCAGATCGAGCGCGCGGGGCTCGGGATCGACCGCTTCGAGCTCATCGACAAGCGCCACGATTTCGCCGAGTGGACGATGCGGCAGGATTGCGACGCGGAGACGGTGGCCGGGCTGGCCGAGCTGATGGCCGAGGCGCCGCCCGCGATGCGAGAGTGGCTCGCGCCCGAGTACGACGACGGGCGCCTGGTGGCCTTCAACAATCGGCACCTGGTGGTGCTCGCCCGGAAACCGTAGCGGCCTGCGATCCTTCCCGGCGGGGGAATGAACCACACGTACCCTGCGGAGGAGTCGGGATGCGCGCACGGATCGCGATGGTGTTGGTGCTGATCGCCACTGCGGCCGTCGCCGGGTGCGCCCCGGACGGCGGCCCCTTGTCCCTGCGCGATGCGCAGCGGGACGATGCGATCGAGCTCGACGGCGTTGAAGTGCGCGAGTACGAGGGCGAGCAGCTCGACTCGGTTCAGGACTTCCGCGAGAACTCCATCAAGGGTCCCCAGTACGTGGACGTGGACACCTACCGGCTGACCGTCGGCGGCCTTGTCGACGAGGCGATGGAGTTCACGTACTCCGAGGTGGTGAGCGGCCTTCCGGCCTACGAGAAGGTCGTGCAGCTCGACTGCGTGGAGGGCTGGAGCGCGAAGATCCTCTGGCGGGGCGTCCTCGTGCGCGACCTGCTCGACGCGGCGGGCGTTTCGCCTGAAGCGCGAAGCGTCGTGTTCTCGGCCGCTGACGGCTACACCACGTCGTATCCCGTCGAGTACTTCTACGACAACGACATCATCCTCGCGTACCAGATGAACGGCGTGACTCTGCCCCCCGAGCGCGGATTCCCGTTCCAGCTCGTGGCCGAGGACAAGTGGGGCTACAAGTGGTGCAAGTGGGT
>DCVQ01000015.1:121999-138322 GCA_002328745.1 Actinobacteria bacterium UBA2184
CGTGACGAGCCGTTCTACGATGACTGATACGGGTACGCGCGGGTGCTGCGGCCGGCTGTCGGACGAGGAGATGCGATGCTGAAGGAGTTCAAGGAGTTCGCGATCAAGGGCAATATGGTCGATCTCGCCATCGGCGTGATCATCGGCGCCGCGTTCGGTGCGGTGGTGGGCTCGCTGGTCAAGGACGTGATCATGCCGCCGATCGCGGCGCTCCTCGGCGGGTCGGACTTCTCGCAGCTGTTCGTGGTGCTGAAGGAAGGCGCGGCCGCGGGGCCCTACGCCACCGTGCAGGTCGCTCTCGACGCGGGCGCCATCACGCTCAACTACGGCGCGTTCATCAACGCCGTCGTGAGCTTCCTCATCGTCGCGTGGGCGGTCTTCCTCGTGGTGAAGGCGGTCAACAAGGCGCGCAAGCCGGCCGAGGAGGCCGTCACCACCAAGGAGTGCCCGTTCTGCAAGAGCGACATCGCGCTTGCGGCCACGCGGTGCCCCGCCTGCACGAGCGAGCTCCCCTAGCGCACGAGTATCGCTCGCTCCCCGAGCCCCGCGCGCTGCGCGAGATCGAAGAGCCGCACATCGGCGGTAGCGAGGGCCGCATCGTGCTGGATCGCGGCTGCGAGGTAGTAGCAGTCGTAGATTGGATGGTCGTATTCGAGGGCGAGCGCGAACGCCGCGGGAGTGAGCCGACGGAGCGACTGGAGACTGATCGGGATGGTCTCGAGGTCGAGAAGGGCCAGCGCCGCGCTCTCCCGGGTCATCAGGCCGCGATGCACGAGCTTCCAGACGGCGTTGGCGCATTCGGCGTGGATGTTGGCTGGAGCGACTGCCGATTCAGCATCGTGTATGAGCACACGTGCATGGTCAGAGCCGGATTCGGGCAGGATGCACTTGGCCACCACTGATGCATCGGCAACGAGCGCACTCACCGCGTGTCCCGGTCCTCGCGGATCATCGCCGTGCTGTCACCGGAGTACCCTTGGGCCTTCAGAAGCTCGCGCGTGCGGTCAGCCCTCTCGAGCCACTCTTCCATAGTGAGCTGAGTGCCCGCTTCGAGCACGGCGAGCGCCTCCTTCTGCACCGAGCGACCGTTGCGCTGCGCCTGCGCCTTGAGGCGCTCCATCAGGCGTGCGGGAACGCTGCGTACGAGCAGGTCGGCCATGACCTCACGACTCCTCGCGGTCACGAGTGATTGCATAATGATAGCACCTCCCCACGGCAACCGATACGGGCAGCGTGACAGGGGGAGCTGAACAGGACCTGAACAGCATCCGAGCGCGTGCCGAGGGTTTCAGCCCTCGATCACGCCTCGTACGACCGCGTTGAAGTCAGTCGCGGGAGCGCCCGCGCGCTCCGCGCGCCAGGCGTCTATCACGGCGCGGCCCACGGGCTCGAAGTAGTCCGCAAGGTAGCGCGCATAACCGGCCTCGTCGTAGGCGACGGTACCGTCAAAGCTCATGTAGTTGTCCGCGAGCTGACAGCCGAGCCGGGTCTCGCCCGGAGGCCAGGCATCGCCCACGATCGCCGCGATCTCCTTGTCCGATGCCGTGCGAACGGGCTGCAGGAGCTCGACTTCCGCGTACGCGAGCACGCGGACGGAGGCGTCGATGCTGGCGGGCGTCTGCGACAGCTTGACGCGGCCGTCGTGGGTGTCGCGTTCGCCCGAGACGATCGGCGCGTTGTCGTGCGACCACGCGAGCGGCACGCGCAGCAGGTGCAGGTAGAGGTGACAGGCGAGGCACGGCGAGCACACGCCGAACCGGCGATGGAGCTCGGCGGCAGGCCTGGAGTTCATGGCCGACCACAGCGCGGGGTCGGACAGGGGTACGGGTTCGTGCACCTCGGCGATTCCGGCGAGCAGCGATCGCAGCGTCGCGACCGCGCGCAGCGGCGCCTCGCGGTCGCCGGTCTCGGTGCCCGTGAAGGCTATGGTCGGAACGAGGGAGTCGAAGCCACGCTCGCGAACGGCCGTGACCGCGGCCGCGACACTGTCACGACCTGCGATCTGCACGATTGCGAGTGAAGTTGTCATAGCAGGAATGTACCCGAGTCACGTGTGCGACAGCCTACTGGCGCGTACCCTCGATGTCCCAGGTCGCCGTGTACAGATGGCCGTCGGCATCCGACTCGAGAGTGCCGGTCATCCCTCCGGCGAACGAGTCCAGGTCGGTGCTCGTCGGCTTGCCGTGGACTTCTATCGTGCTGGTCCAGGTGGCGCCGGTGTCGTCGAGGAAGATCGCCGTCGCCTCGTAGACCCACCCGCCGTCCTCAGGGGTGAGCGTCCCCTCGTACTCGTGAAGGCTCGTGACGAGACGCATCGCGTTGCGGTTCACGGTGCACTCCCACTGGGCCTCGGGTTGGTCGGCCGCCGCGGTCATCGCGGGGTCGTCGATCTTGGTGAGCTCGGTCCCGACCGTCCACGCGCCGGTGAGGTACGAGAAGTCGGGTGTCTCGATCGGCTCCGAGCCCTCGTCGGTGTCGGTCTCCTCCGACTCTCCGGGCGAGCCATCGTCGGCGCTCGTGTCGCCCGGGTCGGGCGAGCAGCCGACGACTGCGAGCGAGAGGACGAGCACGAGCGCGAGCAGGAGCGAGATCGGCTTCAGCATGGCAATCGCCTCCGAGGGGTGTGTACCCGAGGGGGAGGGGTCGGGTGGTGTAATCTTGGTTGCAGGAGGTCATATGACGGGCAGAGAGCTTCCGTATGATCCGCGCAATCGGGAATCCATCCTTGAGTACGCCGAGCGTCTGATAGGACGCTCGCTGCGAGACGTCCTGGAGACGCTTCCGCCCGTCATCGACTTCTCAGGACACAAGGGGGGCTTCGGCAACGCGCTGGAGCGCTATTACTTCCAATATGAGCCGAACAACAGGCAGGAGCCTGACTTCGCGGAGGCAGGACTCGAGCTGAAGGTCACACCGCTCAAGCGGTCAGGCAAGCGGCTCGTTGCCAAGGAGCGCCTCGTTCTCGGCATGATCGACTACGTGGCGATATCGTCCGAGGAGTGGGAAAGCAGTTCGTTCCTGTCCAAGAACTCGCACTTGCTCTTGGTGTTCTACCTCCACGAGGCGGATATGGATCCGCGGGACTTCGTGATCAAGATCGTCCGCCTGTGGGACTTCCCTGAAGCGGATCTCGAGATCATCAAGGATGACTGGAATACGATCGCAGGCAAGGTGCGTGCCGGTCTGGCCCACGAGATCTCCGAGGGGGACACGCTGTACCTCGCGGCCTGCACGAAGGGCGCCACCGGGGCAGATTGCAGGATGCAGCCGTTCTCCCGAGAGAAGGCTAAGCCGCGCGCTCTATCGCTCAAGGCCAGCTACATGAATGCGGTCATCGCGGATAGCTTCGCACGGCAGTCGGCCGTGCGGGCGGAAGAGCTGCGGTCGGGAAGCACCTTCGAGCAAGCCGTCCAGAACCGGTTTCTGCCGTACGTCGGCATGACGGCCGACGAGATCGCGGGCAGCTTAGGAGTGCACGCACGGAGAGGCGCCAAGAACTTCTACTCGCTTCTCACGAAACGGGTGCTCGGTGTCGCCCCAGACAAGGCCGTCGCCGAGTTCGAGAAGGCAGGAGTCATCGTCAAGACGATCAGGCTGACCCCGGGTGGCTCGCTGAAGGAGGCCGTCTCGTTTCCGGCGTTCGACTACTGCGACCTCGTCAACCAGCAGTGGGAGGAATCGGATCTTCGCGACGTTCTCACTCGGAGGTTCTTCTTCGTCATCTACCAACTCGACCGCGACGGTGTGCCTACCCTGCGCAGGACGCGGTTCTGGACCATGCCGATCGACGACGTGGAGCGACACGCTCGCATGTGTTTCGATCGGACGACCGCGCTAGTGATGGAGGACAAGACCGAGTACCTCCCCCGAAGCACCGAGAACAAGGTGTGCCATGTCCGACCGCATGGTCGAAACAGCGCGGATGTCGTCCCCACTCCTGCGGGAGGGAGGGCGGTGCGACGGTCTTTTTGGCTCAACCAAAGGTATCTGGCAGAGCAGCTTGTTGACGAGCAGCAGGGCTAGCGAGCCTGGAGGGTCTTCACCACGCCTGCCACGGCTCCAATAGCGTCCGACTTCAGTTCGCACTCCCACACGGTGATCACCACCCAGCCCGCACGCTCAAGCTCCTCTCGCTTGCGAGCGTCGCGCTCCCGGTTCAGCTCGAACTTCTGATGCCAGTAGTCTGAGTGACTCTTGGGCTCAGCGGGTTGGCAATGCGGGCATCGGTGCCAGAAGCATCCATTGACGAAGATCGCCACCCGGCGACCGGGATAGGAGATGTCGGGGTGCCCCGGTGCCTTCTTCCAATGCAGCCGATAGCCGGGGAAGCCAGCCTGTCGCAGGAGTCTCCGTAGGAGGAGCTCAGGGGCAGTGTTCTTCCCGCGGTTGCCCTTCATCGATCGGGAAACAGCAGGTGACGTTGCCTCAGGTATCGGTCCCAACAGTGCCGTCATCTCGCGCGGCTCTCTCGTTCTGGCAGGCATCGGCTTCCGCCTTGATCGCCTTGCCGATGCGTTGGACGATCCCGACAACCAGAGCGTTCCCCATCATGAACGCACGCTTGCCGTCGCTCATCCCGGTGTCCGTCCACCCGCGCGGGAAGCCGTTCAATTCCTCAAGCTCCTCAGGCACCAAGCGACGGAGTCTTCCCGACTCCGGGTCTCTGATGACGTGCTTGAACCGCGACGCCGCGGTGCCGCCTTCCCCGGTCAGAATCGTGCGCGCCGCACGGTCGAGGGGGTCCGGGAAGGCCATGCCTCCCTCCGAATACCGGTACTCGTGCCCCGTCTTCTTGTCGACTCGTGGTTCGGCCTTCGGGCCTTTGAGATACTCCCACTGGCCCACCCGGTCATCTGAGACGAAGAACCGCTCCGGCACCGACTCGGTCTTCGCCACGACATCGCCGAGCGAACGGGTCTTGCCGCGATAGGCCGGTGTGACTGTGCGTGTCCAGACTCGACCCTCGATCATGACGCCGGCGTTCTCGAACTGCGACCGGGCGAGCCCGCGCCCGAACGTCTCGCTCACGACATATGGATTGGGGTCCAACGGTGGAAGATCCGGCTCGGGGATACGCTCCTCTTCGGCCTCGAACAGGCCCCTCATGCCGGCCTGGGAAACCGGAAGCGCGCGCGCCATGACCCCATCTGCGTAGATCCGCCGCAGAGGTTTCCACGCGTAGCCACGCCAATCGAGGCGGTGCGCGTAGAGGAACACGCGCCTTCTGCGCTGAGGAAAGCCGTACTCCGCGGCGTTTACGACCCGCCACTCAGCGGCGTAACCGAGTTGGGCGAGGCATGACAAGATGATTGCGAAGTCTCGCCCCCGCTGGGATGCAGGTGACTTGAGGAGACGATCGACGTTCTCCAGGAGGACGAAGGGCGGTCGCTTCAAGTCGAGCATCTCGTATATCGACCACCACAAGACGCCCTTCTTGCCTTGGATGCCGGCGGCCTGGGCGAGCGGCTTCGCCACCGAGTAGTCCTGGCAGGGGAATCCGCCGACGAGGAGCTCGTGATCCGGGACTATGCATTCGCCGGGACGTGCAACGATCTTCGCGATGTCATCACACACATGACCCTGTTGCCCGAAGTGGCTCACGTAGCACTTGGAGGCGTGCTGCTCACGGGTGGAGGGCTCCCATTGGTTGCTCCACACGACGTTCCAGCCGCTCTTCTCGAGCCCCAGACGAAAGCCGCCGACTCCGGCAAAGAGTTCGACGACTCGGAACTGCGGGGACTCGGACATCGGGCGGGCCTTTCGTTGTCGGGCGAACACACGTTCACATTGTAGGGCTTGGCTGTGACGAGATCAACCGCCCCTCCCCATTCCCGTCCGGCACGACCCTCCATTCGGGTGCATACTCGGAGTAGACACTTTGGAGGTGTACTGCCATGGACGGAGAAGCGATTCTCGCCGTCATTGATGCGCACGGACCGGCCCAGGCGAAGGAGATCGTGGGCCTTCTGGCCGCTGAAGGCGTTGAGACGACCACCGACGCCACGACCTCGGCGCTGCGCAAGCTCGAATCCGCGGGGAAGGTCGCACACACCCCGCGCGACAACTGGCGGCTCACCGGCGAGCGCGCTCGCGCGCACTCGGCGGCGCGGCAGGCCGCACGTCGGCCCGCATCGTCGGGCGTCCGCACCCGGGCGCTCATCTACTGCCCCGAGATCATCCGCGACGTGCCTCGCCTGAAGCGCAACACCGCGTTGCATTACGTCTCATACGAGAACGGCGGGTTCCGTCTGCGCGATTACGTGGACGGCCATCGCGTCGAGATCAGCGAGGTCGCCGGGATCGACAAGACGGTCTTCCTCGAGGCTGCGTACAACTGGACGCAGTTCGACTTCGATGCCGAGGAGCTGCAGACGCCGCTCACCGACAACGAGTTCTGGACGAAGCGTCTTGCCGAGATGAACGCGTCGCACGCGAAGCTGCTGGCCGCCGGCAAGAAGGTCGTCGAGGACAAGAGCGCCTGACGCATCGCGCTGCTCGCAACTTGGTCGGCCG
Organism: Actinobacteria bacterium UBA2184; assembly: GCA_002328745.1. Lineage (GTDB taxonomy): Bacteria > Actinomycetota > Coriobacteriia > Anaerosomatales > Anaerosomataceae > UBA2184. The sequence goes on from DCVQ01000015.1 coordinate 128,513, forward strand.
GCGTCCGGGCGCGTTACAGTAGACCCATGGATGTGACGATCACCGACGTGGGCCCGGCTCTCGTGGATTCGTTTCGCGAATACGCGCGCGTTCACGGCCCCGAGCACGATGAGTCCTACACGCTGTCCGAGGATCTCGTCCGGTTCGATCCGGCCGCCGAGCCCGCGGTGCTCGTCTTCGACGCTGACGGCGCGATCGTGGGCGCCGGCTCGGTCATGGTCGACGGCTTCTCCACCGAGGGCGCCGCGCGGTTCCGCATCCTGCACGCCGCCGATCCGCAGGCGTACCCGCTCATGCTCGAACGCCTGCTGCCGCAGCTGCCCGACGGCGTCGTCCGGGCGTTCGTGTTCCTGCCCGAGAACGCCGGCGGGATCGAGGACGTGCTCGCGAGGGCGGGCTTTGGCGTGTCGCGGCGGGCCACCATCCTGGTGCACCGGTCGCCCGGCCACGTGGCCGTCCCACCGGTGCCGGACGGCGTGGTGCTGTCCCCGGCGGGACCCGAGGTCGCGGAGCTTGCGGCCAACCTCATCAACACCGTCTTCCATGGTCAGCCCGGGCACTACGATATGTCCGCCGAGCGGGCCGCCGAGATCCTCGGCAGGCGCCGCATCGTGTCGGAGGGAACGCTCGTCGCGTGGCGCGACGGTGCCCTTGCGGGGCTGGTGATCACGGCCGAGGACCCCGACGAGCTCGCGTACGCCGAGGTGGAGACGCTCGGCGTGATGCCCGACGAGCAGGGGCGCGGGATCGGTAAGGCGCTGCTGTGCTCCGCCGTCGCGGCGGCCGCCCGCATGAACCACACACGCGTGACGCTCTCGACCGGGGAGGACAACCGGCGGGCGCTCGGCCTGTACCTCGGGGTCGGCTTCCGCGTGGAAGAAGTGCGGGTGTGCTGGGAGCTGTCGCTCGGCAGGTAGCGAAGACAGAATGCGCTCGGATCCCGTTCAGACGCGCGTGAGAGCATCGCTCCGAACGCTCGCCGGGAGGTGGTCCATGGGTTATACTATTGGTATGAAGACCGCGATATCGATTCCAGACGACCTCTTTGCGGCAGCAGATGCGCTCGCCAGGTCCACGGGGCAGTCGCGCAGCCAGCTGTACAGCCGCGCTGTGCGAGAGTTCGTTGCGCGGCACTCGCCGGATCGCGTCACCGAGGCGCTCGATGAGGTCTGCTCCGACCTGCCCGATTCCGAGTACGCGTTCCCGCGATCGGCGGCTCGGCGTGTCGTACAACAGGTGGAGTGGTGATCGCGCAGGGCGAGATCTGGTGGGCCGACCTGGGCGAGCCGGTCGGCTCGGCCCCCGGTTTCCGCCGCCCCGTGGTGGTGATCCAGGGCGACTCGTTCAATCGCAGCCGGATAGCCACTGTCGTGTGCGTTCCGCTGACGAGCAACATGCGCTGGGCCGATGCACCGGGCAACGTCGCGCTGGATCCGTCAGCGACCGGTCTTCCGGTCGACTCGGTCGCGAATGTATCGCAGGTCTCCACGCTCGATCGCTCGGTCTTGCTCGAGCGCGTCGGCCGACTACCGGAGCACAAGCTCGATCTGGTGCTGTACGGCATCGATATCCTGCTCGGCCGGTAGCGTCACGCGGTCGGCGGCGTCGGCGGCTCCCACCCCTCCGAGCGCCTGAGCGCGTGGCCCTGCCAGAGGTACAGCGACGCGCACGTGCGGTACGGCGCCCACGCCTCGCCGATGCGCGCGATGGCCGCGCGGCCGTCCTCGTCGCCGAGGCGGTACAGCCACGCCACGGCCGAGCGCAGCGCACCGTCGTCGACGGCGAGCACGTCGGGGCGGCCGAGCGAGAAGATGAGGAACATCTCGGCGGTCCAGCGGCCGATGCCCTTCACCGTGGTGAGCGCCGCGATCGCATCCTCGTCGGGAAGCGCCGCCACCCCCGCGAGATCGAGCGAGCCGTCGGCCACCCGGGACGCGAGGTCGCGCAGGAACGACGCCTTGCTGCCCGAGAGGCCGGCGCCGCGGAGCGTCGCGTCCTCGGCGGCCAGGATGTGCGCCGGAGTAGGATCGCCGCCGAGCGCGGCCACCAGACGGTTCCATATGGTCGCCGCGGCCTTGTCCGAGAGCTGCTGGGCGACGATCGCGCTCGCGAGCGACGAGTACGGATCGTCCTCGAGGCGCTGCTCGACCGGGCCGACCCGCGCGATGAGCGCGCCGAGCGTAGCGTCGGCGGAGCGCAGGTGTCGCACCTCGGGTGACTCGGGCGTGTAGGCGAGCGCTCTGGGCATGCGGCGATTGTAGCGCGACCGGACCCCTCCGGCGGGAAGGCGCACCGGCGGCCTTGCGGGAGTGCGCACCGTGGCCTCGGGGGAGTGTGCGTCATCGGCCGGGCATCCGGCGTAGGATGGAGCCGAAAGGGAGGCGGCGTGCGCGGACTCGTCATCATCGTGATGCTTCTCGCGTTGTGCGGGTGCGCCGCGTCTCCGCCCGCGGGCACCGCGGCGCGCGAGGAGCCGCCCGCCCGCGAGGAGATCGGAGACGGCATGCGCTCGATCGTGGCCATCGGCGACAGCATCACCGAGGCGGTCGGGTTCAACGGCGTGACCTCCACCGACCAGTGGCTGTACCTGCTGCTGGAGCGTCTCGGGGAGAACGATATCGAGTTCGGGGCCGGCATCCCGTCTGCTGCGCGCCCCGATGCCGACGATGTGCTCGTCGGCGCCGGGTGGACGGCGTACAACCTCGGCGTGAGCGGACAGACGACGGCCGAGATGCTGGCGCGCTTCGATCGCGAGGTCCCTGACGACGCGGGGACGATCATCATCGCGGGCGGGCTGAACGACGTGTTCGCCGGCATCCCGCGCGCGGAGATCATCGCCAACATCGAGGCGATGGTGGAGGAGGCGCAGGCGATCACGGATCGCGTGTTCGTGTGCGCGTTGCCGCCGTGCACGGGTGACAGCGAGGCGATCGAGGACGAGATCGTCTCGCTCAACGAGGCGTACCGGGAGATCTGCGACGCCACCGGGGCGACGTACGTGGACTGGTACGCGGCGCTGCTGGCAAGCGACGGCAGTCGCGACAGCGGCTGGTCCGATCCTGATGGCGTGCACCCCAACGCCGAGGGCAACGCGCGGCTGGCGGAGGCATTCGACATCGTCGCCGACTTTGGGTGGTGAGGGCCGTGCCGCCGCGACCGGCCCGGCATGCCTCGGCTATACTGATGACCGGCGCGAAAGCCCGCTTCTGACCCGCCCGACACGGAGGCTCACATGCTTGACGGACGCTACCTGCGCGAGAATCTGGAAGCGGTCCGCACCGCGATGGGCAAGCGCGCGGGCGACTGGGACTTCGACCGCTTCATGGCGCTCGACGATGAGCGCCGGACGCTCATCCAGGAGGTCGAGGGCCGGCAGGCGCTGCGCAACGAGGCGTCCAAGCGCATCGGCGAGATGATGCGCGCTGGAGACCACGACGAGGCCGAGGTCGTGAAGGCCGAGGTGCGACAGCTCAACGACGAGCTCCAGGAGCTCGACGAGCGCCTGCAGAGCACCGAGGTGGCCGTGCGCGAGCTGCTCCTGCGCATCCCCAACATCCCGGACGAGAGCGTTCCGATCGGCGACGACGAGTCCGATAACGTCGAGATCCGCCGAGTCGGCGAGCCGCCCGCGTTCGACTTCGAGCCCGTGGCGCACTGGGACCTCGGTCCTGCGCTCGGCGCGATCGACTTCGAGCGCGGCGTGAAGCTCGCGAAGAGCCGTTTCGTGGTGCTCGGCCGGGACGGCGCGCGCCTCAACCGGGCGCTCATCAACTTCATGCTCGACACGCACGGCGCCCGAGGCTACACGGAGTGGTCGGTGCCGGCGATGGCCAACGAGGAGACGCTCACCGGCACGGGGCAGCTGCCCAAGTTCGCCGAGGACCTCTTCCATACCGATGAGGGCCTCTACCTCATCCCCACGGCCGAGGTGCAGCTCACCAACCTCCATCGCGACGAGGTGCTCGAGGCCGCCGACCTTCCGCTTCGCTACTGCGCGTACACGCCCTGCTTCCGCGAGGAGGCGGGCGCCGCAGGCCGCGACACGCGGGGCATGATCCGCGTGCACCAGTTCGACAAGGTCGAGCTGGTGAAGTTCGCGCGTCCCGAGAACAGCATGGACGAGCTCGAGGCGATGGTGACCGACGCCGAGCACATCCTCGAGCGGCTCGGCATCGCGTTCCGCACGATCGTGCTGTGCACCGGGGACATGGGCTTTGGCGCCGCTAAGACCTACGACATCGAGGTCTGGCTGCCGAGCTACAACGACTACAAGGAGATCTCGTCGTGCTCGAATTGCGGCGACTTTCAGGCGCGGCGCGCGTCGATCAAGTTCCGGAGCCCGGGCGAGTTCAAGGGGTCCCGCCTCTGCCACACGCTGAACGGCAGCGGTCTTGCGGTCGGCCGTACGCTCGTCGCGGTGCTGGAGAACTACCAGCAGGCCGACGGGTCCGTGGTGGTCCCCGAGGTGCTGCGACCGTACATGGGCGGCCAGGAGGTCATCCTGCCGGTGGTTGCTCGAGAAGGGGACGGCTCGTGAAGCGATGGGTGACGGTGGCGGTCCTTCTCCTCGCGATCACCGTTGGGCTCGCGGCGTGCGGCGATCGGGCGCCGGCGAGCGACGCCGACGACACTCCGCCGGCGACCGACGCGAACGTCCCGAGCGGCACGACGATCGAGGGGTCCGACCCCATGCCGACGGACGGCCCCAACGAAACGGCCGCCCTCGGGGCGGTGGCGGGCATCTACGCGGAGCAGCGCGACAGCGGCACGTGGGCGGATGTCGACTGGGCGGCGCTCGACGCGGTCGCCCCCGTCTTCAACGCCTACCTCGTACGGGTCGACCTCGGCGGACAGGCGGCGCTCTTCGAGGTCCGCTCCGATGGGCTACCGCACAACCTCTACGCGTTCCAGAAGGCGTTCGACAGCGGATCGATCATCTGGATCCCCGCCGAGGACGCGACGGGCGCATTCGCGGATGCACAGAGCAGCGGAGAACTGATGGCGGTCGGCGCGGTGAACGTTGCGATGCGGGATGCGTTTCCGGATGACGCCTTCACGGTCACGATCCATGGGTACCGGTTCGTCTACCTGCAGGATGGACGTTCGGTATTCACTATCGAAGTCGCGCCCGACGGCTCGATGATCAGCGCAGGCGGCTACTAGGGGCGCGCGCTTGGCAGGTCGCGAGTGGCAGCTCCTGCCGGAAATAAGTGGAGGACGAGGTCGTCCACACCCCGTCCCCCCAATGAAGAAGAGCCCCTTACTCGTTTTTCTATTCACGAACATATACCTCAGCGAGAGTGACTGCAAGTACTTTCTGCTAGATTCTCTTACTTCGCTATCTCTGCCTTGTGAGCCTCGAAGCGGCCTCCGCCCCCGGCGGCGAAGGTCTCGTACGACGGGATCTCGTACACGCGTAGCCGGTTGTCGAGGAAGTCGCTGATGATCAGCAGCTTTCCGTCGTCGGAGACGTCGAGCGCCGTCGGCTGGTTGCCGGCGATGACCGCGTCGAGCGGAGCGCCGGTCGCGGCGTCGAAGACGAGGATGGAGCCCCACTCCGGACCTGGCAGGTAGTACGACTTCGGGTTGTTCGCGCCGCGACAGCTCACGAAGAGCATCCTGCCGTCGGGCGTGAGATCGATCGTGTTCGGGTGCGAGTCGACGTCCACGAACTTGGTGGTCGTGCCGGTGTTCATGTCGTGGACCCACACGAGCGCCTTCGCCATGTCCGAGATGTACATCCTCCCGGTCCTCTCGTCGGCCACGATGTGTCGAAGCGCGCCCCCGGCGGTGAAGAGCGTCTCGCGCGTATAGGTCGCGAGGTTGATCCTCTCGAGGTCTCCTGAGTCGAATCCCGCCACGTAAAGCCACTTGCCGTCATCGGTGGCGTACATCCCGCGCGGGGTGTTCGACACGCCGAGGCGCTTGATCAGCTGGCCGGTCTCGAGGTCGATGACCGACACGTCGTCGCCGGACCAGTTCGACGCGTACAGCGTCTTCTCGTCGGGCGACAGCTCGACCCACTTCGTCCACGTGCTGTTCGTGTCGAACTCCCGAAGCACCGTGCGGGTTGCCACATCGATCTCGAAGCACTTCGCGGTCTCCATCTGCGAGGTGTACGCGAGCGTCCCCGCCGCATTGAAAATGACCTCGACCGCCCCGTGCTCGCCGATGTCCACGCCGCCGAGCAGCTTTCCCGTGCGTGGGTCGAAGATCTGGATCGATGGTGGCCCGTTCAAGATGCTCGTCCAGGCCTCGGTACCGTCGTGCGTGACTGAAACGCCCTTCGGCGCGCCCTGTGTGGTGATCGTCCCGATGCTGCGCAGGATCTGGCCCTCGGGATCGAGGAAGAACTCGAGGGTGAGCGTGGAGTCCAGCGAGTAGGAGCCCTTGAACGTGTTGTATCCGGGCATTGCAAGCTCGACGGTGATGTTCCCCGCAGGAACCGAGCCCTCGTACGGCGTCGAGCCTGCCAGCTTGGTGCCGTCAGCCTGCGTGATCTTGAGGATGGCGCCCTCGGGCGAACTGACGATAGTGAGCGCCTGCGGAAGTGGTTCGAGCGTGTAGGCGAGCTTGTTCTTCCGCCCACGCTTGAGCTCGACCTCGGCTTCCCGCGGCGCGAATCCCGTGCGCGTCACGGAGACGCGGTAGGCCCCCGGCTTGAGATCGGTGAGTTGGAGCGTCCCTGTGGCGGTGGCATCCGTCGAGCCGGCGAGCATGATCGTCGCATCGGCGGGGGTGGACACGATGACGAGCGAGGTCGGGCGCGTGAGCAGGAAGATCGCGAGGACCACCGCGACTGCCCCGACCGCGATGACGCCGAGTATGACCCGCGCGCGGGCGCGCTGATATGCCCGTCCCGAGCGCTTCCCGGCGCGCGCCTCGTGGGCGCGGGGCGAGACGTACTGGGCGTGCTGGTGGACGCCCACCCGGGGCAGCCCGTTAGTACCCGACCGCACGCCCGGGTTCAGCGACGATCCGCCGCCTGCGGGGGTGCGCGAGCCGAGATCGGCGACGTTGCGGGCGTGAGAGCCGATAACCGAACTGCCGGGATCGATCATGCGGGGACGACCGCGTCGGTATCCACGCTTGCGGCGCGAGAAGCCGAACATCAGGCATCTCCTTCATCGCTGAGGAGCTGGCCGCTCACGTTCGGCCTTGCGGCGGCCAGCTCGACGGCCTCCTCGGGAGTCGACGCGTCGAGCAGGCGCCCGGGGCCGCTCGCGCGCATGGCTGCGCCGGGGTCCCACCCGAGCACGACGACCGTGCGGTTCGCCTTCAGGCCGAGGGCGACCTCGGAGAGCGTGCCCGAGCCGCCGGGCAGCGCGATGACCACATCGGCGGTGAGCACGTTGATGACGTTGCGGGCGTCTCCCATGCCGGTGCGGACCGCGATATCGAGGTGCGCGCTCGCCTCGGCGTCATCGTCGCCCTTCAGCACGCCGATGACGAGTCCCCCGGCCTCGTGTGCGCCCTTCGAGGCGGCGTCCATCACGCCGCACCCGCTGCCACCCGTGAGCAGCACCCAGCCACGCTCGGCAACAAGCTGGCCGAGCCGGTAGGCACGAGAAAAGGCGGCCCCATCGAGGGGCCGCCCTGCTCCCATGACGCCGATGACCGTGCGCATGCACGTCACCCCCTCGGCGCCATGTTACTTGAGTTCGAACACGACCGTCACGCTTGCCGAGATGTCGAGCTGCCCGGGCTCGATCGCGACCGCGTCGTACGCCACCGCCGCGCGCTCGGCACCGTAGAAGACGGGCGGGACGCTCACGCCGGTCTCGCTCACGCTGATGATCTCGCCGAGGCTCTTGCCCGCCGCCTCCGCCATGACCTCGGCGCGCGTGCGGGCGTTTGCGATGGCGAGCTCGATGGCGCCGTTGCGCACGTCCGCGTCGTCCGACAGCATGAAGCTCGGTCCGCCGACCTCGTTCGCACCGGCATCGCTCGCGGCGCCGATGACATCGCCGATCGCATCGATGTCGCGCAGCTTCACGCGCACCTGCACGTTCGCGCGATAGCCGGAGACTCGCATCGTCTTGCCGTCGCCATCGGAGTACTCGGGATAAACGCTCACGTTGGCGGTCTGGATGTCCTCGGCAGCGACGCCCGCCTTCTTGACGGCGGCGGTGATCGCGTCGGCGGTCTCGGAGGCCTGCCTGAGCGCGGCTCCCGCGTCGGCGTCGTACGCGCTCGCGCCGAAGTGCATCTCGGCCATATCGGGCGCCGCGACCGTCTTGCCGGTCCCGCCGGCGGTCACGGTGTACAGGGGAGCCGCTCCGCTCGTGGTGACGACCTTCGTCTGGCATCCGGCGAGCGCGAGCACGCCTGAAGCGAGTACGACGGCCAGAAGGATCCTCGGTTTCATGGTGCCTCTTCTCATCGGGGCGGTTCGGACGAGCCCGCCTTACGGCGTATCGGTACCCATCAGACGCGCGGCGGCGACCCGTGGTTTTCGGCGCCGCTGCAGGAAAGTGCGTCGCATGTCGTGGCTTGGGGGAGTTCGGGCGGTATGTATCCACGTGAGAGACCGATGCGGTGCCGCCGTTCCGGCAGCACGCAGAATGGGGGAGGCCATGTCCCGCGTATGCGCCGAGTGCGGCGCGACTCTGAGCGACGAGTCCGTGTTCTGTCCCAATTGCGGCCGGTTGGCCGAATCATCCGAGGCCGAGCCCGCGGCGGCGGAGGGCACCGGGCCCGCAGGCTCCGGCGAGGCCGGCAGCAGCGGCACCGTGCTCGCGCCGCCGCCGACCCCCGCGCCTGCCGCCGCGAAGAAGAAGCTCTCGCCGGCGGCCATCACCGCGATCGTGGTCGGAGCGGTGGTGGTGCTGGCGGGTCTGGGAATCGCGGTGTGGCTGCTGCTCGGCGGGGTGAAGGTGCCCGACCTCGAGGGCATGTCGCTCGACGAGGCCGAGCGCGCGCTCGAGCGCGCGGATCTCGAGTTGGGCAAGGTGGACTACGACCCGGACGCCGATGAAGACCTGTGGAGCGTCATCGATCAGGACCCTGCGTCGGGCGAGCGGCTCAAGAAGGGCTCCGAGGTCGACATCACGCTGGCGGGAGGCGAGCCGGTCGAGGTGCCCAATCTTGTCGGCATCAGCCTCGAGAACGCCGTGGAGGCTCTCGAGGACGTGGGCCTCGGCATCGGCGACATCGATGAGGAGTTCGACGAAGACGTCCCGGAGGGATACGTGCTCGATCAGGACCCGGAGGCCGACGACACGCTGCCCGAAGGCGCCGGTGTGGACCTGGTGGTGAGCAAGGGTCCCGAGGTTCTCGAGGTACCGGACGTCGTGGGTGAATCGGAAGATGATGCGATCGAGATCCTCGAGGACCAGGGTTTCGGTTGGAGCATCGAGACGCGTGACAGCGCGGAGCCCGAGGGCACGGTGCTCGAGCAGTACCCCGAGGCCGGCGAGGAGGTCGAGCCCGGGACCATGGTGGACCTGATCGTCTCGACGGGAATCGAGATGGTGAAAGTCCCCAACTGGACCCAGTTCCGCGCGCCTGGCAACCCGGATGACTACCCCGACTTCGGCGCGTTGCTGGAGGCGACCGAGGAGGCGATCGAGGAAGGCTTCGCCGCTGCGGGGCTGGTAGCGGTCATCGAGTGGGCGCCCTGGGAAGAGGGGGTGCAGTCGACGCAAGCGCCAGCTGCGGGGGCCTGGGTCCCGGCGGGGACGACGGTGTACCTGAAGCTGTACGTGGCGGACTAGAGTCCCACGGCAGGAATCACAAAGGCCGGATCGGGGCGAACCCGGTCCGGCCTTCGTTTACTGTGTGGCGCGCCCTGCAGGATTCGAACCTGCG
>DCVQ01000040.1 GCA_002328745.1 Actinobacteria bacterium UBA2184
CCGTCAGCGCGAACCCGCGCGCCGAAGCCCTCTGGCGGATGAGCTCCAGGTGCGCGTACAGGTTGTGCGGGCGAGCACGCTTGCTCGACCGGAAGAACGCGTCGCTCGTGTCCTCTTCGAGGACCTGCAGTCCAGAGGCCCGCAACGCGCTGTTCACGACCCCGCTCGCGCCTGAGAAGACGAGGTAGGCCCCGTACTGGGGCACGATCGTCGTGTCCGATAGGCGGGCGCTGCGCACGGGCCCGACCGGGTCAGGCAGCTTCGACTGGAAGAGGCAGTTGAAGCGCGTTATGCCGCCTTCGGCGATGCTCTCGTAGACGACATCGGCGTCCTGCAGCCCCGATTGCGGGCGCGACGTCGAGGAGTTCTCGATCTTCACCGAGATCACGCGCGCGCTGATCGCCTCGGCATCCGGGGCCTCGAGACCCGTGAGCGGCCAGCGGATCGGCTCGGCGGGCTTAGGGACCGCCCGCTCGCTCGTGCCCTCGGGCCAGGTCGCGTCGACCTTGCCTTCGCCCTTCGAGCACGCGGGAACGAGCAGCGCGGTCGCGAGCACGAGCGCGAGCGCAAGACTGCGGCGGGTCATGAGATTCATCGGCGATGCCTCCTCAGGTTCTCGACCAGGATAGAGAGCGCCGCCTGGGGGGTCAATCGCGGCGGTGCGTCCGTCATGCGTCCGTCACGCGCGCGCATGAGAGGCTACAATGGAGACCGGCGAGGCCGGAGGGCCAGATGGCGTGCAACCTTCTCCACATCGTTGAGCGACAGGATCCGCGTCCCTACGAGGATTCGGACGTGAAGGACGTCGTCGGCGCCCTGCCGCAGTTCTTCTGCACGCACTGCAATCCGCTCAAGCGTCTCTTGCCCGGCGAGGCGATGAAGTGCCTTGCCCGCGAGGCACCGTGCTGGATGCCGCCGGAGCGCATCTGCGCCGAGCGCGGTTAGACCCCGGCTCCGCCCGTGCTCTCGAGCGTTTCCGCGACCGCCTCCGCACCGTCGCGTCCGGCGGTCCCGCCCTCGCTGTCCCCGGACCGTCCCCGCCTGAGCGCCCGCCACACCAGCCATCCGCCGATCCCGATCATCGGGATGGTGAGCAACTGGCCCATCGTGAGCGGTCCCAGCACGAAGCCGAGTTGCTCATCAGGCTCGCGGAAGAACTCCACGAACGTGCGGAACACCCCGTAGAGCACCATGAGCATGCCGATGTAGAAACCGTCGGGCCGCTTCCGGCGCGAGAGCCAGAACAGCACGACGAAGATGACCAGGCCCTCCAGGACCGCCTCGTAAAGCTGCGACGGATGCCGGGGCACATCGCCCGGTGACGGGATGAAGGCCCACGGCACGTCGGTGGGGCGTCCCCACAGCTCGCCGTTCACGAAGTTCGCGAGCCGGCCGAAGAACACGCCGAGCGGCGCGGCGACGGCGCCGAGATCCGCCAGCCGTAGGAACGGCACGCCCTTGCGCTTCGCGAGCACGGCGCCAGTGAGCAGCAGGCCCGCGAGGCCTCCGTGGAAGGACATGCCGCCTTCCTCGAGCGCGAAGATCTTGAGGGGATCGGCCCAGTACTCCCCCACGCCGTAGAAGACCACGTAGCCGATCCTGGCGCCGACGACGAGCGCGACCACGCACCACAGGACGATGTCGAGCACGTCGTCGGTGGACAGCGGCACCTTCCAGCGACGGGCGACCGCGCGGAGCACGAACGCGCCGACGACGAAGCCGGCCACGTATGCCAGTCCGTACCAGCGAACCGCGAACGATCCGACGCGCAGCGCCACCGGATCGAGTCCCAGGTCCGAAAACGAGATGGCCGCCATCACATCGCCTCGAGCACGCGGATACGCTCCTGGATGGGGGGATGCGTGTTGAACAGGCCCGCAACGCCGCCCGAGTGTGCCTTCAGGGGGTTCGCTATGAACAGCGACTCGGTGGCCTTCGTGGCGACCCGCAGCTGGTTCGTGTCCGCGGCGATCTTCCGCAACGCGCTCGCCAGGCCCGGCGGATACCGGGTGAGCATCGCGGCGCTCGCATCCGCCAGGTACTCCCGGCGGCGCGAGATGGCCATCTGTATCAGCATCGCGGCGAACGGGGCGAGGATCGCGAGTGCGACGGCCACCACCATCATGATCGCGCCGAGCTGCCCGCTGTTCGAGTCGCGGCGTCTGCCTCCGCTCCACCAGAAGCTGCGGAGCATCCATTCGGAGGCCAGCGCCACGCTGCCCGCAAGGACCGCCGCGAGCGTCTGCACAAGCGTGTCGTAGTTGCGCACGTGCGCGAGCTCGTGCGCGAGCACGCCTTCGAGCTCCTGCCGGTTCATGGCCTGCAGCAGGCCCGTCGTGACGGCCACCGCCGCGTTCTCGGGGTTGCGCCCGGTGGCGAACGCGTTGGGCGCTGGGTCGTCGATCACGTACGCCCTCGGCACGGGCAAGCCGGCCGCGATGGCCAGTCCCTCGACCGTGTTCACGAGGTAGGGCTCGATGTCCCGGTCGACCGGCCGGGCGCGGCTGATCGACAGCACGATCCTGTCCGAGTACCAGTACGAGCCCCACGCCATGGCGAACGCGGCGATGAAAGCGAGCACCAGTCCAGCGTAGCCCCACTGCATCGCCTCACCGAACACCCATCCGATGAGGAGGACGAGCAGCACGAAGACGATGATCAGCACGACACTCTTGAACTTGTTCGATGCGATCTGGTCGTACACGGACTAGAACTGCACCTGCACCGGCTGCTTGGCCTCTTCTTCGATCTCGAAGTAGTCGCGTGTGGTGAAGCCGAACATCCCCGCAAGCACGCTCGCCGGGAATACCTGCTGCCCCGTGTTGTACGACATCACGGAGTCGTTGTAGAACTGGCGCGCGAACGCGATCTTCGACTCGGTGCCGGCCAGCTCCTCCTGCAGCATGAGGAAGTTCTGGTTCGCCTTGAGGTCGGGGTAGTTCTCGGCCAGGGCGAACAGGCTCTTGAGCGTGCCGGTCAGCGCGTTCTCGGCCTCGCTGTGCTGCGCGACCGTCTGGGCGCTCATCGCGGAGTTCCGCGCCTGGATCACGCTATCGAGAGTAGCCTTCTCGTGCGCGGCATAGCCCTTGACCGTCTCGACCAGGTTCGGGATCAGGTCGTAGCGGCGCCGCAACTGCACGTCGATCTGCGACCACGCGTTGTCGACCCGGTTGCGGAGCGTGACAAGCCTGTTGTAGATGCCGATCGCGGCGACCGCGATCAGGGCGACGATACCGAGTACAGCCCAGCCCCAGCCCATCGTATTCCTCCTTCACGTGGTCGCCGGCACGATGCCGGCGCGCGTTCCTACCGAAGATACCCCATCGGCCGTGCGCGCGCTCGGCCATACGGTACACTCGTGCGGTCAGGGCCCCCGTCAGGCGAGGTGCGACCGTGATCCCGCTTCGAGACGACAATCCCACCAGGCGCCTGCCGTGGATCACCCTCGCGCTCATCGCAGCCAACGTGGGCGCCTTCATCTACAGCCTCGGGCTCGATCAGGCATCGCTCGCGGCCTTCTGGACGCGATGGGCGGTCGTGCCCGCGCGACTGCTCGCCGATCCCCTCGCTCCGGCGCAGGCGCTCACCGTCTTCACGGCGATGTTCATGCACGCGGGCTGGCTGCACATCATCGGCAATATGCTCTACCTGTGGATCTTCGGCAACAACATCGAGGACCGCTTCGGACCTCTGGGCTTCCTCGCCTTCTACCTGGCAAGCGGTGTCGCCGCCACGGCGGCCCAGGTCCTCGCGACGCCCTCGGCCACCATCCCGAACCTCGGGGCGAGCGGTGCGGTCGCCGGGGTGCTAGCCGCGTATCTCCTGCTGTTCCCGGGCGCCGCCATCGTGACGCTCATCCCGATCTTCATCTTCATCGAGATCGCGCGCGTCCCTGCGTTCATCGTGATCGGCTTCTGGTTCGTCCTGCAGATCGGCAACGGAGTCGCGTCGCTCGGCACGAGCGCGGCGAACGCCGGCGGCGTAGCGTGGTTCGCGCACATCGGCGGGTTCGTCGCGGGACTCGTGCTCGCGGCTCCCGCCGCGATCGCGCACTGGGCCGGCCGGAGGCGGCGATACCGCTAGCGCTCGGCTCCGCCTTCGATCTCCGCGAGAAGATCCTCCACGCTCTCGATCCTCTCGAGCTGCCGGCGGAAGTACTCGCAGTAGGGTTCGCCCTCGCGCTCCAGCTCGAGCCTGCGCTCGGCCTCCGCGTCGCTCGCGCGATCGCTCTCCGGCGCTCCGGGAGTCTCGAACGGCGAGCCACCGAGAACCTCGGCCGCCTCCCCAGCATGACGCGCCAGCTCCATGACCGCCGCGAGCAGGTTCTCGACGCGAAGTCCCGCGTGGATGGACGCACCGCAACGGGGGCATTCGAAGACGACCTCGATGAGCTCGGGACCGCGGAACACGACCGCGGTGATGTGCTGGAGGCCGACGTCGACCTGTCCGTCGTTCGGGCAGATCAGCTGGAACTCCACAGCGCTCATCTCCTCTGCATCCGCTGCCATTGTACCGCGCAGGAAGCGGCCGGTGCCTGTGCTAGTATCGCCGCATGCGCCCGACCACCCTCGCCAAGCAAGAGCCGTGCCCGTCGCGTCGCGCCCGCTTCGTCCGCGGCGCCGGCCTCGGCCTTCCCATCTTCCTCGGCTACCTTCCGATCGGCGCCGCCTTCGGCGTCGTGGCCCGCGGGCTGGGCTTCAGCGCGCTGCAGGCTATCGGCTGCTCGGCGACCGTGCTCGCAGGCGCGGGCCAGCTCATCGCGCTCAAGCTCATCGAGGCGGGAGCTTCGGTGCTCGCGGTCGTCGTGACCACCAGCGTGGTGAACCTCCGCTACGTGCTCTTCGGCGCGGCGATGTCGCCGCACGTCACGGGTCTCCCGCTCGCCGGCCAGGCGTACCTCGCGTTCACCCTCACCGACGAGACGTTCGCGGTGAACATCGACGACAATCGCAAGCGGACCGCCGACGCGTGGTCGATGGCCGGCGTCGGGGCGATCGCATGGACGGGGTGGGTGCTCGGCACGGCCGTCGGCGCACTCGCCGCGGGCGCCATCGGCGATCCGACGCGCTTCGGCGTGCAGTTCGCGATGCCGGCGATGTTCGCGGCCCTGCTGGTGGCGCAGGCCGAGGACCGCAGACACGTGAGCGTCGCGGTCCTGGCGGCGGTGCTCGCGGCCGTCCTCATGATCGCGCTGCCCGAACCGTGGTACCTGATAGCGGCACCGATGCTGGCGGCCACCATCGCGACGGTGGTGGACCGATGAGCGCCGGCGCGATCTGGGCGGTCATCGCCGGGATGGCGGTCGCGAACTTCGCCATCCGCTTCCCCTCGCTCGCGATACTCTCGCGCGCCGAGCTGCCGGAGTGGCTGCGAAGATGGCTCTCCTACATACCCGTTTCCGCGATGGCGACGCTCGTCGTGGGAGGCATCGCGCGCCCGGAGGGCGAATGGCTGCCGCCGCTCGAGAACCCGTACATGTGGGCATCGCTCGTCACCGGCGTCGTGTACTGGCGCTCCAGAAGCTTCCTGGGCGCCACAGCGGTCGGAATCGTAGCGTTCCTGGCACTCAGGGCCGTCCTCGGCTAAACTCGCCCCCGAAGAACACATCGCCGGGAGGAACCCCATGCCGCTCGTACGCCCGTTCCGCGCCCACCTGTACGCCTGCGAGCCGGGAGCGGACCTCTCCCGTGTCGTCGCTCCGCCGTACGACGTGATCGGTCCCGATCAGCGCCGGACGCTGCTCGAGGGCGACCCTGCGAACGTCGTGGCGCTCGAACTCCCCGACGGCCCGCTCGATCCGGCCGTCCCGGGCAACCGGTACGAGAACGGCCGGGCCACCTGGCAGGACTGGCACGCGCGCGGCGTCCTGGTGGAGGACGCGTCTCCCGCGATCTACGTGCTGGAGCAGTCCTGGATTCACGAGGGCGCAGCCGTCAGGCGCCGGGCGTTCGTGGCCGCGGTTCGCCTGCACCCCTTCTCCGACGGCGTCATCCTGCCGCACGAGCGGACGCTCCCCAAGGCGCTCGCCGACCGGCTCGAGCTCACGCGCGCGACCGCGGCCAACCTGAGCCAGGTGTTCGGCTTGTTCTCCGACCCTGCCGGCGATACCGACGCGCTCTTCGACGCGGCGATGAGCACCGCCCCGCTCTTCCACGCAACCGATGCCGACGGGGTCGCGAGCCGCGTGTGGGCTATCCGGGACGACGCGACCATGACCGCCGTCGCCACCGCCGTCGGAGAGAACCCTGTGTTCATCGCGGACGGACATCACCGCTACACGATCTCCCTGGCGTACCGCGACGAGCGCCGTGCGGCTGCGGAGGCGGCCGACGAGACGCCGGTTGATCCGGCGTACGACTTCGTGATGATGGCGCTGGTCAACATGGACGACCCCGACCTCGTGGTGCTGCCGACGCACCGGCTTGCCCGCGCCGGGGGTGACTTCGACGCGAGCGCGTTCTGGACCGCCCTCGCAACCCACTTCGACCTGACGACCGCGCCTGCCGATCCGATCCTTCCCGACAACCCCGAGCGCACGACCTTCATCGTCCGTACCGCGGACGGCACGACGCGCTTCGCGTCGCTCAAGGCGGATATCGACCCCGCCGTTGCCATCGCGATCGCGGACCACGGCGCCGACTGGAAGCGGCTCGACGTGGCCGTGCTGCAGGAACTCGTGCTGCGGCCGTTCTTCGGCATCTCCGCCGACGACCTCGTCTCGCTCGAGCGGCTGAGCTTCGTGAAGGATGCGCGTCAGGCGCTTCGGGTCGAGAACGCCGACGTCGCCTTCGTCCTCGCGCCCACGCGCATGGAGCAGCTCCGCGCGGTGGCGCTCGCGGGCGAGACGATGCCGCAGAAGTCCACCTACTTCTACCCGAAGCTGCTCTCCGGCCTCCTGCTGCGCTCCCTCGACTAGCGCCGCGTGGCGCCGGTGCGCACCCCTGCTACGGCCGGGACGCCGTCCGACGCGCGCCTACGCCTGCGACATCGCGATCCACATGCCGCGGACAGACGTCGCCCAGGCGGCACTCCCCGCATTCCGGACGGCGCGGGCGGCACCACCGGCGCCCGATGAGCCAAGCCGCCAGATCGAGCGTCCCGGGCGCCTCCGGACACGCCCGTCGTGCCGCCTCGCGGATCGCCTCGGGCGTGTCCTCCTCGGCGAGCCCGGAGCGCAGGAACACGCGCCTCACCTGCACGTCGTATGCGACCGACCCGCATTCGGCTCCCTCGAGTGCGACGCCGAAGTGCCGCACGAGGATCTCGGCGGCCATGACGGCCTTCTTCTCGCCGATGCCGGGAAACGCGCGGAGGCGCTCGGTCACCTCGAGGACATGCCCGCCGGTCGGCCACACCGACGCCGCGGAGCCGCCGTACTCGTCGATGAGGCGCCGGGATGCAGCGACGATCCATCCCGGCAGCGTGCGCACGAACCGGTGCAGCGCCGGAGGAGCGGCCACCGCTCGCGCGACGGACTCCGGCTCGGCGGCGATACGGGCGAGATCGAAGTGGCCGAGACGCGTCGCAAGGCGGTACGGACCCGCCCACGCGCGCTCGGCCGGGATGCCCTGCGTGAACAGCACGCCGATCAGGAACGCCTCCGGCACGGACTTGATGAAGGCGTCGGCTGCCGCGTCGTCGGTGAACGCGCCACCCACCTGAGCTGCTCCGCCGGCGGCAAGCTCGTCGCCGTACGCCCGAAGCGCCGGGGCCACGGACGCGGCTTCAGCGCGATCGCTCGGGCGGCGGCTCATGCGGCGACTCCCGGCTGTCGACTCGCACGCACGCGGGCACGCATCACGGCAGTCGCGGCCCGTTCCTCAGGAAGAACTCGCACGTGGTGCAGATGGCTTTCGCCGCTGCGGCGCGGTCGACGTTCGGGTCGAGCATCAGATCGAGGTCGCCCGTGACGCGATGTGTCGGCCGGTCGCAGGAGGCGAAGTGACAGCCGAGGGGGCACTGCTCGCCTGGATCGATCGCGTGCGGGCATTCGGCCTGCAGCTCCGGGTCGCATCCGCGGTTCGACCAGCACGCCACTGACGGCCCCCTAGTCCCGGCGCGAGCGGAATGCGCGGCTCGGCGTGGGGTCGATCTGCCCCTGATACTTGCTGCCCAGGCCCGGCGATCCGTATGGCCGATCGACATCCGTGGTCATCCGCATGAACGAGATCTGTCCGATGGCCATGCCGGGGGTGAGCACGATGGGCAGGTTGGCCACGTTGCTGAGCTCGAGTGTGAGCGTGCCGGTCCAGCCCGGATCGACGTAGCCCGCCGTCGAGTGGATGAGCAGACCGAGCCTGCCCAGCGACGACTTTCCCTCGAGCCGGGCCACGATATCCGTGGGAAGCTGGACACGCTCGATGGTCGCACCGAGGACGAACTCGCCCGGATGCAGCACGAACGGCTCGCTCGTGCTGGCCTCCACGCGGTCCATCAGCCCCGACTGCTCGACCGTGGGGTCGATGTACGGGTACCGCGAATTGCGGAACACCTGGAACCGGGAGCCAAGGTGCAGATCGATGCTCGATGGCTGGATGTCGGCGGGGTCACACGGTTCGATGACGATCCGGCCGGCGGCCATCAGCTCCTTGATGCTGCGGTCCGAGAGAACCACGCCTACCCCCCTACGCGCACTTGCTGTAGCCGCAAGCGCGGCAGACGGAGCAGCCGCTCTCGTGCTCGAGGGAGCCGCCGCACTCGGGGCACGCACCGGCGAGATTCACCAGACCGTCGTTGTTCTTCGACACCGTCGTCGAGGCGTGGCCCGTCTCCATCCATTCGAGATAGTGCTCCATGGCGATGCCGACGGCGTCCGCGCACGACAGCACCTTGCCGCCCTGCGCCCATGCCGGGCTCGGGCACCGGATGCCGCGAAGGTGCTTGAGGATGGCCTGCGGATCGACGCCCGCGCGAAGCGAGACCGAGATCATGCGGGAGAGCGCCTCGGACTGGCTCGCCGCGCAGCCGCCGGACTTGCCCATCTGAGTGAAGACCTCGCAGAGCCCCTGCTCGTCCGAGTTGATCGTGACGTACAGGTTGCCGCACCCGGTCTGGATCTTCTCCGTGCGGCCCATCGTGACCGACGGCCGCGGACGGGGCTCGATCTCGCCGTGGCGCACGAACTCCACGTCGCCTTTGCCCGACTTCGCCGTCTTGCCCGTTGAGAGGACCTGGTTGTCCTTGCTGCCGTCACGATAGATGGTGACGCCCTTCACGCCGAGCTGATGTGCGAGGTCGTACACGTGTCGCACGTCGTCGATCGTGGCCTCGTTGGCGAAGTTCACGGTCTTGGACACCGCGTTGTCGGTGTACTTCTGGAATGCCGCCTGCATGCGGACGTGCCACTCGGGCGCGATGTCGTGCGCGGTCACGAACGTCCGCTGCACGTTCTCCGGCACCGAATCGATGCCGTGAACCGTCCCGTGCTCGGCGATCAGAGCCATCAGGTCGCGGCTATAGAAGCCCTGCTTGAGCGCAAGGTCCTCGAACAGCGGGTTGACCTCGATGAGGCGGTCGTTGTCCATCACGGTACGGACGTACGAGACCGCGAAGAGCGGCTCGATGCCCGAGGAGCAGTTCGCGATGATCGAGAGCGTGCCGGTCGGCGCGATGGTGCTCACGGTCGCGTTGCGCATGCGGAGACCGTCCGGGGTGTCGTAGACGGAATCCTCGAAGTTCGGGAACGTGCCCCGCTCCTCGGCGAGCTTGACCGACGCCAGACGCGCCTCGGCCTCGATGAAGCCCATCACCTTCTCGCCGAGCGCGACCGCCTCGTCCGAGTCGTACGACATGCCCATCATGATGAGCATGTCGGCCCATCCCATGACGCCGAGGCCGATCTTCCGGTTGCCGCGCGCCAGCTCGCCGATCTTGGCGAGCGGGTACTCGTTGACCTCGATCACATCGTCGAGGAAACGGACGCCACGGTGCACGACATCGGCCATGCCGTCCCAGTCGACCTCCGGGCCGGCCTCGCCGTAACGCACGAACCGGGAGAGGTTCACCGAGCCGAGGTTGCAGGCCTCGTACGGCAGCAGGGGCTGCTCCCCGCACGGGTTGGTGGATTCGATCTCGCCCAGAAGCGGCGTCGGATTGTCGCGGTTCATCCGGTCGATGAAGATGATGCCGGGGTCGCCCGTGGCCCACGCCATCTCGACGATGAGGTCGTAGACCTCGCGCGCGTCCATCTGGCCGACGACCTCGCCGTCGCGCGGATTGAGCAGGTCATAGGGCTCCCCCGTGCCGACCGCGTCCATGAACGCCTCGGTGAGCGCCACCGAGATGTTGAAGTTCTGGAAGTCGCCGTCGAGCTTGCACTTCACGAAGTCGAGGATGTCCGGGTGGTCGATCCTCAGGACGCCCATGTTGGCGCCGCGGCGGGTGCCACCCTGCTTGACCGCCTCGGTCGCCTGGTTGAACACGCGCATGAACGAGATGGGGCCGCTGCTGACACCCTGCGTGGAGCGGACCTGATCCCCGGAAGGACGAAGGCGCGAGAACGAAAAACCGGTGCCACCGCCCGACTTGTGGATCAGCGCCGTGTCGCGGACGGCATCGAAGATCGACTCCATCGAGTCGCCGACCGGCAGCACGAAGCACGCGGAGAGCTGCTGCAGCTCTCGGCCGGCGTTCATGAGCGTCGGAGAGTTGGGCAGGAAGTCGAGCGACGTCATCAGCTCGTAGAAATCACGCGCGACCTCATCCACCCGCTCCGGCGAGGCGCCGAAGGCGGCCTCGGCGGATGCGATGTTCCGGGCAACGCGGGCGAACATGTCCGAGGGACGCTCGATCGGCTGCCCGCTCTCGTCCTTCTTCAGGTACCGCTTCTGCAGTACCTTCAGGCTGTTCGGCGACAGGGTCTCGTCGATCGTCGTCGGGTATGCTGCGGTTTCCTGCTCGGACATCGTTGCTCCTCTTTCGCGGTGGCCCTGCCTGAGTGCCACCGGACCCCTCGCACCCCCGGGTGACACAAGATGTTGCGCCTTCTCAGTCTAGTCGCCCTACATATGGGGTGCAACGCCTGGGCGACGAACGGTCGCATCAATGAGCCCTGCGGCGCTCCGTCACGCCTTGTCCGGCGAGCGGCAGCCGACGAACGCACGAGCGCCGCCCCTCGAAAGGGACGGCGCTCGACTCGAGCATGATCGATCGTGCGTGCCCTAGACGGGCTCGACGCGCTGCACTTCCGGGATCTCCTGCTTCAGCACGCGCTCCACGCCGTTCGCGAGCGTCAGCTGGGACATCGGGCAGCCGCGGCAGGCGCCCTGGAGGGCCACCTTCACGACGCCGTCATCCGTCACTTCGACGAGTTCGACGTCCCCGCCATCGGCCTGCAGTGCCGGCCGGATCTTGTCGAGTGCTTCCTGAACGCGCTCTTTGTCCACAGCGAGCTCCTTTCGTGACGGCCCAAGCCGGGGGCCGGTCTTCCGCTTCATCAGAGGGAACCGGACATCCACCAGAACGCCCGACCGGGCGATTCTAGCAGAAGCCATGCCGAGACGCGCAGACCGTACCACCGCGAGCGCCGGTACGGAAAACGGCGAAGCCGTCGGATGTGTTCAGCGACGTCCTACTCTCCCACGGACTACACCGCAGTACCATCGGCGCTGGAGGGCTTAACTTCCGAGTTCGGAATGGGATCGGGTGTACCCCCTCCGCCAAAGCCACTGAACACATCCGACGGCTTCGAGACCGTCGAGTGTCGAACACTCTTCTGCTGTCAACGGCGTCTCATGAGTGCGTCACGCACCCTGAGAGCTGTATAGCGAGTCTGAAAACCTTGAATAGTAAGTCAAGACCTCGGCCGATTAGTACCGCTCGGCTGAACGCATTGCTGCGCTTACACCTGCGGCCTATCAACCTCGTAGTCTACGAGGGGCCTTACCTGGTTGACCCAGTGGGAGACCTCATCTTGAGAAGGGCTTCCCGCTTAGATGCTTTCAGCGGTTATCCCGACCGAACGTAGCTAACCAGCGGTGCCGTTGGTCGACAACTGGTACACCAGAGGTTCGTCCATCCCGGTCCTCTCGTACTAGGGACAGCCTCTCTCAAGTCTCCTGCGCCCGCGGAGGATAGGGACCGAACTGTCTCACGACGTTCTAAACCCAGCTCGCGTACCGCTTTAATTGGCGAACAGCCAAACCCTTGGGACCTACTACAGCCCCAGGATGCGATGAGCCGACATCGAGGTGCCAAACCCTGCCGTCGATGTGGACTCTTGGGCAGGATCAGCCTGTTATCCCCGGAG
>DCVQ01000039.1:0-16115 GCA_002328745.1 Actinobacteria bacterium UBA2184
CATAACGGCATCGAGTACGGCATGATGCAGGCGATCGCCGAGGGCTTCGCCGTGATGCACGACTCGCCGCGGGATCTCGACCTCGCGGCCGTGGCCGACGTCTACCAGCACGCGAGCGTGATCGAGTCCCGCCTCGTGGGGTGGCTGAAGGCCGCGTACGAGCGCTTCGGGGGCGACCTCGAGCCGGTGTCGGGGGTGCCCGGTCACACCGGAGAGGGCGCCTGGACCATCGAGGCCGCACGGGAGGCGGGCATCCCCGTGCCCGTGATCGAGGCGGCGCTGCGATTCAGGGTGGACGCGGAGAAGTCGCCCAGCTACACCGGTCAGGTGGTGCAGGCGCTCCGCAACGAATTCGGCGGACACGGACTGAAGCCGTGATCTAGAGCAGGTACACGATCTCCGAGGACGCCGTCGGGTACGCCCAGACCGCGCGCTTGAGGTCGCTTGCGGTCAGACCTCCGGCGATGGCTGCGGCGAACACGTTGACCACCTCCTCGGCGCCGTGTCCGAGCAGGTGAGCCCCGACTATGCGGCCGCTTCCGCGATCCACGATCGTCTTGGCGCCGGAGACGCGCTGACCCACCCTCCGCGACGATGCCCAGCTTGCGGTGTCGGTCAGCTTCACCTCGACGCCGAGACCGATCTCGCGCGCCTGCGCCTCGGTGAGCCCGACCGACGCGAGCGGCGGGTCCGAGAACACCACCGACGGGGTCACGATCGGGGAGAACGTCGCCGAGCCAGGCTCGAGGATGTTCGCCACGACGACGCGCGCCTGCGCGATGCCCACCGGCGTGAGCGGGACCCCCGATGCCGCCGCATCGCCGGCAGCGAACACGCGCGGATTGGTGGTGGAGCGCATCGCGTCGTCGACCTCGACACCACGGGGCCCGTAGGCGACGCCCGCTGCCTCGAGGCCGAGGCCCCCGGTGTCCGGCACGCGCCCGGCCCCGTGCACGGCCATGTCGCAGACGACCACGTCGCCGTTGCCGCACACGATCTCGAGCGCTCCACCCGCTTCGCGGACCTCGGACACGACCGCTTCCGTGCGGACCTCGATCCCGGCGTCGCGATAGCCGCGGGCGAGCATCTGGGCCAGGTCGGGATCGAAGCCCTCCAGCACACGCGCCCCCCGGTGCAGCACCACTGCCCGCGCGCCTGCCGCGGCGGCGATGTGCGCGAACTCGAACGAGATGTAGCCGCCGCCGATGAACGCCACCCGCTCGCCAAGCGCGTCGGCCGCCATGAACCCCTCGGCGTCCGTCACCAGCCCCGCGCCCGGGATGCCCAGCGGGCGGGGCACCGCCCCGGTGGCTATCACGAAATGGTCGGCCGCGTGCTCCGTGCCACCGACGCCGATCGTGTCCTCCGAGACGAACCGCGCCTCACCGTGAAGCGCGACCGCGCCGCCCTCGGTGAGCGATCTCTCGATCGCCGACGGAATCGGGTCGGTGAACGTCCGCTTGAATGCGACGAGCGAGGTCCAGTCGACGCGCAGCGCTCCGGACACGCCATTGCCGGCCTGGGCGGCTGCACGCTCCGCGACCTCGGCAGCAGTGAAGAGCACCTTCTTGGGCTCGCAGCCACGGAGCGCGCACGTGCCGCCGAACTCGCGCCTGTCGATCACCGCCACGCGCTTGTCGGCAGCGGAGAGCTCGCCTGCGGCGGTCTGACCAGCCACTCCGGTGCCGATCACGATGGCGTCGAATCGTTCCATTGGCGACGGGCCTCCTTGGGGGATCAGGCGGGAAAGTCAGGCGGTTCATTCCCCAAAGCGCGCGGCGCCCCCCTCCCGGCGATGCCGGTCGGGCGGCCTATGGTCGCGGTTCACGCTCATGCCCATCGGGTATCCTCACACAGAGCCGGTGCGGCGAGCGCCACGAACACCGCGCGGCCGCCCCCGACAGAGGAGGGCCCTCATGCCGAAGTACCTGAGATTCGCGATCGCGGGATCCGCGACGCTCGCGATCGTCGTGGCGATCGCGGGTTGCGCCGGATCGACGTCGGACTCCGCGGGGACGAAAGGGCCGATCACGATCGGCTCGAAGATCGACACGGAGGGCGAGCTTGTCTCGTCGATCGTCAAGCTGGCGCTGGAGGACGGCGGATTCGAGGTCGTCGACAAGAGCCAGACCGGCACCACCGAGGTAGTGCGCAAGGCCATCATCGCGGGCGAGATCGACCTCTATCCCGAGTACTCCGGCAACGGCTACTGGTTCTTCCTCGACGAGCTCACCGCGGACGAGAAGGCGCTCTACCAGAGCGGTCCGGAGGGGTACGCCCTCACCGCCAGGATCGACCTGGAAGCCAACGGCATCGTGTGGTTAGAGCCGGCCCGGGCCAACAACACGTGGGCGATCGCGACGACGCGCGAGTTCGCCACAGCCGAGGGCCTGGCGACGATGTCCGACTTCGCCGACTACGTGAACGCCGGCAAGCCGACCAAGGTCGCCGCGAGCGACGAGTTCTTCACCAGCGCCGGCAATCCCGAGTTCGAGAAGGTGTACGGCTATTCGCTTGCCGAGAATCAGAAGGTCCGGCTCGCCGGCGGGAACACGGCGGCAACCGAGAAGGCGGTCGCCGACGGGACCGACGGGGTGAACTTCGGCATGGCGTACGGGACCGACGGGGCGCTGGCCGACCTGGGCCTCGTCGTCCTCGAGGACGACCGGGGAGCGCAGATCGTGTACTGGCCCACGCCGATCATCCGCAAGGCGGTGCTCGATGAGTACCCCGAGATAGCCGACATCCTGAAGCCGGTGATGGAAGCGCTGACTCTCGAGAAGCTCCAGGAGCTCAACGCACGCATCCAGGTCAATGGAGAGGCGGCGGACGCCGTGGCGCGCGACTTCCTCACTGAAGGCGGCTTCATCGAGTAGGCTTGATCCATGACACGCTCCGACCGGGGGGTCCGGGTGCCACGGAGACCACGCGCGCACAGAGTCGGCCTTACCGCATCGACGCTCGGGCTCCTCGCGTGCACCCTCATGCCGTTCGCCACATTCCGCACCAGTCGGATCCAGACCGGTGACGCCGTCTCATCGCTCGACGCGCTCGGGCCGGTCCTGTTCGGCGTGCTCGTCGCCGTGTGGCTGACGGTCGCCGTGCTCTCGCTGCGCGAGGGCGAAAGACCGCTCTCTCCGGCCCTTCGCGGGCTTGCCGCGAGCGCGGCCCTGCTCGGCACGGTGGCCCTCTGTGAGATCGCGGCGCAGCGCCTGCTCGCCGATGCCGGGCCGTTCGCCCGCGTGTCCGTCGCCGCGGGCGCCTGGGTCTCGATCGCCGCGGCGTACTCGCTCATCCTCGCGTCGCGTCGCGAGGTGGGAGCCACGCGGCCGACAGGCATCGTCCTCTCTACGCTCGCCCCTCTCGGCGTGGGCATCATGCTCGCAACCGGGTATCTCGGGGACCTCGCGATTCTCAGGGAGTACGCCAACCAGGCCGAGCGGTTCCGCACCGAGATCCTTGCCCACCTCACCTTCTCGGCCGCCGCGATGGGCGTCGCGATCGCGCTCGGCGTCCTGCTCGGCACGCTGGCCTTCAGGCGCCCGCGGCTGAAGACTCCGATATTCACCGTGGTGAGCGTCTTCCAGACCATCCCCGGGCTCGCGATGGTCGGGCTGCTCTTCGCGCCGCTGTCGTGGCTCGGCTCGAACGTGCCCGCGCTGAAGGCCCTGGGCATCGGCGGCCTCGGCTGGGCGCCGGTCGTCACCGCGCTCACGCTCTACGCGCTCCTCGCGGTGGTGCGCAATACCTACGCGGGCCTNNCTCGCGATGCCGGTGATCTTCGGCGGGATCCGCACGGCGGCCGTGCAGACGCTCGGCAATGCGACGCTCGGGGCGTTCGTCGCGGCCGGCACGCTCGGGCTGTTCGTCTTCGGCGGGCTGTCCCAGCAGGCGACGGACCTCATCATGCTCGGGTCGGTGACGCTGGTCCTGCTCGCGCTCCTGCTGGACGGTGCGCTCCGCGTCCTGCAGCGGCTCGTCTCGCCCCGGCACACCGCGCGAAGCGAGGGAGCGACCGCATGATCTCGATCCGGAACGTGAGCAAGACCCACCCCGGCAGCGAGCGGGCGGCCGTGAACGACCTGTCCTTCGACGTGCCCACCGGCACGGTCGTCGCCCTGATCGGTCCCAGCGGGTGCGGCAAGTCCACCACGCTGCGGATGGTCAACCGGCTCGTCGAGCCGGATGCGGGGTCGATCACGGTCGACGGGCGCGACGTCCTCGAGTTCCGGCCCGAGGACCTGAGACGACACATCGGCTACGCGATACAGGGAGTGGGGCTGTTCCCGCACTGGACGGTGGAGCAGAACGTCGCCGTGGTCCCCGGGCTGCTCGGCTGGGATCGCCCGAGGGCGGAGGCGCGCGTGCTCGAACTGCTCGAGCTCGTGGGGCTCGAGCCCGGCCGGTACGCCGCGAAGTACCCGGACGAGCTGTCCGGCGGCGAGGCGCAGCGCGTCGGCGTGGCACGCGCGCTCGCGGCCGACCCGCCCGTGCTGCTCATGGACGAGCCGTTCGGCGCTGTGGACCCGCTGACGCGCGACCGGCTGCACGTGGAGTTCCGCCGCATACAGGACGCGCTGAAGAAGACGGTCCTGTTCGTCACCCACGACATGGATGAGGCCGTGAAGCTCGGCGACCGCATCGTCGTCATGCGAGACGGCTCCCTCGTGCAGCAAGACACGCCCGAGCGCGTCCTCGCCTACCCGGCCGACGAGTTCGTGGCCGCGTTCGTCGGGAGCGAGCGCGCCCTCAAGCGGCTTGCGCTCGCGCCGGTGACCGAAGCGCTCGGCCCCGCGGCGCTTGCCGCGGCCACGACGCGCACCGTCGCGAAGAGGGCATCCCTGCGCGAGGCGCTCGCCAGCATCCTCGAGCTCGGCGTGCCGGCGATCGGCGTGGCCGACGACGACGGCACGCTCATCGGCAGCGTCAGCGTGGAATCCATCGTCGAGCGGTTCAGGCGGCCCCTCACATGAGCAGGCTTCGGCCCATGGTCTGGCCGGGGATCGCGCTCGCGGGCTACATCGCGATCGCGGCTGCGTCGCCTCTGTGGCGGGCGCTTCTCGGCGGACTCTTCCCGGAGGAGTCGCGCCTGCTGTACCCGGACGCGACCCCGCTCGCGCTCGTGGGCCAGCACCTGGAGCTCGTGGCGATCTCGAGCGTGCTGTCGGTGCTCGCGGGACTCGCGCTCGGCATCTTCGTCACCCGGCCGGCCGGCGCCGACTACCTCGACGTGGTCGGAGACCTCACGAACCTCGGCCAGACGTTCCCGCCGGTGGCGGTGTTCACGCTCGCGGTGCCGTTCCTCGGGTTCGGGCTCAAGCCCACCGTGCTCGCGCTCGCCCTCTACGGAGTCCTGCCGGTGCTGCAGAACACCATCGCAGGCCTGGGGGCGCTCCCCGCCGAGGTTCTCGAGAGCGCGACGGGGGTGGGCATGCGGCCCGCGCAGCGTCTGCTCAGAGTGGAGTTGCCGTTGGCCGCCCCGGTGATCATGGCGGGCGTGCGGGTGTCCGTGATCGTGAACGTCGCCACGGCGACTATCGGCGCCATCGCCGGCGCCGGCGGATTCGGCGCCCCGATCATCAACGGGCTGGTGAACATGGCGCCCGCGGTCACCCTCGAAGGCGCGCTGCTCGCCGCGGGTCTGGCGCTGACGCTCGACGCGCTGCTCGGCGGGGCCGAGCGGGCGCTGGCCGCCACAGGCGACCGCGCTTCGGCCCGGGCCTAGTCCAGCCCGTCGCGCGCGATCGGGCACGTCATGCAGTGGCAGCCGCCACGGCCCTTGCCGAGCTCGCCGCCCTCGATCTCCAGCACCTCGATGCCGGCATCGCGCAGTCGCGCGTTCGTGTGCGTGTTCTTCGAGTACGCGACGACCACTCCCGGCTCGAGCGCGACGACGTTGTTCGCGTCGTCCCACTGCTCGCGGGCAGCCTGGAACGCGTTACCGCCCGTCTCGATCACCCGCAGACGCGGCGTGCCGAGCGCCTCGGCCACGGCCGGGAGAAGCCCCCGCTCTTCCGAGATGTCGAACGACTGCGGGTTGTCGCCGGGGCGCACGCTGAACACGCGCATGCCCTCGATCACCGGCGGGAAGACCGTGACCGCGTCACGGTCGACGATGTTGAATACGGTATCGAGATGCATGTACGCGCGCTCCTGCGCCATGCGGCACACGATGATCCGGTCGACGGCGCCCGCCGAGAAGAGCGAGCTTGCCAGGTGCTCCACCATCCTTCCCGTGGAGCGCTCGCCCATTCCCACCAGCACGGTCCGGTTGCCGATGGGCATCAAGTCGCCACCCTCGAGCGAGGCGCCCTGGCTGAAGTCCTCCACGGCGAAGCGGCTCGCATCTCCGCCCGGCGGATACCAGTACCGGAACTCCCCGCCTGCGAAGCGCGGGTGGTACCGGTAGATGATCGACAGGTTCACGACCTCAAGGCGGCGCGCCGACCAGAACAGCGGCGGCAGCACGACGCCTCCGTAGAGCCAGGCACTCGAATCGCGCGTGAACAGCGAGTTCGGCAGCGGTGGCAGCACGAAGCTGTCGGGCTCGGCCAGGACCGCGCCGAGCGAATGGCGGCCGAGCTCCTCGAGATCGATGCCCTCGAGCTCGGAGACGAGCAGCCCTCCGAGCAGGATCGTCGCCAGGGCCTCCGGGCTGCGTTCCGCGAGGTAGGCGCGCAGGTCGGCCACGAGCGAGACGCCCACCGAGTACGCGGAGACGGCGCCGGTGATCGCCTCGGTGCGGGCGTCCCCGGAGTGCGCGAGCGCCTCGGCGAGAAGGTCCTGCAGGTAGAGGACCTCGGCTCCACGCGAGCGCATGACCTCCACGAACGCGTCGTGCTCGCGCTGCGCGCGCTCGACCCACACCACGTCGTCGAACAGGTACTCGGCGCGGTTGGCCGGGGTGAGCCGGTCGAGCGCCACGCCCGGCCGGTGCACGAGCACGGTGCGCAGCGTGCCGATCTCCGAGTACACGCCCGGTCTCGTCGTCATTGGCGCTCCTTCGCTGGGGCGGGACGGGTCTGTTCCCCGCATGGGTGCTTACCCACACGGGGAACAGACTACCGTCACTCGCCGCCTTAGTCCCGCGGGAGCTGCTCTGCGGACCGGCCGCGTCGGAGAACGTCTCAGCTTGTTGCGAGGTCCCAGATGTTGTCGCCGCGAAGCACCACATCCGAGCCGCCATCGATGTAGATCGTCTGCCCGGTCACATGCGTGTTCTCGACGCTCGTCAGCCAGATGAGCAGGTAGGCGACGTTCTCGGGCTCGAGGTAGTAGTTGAGCGGCATGGGGACCGCCTGATCGAGCCCGGCGCGTGCCTCGGCGGTGGCGATCATGTCGGCCACCATCGGCGTCTTCACGATGCCCGGGCCGATGGCGTTGAGCGGGATGCCCGCGCCAGCCCACTGCTCCTTGGGCGATTCCCGGCGTACCCACCGGCTGATGGCGCGCTTGGTGGAGCCGTAGATGAGCTGCTCCATGCCGCCGCCCGCATCCACGAGCTCCTGCGCGCGGGCGACCGCCTTCGCCTCATCGTCGTCGACGCACATGGCCTCGACGAGCGCTTGGTCGTTGGGCATGAGCGAGGCCATCGAGCTGATGAGGGCCGCCCGGGGGGCCTCCGACTTCGCAAGCGTCGGGGCGAGGACGCCGAGGAACTCGGTCATGCCGAAGTAGTTGACCGAGACGGTCTTGGCGATCGGATGAGCCAGACCGGCGCAGGCGATCACCGCATCGATCTTCCCGCCTGAGAGCTCGATCGCCTTGTTCGCGGCGTCGAGCCGCCCCTGCTTGGTGCTCAGGTCGGCGACGATGTCGGCATCGTGGATGTCGACGCCGATGACGGTGTTGCCGCGCTCCTTGAGAATCCGCGCGGTCGCCGCCGCGATACCCGAGGCGGTTCCTGTCACAACGTAGGTACGAGGCATGCCGGACCTCCGATCTTTCGCAGACACGGTGACGGTCTGAGTAGGATCATCCTACACTTTGTAACAATTGTTTCATAGTGCACGCGAAGGACGACCCGGCTGCGGCCGCCAGGGGTGCCGGCGGGGCCGGGCGCGCCGGTCGGAACGGGCCGCGAGGATCAGGCGAAACTGAACAGCAGCGGGAACGCGACGGCGACGATCGCCGCCCACAGCGCGTACACGGGCAGGTAGCGCATCTGCCACTGCTCGACCGGCTCGAGGCCGTGCCGGGCCCTCAGGAAGCGCGCCTGCAGGACCGCCGACCACGCGAGGTTGGCGAGCAGGATGAGATTGAGGCCGAGCGCCGCTGCCTTGTTCGCGCTGAAACCGAACTCGGCCAGACGGCCGGCGATGCTGACGAGCGCGAACACGTCCACCGCCAGAGCGGCAACGACGAGCAGGAGCTGGATCCGGTCGAATGTCCCCGGCCCGGCATGCGGGTCGCGCGCCGAAGTCGCGTACAGCAGCAGGGCGAGCACGACCACCAGCAGCGCGTCGAACAAGATGAGCACTTCACGCTCCACGTCGATGATGCCCTGCGTCCAGGCGACGGCGGTCAGCAAGGCCACGAGCATGAGCGCGAACAGCGGCGTGAACACGCGGGCCAGCATCGGCGCCATCCCCCCGACGAGCGTACGCCGGGTCTCGACGAGCCATGCCGAGACGATGACCGCTCCCGCGGCGCCGAACGGGAGAACCCACTCGGCGATGAGCGGTTCGGCATCGAGGCCGATCGCCTCGAACACGCCAGCGGTTATCGCGACGAGAACGCCGCCGCCGAGCGCGATGAGCGCGTAGTTGACGAGCCACTCCCCGGTGAATCTCACGTACTCCATGCGTCGCGCGCCGGACAGCCATTCGCCGCCCGCGTGCGCGAGGCCGACCGCGAGCCACAGTGCGATCGGAAGGTGGAGCGCCGCGAGCGCCTCGGTGGCGCCACCCGGCTCGAAGGGATACACGTTGGCGAAGACGGCCGCGGCGAGGAAGATCGCGCCGAGCATACCGATGACCTTCGTGCTCGCTCCGCGCTTCCAGATGAAGTACAGCGCGAGGAACGGCAGCACGAGGAGGCTCACGTTGCGCGCGTAGAATCCCGCCCCCTCCCCGTCGAGATCGAGTCCGAAGAGCGCGGGGACCTTGACTGCGAGCGCAGCGCCCGCCGCGCAGCCGAGCATGACCCGGAACTCGGCGCCGACGCCCCGCGACGAGCCCCGTTCGACTGGGGCTTCGTCCCCGACGCTCTGCACCCACGATGCGTCGAGGTACGCACGAGCGAAGCCGCGGGTGGTCTCATCGCTCTCCGCTACTCGCCTGAGGGCCACCCAGAAGACCTCGTCGGCATCCAGGCCCGCATCGCCGAGCGTGGCGATGTGCTCGCGCAACCGGGCTTCGGCAGCCGACACGTCCGCCTCGGTTCCGCCGTGTGCCAGCACGTGAGCACGCCATCCGTCCAGGCGCGACTCCGCTCCCTGTCGTGCATCGCTGCTCATGACCGGCCTTCCCTCCACGCAGATTCGTCTCGCCAACCTTCACCGCGCCACCAACACTACAGCCTCGGCCACCCTCATCGGGCGACCGAGGCTGCGCTGTAACCTTCCGGCTGAGGATTCGAAACCTGCAACGGAAGAAACGACGACCGTGGGGCCTAGCGGCCGGTGGCGTATCCGGCGTCGACGTGCAGGACGGTGCCCGTCACGTATGATGCGGCGTCCGAGCACAACCACATCGTGCCCTGCGCGATCTCACGAGGCTGCGCGAAGCGATTGAGCAGGCTCAGCTGCGGCGCGTAGGTCACCGGGTCGAGTCCGAACTGCTCGAGCGCACCGCGGAGCATCGGCGTGTCGACGGCGCCCGGAGCGACGCAGTTCACGCGGATCTGGTGCGGGCCGTACTCCATCGCGGCGGTCTTCGTGAGGCCCCACACCGCGTGCTTCGCGGCCACGTATGCGGGTGTGCCCGGCTGCGGGCGGAAGCCGCTTACCGAGGAGATGTTCACGATGGCGCCGCCTTCGCCCTGCGCCATGAACTGCTGCAGCTCGTACTTCTGGCAGAGCGCCGTGCCCTTGAGATCCACCGCCATCAGGCGATCCCAGTAGTCCTCGTCGAAATCGGCCGAGAAGCCCTGGTCGGGCGTGATCGCGGCGTTGTTGACCGCGCAATCGAGGCGGCCGAAGACCTTGACGGTCTCGTCGACCATGGCCTTCACCTGGTCCGACTTGGAGATGTCGACGCGCACGAAGTGGGCCGTGCCGCCAGCCGTATTGATCTCGTCGGTGACCTTCTTGCCGAGCTCTTCGTTGTAGTCGGCGACGACCACCTTGGCGCCGGCCTCCGCGAACAGCTTGGCGGTGGCTTCGCCCATGCCCATGGCTGCGCCGGTGATGATCGCTACTTTGTCCTGCAGTACCGGAAACGTCATCCCTTGCCCTTTCTCCGTCGGAACTCGCCTCACCCCGGACTCCGGGGGCAGCAAGGAACATAGCCCGTCAAACCTTGTAACAGCAAGTCACAATGTTTGATATTTCGCGGCGTTCGCCGGATGAAGATCGTCCTGACGTCAGCGCGCGGACCGCTCCGACGCGCGGCGCCTGGAACGGTGCGCTACGCGAGAACGCAGCGTGGTCAGTCCTTCGCGGCCGCCCCCTCGTAGCGCTCGAGTGCCGCGACCATGACGGCGTACGCGGCCTGCATATCGGCGAGCGCTCCCGTGTTCCCGCTGACGTAGCTGTTCGCCGCCCACAGCCATGCGTCCTGCGCTTCCGAGAAGTCGTGCATCACCAGATCGCCGCCCCCTTCGATGTACTGGGTCATGAGCGGCTTGATCGCCCTGAGTTGCTCGCTTGCCGCCCCCTTGTCGTCGGCGCTGACGGCCGCGTTGGCGGCTCCCGCATGTGCCACGACCTCGGACGCCAGATCGAGGAGGTACTCGATGTCGGCCGTTTCTGGCGCGGCTGGCGAGTCGTCACCGGCGGATGACGCAGCATCCCCGGCATCGGCGGCGCCGCCGGTATCGACCTCATCGCCCACCGCGCCCGCGCCTGAAGCCCCTTCATCGTCGGCTTGCTCTTCGGCGGCCGCACCGGCGGCGCCATCAGACCCGCTGGTCGACGATGTGGCATCGGACCCGCCTCCGATGAATGCGATCACCGCGAGGACGATGCCGATGAGCAGGACGCCGATCGCCCACCACACCGGTTGGCGTGTCTCCCGCCAGCCGCGTTCCACGCGGCTTGCTGCGAGGATCCCCTCCACCTCGTTCGGCGCTGCGGCCTGTGCCCGCTCTCGCTCCGCACGCATCTCCTCGTCGAGCGCCTGGTCGTGCGCTTCCAGCAGATTGACGTAGCCCACCATCTCGCTGACGCGTTCGTGAAGGGCCGCTCGCTCCTCCGGTGTGTGCGCCTGCACGGTCGGCGCCTCGGCCTCCTCGTGCTCCCGGTCCATGCCGACCCCTCCCGTCGACAGCCGGTCCGAACGGCGTGCGAACCAGCCTATCGCTGGATATGCCCCGAGAACGACCCGTTTACCGCGGCTGACGCGCCTGCGCATCGTGTGCGGCGATGTACTCCCCGTACCAGGCCATGGCGGCCAGAGCGCGCACCGCGGCGACGGGCGAGTAGAGGATGACCGCGTCGTATCGCGCGGGGCCGTGGAAGGTCGCGACCTCGAGCGGGCGCAGCGGGACGTTGATGATCGGCTTGCCCGTACTCTCCATGAGCTCGGTCACGCGCGTGAGGAACGCGGTCTCCCCGGGGTTGAACCTGTCGCCGGCCGTTCTTCCCGCCGTGTCGGCGGCCACCCCGTGGTCCGACACCGAGCCGGTGGACGGGCTGTTGAGGATGCCAAGCACCGCCACGGCATCCACGCTCTCGCTCTCCGCGAGCACCGTCAGCGCACGTTGCGCAAGATCCGAACCGATGGCCGCCACGAGGTCGATGGGGTTGCTGCGGCTCCAGTAGCCGGGCAGGAGCTTGTCCAGCTCGGCGAGAACGTCAGGTTCCAGCGGGGCCAGCTCGAGGCCGTTGCGAGCCACCTCGTCCGCCGCCAGCACGCCCCAACCTCCGCCGAGCGTCATGACCGCCACCCGCCGGCCAGCCGGCAGCGGGAGCGAGGTGAGGCACATCGCCAGATCCAGGCTCTCGTCGGGGCCCGTGCGCACGAGACAGCCCGCCTGGTGCGCCGCCGCCATGAAGACGTCGGACGACCCCGCCATCGCGCCGGTGTGCGACACAGCCGCGCGGACCCCGTACTCGGTCAGGCCGCCGCGCAGCACCACCACCGGCTTCCTCGGCGTGAGGCGGCGCGCCACGTCGAAGAAACGCCGACCGTCGCCCACCCCCTCGAGATATACGAGGGCCGTGGCCGTCTGCGGATCGTCGCCCAGCGCATCGAGCACATCGAGCGCGCTCGTGGTGGCCTGATTCCCAACACTGACGTACTTGTCGATGCCTACCCCCCGTCGCTCGGCCCTGGTGACGAGCTGCACGCCGATGTTTCCCGACTGCGAGACGATGCTCAGCCGTCCCGCCTGCGGTCGCAACTCAAGGAAGCCGACGGCGTGGAGATGGCTGTGCAGCGAGAGGAGGCCCATGCAGTTGGGACCGATCAGGGTGATGCCCCAACGGCGGACCGTCTCCACGAGTTCCGCCTCCATCTCGGCGCCGGTCTCCCCCGCCTCGGAGAAACCCGCGGCCACTACGAGCACCGCGCGCACCCCGCGCTGCCCGCACTGTTCGACCGCGGCGATCACGTGCTCGGCCTTCACCGCGACGAGCGCGAGGTCGGGCGCCTCAGGCAGCTCGGCCACGCTCGCGAACGCGGGCAGACCGAGCACGCTGCCGCCACGCCCGTTCACGGGGTAGATCGCGCCCGCAAAGCCGCCATCGATCAGGTTCCGAACAAGCGAACCGCCCCACTTCGACAGATCGTTGGAGGCGCCGATCACCGCCACCGAGCGCGGCTCCGAGAGCGGGCCGAGATCGGGGGTGACATGCGCGCGCGACGCGTGCGTGTGCCGCTCCTCGTCGGGCTCCAGCACCACCAGCGCATCGGCCGCCACCGGCGCCGAGCCTTCCACGATGAGGGGGTTGACGTCGATCTCCATCACCGCCGGATGGTCCTCGGCGATGCGCTGCAGCGCGCGGAGGGCGCTCGCAAGCGCTTCGCGGTCCACGGCCGGCATGCCGCGGAAGCTTCCGAGCAGCGCGCTGGCTCTGATTCCGTCCAGCATGCCTTCGATATCGCGGTCCTCTACCGGCGTCACGCCGAGCGTCACGTCCCTGTGCGCCTCGGCGAGGATGCCGCCCACGCCGAAGAGGAGCACCGGGCCGTACAGCGGGTCGCGCTTCATGCCGATCATGAGCTCCCGAGCGCCGCGCACCATCCGTTCGACGAGCAGCCGGGCATCCTGGCCCTCGGTGAGCGCCAGGAGCGAGCGGGCGGCGGAGCGCACGGCCTCGTCTCCCTGCAGGTTCAGGGCAACCAGTCCGTGCTCCGTCTTGTGGCCGATGTGCGACCCTACGGCCTTGACGACGACCGGACCGTCGAGCTGCCGGGCGATCGCCGCGGCCTCGTCCTCGTCGCGCGCGAGCCCGCCTGCGGGGACGGAGATCCCGTAGTCGGCGAGCAGCGCCTTCGCCTGCCACTCATCCAGCGCGCCGAGTCCCTGTGCCACAGCCCCCGCCACGACCTCGGCCGACGCGCGGTGAGCGGCCGACGATCGTGACTCCACGCCGTGTTCGTCGCGCACGGGTTCGTCCTCCCCTGAACGGTGGCACCATGCCATGTACTTCCATATACCCGAGGGACCGGGACAAGGCCTGGCTCCGGGAGAGGCGCTCCTCGCCACATGCTCACGCGTAGCGGGCCAGCACCGCCTCGGCGCAGCGTATGCCGTCGACCGCTGCGGACATGATGCCGCCCGCGTAGCCCGCCCCCTCGCCGCACGGGTAGACGCCGCGCAGGTTCGACTGCAGCGAGTCGTCGCGCAGCACGCGCACCGGCGATGACGAGCGCGTCTCCACTCCCGTCAGGACCGCGTCGGGCGTGGCGAAGCCCCGAAGGCGGCGATCGAAGACGGGTGCGGCCTCGCGCAGCGATGCGACCACGAACCCGGGCAGACACTCCGCGAGGTCGGCGTACGTCACGCCGAGCGGATACGTCGGAGAGACGCTGCCGGCCTCAGTGGACGCGACTCCCTGCAGGAAGTCGCCGAGCAACTGCGCAGGTGCGCGGAAAGTGCGTCCGCCCAGCTCGAACGCGGCACGCTCCCAGCGACGCTGGAATCGCACGCCGGCCAAGGGGTCGTCACCCTCGAAGTCCCCGGGCCCGACGTTGACGAGGAACGCCGCGTTGGCGTTGGCGCCATCGCGCGCGAACCGGCTCATGCCGTTGGTGACCACTCCACCGGGCTCGCTCGCCGCCGCCACGATCTCGCCACCGGGGCACATGCAGAACGTGTAGGCCGTGCGCCCCGAGGGCAGGTGCTCCGAGAGCTTGTAGTCCGCGGCGCCGAGCGCGGGATGGCTGGCCGCCCCTCCGTACTGCGCCCGGTCGATCATCTGCTGGTCATGCTCGACGCGCACACCGATGGAGAACGCCTTCTGCGCGAGGTTCGCTCCCCGCCCGTGCAGCATCTCGAAGGTATCGCGCGCGCTGTGGCCGGTGGCGAGCACGAGCGCCTCGCACGCGAACTCCTCTCGGCCTCGCTCTCCATCGGTCACCACGCCTCGCAACAGCCCGTCCGCGCCGAGGAGCAGGTCGGTGAGTCGCGTGGTGAAGCGCACCTCTCCGCCGAGCGACTCGATCTGTTCGCGAAGCCTCCGCACGGCTCCCGTGAGGTAGTCGGTGCCGATGTGAGGCCGCGCCTGCCACAGGATCTCTTCGGCGGCGCCCGCTTCGACGAAGGCCTCGAGCACACTGAGGCAGCGCGGGTCCTTGGTGTTCGTCGTGAGCTTTCCGTCGGAGAAGGTCCCCGCCCCGCCCTCGCCGAACTGGATGTTCGAGTCGGGATCGAGCACTCCCTCCCGAAGGAAGGTGCTCACCGCACGGATGCGTCCGTCGACCGCGGCACCGCGCTCGAGCACGATCGGGCAGGCTCCGGCGCGCGCCAGAGCGAGCGCCGCGAAGAGCCCTGCCGGGCCGGTGCCCACCACCACAGGCCGCACCCCCGGGGCCGCCGCGAGCCGGACACGTGCGGCCGGCGGCCTCTCCGGGGCGATGAACACGTCATCGTCGCCCACGCGCTCGACGACGCCCGGCTCATCGGCCGTCGCCACCAGCGTCACGCCGAGCGTGACCACAAAGTGGACGTTCGGCTTGCGGCGGGCATCCACGGATCGCTTGAGGAGCCGCACCGAGGCGATCCGGTCCTCATCGACCCCGAGACGTCGCGCGGCAGCGCTCGTGAGGCCTTCTCCGGACGGGTCGCCCGCCGACAGCGGGAGATCGAGATTGCGGATCTCGATCACGCGGGGATCCCCGCCGCGTGCGCGGCCGCGCCGCGCCCGGCGACGATGCCGGACGCCCACGCCCAGTGCAGGTTGAACCCGCCGCAGCGGCCGTCCACGTCGAGCACCTCGCCCGCCGCGAACACCCCGGGCGCCACGCGCGATGCGAGCGTGACGGCGTCGAACTCCCCGAGCGCGGCGCCTCCACGGGTGACCTGCGCCTGCGCCGGGTCGCCCGTGCCCGTGACGGCGAGCCGGAAGTCCTTCAGCAGCCGCGCGAGCGCGAGCGCGTCGAGCGACGTGCCCGGCGTGTCCGACGAGACTTCGGCCACCCGGAGCACCGCCTGGCCGATGCGCGTGTGAAGCATCCCGTTGAAGAACGTCCCCGCACTCCGCCAGCCGAGCGTGCGGATCCGCTCGGCGAGGAAGCCCTCCATGGCGAGCGCGTCTACGTCCGGGAAGAAGTCGAGCGAGATCGTGCTCCCGGGCCGAGCCACGCGGGAGAGATCGAGGACCATGATGCCGCTCACCCCGTAGTCGCGGAAGAGCAGCTCTCCGCGCTCGGTAGCCAGCACGGCCCCGGCGCTGTCCAGCACGCTCCCCGCACATCGCACGCGCACGCCCGAGAGTCCCCGGATCGAGCGGGTGTCGGTCGCGAGCGGAACGAGCGCGGGCCAGAGGGGCTCCCGGGTGTGCCCGAGGC
>DCVQ01000039.1:16211-44523 GCA_002328745.1 Actinobacteria bacterium UBA2184
CGTGAGCACGCCGAGTTCGCCGAAGAACGCGCGGATGTCCTCGCACGAGAATCCCGCGAGCACCGGCGCCACGAAGGCCGGGGAGTTGTACGCCTCCGGCGCCACGGCGAGATTGGACAGGTTGCAGCGCCCGTTGCCCGAGACGAGGATCTTGCGCCCCACGCGCGGACCGGCCTCGAGCAGCGTGACGTGTGCGCCTGCCCTCGCGGCCGAGATCGCGCCGACGAGTCCGGCCGCTCCCCCACCGACGATCGCCACCCTGCCTTCGCCCATCGCGCGCCCTCCCGACCAGGTCCCGCCCGCCCTCACCTCCCGATTGTAGCCGCGACGCGGGCGCCGCGCGTGGTTCCGTAGCGCCACCCGAGCACCTCGCGCCTGTTAGACTTCCGCTGTGCGCGGAACCGCCGAACCGCAGAGGAGTGGCGCGCTGAGCCGCCAGGAGCCAGACATCCGTGTGGTCGAGCACGGCGCGATCCGCATCCTGCAGATCGGCCGGATGCAGCAGTCGTCGATGTACCTCGACGCTCCGTTCGAGACCGACTTCGACTACCCGGGCTACCTGCACCTTACGATCGCCGTGAAGCCGGACGCCGCACGCGTCTGCATGATAGGGCTCGGCGGCGGCACGATCGCCAAGCGGATGTGGCGCGACTACCCGTGGGTGCAGATCGATGCCGTGGAGATCGACCCCCGCGTGGCCGAGCTTGCGCGCACGAGCTTCGCTCTCCCGCGTGACGCGCGCCTGTTGGTGCACATCGCCGAGGGCCGTGCGTTCCTCGAGCGGTCGCGCGACACCTACGACATCGTGATCGTGGACGCGTTCGATGATGACGCGGTGCCCGCTCCGCTCGCGACCGAGGAGTTCCACCGCGTGGTGCTCGGCCGCCTCGCCGAGAACGGGGTGCTCGCGTACAACATGCACGGCTCGGTCACCGGCGACCACAGCCGACCGTTCCGGCGGCTCTACCGCACGCTCCGCGGGTCCTTCGCCAACGTCTGGCCGTTCGTGGTGGGCTTCTCGCGTGGCGGCGGCCCCGCTTCGCACAGCGAGATCATCATCCTCGCCACCAACGCGTCGCTCACCGCCGACGAGCTGCGCTCCCGCATCGCCTCACGGGTCGATGGGCGTGTGTCGGTGGCCGAGTTCCACGAGTTCGGACGCGATCTCTACCAAGGACCGATCCGCAGCGGGGACGTCGCCCCTTACTGCGACGACGGTTCTTGAAGGACCGCATCGCTTCGCGACGCGTTGCAGGTATCGAGCATGGGACAACAGGGCGCTTGACACGCACACGTTTGTGAGTGAACACTCACTTTCAGTAGGTTCCGCTTGCCGCACCGAAGGAGTCCCGATGACACGCAACACCTTCCCATCCGTGGAATTCGACCCGGCATGGTTCGAGGCTATTCCCAGGAGAGTATCGAGCCGTCGATTCGATGGCGCGCCAGTGGACCCCGTCCTCCTCGACCGTCTCGACCAGACGCGCCGCCGGCTCGCAGCTGCAGGCACCGGTGCGCGCCCCGTGCTTCTTCGGCAGGCACCCCCGCAAGTGTTCGCCGGCCTGATCGGCAGCTACGGACGGATCGAGGGCGCTCCGTCGGCGATCGCGCTCGTGGGCAGAGAGGCGGCTGGCCGCGAAGTAGGTTACGTCGGCGAGGCGGTCATCCTCGACGCCACGGCAGCCGGCCTGGACACCTGCTGGCTGGCCGCAGCGTTCGACGCCGAGCGCACGGGTGAGCTGGTCGACCTCGGAGAGCACGAACGGGTGCATGCGATAGCGGCGCTGGGTACCGCCGTGACGAAGATCGGCGTGTCCGAGCGCCTGACACGCGCGACGCTGCGAGCCAGAAGCCGCCTGCCGCTCGACAAGACCGCTCCGGGCCACGAGGGCTGGCCGAAGTGGGCGCAAGAGGCGGCGGAGGCCGTTCGCCTGGCTCCAACAGGCGCCAATCGCCAGCCCTGCAGGATGCGCATGGATGATGGCTCCTTCGTGATCTCCACGGTGCCGAAGGCCTACTGGACCGCGTCGCTCGACCTCGGGATCGCGATGCTCCATGCCGAGGTCGGAGCAGCGCAAGCCGGCGTCCGGGGCGAGTGGAGCGTCGATGCCGACGAGGCCCGGTTCGCGCCGCGGGCGACATCGTGACGCCGCGACCCAGCCAGCGCGAAGCGATCATGAGCGCAGCCCTGGCGTGCTTCGCGCGCAACGGCTATGACGCGACGCGCATCCGGGACATCTCGCAGGCCGCAGGCGTGTCCGACGGCGCCCTCTACCGCCATTTCACCTCCAAGGAGGTCCTCGGCCGCGGGCTGCACATGCAGGCCATCTCGACCCTCACCGCGGAACTGGCTGCGCGCGAGCAGGCCGAATCGCCCGCGGACGCCTTACGCGAGATCGCGTTCCGCGTGCTCGCGCTATACCGGGAGCGGCCCGACGCGTTCGTCTTCGCCCTCGTGCAGGCGCCGCCCTCGGCCGCCGGAAGCATGCCCGCCGATCCGGACCTTCCGGTGGACGTGCTCGCACGGATCATCAAGCGGGGTCAAGTGAGCGGCGACGTTCGGGCCGGTAACCCGCGGGTGCTCGCGGCCTCGTTCCTGGGATGTCTCCTTCAGCCGATCGCGCTCTCGCTCTCCGCGCCTGGATGCGTCCACGACGTGCTCGGCGACAACACGGCCGACGACACGATCGTCGAGGCCGCGCTCGGCTCGCTGGGGATCGACGAGTAGGCTCGGGGTTGCCGACCCCCTCCCGAGAACAACAGCCCCGGCACCTTCTCAGGTGACCGGGGCTGTTGATGTCTTCTAATGGCGGAGGGGGAGGGATTCGAACCCTCATAGCGGGGGTTGCCCGCTAAACGGTTTTCGAGGGGGGTGTTCGGTACGGATTCACGCACATCGTGATGATCTTGCGACCCATGCACTGCCCTCGCGGCAAGCGCTGCGTACGGTACTCCGCTCTGCAAGACCAGATTCTCTACTTCTTCTTCATCATCATCCTCATGACCATCCCTCGGACGGTCTCCAGGTCTGGTCGAACTGCGTCCCCCCTGCGGCGGCAGCAGCGGCCGGCACGATGAAGATGATGATGTCCGCGCAAACCTCAGACAGACGCTCCGATGCGGTCACTGCGGACTTGCGCAGGAAGGCGCGCCACTGCGCCTGGGCATCATCAGACCCGGAGAAGGCGGGCGTAAGCGCGGGTGGAGGGCTGCTGGACAGGGGTGTCCCCCGGTGGCCGAAGGTAGCGGTCAACGCGTCGGCGAGTTGCCGCCCATCGAACTCATGTGTTCGCGACAGCAGCCACACGTCGTAGAAGTCCTTCATGCGGCTGTTCGCTTCACCTCGGCTCACCATCGTCTCGTACTTCTCTGCCACCGCTGTGTCTGGCAGGTACGCGAGTATCTGTGGTGCATCGAGATCGAGCAGTGTCGGGTATTCGACCCACTCGGGGTCCGGCATCACCGCGTTGTCGATACCGACATCGAGTTTCACCTTGAAGCGCGCTCCGTCTAGGTGACCCGACACAGTTGCGCGAACGCCCGGGTAGCGATCGTCGACGTTGATTGGCTCGGTCCGCACATCCTGGTCGAAGACCAGGCCGTCTTGCGGATACTCGACCGCCAGACACTCCTGTACGGCGCTAGTGACGGCTTCGGCCGAGTTGTCGATATAGCCCTGGAAGTCGATGTCTCGGGTAGGCCGACCCAGGGGCGTGCCCCAGGCCCGCAGCATGGTGGCCCCCTTGACCACAAGACGGCTTCCCCACTGCGTGCGTGACAGCCGATACAAGAAGCGCTCGATCGCATAGTAGACGAGCAGTTGGTCGAAGGACTCGCCTTGCTCCCGAGCCAGGTTGAGCAAACGCGCACGGGCCGAAGCCGGGAGATTGGCAACCTCGCGAGGACTCACTGCAAAGCCTCGAGGTATGGCCTGATCACGCGTGCGACCCGGTCAATCTTTGCGTACTCGAGTATCTCCGCAGGGCTCACGTGCCGTGACCGGACTGCTTCCTGGAGCGCTTCGATTGCCACATCATGCCCGATCCTGTTCCTGAACTTGAAGCAGTCGGCAACCGTCTTGGCCAGCGAGTAGACGCGAATCGTGCTGCCCGCAGTGGCGTGGCTCTCGATGCCTACCTTGAAGGCCTCCTCCCCCATGCTGAACACCTGAACGCGCGGGTAGTCGAACCGAGGGGGCCGAGTGCTTCGCGGGAGTGCGATCTGCACTGCGTTCGGAATCTGCGTGCCGATCTCGTGATATGCCAGCGCGCTGACGAGACACAGCACGGCCTTCGGGACGCGTCGCAGGACCGCGGCGATGTCGGGGCTGGCGGGGAGTGGAAACGACGCCAG
Organism: Actinobacteria bacterium UBA2184; assembly: GCA_002328745.1. Lineage (GTDB taxonomy): Bacteria > Actinomycetota > Coriobacteriia > Anaerosomatales > Anaerosomataceae > UBA2184. Next base: position 20,565 of record DCVQ01000039.1, read on the forward strand.
TACGTAGACGCCCCGGCTCAGTGGCTCCAGCAGCCCGTTGTCCCTCATCCAGTAGAGCGTCCGCCGATGGATGCCGGCATCGAGCGCCTCTCCTGTGCGCATCACGCCGTCGTGCGCCCGGAAGATGCCCTCGGCAGTTGCTATGGCTGTGTCTGTTGGCTGTCGCATGGGACAAATAATACAACACTTGTCTATAACTGTTGCACTATTTGTCCCAAGAGGCTGGAGCAAGGACTCCAGATGATGTCAGAGCGAGTCGATACCCTGTGTGGCGGAGTGTTCGGGCAGGCGAGGGGGTCGCATGACAGAGGAACTCAAGGTGCCCTTCGGCAGACGTGCCGACGGGACGATCGTGCACATCAGTGAACTCACCGACGCCGAGAACGGCCTGAGATGCGATTGCACGTGCCCCAAGTGCGGGCGGCCTCTTCAGGCGCGCAACTTGGGCAAGGTCAAGGTCCCCCACTTCTCGCACAACGTGCAGACCGGTTGCGAAGGCGCGACCGAGTCGGCGCTACATTCTTTCGCAAAGGAGGTCTTCGCGAGGAACTCCTCGGTCAGGGTTCCCGAGGAGACGACGTACGTTGGTTGCCGTTCGGCGACTGTGAGCGAGGCGGTGGACGTGCCCTACACCGGCGTTGCCTTGGAGCAGTCGATGGGCGGGGTCATCCCGGATGTTGTCCTGCAGCGAGCCGACGACAAGCCGCCACTGCTGGTCGAAGTGGCTGTGACTCACTTCGCTGACGAGGAGAAGTGCGCGCGACTCGAAGCGCTCGGCTACCCTTGCATCGAGATCGACCTCCAAGACATGGTCAGTCTCGAGGAGTTCGATCGGATGGCAGTGGAAGAGGCTCTGATTGCGAGCGAGGAGCGCAAGATCTGGCTCTTCCATCCGAACGAGCGCGACGTCCAGGCGAGGCTCGTCCAGGAGATGCAGCAGGCGCAAGAGGAACGCGAGCGAGAGCAACGTGAGGCCGAGGAGAGACGACAGAAGGCCGAAGACCGCACCCGGAAGGACCGCGAGAGGGTCATGTCTGCGAAGTACCAGCAGATGATGGCGGCAAGGACCGAGAAGGACCTGGCGGCCAACCCGATCTGGGTGGCAAACAGACGGACATTCGGCATCCCTGAGGGCGCGGAGACGCCCTGGTACCTCAATCACGAGATCAACGGCGAGTACCTCTGGACCGTGCACCGCACCGTCTGGCAAAGTGCGCTCTTCCGCACATGGGTCTTCAACAAGCAGGACCGCTCTCGCTTCGTCTCGGTCAAGTACGCACTCGAGACGCTGCACGAGAGACACCCGGAAATCTGGGAGAGATCGCTCTACTGGGCGTGGAAGGATACGGGCGACCGTGTGCGTGCTCCAGCAGCAGTCATCGGGGAGTACTTCAAGGTCCTAGCAGACTGCGGCTTCCTTTGGGAAGACCACGGCACGGGAAACCCGTTCGGTTGGAGGTTCGTATGCGTGAAACCAGCGCTGGTGATCCTGCCGCCGGAGTACAACAGCCCTCGATACCTCCCGATCGATGGCGGCGTGCATGACACCGAGACCGGACGAGACATCATGTTCACCACCTAGTAGTCCGCCGGAGGAGTTCATCCATCACTTTGACCCACAGCGCGAGCAGCTCAGACACACGTTTGTGCGGTCAGAATACGGCGCAGTCCCGACCTCCCTTCTCGGGACGATCGGGACCACGTTTGCGCTGCTACTGGCGGAGGGGGAGGGATTCGAACCCTCGTAGCGGGGGTTGCCCGCTAAACGGTTTTCGAGACCGCCGCATTCAACCACTCTGCCACCCCTCCGCAGGGGTGCCGCCTGCGCGAAGGCGGCGTAGCGCAGTATACCGAGGCGCGCTCGGAGCGGCAATGCGAGAGCACCGCGCACCCGAAGCAGCGATGCACGAGTCCCTTCCGACGAACGGTCTGCTCACGCCGTCGGGCACCCGCGGTATACCATTCGGCTTCGGGCGATTGTGCCTGGACCCTACGCCACCGATACTGAAACGACGTACCTGCATGCACTCCATGCCGGCGACGTGAGGAGGCGACCCTGGGCTTCGACATCGCATGGCTGCTCGTCATCGGCGGCTCGACATTCACCGCGTTCCTCCTGCTGGCGATCACGGTCGCCCGCCTGCGCTACATCGAGCGCTCGGAGCGTGAGCTTGCCGATGCCAAGCAGCGCGCGCAGTCCTACCTCGACGCCGCGCGCGTCATCCTCGTGGGGCTCGACTTCGACGGCCGGATCCAACTCATCAACCGCACCGGCTGCGAGCTCCTCGGCGCGTGCGAATCCGAGGTGAACGGCCGCGACTGGTTCGACACGTTCGTGCCCGCCGACGTGCGCGAGCAGGCCCGCGCGAGCTTCCTCGCCTTCGCCCGGCACGAGGAGAACGGCCACCGTCCCGAGACGGCAACGGAGTACGAGATCGTCGACGCGCTCGGGACCCGACTCCTCATCGCGTGGAACCGCTCGCTGGTACGCGACGCAAGCGGCGACCCGGTGAGCGTGCTCAGCTCCGGCGAGGACGTCACCGAGCGCCGCCGGATCGAGCATCAGCTCCAGTTCGAGTCGTACCTCCTCGACAGCGTGAGCGACTCGATCATGATCCACGACCGCACCGGCCGGATCCTCTACGCCAACTCGGCCGCCGCCGAGATGCGCGGCCTCACCCGCGAGGAACTCATGGCGCGACTCATCCCCTCGCTCGTGGCTCCCGCGTTCGCCGGCACGTGCGAGCTCCACCGGGACGCGTTGCAGCGAGGCGAGCCGGTGATCTTCGAGACCGGGCATCTGCGCGCCGACGGCACGGTCCTCCCGCTCGAGGTGCACGCGGCGATGATCGAGTATCGCGGGGCGCATGCGATCGCGAGCGTGGGCCGCGACATCACCGAGCGGCTCCAGACCGAGGAGCGCGTACGGGAGATGGCCTTCCACGACTCGCTCACCGGCCTTGCCAACCGCATGCTCTTCAACGACCGGCTCGAGATCGCCCTCGGTCTCGCTCGGCGCCGTCATCGCCCGGTGGCGGTCCTGTTCATGGACTTCGACCGCTTCAAGGAGACGAACGACACGTACGGCCACCAGGCCGGCGACCGCTTGCTGGCACTCGCCGCCTCACGCATCAGCGCCCGCGTGCGCGCCACCGACACCGTCGCCCGCTTCGGCGGCGACGAGTTCGCGGTGGTGCTGCACGATATCGCGTCGGAAGACGACGCCCGCGCCGTGGGCGAGAGCATACTCGGCGAGCTGCAGCAGCCTTTCGAGCTCGGGGGAAACGCCGTGCGCATGCCGGCGAGCATCGGCGTGGCGGTCTCGCTGGACGGCGACGTCACTGCTGACGAGATCATGCGTCTCGCGGACGCGGCGATGTACGCGGCCAAGCACGCGGGGCGCGGTCGCATCGTCTGCCGCGTCGCCGAGATGACCGAGATCTAGCCCGGCGGCGCGCCGGGACCGACCGGTGGTCGCGCTACTCCCCGACGGTGACCACGGCGTTCGTGTCGAGCGGATTGGTGCGCACCGCGAGCGAGAACAGGTACGGGTACGCGCTCTGCAGGTGCCGCACGTGATCCAGCCACTCGACCGCGAGCGCCGCATACGCGCGCTTGATGTCGCCCGCGAGGTGCCGGAGGTCGGATTCGGGCAGGTCGCCGAACGAGTTGCGGTGCTCGAGCTCTTCGGAGAGGTGGAAGACGGCCCACAGCATGTCCGTGAAGCTCTCGTGCTCGAGCAGGTTCGGGTTCTGCAGGAGGCCGAGCAGGAACGGGCGCTTGGCGACCACGAACGCGCGAAGCTCCTCGAGCGCGGCCGCATCGGCCCGCACCGTGTAGTCGTACTTCGCAGCAGCGCGCTTCGCCGCGTCGTACCGGGCCGCATCCCACTTGGCGCTCACGAGGAACTGGTCGCGGATCTCGAGGTTCTCGTCGAGCCCGGCGGCCCGGTGCAACAGCCCGGTACCGACCTCGCTGAAGAACGCGCCGATCACCATGTGGAGCTTCTCCATCATCTCCTGGTGAGCGCGTCTCTCAAGCAGCGAGTGCAGGATCATCGTCACGACGAGAACCTCAAGCGGCATCATCGCGATGTCGTGCATGCCGTAGATCGCGAGATGATGCCAGTCGTGGAAGATCAGGTAGTGGATGCCGACCAGGACGACGGTGGCGGCCGCCAGGCCGAGACCGAGCTTCATCCGCCAACTGAGCTTCTTCATGATGCGCGCCCTTCGGTAGCGACCCGGATACTGGCGCAATCATAGCGGGGAGCCGCAGCCCGGGTAAGTCGGAAGATCGGCCGGCGCCCTACTCGGCGGGCCGTTCGGCGGGCACCTCGCACACCACGTTGGTGCCCGCGCGCCCCGCCACGATCTCGCCGATGTCCTCGAGCCTGCCGATCGCCGCCCGGTGGCACGTGGCCTTCACGAAGCGGGTGGCCGCCTCCACCTTTGGGCCCATCGACCCGGCCGGGAACCGATACGCGTCGAGCTCCTCGGGTGTCACCCAGTCGAGGCGCCGCTGCTGCGGCTTGCCCCAGTCGAGGTAGACGCCGTCGGTGTCTGTGGCCATGACGAACAGCTCGGCGCCGAGCTCGCGAGCCAACAGCTCGCTCGCCAGGTCCTTGTCGATCACCGCTTCCACTCCTGTGAGCCTGTTGGGCTGCTCCTTCGAGAACGCGGTGGGGATGCCGCCCCCGCCGGTGCAGATCACGATGGCGTCGTGCTCGAGGAGCCAGCGGATCGGCCGGATCTCGAAGATGCGCTTGGGCTCCGGCGAGGCGACCACTCGCCGCCAGAGACCCCCGTCGCGCTTGAAGATCCAACCCTTCTCCTCGGCGAGGGCGTCGGCCTTGGCGCGCACGTACGTGGGTCCCACGAACTTGGTCGGGTCGTCGAACGCGGGGTCTTCGGGATCGACCTCCACCATCGTGAGCAGCGTGGCGAGCGGCTTCTCGGGAGGGAGCACGTTGCCGAGCTCCTGCTCGAGCATGTACGCGATCATGCCCTGGCTCTGCGCGCCGAGGACATCGAGCGGATACGCCTCGACGTCCTTGTAGGCGGCCGCCTGCAGCGCGAGCAGACCCACCTGCGGTCCGTTGCCGTGGGCGATCACCAGGTTGTACTCATCGGCCAGGGGGGCGAGCGTCCGGGCCGCGACGCGCACGTTGGCCCGCTGCACCTCGGCGGTCATCGGGTCCGAGCGCCTGAGGAGCGCATTGCCGCCGAGCGCGACCACCAGCGTCTTCTTTCTCACGCGAGCTGCCTCCTTCACTTCCGCCGCCGACCCGGAAAACACGATGATACCCGCCTTGCGCGGCGGTGGTACCAATCAATGGGAACAAAGTGACTGTGCGAGTCGTAGACTGTTGTTGATACAGCACGACACCATGTTTATGCAATCAGCCACCGATGTCGAACCAGGAGGAGCCATGATCATCGGCATCCCGAAGGAGATCCTCGAACGCGAACGGCGAGTAGCGGCTCTCCCCGATGAGGTCGTGGCCTACGTGCAGATGGGCTTCGAAGTGCTGGTGGAGACGGGAGCCGGCGAGGGGGCGCTCCATTCGGACGCCGAGTACTCCGCGGCAGGAGCGGGCATCGTAGCGCGCGCCGACGATCTCTTCGCACGGGCCGACATCGTGCTCAAGGTGAAGCAGCCGCACTTCAACACCACCACCGGCCGCCACGAGGCCGAGATGCTCCGCGAGGGCGCCATGCTCATCACGTTCCTCCACCCGGCCGCGCCGGCCAATCATGACATCGTGCGCACGCTGCGCGACCGCAACATCACGGCACTCACGATGGACGGCATCATCCGCATCCCGCGCGCCAAGAGCATGGACGCGCTCTCCTCGATGTCGCTCGTGACCGGCTACAAGTCGGTCCTCCTGGCCGCCGCCGCCCTCCCCCGCTTCGTTCCTGCTATCGACACGCCGATGGGCACCACCACGCCGGCGGAGTTCCTCGTCATCGGCGCGGGCGTCGTGGGCCTCGAGGCGATCGCCACCGCCAAGCGCCTCGGCGCGGTGGTGAAGGCGTTCGATATCCGCGAGGGATCGCGCGAGGAGGCCGCCCGGCTCGGCGCCGAGATCGTCGGCTTCGAGATCCCGGCCGATCTGGCGCTCGACGAAGTCGGCTCCGCCGACGCGCTCTCCTCCGACTGGCTCGACCGCGAGCGGGAAGCGCTCAGGCCGCTCGTCGCCTCGGCAGACGTCGTTATTTCGAGCGTGCTGGTGCCGGGCGAGGTCGCGCCGGTTCTCATCACAGACGAGATGGTTGCCTCGATGCGTCCTGGCTCGGTCATCGTGGACGTCGCGGTAGACCAGGGCGGCAACTGCGCGGCCACCGTCCCCGCCGAAGAGCGCGCCGTTCACGGGGTGACCGTGATGGGCTACATCAACATCCCCGGCTCGGTTCCTGTGCACTCCAGCTGGTTGTACGGGAAGAACATGCTCGCGTTCGTGAGCAACCTGTTCAAGAACGGTCCCGGGGAGCCTGACTTCGACGACGAGATCGTGCGCCACGCCCTCGTCACGCGCGACCGCGAGATCCTGCACGCCGGGGCGCTTCACGCGATGGGTGGCGAGGCCTGAGCGGCGCCGGCCGCATCCCGCCGGGAATCCCCGGCAAGCGGTGACCGCCCCGCGGGCGGTCCGGCTGCGGTCAGGCGATCGCCGAGGGCTCCCAGTGGTCCGGGGCGAACACGAACAGCACGTCGTTCGGCTCGAGCACGAACGTGCCCGATGGATTGCCGATGGTGGCGCCGCCGCGCTTCACCGCCAGGATGCTCACGCCGTGCTCCGAGCGAAGGTGGCTCTCGGTGATCGCGCGCCCCACGAGCGGCGAGTGTTCCGAGAGGCGGAAGCATCGCGTGCCGTACTCGGGCACCTCCACCCGCAGTTCGGCTGCTGATGGCCCCGCGGGCGCAAGCGAGCGCGCCATGTGCCGCCACGCGACACGCGAGCCGGCCACGAGCCGCTCCACGTCCTCGCGCGGTACGAGGAAGCGGGCCAGCACGCGGCTGAAGACCTCGATCGACACCTCGAGCTCGTCGGCCACCACCTCATCGGCGCCGAGCGCATGGAGCGCCTCCACCTCGCGAAGGTAACGGCTGCGCACGAGGATGTAGGCACCCGGTGCGAGGCGGCGAGCGAGCTCCACGATGCGCCGCGCGGCCGCCGGGTCGTTGATCACCACCACGATGGCCTTCGCCCGCTCGGCGTTGACGTGCTTGAGGATCGTCTCGTGGGTGGCATCCCCGTAGTGCACGTGAAGCCCCTCGTCGACGGCCGAGCGCACCACGCCGGCATTGATCTCGAGCGCCGCGTACGGGACGCCCGCGCGCTCCGCCGCATGCGCGACGTTGTGGCCGGTCACGCCGAAGCCGACGATGAGCACGTGGCCGTCGTAATCGTGGGCCGCGCCGATGCGCACCAGCCCCCCGCCCTCCCGGATGCGCACCGGAAGCGGCAACTGCGCGAACGCGTCGGCGAGCGCCGGACCGGTGGCGATGAGCAGCGGCGCGAGCAACATCGTGGCGACCGCCGTGTCGAGGATCGACTGGAACACGTCCGCGCCGAACAGCCCCACAGCGACGCCGGCGGTGGCGAGCACGAGCGAGAACTCCCCGATCTGGCCGAGCGAAGCACCCGCGAGCACCGAGTTGCGCAGCGGGAGCCCGACCGCCAGCGCCGAGAGCGCCGCGATGACCGGCTTGATGGTCAGCACGGCGAGCGTGAAGCCCAGCACCGCGAGCGGATTCGTGAGGAAGTACTGCACGTCGAGCAGCATGCCCACCGAGACGAAGAACAGGCTCATGAACGCGTCCCTGAACGGAAGGATGACGCTCACCGCCTGATGGGAGTACTCGGACTCGGAGATGATCAGTCCCGCGAGGAACGCGCCGAGGGCCAGGGACAGCCCCGCTTCGTGCGTGAGCGTCGCGATCGCGATGCAGATGACGAGCACACCGAGCAGGAACGCCTCCCGGCTGCCGGTCATCGCGATACGGTGAAGCAGCCACGGCACCACCCACCGGTACGCCACGTACGCCGCCACGCCCACGGTCGCCACACCCGCCGCGAGCTCGCCGAGCCCCCCGAGCGCGCTGCCCGACCGCGCACCGGCGAGCAGCGGCGCCGCCAGCATCACCGGCACCACCGCGATGTCCTGGAAGATGAGCATCCCGAGCACGGTCCGCCCGTGGGGGCTGTCGATCTCGGCGCGCTGCTGCAGCAGATCGAGCACCACGGCCGTGGAGCTGAGCGACACCACGAACCCGAGGTAGATGCTCTGCGGCACGCTCAGGCCGAGCGCCCTGCCGATGAGGCCGACCACGAGCGCGGTGCCTGCCATCTGGAGGCTGCCGCCGAGGAGGAACGGCCGGCGTATCTCGGCAAGTCCGGAGAGGGAGAACTCGAGGCCGATCATGAACATGAGCAGCACGATGCCGATCTCGGACAGCAGCGTGACCTGCTCGCTCACCGCCACCAGCCGCAGGCCGTCCGGACCCGCCAGGATGCCCGCAAGCAGGAAGCCCACGGTCGAGGGGATGTTGAGCCGGTGGCACACGAGCACGGCCACCACGGAGACGGCGAAGATGATGGTGATGTCGAGAAGCAGATCCATTGAGCGCCCCCGGCTAGGACCTCATTCTAGCGCAGGGGTGACCCACGGCGCGCCGAGCGCCACGGGCACGGGCCAGCCGCCTCTATACGACCGCGTACTTCTCGATGCCCGCCCGGCCGAAGAACGCCGGGTGCGATGCGGGCGTGCCGTACGGCACGAACGCCACGCGGTCACCCGGGCGCACGAGCGCGCCGAGACCGACGAGCCTCGCGTTGAGGAAGGCGCCTTCGATGCGCTCGACGGGAAGCTCGAGCTGCCGGGCGATGTCGACCGCGCGCATGCCCTCGGCGGGAACGTCGAAGGCAACCGCTGTCGGGAGACCCAGCTCGCGGCGGTAGTCGTGCAGGAACGCGATCATCCGGACCATGGCCGGTGTGGTGGTGCCCATAGGTGACCCCTTCGCTTTCGTGCGGTACGGAGCGGGGGAAGCAAGAAGCTTGCCGCGGAGCACGCTCCGGCGACGGGCACGCCGGGGAGGTCGCTCCCGCGGGCGGACTGCTGCTACCTGCCCGGCGCCCCCGGGACCTCGTGGCAGTCGGGACAGCGCGCCTCGTAGTAGTCGGCGCCGCCGACGAGGATGAGCGGCGAATCCCACGGCGCAGGGCCCCCGTCGATGATGCGCTGCGTGCGCGTCGCGACCCCGTGGCACCTCTGACAGATCGCGGTGAGCAGCGAGAGCTCGTCGGCGAGCGACATGAGCGTCGGCATCACGCCGAACGGCTCGCCGCGGAAGTCCTGGTTGAGGCCGGTCACGTAGACGAGGTGGCCGTCGGCGAGCAGACGCTGCACAACGCCCGCAAGGCCCTCGCCGAAGAACTGCGCCTCTTCGATAGCGACGACCCGGTAGCCGTCTCCCGAGATGCCCTCGGGACCCTCCACCACCAGGGCCTCCATCTCGGTCCCCAGGCGCGAGCGGGCCTTGCAGCCGTCACGCGAATCGACCGAGTGCTTGTAGATGACGATCGTGTCGCCGATGACCGCATGCCGGGAGAGCAGCCGGATGAGCTCGCCGGTCTTGCCGCTGCTCATGCATCCCGCGATCACATGCAGACGTCCGACCCGCTCGCTCACGCCGTCCTCCTCGCAGCCGATTCCCGCCAAGCCGATGCTCCCAGCATACCGCGATGGCAACGCCGGGAGCGCGCCCCGGCCTACCCGGGCAGATCGCACGAGGCCCGGCCGGGCACCACGCAGAGCGTCTTCCACGCATACGGGAGCACGGCCAGGGTGAGCAGCCCGGCGAACAGCCCGGGCGCCCAGGTAGCGATCTGCCCGAGCAGCAGGCCGCCGATCACGGGCGCGATCACGCGCGTCAGGCTCATGATCGAAGTCTGGATGCCGAGCACGCCGCCCACTTCGTCACGACCGACCGCCTTGGAGAGCGCGCTGGTCATCACCGTCTGCCCGACGGCGAGACCGAACGCGAGCGGGGGCACCACGAGCGCCAGCACCCACGTGCTCGGCGCGAATCCCCAGGCCACCAGCGATGCGCCTGCGATCGCCGTGCTCGCGAGCAGCAGTCCGTCGTCCGAGAACCGCTTCGTCAGCCGCCCGATCAGCCCGCCCTGCACCACCGCCGACAGCAGCCCGAGATACCCGAGGAACAGCCCGGTGTCGCGTGCCGAGAGGGACAGCGCGGTGATGGCCCACAGGGCGAACATGGTCTCGAACATCGCGAACGAGATGCCGGTCACGCTGCGCACCGCGAGGATGGGACCGACACGGTGGTGCGTGAGCGCATGGCGAAGCCCCGCGACATCGAAGAATCTGAGCGCCCGCTTCGCCAGCCGTTCGCGCGCCTCGGCGGACAGCGACTCGGGCAAGAAGAGCAGCACCGCGACGAGGTTTGCCAGCGCGAGCGCGGCGCCGGTCCATGCCGGGGCGGAGTAGTTGATCTCCGAGAGCAGACCGCCGGTGACGGGGCCGAGCACGAAGCCGAGGCCGAACGCCGCGCCGATGAGGCCGAGGGCGCGACCGCGCTCCTCCCGCTCGGTCACGTCCGCGATGTACGCCTGGGCGACGTTGATGTTGCCGCCTGTCAGCCCGTCGATGACGCGCGCGAGGAACAGCACCGGCAGCGACCGGGCAAGCGCAAGGACACCGAAGCCGATCGCGGTACCCAGGATCGACACAACCAACACCGGCTTGCGCCCGAAGCGGTCCGAGAGCCGCCCGAGAACGGGCGCGCCCACAAGCTGCGCGAGCGGGTAGGTGGCGACGAGCAGCCCCACCTGGAATTCGCTCGCACCGGTGAGGTTGGCAAGGTAGGGCAGCAAGGGGATGACGATACCCATCGCCAACATGTTGACGAGCACGATCGCGAAGATGATGGCGAGCCGGCGGGTGCCCATGATGGTCCCATCATACGCGTGGACCGCCCCTCAGGGCGGCCCACGGAGGTCGGTTCTGGCGGAGAGTCAGGGATTCGAACCCTGGGTACGGTTCAACACCGCACACACGATTTCCAGTCGTGCTCCTTCAACCACTCGGACAACTCTCCTGATAGCGCCCGGCAAGAGGGCCGGCCGCAGCGCATCGAGAGTATAGCCGCCGCGACACGGACGGGCAATGCGAGCGCCCCTACCCCGCGCCGCCACCACCACCGCCGCCGCCACCACCACCGCCGCCCGAGAAGCCGCCGCCTCCGCCCGAGGACGAGGAGCTGTGGCTCTGGGCGACGCTCGCCACCGAGACGACCCCCTGGGACAGCGAGCTCATGGGCGACATGCCGCCCGAAGACGGCGTGGCCATCCACATCCACGTGCCCATGCTTGGATCCGCCATCACGTCGGGCACCCTCACCTGCATCGCCTTGATCACCTCGTCGGCGATACCGAACACGGTCGCGAGGGTGAGGAAGTACCGCCACAGCACGATCGAGGTCGGCGGCTTCTCATCCATGCGGCCGAAGTCTTTGAGGTAGTTGCGAATGCCCTCGTACTGGGCGGCGAGCTCGGCGGCCTCAGGCGTACGCCGCTTCATATGGAAGCCGAGCATGCCGATCGTGATACCCACCAGGATGCTCCACGGCAGAAAGCAGAAGTTCTCGGCGAAGATGACCGGCACGATGCCGGTCATGCCGATCACCACGCCCAGTGCGATGAATGGACCCTGCAGCGAGTTGCCCTTCGCCTCGAGAAAGCCCATCGCGTCGATCTCGTCCGACACCTTGTTCTTGTACGCCGCCACGCCGGAGAGCCAGGCGTCTGCGCGCGACTTATCCTTCGTGAGGTCTTTGAGCTCCTCCATGGTGAAGCTACCGGCGTGCGCCATATCGTCGAACAGGAAATCGATGAGCTCGGCCTCGCTGGGAGACAGGCCACGCTCCTTGTCGGGCATGCGCGTCAGCCGATACGTCTCGGTGTCCTTCGAGATGATCCCGAACAGCGCCGAGTCGGTGTGCATCTCCCGCTGGATCGCGATGACACCGCGGTCGATGAGGTCCATCAGCGTGGCGGGGAGCGCCTTGCTGTCGGGCTGTCCCATGTTGATGAGCGACGACACCTGCGCCGGCGTTAGATCGGAGGGCTGCTCGCGGAAGTACTTGCCCTGGAAGTGCGGTCGGTGCTCTCTGCCGTGCTTCGTCCAGTACGCGTACGTGTAGCCGAGCGCCACGAGCGGCAGACCGACCCCAAGGATGATCGAGCCCCAGAAGAGGATCCTCGACCAAACACGCTTGACGTTCGCCTTCTTCGCCTCCCGCGCCTCCTCGGCGAGGATGTCGTCCAGCGCCTCCGTGTTCACCACCGGCGCGGCAGACAGCGCGCTCTCCGGGAAGAGCACGCGCCCCTCGACGAAGTAGCCGACAGGCAGTTGCTCGACGACCAGGTCCACTGTGGCATCGTCGTTGATGATCACGTCACCGGTAAGCGGGCCGTGGGCCCAGGCCCTCACGTCGGTCCGAGTGAGCGATCCCGGCAGCCGGATGTGCACGCGCACGTTGCTCGCGCCCTGCTCCCAGCGGTCGCCCACGAACTGCCAGTACAGCTCGCCGGTGTCCGCCCAGCGGGTCGCCGCGCCGAGAACCGTGTAGGTGAGCGTGAGCGTGTGCTCCGTATTGCCCGCACGGAAGAACGCACGCACGTCGAAGTAGTCGCCCTCATCGGTCACCTGGTACGTGACCGGGGGCCGCAGGTCGCGTGCCTGCCAGTCATCGGTGAGCGCGTACGGCCCTTCGGGGCCGCTGATGGCGAAGTCGCCGATGGCGCCCGTCTCGGGCTTGTCCAGCTGCCAGTAGGCGAACGTGAAGTCGCCATCGAAATCGAACGTCCGGTGCTCCGTGACGTACATGGTGCCGTCGGGCTGCACGTCGGCGGTGATATCCACTCGCGTCATGCGGTAGGACTGAGCGTACGCGGGGCCTACGAGCAGCGCCGCGAGCGCCACCGCCCCCGCAAGCACGAGCCCCGCCCGAGCCATCCAGCGCCTCATCACGGCCCCCTATCCGTCCTTGCGCGTGCCCCGAAGTCCCTGGAAAAAGTTCTTGAGTATCTGCCCGCACTCGGCCTCGAGCACGCCTGCCGTCACCTCGTACCGGTGATTGAGCCGCGTGTCGGCCGAGAGGTCGTAAAGCGTCCCCACCGCTCCGGCCTTCGGGTCGGCCGCGCCGTACACGAGCCGTTCGATGCGGGCGTTCACCAGCGCGCCGGCGCACATCGGGCACGGCTCGAGCGTCACGTAGAGCGTGCAGTCCGAGAGACGCCACCTGCCGAGCTTCTCGGCGGCCTCACGGATCGCGATCATCTCGGCGTGGGCGGTGGGGTCGGCCGCAGACTCGCGGGCGTTGCGGCCGCGCGCGACGACCGCGCCGTCGCAGACCATCACCGCGCCGATCGGCACCTCGCCCTCGGCGGCGGCGCGCCGCGCTTCCTCGAGCGCGAGAGCCATGTATGCGGCGTCAGCGTCCATGTGCGCGATGCTACAGCATCGGGGCGGCGTCGGCAGCGGGCGGTGGCCTGGTCGGCCCACGCATGCCGAAGACCCCGGGCGGAGTGCGGCAGCATCCGGTCCGGGGCCTTCGGGGTGACACGTCGGTCTACTTGCCGAGCCAGCCGTCCACCAGCGCACGGTTGGCCGAGTCGCTCAGCCACTCGGCGACCGCCTCTTCCTCGCGGCCCGCGCCGTACTCGTTGAGCACGAGGTCCTCGAGAGAGGCCAGCTGCTCGTCGTTCATGCTGAAGGCGCCCATCCACTCGGCCACCTCGGGATGCGCGTCAGCGAAGCCCTGGCGCGCCAGCGCATGGATCTCCTCGGCCTCGCCGAGAAGGCCCTGCGGGTCTTCGAGATCCTTGATGTCGTAGACGCTGTACGCCCAGTGCGGACGCCACAGGGTCACGACGACGGGGTCGCCGTCCTCGATCGCACGCTCAAGCTCCGCCAGCATGGCGGGCGTCGAGCCCTCGATCAGCTCGTAGCCGTCGAGCCCATAGCCCGGCACGACAGCTTCACGCGACACGCGCATCAGGCCCGAGCCGGGCTCGATGCCCACGATGCGCCCGTCGAACTCATCGGCCATGGAGGCGAGGTCCTCGAGGCTGTCGGCGTCCACGTATGACGGCACCGCCCACGTGAGCAGTCCGTTGTCGTACCAGGTCGCCAGGTCTTCCATCCGATCGCCGTACTCGGCCCAGTAATCGGAGTGGGTGGACGGCAGCCATGCGTCCAGGAACAGGTCGAGGTCGCCGCTGGCAACGCCTTCGAACACCGGCGCCACATCGAGCTGCGTGAGCTCGACCGCATAGCCCTCTTCTTCGAGGATCTGCTTCCACAGGTAGGTTACGGCGACGTCCTCGTCCCACGGGATCCAACCGATCCTGATCGTACCGGCCTCCCCGGCGCTGCCGTCGGTCGTGCCATCGCCCGAGCAGCCGGTGGCCAGGACGCCCGTCATCGCCAGGATCAGGCTGAGTGCAAGCGCCGCAACGACGCGACCCCTTCTCTTCTTCATTCGTATCATGCGTTGACTCCTTCCGTTCGTCAGGTACGTGCGTGTGCCAGCACTAGTGCGACACCCGTCGTGATGCCCGCTGGCCGAATGCCGCCGTGATGCGGTCCAGGAAGACCGCCATGATCACGACGCTCAAACCCCCCTCGAAGCCCAGGCCGACGTTCAGCCGCGTCACGCCGCGGAAGACCACGGCGCCGAGACCGCCCGCCCCGACCATCCCGGCGATGACCACCATCGAAAGCGCCAGCATGATGACCTGATTCACGCCCGCCATGATGGTCGGCAGGGCGAGGGGGACCTGGATCCGGGTGAGTATCTTGAAAGGCGACGCGCCAAAGGCCTCTCCAGCCTCGACGGTCTCGGGATCGACCTGTCGCAGGCCGAGTTCGGTCAGTCTGACCGCCGGGGGCATCGCGAACACGACCGTCGCGACGACACCGGGCACCTTGCCGATGCCGAAGAACACGATCGCCGGGATGAGATAGACGAGCGACGGCATCGTCTGCATCAGGTCGAGCGCCGGCCGCAACACCGACGCCGCCCGGTCGCTGCGTGCCGACACGATCCCGAGCGGTACGCCCACGAGCACGGCGATCGCGCTCGCAACGAGAACGAGCGAGAGCGTGGACATCGCGTCGGCCCACAGGCCCATCGTCGCAACGAGCGCGAACGAGAGCGCGGTGAACACTCCGAAGCGCCATCCCCTTACGAGGAGCGCGATCAGGGCGGCGATCGCCACCATCACGAGCGCGCTCGGCGCGTCGAGCGCGGCGCCCAGTCCGTCGATAAGAGCTGACAGGAAGTCAGCGATGCCATCGAACAGCCACTCGAGGTTGTCGGTCATCCAGTCGACGGCGACGTCGATCCAGTCGCCAACCGGTATGCGATACGTCTCCAGCGTCATGACGACACCTCCGTCTCCGTGGGCGCGCCGTTCTTCCCGGAGGCGAGCGCCGTGAGCAGCGTCACGCGGGGGATCACGCCGAGCAGACGTCCGTCTTCGACGACGGCCAGCGGGAGCCGGCTCTCCGCAGACGGGATCAGGCATTCCGCCAGCGGGGTGTCGGGCGACACGGTCGCGACATCCGATCGGACTATCGCGTCAAGGCTGTGCTCGTCGCGCTGGATGGCCGCTATGACGTCGTCATCGAGTGCTGCCCCCACGAGACGGCGTCGCGCGTCCACGACCAGCAGGCCGCTCGTCTGGCGCTTGCGCATCTGTCGTAACGCCGCCTGAGGTCCCTCGCGCAGCAGTATCTTCGCAACCGGCTCCTCCATAACGGCGGCGGCGGTCAGCACGCGAGAGCGGTCGACGTCCTGCACGAACGCGCTCACGTACTCGTCGGCCGGATTCTGCAGGATGTCCTCGGTCGTGCCGATCTGCACGATGCGTCCGTCCTTCATGATCGCGATGCGATCGCCGAGGAACATGGCTTCGTTCAGGTCGTGGGTGATGAACACGATCGTCTTGCGGAGGTCCTGCTGAAGACCCACGAGAAGTTCCTGCATCTCGCTGCGGATGAGCGGATCGAGCGCGGAGAATGCCTCGTCCATCAGCAGCACATCGGCATCGGTAGCCAGCGCGCGCGCCAGTCCGACACGCTGCTGCATGCCGCCGGAGAGCTCGCCCGGGTAGGAGGTCTCCCAGCCCGAAAGCCCCACCAGCTCGAGCGCCCGCGCTGCACGCTCGCGCCGCTCGGCCTCGGGAACCTTGCGGACCTCCAGGCCCCACATCGCGTTCTCGATGATGGTGCGGTGGGGAAACAGGCCGAAGTGCTGGAAGACCATGCTGATCTTCTCGGCACGCAGCTGTCGCAGTTCGCCCGCCGACAGCGACTGGAGGTCGGCGCCGTCGACGGAGACGGTCCCCGACGTGGGCGGATGCATCAGGTTGAGGCACCGCACGAGGGTGGACTTGCCGGAGCCCGACAGCCCCATCACCACGAAGATCTCGCCGGGTTCGATCGAGAACGACACGTCGATGACGGCGGGCACGGTGCCGGTGGCGTCGGCGACGTCGTCGCGGCTCGCACCTCCCTGGAGCATCCTTACGGCAGCATCGGCCTTGTGGCCGAAGACCTTGTACACGTTGTTGACTTCTATAGCGCTCAAGAACTCACCTCCCTGCACGCAACGGGCGGCGAGACGTGAAGCGGCGCTCCTCGAGTCGGAGTGAAAAGCACAGCTCGCGTGCCTGCAGCCAGGTCGCGTGGCGTTGATGACGGCCTATCGTTTCGTTGTACGAGTCTTGGTCGCCGGCCCGCAGCATCAGCGCGAGCGGCACGGATATCGGCGCGGGGCGGTCCGAGCCCGGACGGCTGCGGTCCCCGCTGGGGTCCCACCCGGGGAACATACCGGAACGGCACGCTCTACCTCGGATGACGCCAGCCGCTCCCGTAGGAGCAGTCGTCGTAGCTTACCAGAAAACGACTTCGCAGGCAAAACGTAACCCTCGTAAGACCGATGCGTTACCCTGGGATCGAGGAGAAGAAGGGGGCGGAGGCGCATGGAACAGACGGTGTGGACCGACCTGCTGATCATCGGCTCGCTGATCACGCTCGGCTATATGGGAGCGCGGCTCAGCGCACGGTTCCATCTGCCGTCCGTGACCGGCTTTCTGCTCGTCGGTATCGCTGTCGGACCGCACGGCATCGGGCTGCTTTCCGAACGACTCATGCACACGATCGCCTTCGCCGAACCGCTCGCGCTCGGCGTCATCGTGTTCCTCATCGGCGAACAGCTCACCCGCAAGATGCTCTCCCGGCATGGCCTCGCCTTCTGGCTGACCGCCGTTCTCGATATCGTGCTCCCCGCAGTGTTCGTCGTGCTTGCCGTGCTGTGGGTCGCTCCCGCGGATCCTGTGGCCGCCTGGCTGCTCGCCATCATCGCCGTTTCCGGAGCACCGGCTACCGTGATGGCCGTCATCTCCGAACTGCAGGCACGCAGCCGTGCCTGCGACACGCTGCTCGGCAGCTCGGCGCTCGACAGCATAATCACGGTCGTACTGTATGCGGTGGCGGCGCCCTTCCTCATGTGGTCCCTCAGCATCCACCGCACGCTGGGTGCCGCCCTCGCGCACACCGCGCAGCAGGTCCTCGGCGCGCTCGTGCTCGGCGCGCTCGCGGGCTACGCTCTCGCCTGGCTGCTCAAGCAGGTGTTCCGCGAAGGCGAGCTTCTGGCCCTCGGGCTGGTGACCGTGCTCCTCGTGGTCGCGGGTGCTCAGGCGCTCGATATCTCCGCGCTGCTGGCCCCGCTCGTCGCGGGCATCGTCGTCGCGAGCGTCGAAGAGCGGCGGGGGGACCCCGAGCGCATCTTCCGCTCGCTGCGCACGGTGGAGTATCCCGTGTACATCATCTTCTTCACGCTGGCCGGCGCCCATCTCGAGCTATCGGCCGCGCTCGCCGCCGGACTTGTGGCCCTGGTCTACATAGCGGCGCGCAGCCTCGGCAAGTTCCTGGCAGGCCTCACCGGCGGTCTGGTGGCCCGGTACAGCCTGAAGCAGTCCGCCTTCATCGGCCTCGGCATGCTCCCGCAGGCCGGCGTCGCCGTCGGTCTCGCCTTGAGCGCGGCGCAGACCTTCCCGGAGTCGGGTCCGACGGTGAACGCGGTCGTGCTCGCGGCGCTCGTGTTCTTCGAAGTCGTGGGGCCCGTGCTCACCAAGCGAGCCGTCAGCTGCACCCTCGATGGCCCCGCCGCGGCGCCCCATCCGCGTGAAACGTCCGCGCCTGTCACCCGCACGATCCTCATGCCGGTGAGCGCCACCCTCCCCGCCGAGCGGCTGCTCAACACCCTCGCCGCCGTGGACTGCGACGAGACGTCCAGGCCCACGCTCGTGCTTGCACACGTCATCGTGCGCGACAGCGCCGGCCACACGGTCGACTCCTACAGCGAGGCCGAGGCCCACCTGACGCGGCTCGCCGCAGCTGTCAAAGCCGAGGGATACCCCGTCGAAACGACCGTCACGATCGCCCGCTCTCTCGATCGCGGCATCGCCTCGATCGCCGAGGGGCGACGGGTCGGCCTGGTCGCCATGGGCGCTCCGCTGAGGGGTGCCCGCGTCGGCCCGGGCTTCTCGCCGCTGCGAACCGCGCACCATCGGGTCCTCGACGCGCTCGACGTGCCGGTCCTGATCGTCCCGCTGCCTCCGGAAGGGCGGCGCCGATGACGGCCGGCGGCCGCCTCCGCCCCGGCGGGGACATCATCAAGGACACTATCGAGGCGCTGAAAGCGCGCGCCGAGTACCTGCGCAACTGGCAGCTGCTCTACAAGTGGTCCATCGTCGGTGGTCTCACCGGTGCGGCCGGCGGCCTGGCGGCGGTGGTCTTCGTGTGGCTGCTCGACACGCTGGACGCGGGTTTCGGCACCTTGAGAGACTCGCTCCCGTCTCTCTGGCTTCTCCCTCTCGTGCCCGCGCTCGGCGGCCTGATCGTCGGACTGCTTCGCTGGCGGCTGGCGCCCGAAGCGTTCGAGAGTCCGGGCGCTACCGACCGTGCGATCGACGCGATACACGCCGAAGGCGGCTGGCTGCCGAAGCGGACCCCGCTCGTCACGATGATCACCTCGGCGGTCACGCTGGCCTCCGGCGGAAGCGCCGGTCGCGAGGGGCCCACGGTGCTCATCGGAGCGGGTATCGGTTCGGGTGTCGCACGCGTCATCCGTAAGCTCGGCCTCCCCCGACGGCTCGGCTTCACCTTCACCACGGCCGACGTCCGCATCCTCGCGATCTGCGGCATCGCGGCAGGTCTGGGCGCCGTCTTCCGCGCGCCGGTGGGCGCCGCGCTGTACGCGATCGGCGTCCTGTACGTGTACGGCATGGAGGACGATCACCTGTTGCCGGCGCTCGTGTGCTCGCTCACCTCGTACCTCGTCTTCTCGGCCTTCTACGGGTTCGAGCCGATGTTCAGGGCGCCCGAAGCGTGGGCCTTCGAGGTCTTCGATCTCGGGGTGGTGCTGGTGATCGGTGTCGCCGCCAGCATCGTGGGAGTCACCTACATCAGGGTCTTCTACGGCATGTTCGGGCGCTTCCAGCGGCTCGAGATCCCGGTCTGGCTCAAGCCGGCCCTTGGCGGCCTGCTCCTGGGACTGCTCGCCTTGGCCATGCCACGCGTGCTGGGCATGGGGTACGGGGCGATCCAGGATGCCATCGACTACCGCATCGGCGCCTGGACGCTGCTCGCGCTCGTGGCAGCGAAGATCGTCGCGACGTCCCTCACCATCGGTTCCGGTGGTGCCGGAGGCGACATGGCACCCTCCCTCTTCATCGGGGCCATGCTCGGAGGACTCGTCGGCACCGTTGCCCTGAGCCTCTTCCCTGACGCATCCGCACATCCGGCGCTCTACGTCATCGCCGGCATGGGCGCCGTGTACGCGTCGGTCGCCAAGGTACCGCTCGCCACCGCGATCCTTCTGTGCGAGAGCACGCGCAACTTCACGCTCATCGTCCCGCTCGTCATCGCCAACACCGCTGCGGCCTTCGCGTCGGGAACGCACACGATCTACGCGAGCCAGCACGCCAGCGCCACCCGCGAACAGCAGGACGTGCTCCGTCGCGTGACGGTCGAGCGCATCTGCACGACGGACCCCGTGACTACGACCTCAGAGCTCTCGGTCGCGGGACTTCTGCGCCTCGTGGGCACCACGCGCCACCACGGATTCCCGGTACTCGACGAGGAGGGGGCGCTGGTGGGCGTCGTCAGTTGGAAGGACGCGCAACAGGTGCCGTACGCCGAGCGCGAGCGCCTCACAGTCGCCGACATCATGTCCCGCGAGGCGATCACCGTCACTCCCCGCGATCCCGCCCGGCGCGCGCTCGATTTGATCGAGCGTCACGGTATCGGGCGCGTGATCGTGGTCGACCCCGACGACTGTGGTCGGGTGCGCGGCGTCGTCACGAAGCAGGATCTGATCAAGGCATATGCAGGATGGGTCCCTGCTGACTGAGTCCTCACTCCCGCGTCTGCTATTCGCGTTCCGTGAGCGAACAGATTATTCTGTATGAGCAAGCTGGGCCGCAGCGGCCGCACCTGCCGTACGGGTCCCAACGCATGCGGAGGGGAGACGATGGGCGCACCGGAAGTCAGCGCGCAAACCGCGCAGTCGGCCGAGGCCGAGGAGAAGAAGGACCGCCGCGGGCTCCTGTGGTGGCTTCTGTTCCTCGCACTCCTCGCGATCGGAGTGCTGTACTTCCTCTCCCAATTCGCCGAGATCCCTGACGTCGTCGGCATGAGCCGGGATGAAGCGATCGAGACCATCGAGGACGCCGGCTTCGAGGTCGGCGACATCACCGAGGTGGAGTCCGCCGAGGTCGGACCGGGTGAAGTCGATGCACAGTCTCCCGATGCCGGTCGACGTCTGCTCAAGGGCACGCGCATCGACCTCGATGTGGCGGGAGGCGCCGGCGGTGCGACGAGCGACGACGACGGGGACCGCGACTCGTCCGGCTACAAGGATGCCGCCTACGACACCGGGGACGACGGCGATGCCGACACGGATTCCTGGTCCACTGGCTCAGGCGGAGGCAGCGTCGGCGGCCCGTACGTGCCGTCGGTCCAGAACACGCTCGAGGCAGATGCTCTCGCGACGCTGAGGAGCGCCGGCTACCAGCCTCACATCGGCGGCTACGGACCCGCGACCGCAGGCGTGCTAGAGGGCTACGTCTACTTCCAGGACCCCGCACCAGGCACGCCGCTACCGCTCGGCAGCGCGGTCGAGCTGTGGGTCTCGACCGGTGCGCCCGACGAAGGATTCCCATACCCGAGGCCGACCGACTAGCCCGTGCCCTAACGCCGGTGCGCCATGCGTCCCTCGGCCGCGCGCCAGATCGCCGTCGGCGTCCCACCCTCGCGCTCTCGCTCGCGCTCGCGCATGCTATCCTCGTCTTCTGTCCGCCTCGCGCGGAGGGGTGGCAGAGCGGTTGATTGCCCTGGTCTTGAAAACCAGTAGACCCGCAAGGGTCTCGTGGGTTCGAATCCCACCCCCTCCGCCAGTCGGCATCTGCGAATACCTGGAGCCGCATGCTCGCGCTGAAGGAACTGCTCGGCAGCCCTCTCAAGTACGCGCTGATCGCGCTCGCGATCGGGCTTGTCGTGTCGCTCACCATGGTGACGTCGGCCATGTCCGAGGGCCTCATCACCGGCATGACCGGCGCGAAGTCTTCGCTCGACGCTGACGCGCTCGCCTTCCAGGGCGACACCTACCCGACGCTCGAGCGCAGCGTGCTCTCGGCCGCCGACCTCACCGCGATCGCGGCGGCCCCGGGCGTCGAGAGCGTCTACGGCGTAGGACACGCCTTCGCGACCGTCGCGTCAGCCGACGAGCCCTTCGACATCCGCGTCTTCGGCCTCGGCGGACGCTTCGATCAGCTCCCCATCGTGGAGGGCTCGGGCGAGATCGGCCCGGGCGAGACGGTGCTTGACGAGTCGGCGAAGCTCGAAGGCATCGAGCTCGGCGACACGCTTCAGCTCACGCCGGTGGACGCCGAGGTCACCGTGATCGGCTTCACCGAGAACCGCCGCTACGTGATGGTCCCGGTGGCGTACGTGGACCTGCCGACCTGGGAAGTGATGCACCTCACCTCGGTGCTCGGCCGCATGGAGGACGAGGGCGGGGCGAGCGCCGAGGCGATCGCGCGCATGACCGCCGAGTTCGATGGCGGCGCCACGGTGGCCGCGGTCCGCCTCGCACCCGGCGCGACGATGGCCGACGTCGAAGAGCAGCTTGACGGCGCGTACACGCTCGCAGGCCCCGGGGAAGCGGCGCGCGCGGGGAACGGCATGCCCGAGATGATCCTCGCGGTCGACGGCATCCAGGTGGTCTCGATACTCATCGGGGCGCTCCTCGTCGGCGTGTTCTTCTACATCACCACGCTCCACAAGACCGGTCAGATCGCCGCGGTCAAGGCGATAGGCGCATCCAACGCCTACCTCTACCGCGAGCTCGTCATCCAGATCACCGTCCTGGTGGCCGTTGCCACCGTGTTCGGCACCGCCCTCGCGCTCGGCGCTGGCGCAGGCATGCCGCCGATGATGGCCTTCGACCCCGACCCGGCACGATGGGCCCTCGCCGTCGCGGCCATCTTCGGCACCGCGTACGTCGGGAGCCTGTTCTCGCTCCGCAGCATCCTCAGGATCGACCCGGCCATGGCGCTCGGCCGGACGGACCGGTAGGAGCCCGCGATGTTCGAGATCCGCAACATCACCAAGACCTACGGGAGCGGCCACACGCAGGTGGTCGCGCTCGAGGACGTGTCGTTCTCGCTTGGCAAGGGACGCCTGCTCGCGGTCCTCGGACCGTCGGGATCGGGCAAGACGACGCTCGTCTCGATCATCGCCGGGCTGCTCACCCCGACCTCGGGCGACATCCTCGTCGACGGGGCCGCGGTGCATCTGCGCTCCTCGGCCGAGGCGGCGCGGTTCCGCCGCACGATGGTCGGCCTCGTCTTCCAGGAACACCACCTCGTGCCGTACCTCACCGCCCGCGACAACCTGCTGCTCGTCCCCCACCTGTCCGGGGCGGCCAGCGTCGCCGACAAGGCACGGGCCGACCGGCTCCTCGCCGACTTCGGGCTCGCCGACCGCGCGTCGCATCGGCCCGCCATGCTCTCCGGCGGCGAGCGACAGCGCGTCGCCATCGCCCGGGCGCTGATGAACGAGCCGCCGATCATGCTCGTCGACGAGCCGACCGCCAGCCTCGACACCGCACGCGGGGAGCAGGTCGTCGAACTGCTCAAGCGCCAGGTGCACGAACGCGAGATGACGTGCATCATGGTGACGCACGACCCGCGCATGGCTGAGCATGCGGACGAGGAGATCCGGCTGCTCGACGGGCGGCTCGCGTAGGCAACCATACGGTGGAGGGGGAACCATGCAGTCACGCTGGGACGGAACCGTGCTCGAGAACTTCGGGATCAACGTCGCTGTCTACCTGATCTCGGTCTTCAGCTTCGGCATCGCCGCACCCTGGGCGATCGTGATGAAGCAGCGCTACGTGACGCAACACACCATCGTCGAGGGCTACCGGCTCGACTTCAACGGGACCGGCGGCGAGCTGTTCGGCCTGTGGATCAAGGTCTTCCTGCTCACCTTCATCACGCTGGGCATCTACGCCTTGTGGGCCGAGGTCGAGATCCAGCGCTGGATCGCCTCGCACACGTTCTTCAACCGGGGCGCGGCCCAGGCGCAGTACGCCCAGCCGCAGTACCAGCAGCCGCAGTACGCCGCACCTGCGGCGCCCCCCGCCCCGCCCGCGCCGCCGCAGGTCCCGCAGGCGTAGGGGCCGCCAAGAGACGGGCACGCCGGCCGCTCGCGGTACGGTGACGCTCTCGAAAGTCCCTGCTACAATGGGCGGCGCTTCTCTTCATGCGGAGAGTTGGCCGAGTCGGCTG
>DCVQ01000008.1 GCA_002328745.1 Actinobacteria bacterium UBA2184
AAGGGCTACAAGCGCACCAAGGGTCACCGCCAGGTGCTGACCTCGGTGAGGATCGTCGATATCGCGCTTGATGGCAAGCCCGCCGCGAAGGCCGAGAAGGCCGCGCCCAAGGCCGCCGAGAAGCCGGCTGCGAAGGCCGAGAAGGCTGCCCCCAAGGCCGCCCCCAAGGCCGAGGTCGAAGCGGGTATGTGCGCCGCGACGAAGGCGGACGGCTCGCCGTGCACGAACAAGGCCAAGGAAGGCTCGAAGTACTGCGGCGTCCACGCGAAGCTCGAGGGCTAGGCTCACGCGCCTGTCGGCCCCGACGTAGGATAAGGGTGATCTAGGATGGCTCACAAGAAAGGTATGGGGTCGACCAAGAACGGTCGCGACTCCAAGGCCAAGCGGCTTGGCGTCAAGCGGTTCGCCGGTCAGACGGTGACCGCGGGCTCGATCCTCGTGCGCCAGCGCGGCACGCGTTTGAAGCCGGGCGAGAACGTCGGACTTGGCCGCGATGACACGCTCTTCGCGAAGATCGACGGCGTCGTCGAGTTCACGCGCGGCAAGGACCGTCGCGTGCACGTTCTGCCGCAGGTCTAGCGCCTGGTTCACAAGCGCAAGCTTCGGAGCCCCCCGCTCAGGTGACGGGGGGCTCCGTTCATATCCGGTCCGTGTCACTCGGCTATGATGAGTGTCCGGCGTCGTGTGGAGACAAGCGATGTTCATCGATGAGGTTCGGATCTTCGTGAAGGCCGGAGACGGCGGGGCGGGTTGCGCATCGTTCCGCCGCGAGGCCCACGTCCCGAAGGGCGGCCCCGACGGCGGCGATGGCGGCCCCGGCGGCGATGTCGTGCTGCAGGCCGACGGAGCGCTCTCCACGCTGCTCGACTTCCACTACAGGCGCCACTTCAAGGCCGAGCGGGGCATCCACGGCAAGGGAGCCGCGCGCAACGGCGCGTCCGGTGACGAGCTGCTGCTGCCGGTACCGCGAGGGACGATCGTGCGCGACGCCGATACCGGGGAGGTCCTCGGAGACCTGACCCGTGAAGGGCAGCGGCTCGTGGTCGCCCACGGCGGCGGTGGCGGCCGGGGCAACCGTCACTTCGTGACATCCACGCGGCGCGCGCCGACGTTCGCCGAACTCGGGGAGCCCGGCGAGGAACGGTGGATCGAGCTCGAGCTCAAGATGCTCGCCGATGCCGCGCTCGTCGGTCTGCCGAGCGTGGGCAAGTCCTCGCTGATCGCGCGCATGAGCGCCGCGCGCCCGAAGATCGCCGACTACCCGTTCACCACGCTGGTGCCCAACCTGGGGGTGGTGGACGCCGGCGGACGCTCGTTCGTGGTGGCGGACGTGCCGGGCCTGATCGAGGGTGCGAGCGACGGCGCGGGACTCGGCCACGCGTTCCTCAGACACATCGAGCGCTCGGCGCTCATCCTCCACGTGGTCGATCTCTCGGGCAGCTACGAGGGGCGCGATCCTATCGAGGACCTCGCGGTGATCGACGGCGAGCTCGCCGCTCACGCCGATGCGCTCGCAAACCGGCCGCAGATCGTCATCGGGAACAAGATCGACGTCGAAGGGGCCGAGGAGACGTCGGCGAAGGTCGCACGATGGTGCGAGGACGCCGGACGGCCGTACTTCGCGGTCTCGGCGGTGACCGGCGCCGGCATCGGGCCGATGCTGCGCGCGGTCGGGGAGAAGGTCTTCGAGTTGCGGAGCGCCGAGCCGGCCGAGGCGCCGCAGTTCGAGGCGGAGTACCGGCACTCGCGACGCCGGTCCTCGGACCTCGTCGTGACCCGCGCGATCGACGGCGGGTGGGACGTGACGGGCGGGGGGATCGAACGCGTCATCATCACCACCGACATGAGCAACGAGGAGGCGGTCGCCTTCCTGCAGAAGCGCCTCGAGCGAATGGGCGTCGAGGAGAAGCTGCGCAAGGCCGGCGCCGTCGACGGCGACACGGTGCACATCGGCTCGGTATCATTCGAATTCGAGACCTACGAGGGTCATGCGGACGACGACAGCGCCGCGGATGAGGACGAAGGGACCGCTGAGAACGGTGTCTAGCCGAACGATCGTCATCAAGGTTGGAAGCTCGACGGTCACCGGCCCGGACGGTCGCATCGACCGCGAGTACCTGGATACCCTGGCCGCGCAGGTGCAGCGGCTGCGTGACGACGGCGATCGGGCCATCGTGGTCACGAGCGGCGCTATCGCCGCCGGGCTCGAGGCCCTCGGATTGAGCGCGAGGCCCACCGACATCGCGACCCTGCAGGCGACGGCCGCGGTCGGACAGGTGCGCCTGGTGGAGGTCTACCGCGACCTGTTCGCCGCGCGCGGCGCGCACGTCGGTCAGGTCCTGGTGACGCGCTACGACGTCGGACAGCGGCAGCAGTACCTGAACGCGTGCCAGACGCTCGAGCGGCTCCTCGACCTCGGTGCGGTCCCGATCGTCAACGAGAACGACACGACGGCGGTCGACGAGATCAAGTTCGGCGACAACGACTACCTTGCGGCGCTCGTGGGGATGATGGTGCACGCCGACCTGGTCGTGCTGCTCACCGACATCGACGGCCTGTACTCGGCGGACCCGCGCGTCGACGCCGGGGCGAGGCTCGTGGAGCGGGTGGACGAGCTCACCGACGAGCATGTGGCGGCCGCGGGCGGGCCGGGCTCGGCTGTGGGAAGCGGCGGCATGGCGACCAAACTGCAGGCCGCCCGGGCGCTCATGAAGGCGTGCATCCCCCTCGTGGTGTGTGACGGCCGAAGGCCTGACGTGATCCTCGACGCCGCGGCCGGCAGGCCCGTCGGGACGCTGTTCGCGAGCGGGAAGACCGCGGTCAAGAGCCGCAAGCTGTGGCTTGCGTATGCGGGTCAGGCGAGGGGCTCCGTCACGATTGACGCTGGCGCGAGGGATGCCCTATGTTTGCGGGGAAAGAGCCTGCTCCCGGCCGGTGTCATCGACGTGTCCGGGAGTTTTGTCGTCGGTGACCCGGTGTCGCTCGAGGACGAAGAAGGCCGGGTCGTCGCACGGGGCATCGCGGGGATCACGGCCGACGACTTGCGGAAGGTCAAGGGACTGAAGACCGCCGAGGTCGCGCGCCTGCTTCCCGCATGGCGCGGTGCCGAGGTGGTCCACCGGGACCGTCTGGTGATCCTGTGATGAACGGCGCCGAGGAGGGGACATCGGATGTCTGAGGTAGTCGAACTAGCCCGCAGAGCGCGCCAGGCCGCGGTCTTGCTTGCGCAGACCTCTACGGATCAGCGCAACCGGGGTCTGCTCGCGATGGCCCAGTCGCTCGTCGCGCGTCAGGACGAGATACTGGCGGCCAACGAGAAGGACATCCTGGCCGCCCGGGAGAAGAACACGCCTGCGGCCCTGGTGGATCGCCTCGAACTGAACCCCATGCGGCTGAAGTCGATCTCGGAGGCGCTCAGAAGCCTGTCGGTGCTGCCCGATCCGATCGGCGAGGTCGTGAGCGGTTCCCGCCTCGCCAACGGCATCTGGCTCCAGCAGGTTCGGGTGCCGATGGGCGTGGTGGGCATCATCTACGAGGCGCGCCCGAACGTGACCGCCGATGCGGCGGGGCTGTGCCTGAAGACCGGCAACGCGGTCATCCTGCGCGGCGGATCCCTCGCTGTGAACTCGAACGTGGCGATCACGCGGGTGCTCGCCTCGGCGATCAGCGGCGTGGGTCTGCCCGAGACGGCGATCCAGTCGGTCAGCTCGACCGATCGCGAGGCGGCCGAGGAGATGATGGGCCTCCACGGGATGATCGACGTGCTGATCCCCCGTGGCGGCGCCGGCCTTATCAAGAGCGTGGTCGAGAACGCCAAGGTCCCGGTGATCGAGACGGGCACGGGCAACTGCCACATCTACGTGCACGAGACCGCCGATCCCCGCATGGCGCAGCGCATCGTCGTGAACGCAAAGGTCCAGCGTCCCGGCGTCTGCAACGCCGCCGAGACGCTTCTCATCGACGAGTCGATCTACGAAGACGTGCTGCCGCCGATCCTGCGCGCGCTCGAGGACGAGGGCGTCACCGTGCATGCGGACGATCGGGCGCGTGCGCTCGGCGCCATCATGCGCATCCAGCCTGCCACCGAGGAGGACTGGCGGACCGAGTACCTCGACCTGCATATCGCGTGCAAGGTGGTGACCGGCCTCGATGACGCGATCGCGCACATCAACGCGTACGGCACGAAGCACAGCGAGGCGATCGTCACGAGCGACTACGCGGCGGCGCAGCGGTTCCTGAATGAGGTGGACGCCGCCGCGGTCTACGTCAACGCGTCGACGCGCTTCACCGACGGCGGCGAGTTCGGCCTGGGCGCCGAGATCGGCATCTCGACGCAGAAGCTTCACGCTCGCGGCCCGATGGGCCTTGCGGCGCTGACGACCACCAAGTACCTGGCGATGGGGAGCGGGCAGATACGCGAGTGAGGAAGCGACTTCGACTTGGCATCATGGGCGGCACGTTCGACCCGATCCACTACGGTCACCTCGTCACCGCCGAGGAAGCGCTGGTCCAGTTCAACCTGGACGGTGTCGTCTTCATGCCCACCGGAGCGCCTGCCCGCAAGACCCACCAGGTCGTCACTTCGGCGGAGCACCGCTATCTGATGACGGTCATCGCGACGGCGAGCAATCCCGACTTCACCGTGAGCCGCCTCGAGGTCGATCGTCCCGGCATCACGTACACCGTCGATACCGTGCTGGCTCTGCGCGATGCGCACGGTCCCGAGGCCGAGCTGTTCTTCATCACCGGCGCCGACGCCGTTTTAGACATCGTCACCTGGAAGGACTCGGAACGCCTCGTGGACGCGTGCACGTTCATCGCGGCCACGAGGCCGGGTCACGATCTGGCCGCGTTCGACTCGCTGCCGATCCCCGCGGGACTCCGCGTGGAGCGGATGGAGGTTCCCGCACTGGCCATCTCGTCGACCGACATCCGCTCCCGGATGGCGTCCCGGCGGCCTGTGCGGTACCTGCTGCCCGAGGCGGTCGCGTCCTACGCGCGCAAGAATCGCCTGTACGGGAAGGGCGACTAGCGTGGCGGTCACGTACGGGCAAGCACACGCACTCGCATCGAAACGGCTGTCGGCCGGCTCCCTCGCCCACAGCGAACGGGTCGCCGAGGAGGCCGACCGGCTCGCGGGGCTCTACGGCGTCGACTCCAGTGAGGCCCGGCTTGCGGGCATCCTGCACGACCTGTGTCGCGATACGCCGCACGACGAGCTGGTGGGGGCTGCCGTGGCCGCGGGAATCCCCATCACGGACGTGGACAGGGCGGTGCCCTACCTGCTGCACGGGCCGGTGGCCGCGGCCGAACTGGCCGAGATGATCCCCGGGCTGTCCCCCGAGGTCATCGAGGCGGTGCGCTCGCACACCTACGGCGGTACCACGTTGTCTCCGCTTGCGATGATCGTGTACGTCGCCGACGTGTCAGAGCCCGGGCGGCCGCACGAGTCGAGCGCCCTGCTGCGCTCGCGTGCGGGTTCCGTGTCATTGGCGGAGCTGTTCGCCTCGGCGTATGCTGCATCGATGCACCATCTCATCGACAACCGGCGTCTCATCCACCCTGCCACGCTTTCGACGTGGAACGACATCGTCTTGCGGGAGCGCGCATGAGCGCCCGTCGGAGCGACCGCGGTAAGGCAGCCGCGCCCGAGCATGCCGATGTCTCTCCAGTGCCGGTTCCCGACGCTGTGACCCGGCCCCCCGGAAGCCGCAGGAGCGCGCGGAGCGAACCGGCCGAGGCGCAGGGCTGGCGGGCATCCAAGCGTTCCTCGAAGCTCGGGCGCCAGCTGCGCCGCGAGGCGAAGACGGAGCGCCTGAAGGTGCAGATGAACGAAGGCGTCCGTACCGCGAAGAACAGGGCGATCGGCTCCCTCCAGATCGCGGGGATGGTCCTGGCCGGCGTGGTGGCGCTGGCGCTCGTCTTCTGGGGTCTCGCGATCGGCATCAACGCCGGCGCCAGGTGGCTCGCGCACAAGGAAGCCGACAAGGCCGCGTCACCGGAGGCGCAGGCCGAGGCGGCCCGGGAGAATCTTCTCATCATCGGCGCGACGGGAACGTCGAGCGCCGAGTTCCTTGCGGTCCGCCTTGACGAAGCGGGGAACCAGGCTCTCGGCATCGCCATCCCGAGCGGTGCGTTCATGGAGGTGCCCGGTCAGGGCTTCGAGCGCGTCGGCGACAGTTTCGCGGCGGGACCGGACGTGTCGCTCGCCGCGATCTCGAACTACCTCACGGTGCCTTTCGACCGCTACGTGATCGTCGATGTGGCGGTCTACCAGGACGCGCTGGAGAATCAGAGCCTGCGTGGCGTGATGGCCGCCCTTCAGGACAGCAATCTCTCGGACGAAGAGCGGGAGTCTGTGACGGCCTTCATCGAGTCCGTGCCGGGCGACCGCACCGCGCTCGTGCCGCTGCCGGTCAAGCCCATCGACCTGGGCGGTCAGACGTTCTTCGAGCCGCAGCGCGATCAGGTGGCGGACCTCCTGCTGCAGTGGTGGGGCGTCAAGCTCGGTGCCGAGGACTCGGCGGTGCGGGTCATCATCTACAACGGGGCGGGCACGCCGGGCATCGCCGGTGAGGCGGCACAGCAGCTCATCGCCGCCGGCGTGCGCGTCGTCGACACGAAGAACGCCGACCGGTTCGACTACGACACGACCCTCATCGTCGTGCAGGACGGCGATCTCACCCAGGGCGATCTCATAAAGTCAGCGCTCGGCGTGGGCGAGATCATCGACCAGCCGGCCGAGCAGGACGTCGCGGACGTCATCGTCATCATCGGAGAGGACTACGTGCCGCCCGCTACCAGCGGCTCGTGAGGGAAGGAGCGCCCCAACTGGAACCCCGTGACATCGCGCTTGCGGCCGCAGTCGCCGCCGAAGAGAAGAAGGCCACCGACGTCGTCGTTCTCGACGTAGCGGAGACGCTGGTGATCACCGCGTACTTCGTGGTGGCGACCGGGGCGAACGACCGCCAGGTGCGCGCTATCGCCGAGGAAGTCGAGACCGCCCTGCGAGAGGGAGCCGGCCTCAAGCCCATCGGTCGCGAAGGCGAACGTGAGGGGAAGTGGGTGCTGCTCGACTTCGGCGACGTCGTGGTGCACGTGTTCCAGCCCGAAGAGCGCGAGTTCTACCGCCTGGAGAAGTTGTGGTCGGACGTCCCGCGAGTCGAGATCCCCGCGAGCCCGGCGTCCGCCGACGCGGCTGTCGCGAGCGGCGGTACGGCAGTCCCCGGCTCGTGACTGGCGTGGCGCGTGCGCGTTGGGTACCGGTTGCGCTGGTCGGCGTTGCCGCGGTCTGGGGCGCGACCTTCGTGGTCGTCAAAGACGCCGTGGAGCTCTATCCCCTCTACGGGTTCCTCGCACTGCGATTCGCTATCGCCGTCGTGGCCCTGGTGGTGATCCTGCCCTCGTCGCTGGCCCGGATGAGGGTGTCGGTGCTCGGGGTGGGCGTGCTCGCCGGTCTGCTGCTGGCGGCCGGTTACATCTTCCAGACGTGGGGGCTGGAGGACACATCCGCTTCGAAGGCGGCCTTCCTCACCGGACTCTTCGTGGTGATGACGCCCCTGCTCCAGGCTATCCTGCTGCGGCGTCGCCCCGGGGCAGCCACGCTCGCGGGCGTCGTGCTTGCCTTCGCCGGCCTCTGGCTGCTCTCCGGGGGCGGCGCAGGCGGCTGGACGGTGGGAGATACCCGGGTCGTGCTCTGCGCACTCGCGTATTCGCTGCACATGATCGTGCTGGGCGGCCCTGGCCGCAGCCACGACTCCCGTCCGCTGACGCTCGTGCAGCTGGCGACCGTCGCGGTGGTGTGCGGCGCGATCTCGATCGCGACCGAGCCCGTGGGTCTGCCCCGGGACGGCTCCGTGTGGGTGGCGCTCGTCGTCACGGGCGTGTTCGCGTCGGCGATGGCGTTCGCCATCCAGACCTACGCGCAGCGCCA
Source organism: Actinobacteria bacterium UBA2184 (assembly GCA_002328745.1). Classification (GTDB taxonomy): domain Bacteria; phylum Actinomycetota; class Coriobacteriia; order Anaerosomatales; family Anaerosomataceae; genus UBA2184. Next base: position 7,934 of record DCVQ01000008.1, read on the forward strand.
TCTCTCGCCGACGAAGACCGCGCTCATCCTGATCACCGAGCCGGCGTTCGGCGGCATCTTCGGCTGGATCGCGGGAGAACGGCTGGGCGTCGGCGGTGCGGTCGGCGCTGCGCTCATCCTCGGAGGCATGGTGGTTGCCGAGCTTCTCGGCGGGCCGCCTACGCAGGCGGGCGAGCGCGTGGCGCTGGAGGCATCGGTCGAAGGGCCGCCGGCTCCGCTGGCCGTCGACAGCGACTGAATCGCGCGCGGGCGGACGCGGACGACCCGCTCGCGGTGAGCGGGAGCCAGGTTGACCGTCTCCGCGAGGATGCTATACTGTCGCTCGCGCCTTCGGGCGCCTGATGTGGGGCCATAGCTCAGCTGGGAGAGCGCATGGCTGGCAGCCATGAGGTCAGGGGTTCGATCCCCCTTGGCTCCACCAGAATCGTTCACGATGCCTGTCGCGGTGAACCGCGGCGGGCATCGTTGCGTCTACAGGGCGTGGGGAGGTACATCGAGAGACAGGGGGTGTTCCCCATGAAGCGGTGGGCAATGGCGGCACTGGTGGCGGTCCTCGCTCTGGGAACGGTCGGTTGCGCGGCCGACGCGGATCTCGTCGTCGGCGAGGCGGACGACGGCGAGGCCGTCGAGATCGCCAAGGGACGCACGCTGACGGTCGAGCTGCCGGGCAATCCGACGACCGGTTTCAACTGGCTCGTGGCGGAGCTGCCCGAGTGCCTCAAGGCACCGGACGAGCCCGGGTTCGAGGCCGATAGCGACGCCATCGGCGCCGGCGGCACGATCACGCTCGTGTTCGAGGCCGTGAGCGAGGGCGAGGGCACGCTCGAGCTTGAGTACGCTCGCGCGTGGGAGAGCGTCCAGCCGTTGGAGACGTACAGCATCGACGTGACGGTGCGCTGAGCGGGGGGATGCGTTCCTCGGGCACGGCGACTCGGCTATCATGCAAGAAGCCCTGACGCCGAGCATCCGGAGGCATCCGCGTGACCCGCCCGTACGAACCGCACGCGATCGAGGAGAAGTGGCAGTCGGTCTGGGACGCCGAGGGTCTCTACTCGGTGACCGAGGATCCGGACCGCCCCAAGAAGTACGTGCTCGAGATGTTCCCGTACCCGTCGGGAGACATCCACATGGGGCATGTGCGCAACTACTCCATCGGCGACGTGGTGGCGCGCTACTTCACCATGCGCGGATACTCCGTGCTGCACCCTATCGGGTGGGACGCGTTCGGCCTGCCCGCCGAGAACGCGGCGATCAAGAGCGGCACGCACCCCGCGAAGTGGACGTACGCCAACATCGACAAGCAGGCGGCGTCGTTCAAGCGTATGGGCTTCAGCTACGACTGGGGACGCACCGTCAAGTCGTGCGACGTCGACTACTACCGCTGGGGCCAGTGGGTCTTCCTGAAGTTCTGGGAGCGCGGGCTGGTGGAGCGCAAGAAGTCCCCGGTCAACTGGTGCCCCTCGTGCAAGACGGTGCTCGCCAACGAGCAGGTCATCGGCGACGGCGTGTGCTGGCGCTGCAAGAGCACCGTCGAGAAACGCGACCTCGAGCAGTGGTACTTCAAGATCACCGAGTACTCGCAGGAGCTTCTCGACGACCTGGACACCCTTCCCGGGTGGCCCGAGCGCGTCAAGACGATGCAGGCGAACTGGATCGGACGCAGTGAAGGCGCCGAGGTCGACTTCACGCTATGCGATGAGGCCGGCCAGCCGACCGAACGTACGATCACCGTGTTCACCACCCGTCCCGACACGCTGTTCGGCTGCACGTTCTTCCTGCTCGCTCCCGAGCATCCGCTGGTGCGCGAGCTCACCGCCGGGACGGAGCACGACGCCGGGGTGCGTGCGGTGGTGGCCGCCGCGGCGCGGGAGACCGCCGTGGAGCGTGCGAGCGGCGAGGCCGAGAAGCTCGGCGCCTTCACGGGCCGTTACGTCGTCAACCCCGTGAACGGGGAGAAGGTCCCTGTGTGGGTGAGCAACTACGTCCTGATGGAGTACGGCACCGGCGCGGTCATGGCGGTCCCGAGCGGTGACCAGCGAGACTTCGAGTTCGCGCGGAAGTACGGGCTGCCGATACCGCCCGTCGTGGTGGCCGCGGACGACCCCCTGCTCGAGGAGCTGGAGGGCATGCGGGGCCGCCATCTGCTCGACGTTCCGTGGGACCAGGCGTACGACGGTCCGGGCGTGATGGTGCAGTCAGGGGACTTCACGAGGCTTCCCGGCGGCAAGAACAGCGAGGGCATGCGCGCGGTCACCGAATGGCTCTCCGTGCGCGGACAGGGCCGCTTCTCCATCAACTTCCGTCTCCGCGACTGGCTGATCAGCCGTCAGCGCTACTGGGGCAACCCGATCCCCGCCATCCACTGCCCGGAATGCGGTCTGGTGCCCGTTCCCGCCGACCAGCTGCCAGTGGTATTGCCGATGGAAGTCGACATCACCAAAGGCGAGACGCTTGCGGACCACCCCGAGTTCTACGAGACGTCGTGTCCGAAGTGCGCGGGACCCGCCAGGCGGGAGACGGACACGATGGACACGTTCACGTGCTCGTCGTGGTACTACTTCCGCTACTGTGACGCGCGCAACGACGGCGCGATCTGGGATCCGGCCAAGGTCGGCTACTGGATGCCGGTCGACCAGTACATCGGCGGCATCGAGCACGCCATCCTTCACCTCCTGTACTCGCGGTTCTTCACCAAGGTCTTCCGGGACATGGGGCTCACGTCGGCGGCCGAGCCGTTCACGAACCTGCTGACCCAGGGCATGGTGAAGAAGGACGGCGAGACGATGTCCAAGTCCAGGGGCAACGTCGTCGCCCCCGAGGACATGGTCGCGCGGTTCGGCGCGGACGCGCTCCGGGCGTTCATCCTGTTCATGGCGCCGCCCGACAAGGACCTCGAATGGAACCAGGAAGGTCTCGAGGGCATGTTCCGGTTCCTCACCCGGGTGTGGCGCTACGTGTCCGAGGTGACCGAGGCTCCCGCGGGAGGCGGTGCGATCGATGCCGCCGCTGCCAGGGCGCTTCGCCGAGAACGCCATCGCGTGGTCGGCAAGGTCTCGGCGGACATCGAGCGGTTCGGCTTCAACACGGCGCTCTCCGCGATGATGGAGCTCCTCAATGCCGCGGGCGACTACCGGCGCGCCGATGGGGACGCGCGGGACGGGGTGCTCGAACGCGAGGTGGCCGAGACGCTGACCCTGTTGATCGCGCCGTACGCGCCTCACATGGCCGAGGAGCTCTGGCGTGAGGTGCTGGGCAAGACCGGCTCCGTCCACCGGGAACCGTGGCCGGCGTTCGACCCCGCGCTGGCTGCCGCCGACGAGGTCGAGATCGCCGTTCAGGTGAACGGCAAGGTCCGCGGGAAGCTGACGATCGCCGCCGATGCCGGGGAGGACGCCATGCGCGAGGCCGCGCTCGGTCTCGAGCGGGTGCAGGAACACCTTGCCGGTCTTGCGGTCCGGAAGGTCGTGGTGGTCCCGGGCAAGCTGGTGAGCATCGTAGCGGGGTGAATCGCCGGCGGTTTGGATGCCGCTTAGACGTGGTTTCAGGCACGCAGGCAGAGTGAATGCGTGATCCGGACGCCCCCTTCGTCTGAGGACGAAGGGGGCGTCTCATGTCGGCACGGACATCGGATCGGATCCGGGAGCTGCTCGCGCGGGCCGGGCTCGGAGGGCTTTCGCCGCACGTGGCAGTCGGCGCTCTGGCCGCGTGCCTGCTGGTGTCGGCGGTCGGGCTCTGGCGCTTCTGGCCTCGCGCGCCGGCGCCGGAGGTCGCGTTCGAAGAGCCCGGGGGCGGGGAGTCGGCCGCCCAGGGAGGAGCGGACGCCGCTGGTGAGGCGGCAGCAGTCGTCGTCGTGCACGTCGTCGGATCGGTGCTGCACCCCGGCGTGTACACGCTGCCGCAGCCGAGCAGGGTTGCCGATGCGATCGCCTCGGCGGGAGGCCCGCTCTCCTCGGCGGATCTGACGGCGCTCAACCTGGCCCGCGTGCTGACCGATGGCGAGCAGGTGTACGTGCCGGCTATCGGCGAGACCGCCGCTGATGTGATGGCCGGCGGCGCGGGCGGCGGATCGGCGATCGCCGCGGACGGCACGGTCAACATCAACACCGCGAGCGCGACGGAGCTGGAGACGCTGCCGGGCGTGGGTCCGTCGACCGCCGAGAAGATCGTGTCGGATCGCGAGGCCAACGGGCCGTTCTCGGCCCCCGAGGACCTCATGCGAGTCCCCGGTATCGGACCCAAGAAGTTCGAAGCGCTAAAAGACCTGGTCAGCGTCCGATGAGCTCCGGCCCGCGCAGGCCGTCGGTGCCGACGCTCGCTTGGTTCGCGGTGGCGATGTGGTCGGGCTGCATGGCGGGCGAACACGCGTCGTGGTCCCTGTGGGGCGGGCGTCCGGTGGCACCTGCCTGCGTGGCGGTCGGCGGCGTCCTGGCCGGGCTCGGCGTGGCGGCGGTGCGGTGCCGACGGAGCCGCGTCCTCGTCGCGCTGATCGCGTGCGGCCTCGTCACGGGAGCGTTCGTCTCGTCGGTACAGGGATGGGCCTGGCACCGTCAGTCAGCGCTCGCGGCCGACTGCGGCGCTCGCGAGTGGACCGGCGTGGTCGAGGCCGACCCTGCCGAGGGGGCGTTCGGGGCGGTGGTGCGCGTGCGCGTCACGGGCGGACCGCTCGACGGAGCGCGCGTGCGGGTGGGGTGGCCTGCCGAACAGGACGTGCCTGAACTCGGCCGGATGGTGCGATTCTCCGCCATCATGCGAACGCTTCCGGCCGATGAGGCGTGGGCGCGCGGAGTCGCCCGGGGAGGGGCATGCGCGACGGGCACGGCGTGGCGCGCCGGGACGGGTCCCTGGCGCGAGGGGATCGTGGGGACGCTGTTGGCATGGCGTGAGGGCGTGCTCCAGAGGATGCACGGCGTGTCTGGCGACGGGGGCGACCTCATCGAGGGCATCGTGCTCGGCGACCGCCGGAGACTCGTGGGCACCCCGGTGGAGGAAGACTTCCGGGTTCTCGGGCTCACGCACCTGGTGGCCGTGTCGGGCTCGCATCTCGCCCTTGCCTGCGGGGCGGTCGCCGCACTCGGGCGGGCCGTCCGGCTGCCGAGGACCGCGCTCGTTGGGACGGTGATCGCCGCGGGCGCGGCGTACGCGGTGACGACCGGGATGCCGTACTCGGCGCTTCGCTCTCTGGTGATGCTCGTGGTCGGAGGGCTCGCCACGCTCGGGAGGCGACGCGGGGACGCGACGGCCTCTCTCGCGGCCGCGGTCGTGGTGGTGGTTGCCATCGAGCCGTGGTCGGTCTTCGACATCGGACTCCAGCTCTCCGTGCTCGCAGTCGGGGCGCTGCTGGTCTTCGGGGGGCTTGCCTCGAGCTGGCTCGCGCACGGACTGCGGGGACCCGCGTCGGCCGTGGGAAGCGTGCTCGCGCTCACCCTCGTGGCCCAACTGGCGACGACCCCGGTCGTCGCCGGGGCGTTCGGCATGGTCTCGCTGATGGCGCCGGTCGCGAACGCGTACGCGTCGCCCCTCGTGGCGGTGGGACTCTGGCTGGGGCTCAGCGGGTCGGTCGTCGGCAGCGTGTGGGCCGCCGCGGGCGATCTGGCGATCCGCGCCGGGTCCGCGGTCATGGGCCTGGCGGCGCAGATCGCGCATGTGATGGCGCGCCTGCCTGGGGCGGCCATCGCCGTCGAGGGCGGGTGGCTGCTGGTGGGTGTGCCGCTCGCGGGAGCGGCAGCCGCGTGGATCGTGTGGCCCCTCCCGGCCGGGCCGGACTCGGCGAGACGCGTGCGGGCCGTCGTGCTCGTGTCGTGCGTGGCGCTGACGCTCGGGCCGGCTCCTGCGCGCCGATGCGAGATCGTGGCGCTCGACGTCGGGCAGGGCGATGCGATCGTGCTCCGGGACAGCGGCCGCACGATGCTGGTGGACACCGGCGCGGACGAGCTGTCGATGCGCCGCGCCCTGGCGCGTGCGGGCGTGCGTCGCGTGGACGTGCTCGTGCTCACTCACGCGCACGACGACCACACCGGGGGAGTCGGCGGGCTTTCGGGGACGGCGTCCGTCGGCTGGGTGGGCGTCCCGCAGGTCGCGGCCGAGGCCGTGCGACGGCAGGGCGCCGTGGCGCGCGCGATCGCCGGGGCCGACTCGGGATACCGAGGGCTACGCATCGGCGATCGCTGGCGGATCGGTTCGAGTGGGGTGGAGGTTCTGTGGCCGCCAGGGGAGAGTGCCGAGCCGCTCGGCACGAACGATACGAGCGTGGTGCTGCAGGTGCGATGCGGCGGCTTCGACGCGGTGCTCACCGGCGACGCGGAGGAGGCCGCGCAGGCCGGAATGGCCGAGGCGGGGCTGCTGCGGCCGGTCGAAGTGCTCAAGGTCCCGCACCACGGGAGTGACAACGGGCTGACCCGCGAGGCCGCGTCGGTGTGGTCGGCGCGCGACGCGCTCGTGAGCGTCGGCGCCGACAACTCGTTCGGCCACCCGTCGTCCGCGACGCTCGAGCTCCTGGGGTCCTCGGGCACGCGCGTCTGGCGGACGGACGTCAGCGGCGACATCACGGTCAGCATCGGACGCACCGGCTACCGCATTCATGTGTCGGGTCGTGGTGCCCGCCCGGAGGTTCGTGCGAGAATGTCCCGAGTCGCGCGGGCCGAAAGCGTGCCTGTCTGCGGCCCGAGCCCGTATCTGGAGGAGACGCGTGGCCGTCAAAGGCATCCAGGAACTCAAGCCCGTCTATCTGGTCTACGGCGACGAACCGTTGCTCCTCGAGCGCGCGCTCCGCCGCCTGAAGGACCGGGTAGCCGAGGTCGCCGATCTCGACTTCAACTTCGACACCTTCGACGGCGAGACCGCCGACGGCGCCGAGGTCGTTGCGGCGGCCAACACGCTGCCGTTCGCCTCGGAGCGGCGTCTCGTGGTCGTGCGCAACGTCGACAAGATGCGCGCGAGCGAGCAGGCGGTCCTCGCGACGTACGCGCTCGATCCCGCTCCGACGGCGTGCCTGGTGCTCGTCGCCACGAAGCTGCGGCGGGACTCCAAGCTCTACAAGGCGGTGGACGCGCTCGGCGGCACCGCCGAGTACCGCGCGCCGGGCCGGAGCGAGTACCCGACGTGGGTTGTAGAGCTGTTCGGCACGAGGGGCAGGAAGATCGATCGCGGGGGTGCCGAGGCGCTCGTCGCCGCCGTAGGGCGCGACCTGCGGAGACTGGAGACGGAAGCCGACAAGGTCGTCGCCTACGCCGGAGACCGCCTCAGCCTCACGCGCGCCGACATCGAAGCGGTCGTGGAGGCCACGGCGGCGCCGTCGGTGTTCGACTTCCTGAACGCCCTCGGGTCGCGGGAGTGCGGCTCCGCGTTCGCGCTGCTCGACGCGCTGTTGGGTTCGGGCGAGGAGCTTCTCGGGGTCCATGCGATGACCGTGCGACACCTTCGCACGCTGACGAGCGCGCGGGCGCTGCTCGATCGCGGAGCGGCTTCAGGCGCGATGCAGCGCGAGCTCGGCATGCAGGAGTGGCAGGTGCGCAACGCCGTCGCCCAGGCGCGGCGTTTCGGGGCGGACGAGCTGTCCCGGGCGCTTCGGGACGCCGCGGACCTCGAGGCGCGGCTGAAGTCGGGGCAGGGCGAACCGCGCGTCATCTTCGAGATGTGGCTTGCGGGCGTGTGCGCCAGATCGTCGTGACCGCGCTTCACAAACGCGAAAACGGCCGGGGAATCCCGGCCGTTCGTCGTGTGAAGCGACGGTCCTGAGGGCTTGCGGTCAGCCCTCGATGCCGTTGACGCGAGACATGACGCCGGACTTGCGGTTGGCCGCCTGATTCTTGTGGATGACGCCCTTGCTCGCGGCCTTGTCGAGCAAGCGCGACGCGTCGCGCGCGGCCTCGAGCGCCGCGGCCTTGTCGCCGGCCGCCACCGCGGTGTCGACCTTCTTGACCGCGGTCTTGAGGGACGAACGAACGGCCTTGTTACGCATCCGCGCCTTCTCGTTTGTGAGATTGCGCTTCTTCTGGCTCTTGATGTTTGCCACGGTGCCTGTTCCTCCAGACGAATACGATGGTGCCCGTCGCAGTGGGGTGCGGACGAACCGTGAAAGGATAGCACACGGTGTCGGGCGGTGCCAGATTGGCGCCCGGCCTATCGCGCCATCGTCGCGCCCTGCTATCCTTACGCTTCTGATGACTGACCCCACACTCATACGAAACTTCTCCATAATCGCGCACATCGACCACGGGAAGTCGACGCTCGCCGACCGCGTGCTGCAGCTGACGCACACGGTGGCCGACCGCGACATGGTCGAGCAGGTGCTCGACTCGATGGACATCGAGCGGGAGCGTGGCATCACGATCAAGGCGCAGGCCGTGCGCGTGATGTACGACGCCGACGACGGCCGCACCTATCAGCTGAACCTGATCGACACGCCGGGCCACGTGGACTTCACGTACGAGGTCTCACGTTCGCTCGCCGCCTGCGAGGGCGTCATCCTCGTGGTGGACGCGGCGCAGGGCGTCGAGGCGCAGACCGTCGCGAACGCGCTGATGGCGATGAACGCGAACCTCGAGATCATCCCGCTGATCAACAAGATCGACCTGCCGGCCGCCGACCCCGAGCGCGTGCGGCACGAGATCGAAGAGGGTCTGGCGATCCCCGCCGACGAGGCGGTGCTCGCGAGCGGGAAGACGGGCGAGGGCGTGCGCGACGCGCTGGAAGCCGTCGTCCGTCTCGTACCGCATCCGGTCGGCGACCCCGGCGCGCCGCTCAAGGCGCTCATCTTCGATTCGTACTTCGACACCTACCGCGGGGTGGTCGCCCTCATACGCGTCATGGATGGCTCGATCGCCAAGGGTATGAAGGTGCGCATCATGGCCACCGACACCGTGACCGACGTGGAGGAGGTCGGCGTCCGCCGGCCCGCCAACATCCCGGTCGATTCTCTCGGCGTCGGCGAGGTAGGGTACCTGATCACCGGGCTCAAGGACCCGTCGCTCGTGAAGGTGGGCGACACCGTGACGCTCGCGCATCACGGCACGACCACGCCTCTTCCGGGCTACCGCGAGGTCAAGCCGATGGTGTACACGGGCCTCTATCCCATCGATGGGGACCAGTACCCCGACCTCCGCGATGCGCTGGAGCGCCTCACGCTGAACGACCCCGCGCTGATCTGGGACCCCGAGAGCAGCCACGCCCTCGGGTTCGGGTTCCGGGTGGGGTTCCTCGGGCTGCTCCACATGGAGGTCGTGAAGGAGCGTCTCGAGCGGGAGTTCAACCTCGACCTGCTCGCCACGGCGCCGTCGGTCGAGTACCACGCGTATCTCATGAACGGGTCGATGGAGATCGTGCGCTCGCCCCAGGACATGCCCGATCCCGGCTACCTCGACCGCATCGAGGAGCCGTACCTGCTCACGACCGTGCTCGTACCGCCGGAGTACGTCGGCGCCGTCATGGAGCTCGCCGATCAGCGGCGTGCGACGTTCAAGGACATGCAGTACCTCTCGGCGACCACTGTCGACCTGCACTACGAGATGCCGCTTTCCGAGCTGATCATGGACTTCTTCGACCAGCTGAAGAGCCGCACGAAGGGCTACGCGAGCCTCGACTACGAGTACATCGGCTACCGTCAGAGCAACCTGGTGAAGCTCGACATACTGCTGGCGGGCAAGCCGGTCGACGCGCTGTCGTTCATCGTGCATCGCGACAAGGCGTACGCGCGCGGCAAGGTCCTCACCGAGAAGCTGCGCGGGATCATCCCGCGGCAGATGTTCGAGGTTCCGATCCAGGCCGCGATCGGCTCGAAGGTCATCAGCCGCGAGACGGTGCGCGCGAAGCGCAAGGACGTCATCGCGAAGTGCTACGGCGGCGACATCACGCGCAAGCGCAAGCTTCTCGAGAAGCAGAAGGAAGGCAAGAAGCGCATGAAGTCAGTGGGATCCGTCGAGGTCCCGCAGGAGGCGTTCATGGCCATCTTGAAGGTCGATGAGTAGGCTCTCGCTCCCGCTCGTGTCGCGGCCTGTCGAGCGGACCGCTCTGCCCGCGCACCTGTACGTGCACGTGCCGTTGTGCAGCTCGAAGTGCGCGTACTGCGACTTCTGCTCGGTGCCCGACGACGGTGCCATCTCGCACGCCGACCTCGTGACCTCGACGGTCTTCGCCGCGGTGGGGTGGCAGCGTTTCGGGATGGAGCCCGCGCCTCTTCAGTCGCTGTACGTGGGCGGCGGCACGCCGTCCGTGCTCGGCGGGTATCTGCGCATGCTGCTCACCGGGATCGTCCGCGTGTACCCGCTCGCGCCCGGTGCAGAAGTGACCGTTGAGGCCAACCCCGAGTCGCTCGACGCGCGTCTCGTGTGCGATCTGGTGGCGGCCGGGGTGACGCGCGTGAGCCTGGGCGTGCAGTCGCTCGATGACGGCACTCTCTCCTGGCTCGGCCGCGCGCACGACGCCGAGCGCGCCATCGAGGCGATGCTGCTCGTGGCCGCGTCCGGTCTCGACCTGTCGGTCGACCTGATGTGCGGGCTGCCCCGCGTGCCGGAGTCCCGCTGGCGCGCGACGCTCCGCTCGGTGGTGGAGTGCGGGGCGACACACGTCTCGGTGTACCCGCTGTCGGTGGAGGACGGGACCCCGCTCGCTTCGCGGGTGCGCTCGGGCAGGGCCGCCCTTCCCGACGACGACATCGCGGCGGAGGAGATGATCGTGGCGGCCGAGGAGCTCTCGGCGCTCGGCCTTGCACGATACGAGACGGCGAACCACGCGCTTCCGGGCAAGGAGTCGCGGCACAACACCGCGTACTGGACGGGGCGGCCGTACCTTGGGATCGGCGCCGGTGCGCACGGGATGCTCACCGGAGAGCAGGCGCGGCTCGCCGGGCTGCTCGGCGAAGACAAGGCGGCGCGCACGGCCCGGGTGCGGTACGCGTACGGCAGCGATCGCCTGCTGCTGGACGGCGCCTGCGAGGTGGAGGTCCTCGAGACGCTCGACGCCGCCGAAGCGCTTCGCGAGGACGCGATGCTCGGGCTCAGGCTGAGCGCGGGGATCCCGTTCGAGCTCGCGGAGCGCTCCGGCGTGGTGCCGGCGCTCGAGGCGCTCGAGGCCGACGGTCTCGTGGAACGGGCGGGCGGACGGTGGCGGACGACGGAGCGCGGGTGGCTTCTCGGAAACGAGGTCTTCGGCCGCGTGCTGGACGCGGACGGGACGCCGCCGGCGTCCCCCGGCGGGTTTGACGCTCGCTCGGCGCGGGTCCTATCATCGTCTGGCACTCGGCAAGCGTGAGTGCCAGGAGGCTGGGTACCGATGCTCAACCAACGTCGCCGGAGCGTTCTCACGGCGCTCGTTAATGAATACGTGGCAAGCGTGCAGCCCGTCGGCTCGAAGGTGCTCGTCGAGCGGTACCCGCTCGGCTGCAGCCCCGCGACCGTGAGAAGCGAGCTGGCCGCGCTCGAAGAGACCGGCTACGTCTTCCAGCCGCACGTCTCCGCGGGTCGGATCCCGACCGATCACGGCTACCGCGCGTACGTGGACGAGAGCGTGGCTCTCGGCACGGCGGGGCTCTCGGCCGAAGAGACCGAGCGGATCCGGCGGCACTACTCGCTCGTGGAGCACGAGCTCTCCGACGTGCTGCGGGAGACCTCGGCGCTGCTGTCGCGGCTCACGTCGTACGTGGCTGTCGTCGCGGCGCCCACGCTCAGGCGGGCGCGCATCCGCCGCGTGACGCTCGTCCCGCTCGCTTCGCGGCGGGCGCTCGTGGTGATCGTGACCGACTCGGGACAGATCGCGAACCGCGCGATCGAGTTCGCCGACGACGTGAGCGCCGAGACGCTCTCGCGGGTCGAGGCGTACCTCTCGCAGACGCTCGACGGCGCCGTGGGCGCCGACGCCGAGGACGTGCGGCACGCGATGGGCGGAGTGCCGGGGCCCGAGGCCGCGGTGGCCCTGCGGTCGCTCGACGTCGTGCTGGAGTGCCTCGCCGAGGCCGATGAGGACCGGGTCGTCACCGGCGGCGTGTCGGCGCTGCTGGCGCATCCCGAGTTCAGCGATCCTGATGCGGTCCGGCCGCTCGTGGGCCTGCTCGAGGACGGCCTGTCGGTGCTGAAGCTGCTCTCGGGGGTGATGCGCTCGCCCGAGGTCGAGGTCCGCATCGGCCACGAGAACCCGGCGTCCGCGCTCGAGCACGCGAGCTTCGTGGCGGCGCGCTACGGAGCGGGCGACGCGGGCGGCATCGTGGGCGTGATCGGTCCGACACGCATGGACTACCGGCGGGCGATGTCCGCCGTTCGTACGGTGTCCGACACGCTGTCGGACGTCCTGGAATCCTAAGGGAAGACGGTCACACGTGAGTCCTGTCGACTACTACGACGTGCTCGGCGTCGGGCGCGACGCGAGCGCCGACGACATCAAGAAGGCCTTCCGCCGCAAGGCCCGCGAGACGCACCCCGACGTGAACGACGGTCACGGTGCGGAGGAGGAGTTCAAGCGGATCAACGAGGCCTACGAGGTGCTCTCCGATCCCGACAAGCGTCAGATGTACGACCGCTACGGCACCGCCGATCCTCGCGCGGCGGGTCCCGACATGGGCGACTTCTTCGGCGTGGAGGACCTGTTCAGCGTCTTCTTCGGCGGCGTGCAGGGCGGCGCCCGTCGCGTGAGGCGGGAAGGGCGCGACCTGGGCGCGCAGGTGATGGTGACCCTCGAGCAGGCGGCGACCGGTGTGGTGAAGGGCGTCACGGTCACCCGGCCCGCGACGTGCCCGACGTGCGGCGGCACCGGCTCGGCCAGCGGAGGCGCCGCTACCGCGTGCGGAGTCTGCGGCGGCAGCGGTCAGCGCCGCACGCAGCGCCGCACGTTCCTGGGGGTCATGGAGAGCGCCGTTCCTTGCGAGACGTGTCAGGCCACGGGCTCGGTCATCGAGGACCCCTGCGATAACTGCCGCGGGGAGGGGCGTGTCCGGTCGACCGACACTGTCGACGTCACCATCCCGGCGGGCGTGCCCGACGGCTACACCATCCGCATACCCGGACAGGGCGAGGCCGGGCTCCGCGGCGCCGCAGCCGGCGACCTGCACGTGACGGTGCGAATCCTGCCGCACGAGTTCCTCCACCGCGAGCGGGACGACCTTCACGCCATGGCGGGCATCAACATCGTCCAGGCCGCCATCGGGGGCACGATCATCGCGCCCGGGCTCGCCGGGGACGTCGAGGTGACGTTCGGCGGCGGGATCCACACCGGAGACACCGTGCGCGTCCGCGAGCGCGGCATGCCGCGCATGGGCGGCGGGGCGGGCGACCTGGTCGTCCATCTGGACGTTCTCGCGCCCAAGAAGCTCACGAAGCGGCAGCGCGAGCTGCTCGAGGAACTGGGCGATAGCTTCGGCACCGGGCGCGGCGACCAGCGCACGCCGTTCGCGAAGCTCAAGGACTGGCTGGGCAGCTAGCGTGGCCAATCACCGCTTCTTCGCAGCGGGCGAGGTGCCCGACGAAGGCACGATGCCGCTCGCTCCCACAGACGTGCATCATCTGCGCGACGTGCTTCGCCTCGAGCCCGGAGACGAGGTGGTGATCGCGTACGGCGGCGAGGCGCATCTTGTCCGTCTCACCGCGGTCGGCGTCGAAGTATCGGGCGTGAGACTCGGTTCGGCGAGCGCGCCGGACGTGCCTCGCGTGGTGCTCGTCCAGGGCATCGGCAAGGGCGAGAAGATGGACACCGTCGTGCGTCAGGCGACCGAGCTCGGCGTGGCGCGGATCGTCCCGCTGCTGGCCGAGCGCAGCGTGGTGCGCCTCGATGCGGCGAAGGCCGCCGCACGGACGGAGCGCTGGCGCCGGATCGCGGCGGAGGCGGCGAAGCAGTCGCAGCGCGCCGACGTTCCCGCGATCGACGCGCCGATGGATGCCGGAGCGCTCCCGGGAGCGCTCGGAGATGCGCTCGTGCTCGTGTGCTGGGAGGACGCCGCGGACGCGCCCGGCATCGGGGCGGCCATCGAGGCGGCCGGTCCGGCTGCTGAAGGCGCGGTCGCCGTCGTGGTCGGCCCCGAGGGCGGTCTGACCGCAAGCGAGGTCGGTGTGCTCGCCGACGCGGGCGCGACGGTCGTGTCGCTCGGCCCGACGGTGCTTCGCACGGAAACCGCCGGCGTGGTGGCGCTCGCGCTGGCGCTCGCCGCCAGAGGCGGGCTCGGGTACGCCCGTGGCTGACGCTCCACGCGTAGCGTTCCTCACTCTCGGCTGCAAGGTGAACCAGGCCGAGTCGGACGCCATCGCCGGCGAGCTTGCCGGCTCGGCCGGAACGGCCGCGGAAGCCGAGGCCGACGTGGTGGTCATCAGCACGTGCACGGTGACGGGGGAGGCCGACCGTAAGGCGCGCAAGGCCGTCCGCCATGCGCTCGGGTTGCCCGGGCGGCCGAAGGTGGTCGTCACGGGCTGTCTCGCCGGAGTCGACCCGGGCTCGCTTGCGGCTCTCGGCGAGCGGGTGATCGTGGAGGCCGACAAGAGCCGGGTGGCCGCGCGCGTGCGCGAAGCGGCGGGGATCGCTCCGGGCGACGCGCGGTCTGCCCTCGGCGGCGCGGCGTCAGGTCGCACGCGGGCCCAGATCAAGATCGAGGACGGCTGCGACGGCGTCTGCACGTACTGCATCGTCCCGCGCGCCCGGGGAGTGCCGCGGGCGGTTGCGCTCGATGAGATCGTCTCGGCAGTCGAGTCTCACGTTCGCGGTGGCACCGCCGAGGTGGTCCTCACCGGCATCAACATCGGCCGGTACGCGCACGGCGGCGCGCGGCTGCCCGACGTCATCGCGGCGGTGGCGGCGACGGGCGTGCCGCGGATCCGGCTGTCGAGCATCGAGCCCGGTGACGTGGACGCGGACCTGCTCGAGACATGCGGGACGACGCCGGCGTTCTGTCCGCACCTCCACATCCCGCTACAGGCCGGGGCCGATGCGGTGCTTGCGCGGATGGGCCGCCCGTACGATACGCGGGAGTACGCGCGCGTCGTCGCCGACGCGCGGGAAGCGCTCCCCGGCCTTGCGGTATCCACCGACGTGATCGCCGGCTTTCCCGGCGAGACCGACGCGGAGGCCGCATACACGCGCGAGTTCGTGGAGGAGCAGGGCTTCTCGCGACTGCACGTGTTCCGGTTCTCGCGCCGCCCGGGGACGCCCGCGGCCGAGATGAGCGCGCAGGTGCCGCCTGCGGCGATCGCGGCGCGGGCGGGCGCCCTCCGCGAAGCGGGAGCGCGGGCCGCAGCAGTGGCTGCGAGCGCGCGGGAAGGTTCGGTCGCCGAGGTACTGGTGGAGCGGGTCCGGACCGACGTGCCGGGCGAGACGATGGTGGCCGAAGGCGTCACTCGGGAGTATCTCCGCGTCCGGGTGCCGGTGAGCGCAGCGACTGCAGGAGCGCTTCTCCGCGTGCGGCTGACGCGTGCCACGGCCGACGGGACGTGCGGTGCGGTGCTTCTCAACGAGGGCGAGGCGGGGGAGCGCGAGCGGGTTCGCGGGCACGGCGCATGCTAGAATCCACCTGATACGCCGCGGGGAAGCATCCGCACCGACGACGAGATGAAGGTGGCCTGCAGGTGACGCAACCGTCCCAGGTCCGGCTGGTGGCGCCGGCCGATCTCAGCATGGTGGACGTCCTCGGTGAGGGCGATCATCTGCTCAAGCTCATCGAGGACCAGTTCGAGTCCGACATCACCGTGAGGGGCAACGAGATCACCATCTCCGGCGACGTAGCCGAGGCCCAGGCCGTCTCGGCTCTGTTCACGGAGCTGTTCGGCATGGTGAAGGAGCGCGAGCCGCTCACTCCGGACAGCATCGATCGCGCCATCGACATGCTCAAGCGCGGAGAGTGCAGTCCGTCGACCGTGTTCTCCGACGTGATACTGACGCACCGGGGCAAGACGATCCGCCCCAAGACGGCGGGCCAGAAGCGGTACGTGGACGCCATACGCGTGAACACCGTCACGTTCGGCATCGGGCCGGCCGGCACGGGCAAGACTTACCTCGCGATGGCCATGGCCGTCGATGCGCTGCGCAAGAAGGAGGTCGGACGCATCATCCTCACCCGTCCGGCCGTGGAAGCTGGGGAGAAGCTCGGCTACCTGCCCGGCACGCTGTACGAGAAGGTCGACCCCTACCTGCGGCCGCTGTACGACGCGCTGTTCGACATGATGGATATCGAGAAGTCCACATCGCTCACCGAGCGTGGTGTGATCGAGGTCGCGCCGCTCGCGTTCATGCGGGGCCGGACGCTCAACGACTCCTTCGTCATCCTTGATGAGGCGCAGAACACGAGTCCCGAGCAGATGAAGATGTTCCTCACGCGACTCGGTTTCGGTTCCAAGGTCGTGATAACAGGTGACGTGACGCAGATCGATCTGCCCGCAGGCGCTTCTGGCCTGAAGCAGGTCCGGGACATCCTCGGCGAGGTCGACGACGTCGCGTTCGTGGAGCTCCAGCCGCGCGATGTCGTCCGCCACCGGCTCGTGCAGCGCATCGTCACCGCGTACCACGCCTACGACGAGGCCCGACAGGGCGCACACGAGCAGGGTCATGGCTAGGCGCTTCTTCATCGCGACGATCTCGCGTCTCTGGCCGAAGACCGGGCGCCTCTCCACGGTGCTCGGGAAGCGGGTTGCGCTCGGCGTCGTCGTGATCGTGCTCGCGGCCGTGCCTATCGCGGTCAGGGTCGTGCCCCTCGGCTTCGTGGTCGGCGAGCCGGCGCCACGCACGTTCCGCGCCCCCCGCTCGATCCAGTTCGTGGACGTGTCCGCCACCGAGGCGCTCAGGCAGGTCGCCGGCGACGCGGTCGCGCCTGTCTACGTCTTCGACGAGAAGGCGCAGTCCTCGGCCAGACGCAACATCGTCGAGTTCTTCTCATCGGTCTCCTCGGCGCGCGCGTCGCACAGCGGCGACGCGACGGCGCAGGCGGCCTTCATGGAAGAGCGGTATTCGTCACTCGTCGACACCGAGACCATCGCCGCGATCGTGGCTCTCAGCGAAGAGTCGATCGACACCGTCGCGCGCAATGTCGAGACGCTGGTGAGCGGCATCCTGTCGGCACGCATTCTGGAGGGCGATCTCGCCGGCGCGCAGGAACAGCTTGCTCGAAGCGCCGAGCTGGTGGCGCTCTCGCTCGCAGAGCGTTACGTCGTCATCGAGGTCGGAAACGCGTTCCTGCAGCCCACGTTCGTGATCGATGAGGCGGCCACGTCGCGTGCGCGCCAGGAATCGGTCGCGCGCGTATCGCCCGTGGTGGTGGTGGTGCAGGAAGGCGAGAACATCGTCGAGCGAGGCGACATCGTCTCGGAGCGCGACATCGAGCTGATCCGCAGCCTCGGTGGCCTCGATCAGGGCGTCGACGCGGTCTCGGTGGCCGCCAGCGTGGTGCTGATGTCACTGCTGATCGTGGCGGCGGGCGCGTATATCGCGTCGTACGAGACCGAGGTGTGGAACCGCCTCCGCGACATGCTCCTGCTCGCGACGCTGTTCCTCGGCATGATGTACATCACGCGGCTGGCCATGCTGCTCATCCCCGAGATATCGCCCTACATCATGCCGGTGGCGCTGGCGGCCGTGTTCGCGACGCTGCTGGTGAGCGCGCGCGCGGCGCTCGTGCTGACGGTGCTCACCACGGTGGCCGGGCTCCTCCTCGGATTCACGGGCGGCGTCCAGGTGGTAACGACACTGCTCTCGAGCGTAGCCGCCGCGGCGATACTCTCCGGGCTCACCCAGCGGTCGCACCTGTTCTACGCGGGCGGGCTGCTCGTCGTGATCGTGGGCACCGTGTCGTTCGGATCCTCGCTCGCTTCGGGCAATGCGCTCGGTCCCTCGCTCGGGGCAGGGGCGTACGGTCTGGCCGGAGGCCTTACCACGACGGTGCTCATGCTCGGCCTGCTGCCGTTCTTCGAGTTCGTTTTCGGCGTGACGACCGACATCACCCTGCTCGAGCTCGGCAATCCGAGCCACCCGCTGCTGCGGCGCCTCATGACCGAGGCTCCCGGCACGTACAGCCATTCGGTGATGACTGCGAACCTGGCCGAGTCGGCCGCCGAGGCGATCGGCGCGAATCCGCTGCTCGCTCGCGTGGGCGCGTACTTCCACGACATCGGCAAGGTGCGGCGCCCCGCGTTTTTCGTCGAGAACCAGGCCGGCGGCACGAACCCGCACGACAAGACGTCGCCGTCGCTCTCGGCGCGGATCATCACGGCGCACGTGCGCGAGGGTGTCGAGCTCACGAGCGAGCATCGGCTTCCTCCGGAGATCGTGGACATCGTCCGTCAGCATCACGGGACGTCGGTGGTCGCGTACTTCTACGACAAGGCGGCCAAGAAGGGCGGCCCGGTCCTGGAGGGCGACTTCCGCTACGACGGACAGCGCCCGACCTCGCGGGAGGCGGCGCTCGTGATGCTGGCCGATTCGGCGGAGGCCGCGATGCGGACGCTCACACACCCGACTCCCTCGCGGATCGATGGGGCGCTGCGCCGGATCGTGCGTGCGAAGATCGAGGACCACCAGCTCGACCAGTGCGACCTGACGCTTGCGAACATCGAGACCGTCATCCAGGTGTACGGCCGCATGCTCGCGAGCGTGTATCATCCGCGCATCGAGTACCCGGAGCCAAGCGAGAAGGTGGAGGCCCATGCAGGTGAGCATCATCAGCCACAGGGAGCCTGAGCCGCTCGATCTTGAGGCGTTCGAGCGGCTCGCCCTGTTCGTGCTCGAGCTCGAAGAGGTCCCGGACATGAGCGAGCTCTCCATCGCGCTTGTCGGCGAGGACGAGATGGCGCGCCTGAACGAGCAGCACCGCGGCGTCGTCGGTCCGACCGACGTGCTGTCCTGGCCATGCGACGATCCGTGCCCCACGCCCGGCGACGAGCCGATCACGCTCGGCGACGTGGTGATCGCTCCGGAGGTCGCCGAGCGGCAGGCGCTAGAGCTCGGCCACAGCGTGGAGCACGAGCTCGACGTGCTGCTCGTGCATGGCGTGCTGCACGTCCTCGGCTACGACCACGAGACCGACGAGGATGCCGCGGTCATGGACGCGCGACAGGCCGCGCTGCTCGACGCGTACGCGACGGAGTAGTGCCCATGCGCAGCCGCTCGCTGCTGTTCAGTTTCAACTACGCCATCGAAGGCATCGTGTACGCGCTGCGCACGCAGCGCAACATGCGCCTGCATCTCGCGGCGGGAGGGGTGGTGCTCGCGGCATCGCTCTTCTTCCGGGTGGGCAGGATCGAGTTTCTCGCGGTGTGCTTCGCCATAGCGTTCGTGCTGGTGACCGAGCTCGCCAACACCGCGATCGAGGCGGCCGTCGACGTCGCGACGCAGAGCTTCGACCCGCTGGCGAAGGTCGCCAAGGATGTCGCCGCGGGAGCCGTGTTCGTGGCTGCGGTCAACGCGCTCATCGTCGGCTACGTCGTCTTCTTCGCGCGGCTCACCGGAGCGACCGACACGCTGATCGCCCGCGTGCGGGAGGCGCCCGCCCACGTGACAGTCATCGCGCTGGTGCTCACGGCCTTCGCTGTTCTCGCCACGAAGGCGCTGACGCACGAGGGCACGTTCCTGCGTGGCGGATGGCCGTCAGGCCACACCGCGCTGGCGGCGTCGGCCGCGACCGCGATCGCGCACATCACCGCGAGCGCCGAGGCGGCCGTCCTCGCGGGCCTCGTGACCGCGCTGGTCGCGCAGAGCCGGGTCGAGGGCGAGGCGCATACGGTGCCCCAGGTGCTTCTCGGCATCGTCGTCGGCTTCGCCGTCACCACGCTGGTGTTTCAGGTATTCTTCTTCTAGGCTCACAGATCGCGTCGGGCCTCTCGGGAGGGACTCACCCCGCACCATGACTGCACTGACGCTTCTCATCGTCGTCGGCATCCTGTTCGTGATCGTCGCGGTCGGCGCGGTCTTCTCGGCCGCCGAGGCCTCGGCACGCCTGCTCGCCCGCAGCCGCACTCGGCGTCTCATCGAGTCGGACCGTCGCGGGGCCGTGGCCCTCGACGGCCTCGTCGAGCGCCCCGGCCGCCTCGCGTCGGCAGCCGCTCTGTGGCGCGCTCTCAGCTACTCCACCGCATCGCTCGTGCTGCTGCTCGGCGCGTCGGAGGTGCTCTCGGGCGACCTGCGCTGGTGGACCGCCGGAGCGATCGTCGTGGCGGGTGTCGCCTCGGTGTTCGCGCTCGCCGAAGCTCTGCCGCGCACTCTGGCCGTGCACAACCCCGAGAGCGTGGGACTGAGCGCCGCGCCGGCTGCCGAGCGCCTGACGGCGTTGCTGGCCCCGATCGCGCGGCTCCTGGCGTCGGGGTGGCTCCGCATGGCCGCGCTCGTCGCCGACGAGCCGGTCGCCGACGCGTGGCTTACCGGTGACGAGTACGCGAGCGACGCCGCGGATGACGAGGAGTCGAGCCGCGACATCGCCGAGGAGGCGTTCATCGATGCGGTCGTCGACTTCGCCACGAAGATCGTGCGCGAGGTCATGGTCCCGCGCACCGACATGATCTGTCTCGAGGATACGGCGACGATCCCGGAGGCGGTGTCCCTCGTGGCGGCGTCCGGCTGCTCGCGACTGCCGGTGTACCACGAGACGCTCGACGACATCCGCGGTGTGCTGTTCGCGAAGGACCTGCTCATCTGCGCGGGCGCGAAGGACTGCCCCGAGACGGTAGCGTCGCTCTCGCGGGAGGCCTACTTCGTCCCCGAGACCAAGCCCGTCGATGAGCTGCTCGTGGAGATGCGTCAGCGCAAGACGCACATGGCCCTCGTCGCCGATGAGTACGGCGGCACCGCGGGGCTCGTCACCATCGAGGACCTGCTGGAAGAGATCGTGGGCGAGATCTTCGACGAGTACGACCGCGCGGAGCCGATGGTGGTGGAACTCGGCGACGGGCTGCTGCTCCTGGACGCGCGGATGCCGATCGACGACTTCAACGACCTGCTCGGCACGGCCATCGAGCTCGAGGCCGATTCGATCGGCGGCCTGTTCGTCGAACTGGCGGGGCATATCCCTGCGCCGGGCGAGACCGTTGAGGTGGAAGGCGTCGTGATCACGGCGCGCGACGTGGAGGGCACGCGCGTCCGCCGATTGCTCGTGAAGCCCACCGGTGATCCCGACAAGGAGACCGCAGATGCCGAAGAAACTGACCGAAGCTGACATGGCGCTGCTCGCGTTCGCGCGGGAGGTGCACCCGAGGGCATACGCGCCGTACTCCGGGTTCCGGGTAGGCGCCGCCGTGTTCGCCGGGGGAGAGATCTTCCAGGGCGTGAACGTGGAGAACGCCGCATACGGCTCGACGATCTGCGCGGAGCGGGCGGCGGCGCTCGCGGCTGTGACGGCCGGACACACCGAGTTCGACGCGGTGGCGGTCGTCGGGGACTCGGAGGCCCCGTGCGTCCCCTGCGGCGCGTGCAGGCAGTTCCTCGCCGAGTTCAACCCGGCCATGCGCGTGATCATGGGCGGACGCACCGACGCGGTGGATGCGCTGCGGCTCGACGAGCTGCTCCCCGAGGCGTTCGTGCGCGGCTATCTCGACCAGGACGACGGAGACGATGACGCGTGACGTTCGCACCGGACGAATCGGTCCGTAGCGGTTTTGTGGCGCTTGTCGGGCGTCCGAACGCCGGCAAGAGCACGCTCGTCAACGCCCTCGTGGGCACCAAGGTCGCCATCACCTCGGACACCCCGCAGACCACGCGTCACCGTCTGCGCGCCGTGCTGGACCGCGAGGACGCGCAGATCGTGCTCGTGGACACTCCCGGCCTGCACAAACCGGTGGACGCGCTCGGCGAAGAGGTGAACCGCTCGAGCATGATGGCGCTCGCCGACGTGGATGTGGTGGCGCTGTGCGTGGACGCGACAGCACCCGTCGGCGCGGGCGACGCATGGGTGGCCGAGCGCATCGGCTCGGGGCGCCGGCCGGTCGTCGTGGTGATGACCAAGGCGGACATCGCAGACGCCGAGACCATCGCGCGGCAGTTCGCGCGCGTGCGCGAGCTGGTCTCGCCGACCGCCGAGGTCGCGCTGTCGGCCAAGGACGGTTTCAACCTCGAAGCGCTCGTGGAGGCCGTCCTGCCGCACCTGCCGATGGGCCCGCGGTTCTTCCCGCGGGACATGACGACCGATCAGTCGCTGGAGGTGATGCTCGCGGAGCTCGTGCGCGAGAAGGTGCTGAGGCTCACCCGCGATGAGGTGCCGCATGCGGTCGGCGTGCAGCTCGACGAACTCGAGTACGACGAGCGCAGCGACCGGCACACGGTTCGGGCGACCATCTACGTGGAGCGCGACTCCCAGAAGGGCATCATCATCGGTAAGGGCGGAGAGATGATCCGCACCATCGGGACCGAGGCGCGGCTCGATATGGAGCGCCTGCTCGGCACCGCCGTCTACCTCGACCTGCGGGTCAAGGTGAAGAAGGACTGGCGCCGCGACGGCGCGCAGATCAAGCGGTTCGGGTACGGAGAGGGGCTCTAGGCGATGGACAAGGCAACGCTCGCACGCGCGATCGACCAGACCCTCCTGAAGCCGACCGTCGGCTATCAGGCCGCAGCCGAGTGGATGGAGCTCTCGGCGGGAGCCGGGTTCGCCTCGCTATGCGTGTCGCCGTTCCTCGTGCCGCTCGCCGCACAGCGGCTTGCGGGGACCGACACCGTGGTGTGTTCCGTCGTCGGGTTCCCTCTTGGTTACACCAACACCGAGTCGAAGGTCGAGGAGGCGTCCCACCTCGTCCAGCTCGGCTGCGCTGAGGTCGACATGGTGCTCAACATCGCCGCCCTGCTCGAGGGTGACGATGCGTTCGTGCGTGACGACATCGAAGCCGTGGTGCGCATGACCGGGACCGCATCCGAGGGCGTGGGCATCGTGAAGGTCATCCTCGAGACGGGCTATCTCGAGCCTGCCGACATCGAGCGCGGGTGCCGTCTCGCGGTCGAGGCCGGCGCGGACTTCGTGAAGACTTCCACCGGTTTCGGCCCGAGAGGCGCCTCCGTCGAGGACGTGCGGCTGATGCGCTCGACCGTCGGGCCTCACGTCGGCGTGAAGGCGGCGGGCGGCATACGCGACCTCGACACGGCGCTCGCGATGCTCGCGGCCGGCGCATCGCGCATCGGCACCTCATCGGGCATCGAGATCCTCGAGGCGCTCGAGGCGCGCCGGGGCTGACACGATGCTCACACGACGCGTCCGGGCGCTGTCGCTCAAGAAGACGAAGCTCGGCGAGTCCGACCTCATCGTCACGCTCCTCGCCGAGGACGGCTGCCAGATCCGCGCCGTCGCCAAGGGCTCACGCAAGCCCGGTTCGCGCTTCGGCGCCCGCGTCGAGCCGTTCTCGGTCGTGGACCTGCTGCTGCACGGCGGCCGGACGCTCGACATCATCACCGATGCGGAGACGGCCGTCTCGCACGCGCCGTTGCGCGCTGACTACGATCGCTCGCAGGCGGGATCCGTGGTCGTGGACTTCCTCGACAAGGTCTCGGTGGAGTGCCAGGCCGAGGACAGGCTGTTCGGTCTCGCGTGCGCGACCCTGGATGCGATGGAGGCGGCCGGGACCGGCGAGCTGCTCTGCCTCGTGGACGCCTTCCTGCTCAAGGGCATGGCGATGCACGGCTACCGTCCGCAATTCGACGCGTGCGTCGGCTGCGGCGCTCCGGCTTCGGGAAGCGAGCGCTTCGCGCTGGAGTCGGGCGGGCCGGTGTGCGACGGCTGCGACTGCGGCGAAGTCACGCACCTCGCGGCGCCGGTGCGCGCCGCGCTCGTGGCGATGATGCGCGCGCGCATGGCCGACGTCGCCGATCTGGGGATACCGGGTGCGGTGGCCGCCGATACGCTCGCGTTCTTGCGCGCGTACGTCGTCTATCACGTCCCGGCTCGCCTGAAGGCGCTCGCGCTGTACGAGGCGGAAGCGAGACGAGACGCCCGGTAGCGCGAGGCAGACGGTCGCCCCTACCGCCGCACGGCGGTGCGGACCCCGTCCTGGTGTACACTATTCGCCACGCTCGGCGCGCCTCGCCGGGCACACACGACCACGGAGATTCGGGGAGTCGATGGCGCTGAACTTCCAGGACATGATCCTTGCGCTCTCGCGCTACTGGGCCGAACAGGGCTGCGTGCTCCTGCAGCCGCACGACATGGAGGTGGGGGCGGGTACGTTCCACCCCGCCACGACGCTTCGCTCGCTCGGCCCCGAGGCGTGGCGGTGCGCGTACGTGCAGCCGAGCCGTCGGCCCACCGACGGCCGGTACGGCGAGAACCCCAACCGGCTGCAGCACTACTACCAGTACCAGGTGATCTTGAAGCCGAGCCCGGACGACGTGCTCGACCTCTACTTCGGGTCGCTTCGGGCGATCGGCATCGAGCCCGCCGAGCACGACATGCGTCTGGTGGAAGACGACTGGGAGTCGCCGACTCTGGGCGCGTGGGGTCTCGGCTGGGAGGTGTGGCTGAACGGCATGGAGGTCACGCAGTTCACCTACTTCCAGCAGGTCGGGGGCATCGAGTGCGACCCGGTCCCCGCCGAGATCACCTACGGCCTCGAACGCCTCGCGATGTACATCCAGGGCAAGGACTCGGTGTTCGACCTCGAGTGGACGCCGGGCTTCACCTACGGCGACGTGTTCCTGCGCAACGAGCGCGAGCAGTCGAAGTACAACTTCGAGCTCGCCGACACGGCGATGCTGCGCCAGCTCTTCGACATGCACGAGGCGGAGAGCCGGCGCGTGCTCGAGGCCGGCGCGGTGCTGCCCGCGTACGAGCAGGCGCTCAAGTGCTCCCATTACTTCAACCTTCTCGACGCGCGCGGGGCCATCGCGGTCACCGAGCGCGTGAGCTTCATCGGGCGGATCCGGACCCTGGCGAAGGGCGCTGCCGAGGCGTTCGTCTCGGGCGCGACCGGCGAGGCCGGCATCGCCGAGGCCGCGCCGGCCGAAGGCGGTGATGCCCAGTGAGCCGCACGCTGCTGCTCGAGCTCGGCGTGGAGGAAGTCCCCTCCGTCCCACTGTACGACGCCGTCGCACAACTGGAGACCCGTGCCGCCGCCGCGCTCAAGGGCGCGCGGCTCTCCTACGACACGATCGAGTCTTACGGGGCGCCGCGCCGCCTCGCCGTGATCGTGAAGGGCCTGGCCGAGCGGCAGGAGGACCTGTCGCTCAAGGTGAAGGGCCCGGCCGTGAAAGCCGCGTTCGACGCGGACGGCACGCCCACGAAGGCCGCCGAAGGCTTCGCCCGCAGCAGGGGCGTCGACGTGAGCGCGCTCGTGCGCGAGTCAGGCGACGGGGGCGAGTACGTCTTCGCGCAGGTGGAGGAGACGGGCATGCCGGCGCTCGAGGTGCTTCCCGATCTGCTGGCGACGCTCATCGGCGACATCGACTGGGCGAAGTCCATGCGCTGGGGGAGCGGTTCGACCCGCTTCATCCGACCCGTGCGGTCCATCGCGGCGCTCTTCGGCGACGAGGTCGTGCGCGTGCGGTTCGCGGGCCTCGAGGCCGGGCGCACGACGTTCGGGCACCGCTTCCTCGCGGGGCCGGCCGAGATCCCCTCGGCCGACGAGTACCTGAGCACGGCGCGCTCGGTCAAAGTGATCGCGGACGCCGCCGAGCGGGCAAGCGCGATCCGCGAGGGCATCGACGCCGCGGTATCCGCGCTCGGGGCCGCCGCCGTGGTGCCCGAGAAGACGTTCGCCGAGGTCGTGAACCTCGTGGAGTGGCCCACGGTGGGCATCGGCCGGTTCGACGAGGAGTACCTCGCCGTCCCGCGCGAGATCGTCGAAGAGGCGATGGAGAGCCACCAGCGGTACTTCCCGGTGGAAGGCCCGGACGGCGCGCTGCTCCCGCGGTTCGTCGTGGTGCACAACGGCGACCCCGCCCGCACCGACGCCATCATCGCCGGGCACGAGCGCGTGATCCGCGCGCGTCTCGCCGACGCCGCGTTCTTCTACCGCGAGGACCTCGCGCGGCCGCTGGAGGAGTACGTGCACCAGCTCGGCAGCATCGTGTTCCACGAGAAGCTCGGCTCGCTCGGCGCCAAGGTGCAGCGCATCGAGGCGCTCGCCGACTGGCTCGCCGTGGCAACCGACGCTCCCGCGGACCAGGCGGCCTACGCGACTCGCGCGGCGCACCTCGCGAAGGCGGACCTCGTGACGCATGCGGTCATCGAGTTCACGTCGCTCCAGGGCGTGATGGGCATGCGCTACGCGCTTGCGGCCGGAGAGGCGCCCGTCGTCGCCGAGGCCATCGTCGATCACTACCGTCCGCGCTTCGCTGGCGACGAACTGCCGCGCTCGCTTGCCGGACGGATCGCGTCGATCGCCGACAAGCTCGACACCATCGTCGGCATCTTCGCCATCGGCCAGGGGCCCACCGGCTCCGCCGACCCGTACGCGCTGCGCCGCTCGGCCATCGGCGTCCTCACGATGATGGCGGACGGAGGCGTCCGCTTCGACCTCGACCGCGCCATCGAAGCGGCGCTCGCGGGGTACGCCGACGCGGTCGCGGGGCTCGACCCCAACGCGGCCGGTGCGGCCGTGAAGGCCTTCTTCGACGGCCGTCTCGCGGTGATGCTCAAAGACCGCGGCTTCGCCTACGACGAGATCGAGGCCGTGATGGCGGTCGCCTCGGCCGACCCGGCGGACACTCTCCACCGCATCGCCGCGTTCGCCGAGTTCAGGTCGAGCGACGCTGGGCGGGACCTCTCGGTGGCGTTCCGGCGGGCCGCGAACCTCGCGGATGCCAGCGCGGGCGCAGAGACCGACTACGGCATGATGGCCGACGAGGAGCGCGCGCTCGCCGACGCCGTCGAGATCGCGCACGAGCGCGTCGACGCGCTGATGCGCGTGGACCGCGACTACGAGAGCGCGCTCGCGGCGCTTGCCGACCTGCGCGGCCCCGTGGACGCGTTCTTCGAGTCGGTGCTCGTCATGGATCCGGACGAGCGCGTGCGGGCGAACCGCCTGGCGCTGCTCAATCGCCTTGTCGGCCTGTTCGACGGGTTCGCCGATTTCGCGAAGCTTGCGGGGTAGGCCGGTGCGAAAGGACCCCGTCACGATCCACATCCTCTCGGACTCGCTCGGCGAGACGGGAGAGACGGTGGCGCTCGCGGCGGTGTCGCAGTTCGTGCCCAATGCGTTTCGGATCGAGCGTCTGCCGAAGGTGACCGCGCCGGGCGACCTGCGGGACCTGGTGCGTCAACACTGCGGCGGGGACTGCATATTCTTCTACACGCTCGTCGACGCGCCGCTCCGTTCCGAGATGGAACGCCTGGTCGCGGGCGGCGTGATCGGAGTGGACCTGCTCGGTCCTGCTGTCGCGCTCCTGGCGAAGGTGACCGGCATCGCGCCGACCGGTGAGGTCGGGCGAATCCGGCGCACCGACGAGGGCTACTTCGACCGCATCGAGGCGATGGAGTTCGCCGTCAAGCACGACGACGGCCGCAACCCCGAGGGCCTCGCGGACGCCGACATCGTGCTTCTCGGCGTGTCCCGCACGAGCAAGACGCCGATCTCGATGTACCTGGCGTTCAAGGGATGGCGCGTCGCCAACGTGCCGCTCGCCCCCGGGGTCGCGCCCCCCGATGAGATCTTCCTCCTCGATCCTCGCCGCGTGTTCGGCCTGGTCACGAGCGTCGACGTCCTCCTCGCGATCCGGCAGGAGCGCATGCGGGAGCTCGGCGGGTACGTGCCTGGCTACGCGGACCGTGAAGCCGTGGTGGCCGAACTTGCAGAGGCGCGACAGGTGATGCGCAAGATCGGCTGTCTGGTCGTCCATACGGACAACCGCGCGGTGGAGGAGTCGGCGCAAGAGATACTGCGGCACGTCGGGATCGTCTACGAGACCGCCGACTGAGCGTTTCGCGGCCCGCGCGAGCGGCCGTTCGGGGGTGCCAACCCCGGCGGCGCGTAGGCTATGATGCTGGGTACACCGGGGGCCTGCACGAGAGAGAGGGAGCGAGTTGGCTGACACGAAGCGCGTCTACGCATTCGGCGGCGGTCAGACCGAGGGCAACAAGGACATGAAGTTCATCCTCGGCGGCAAGGGCGCCAATCTGGCCGAGATGGCCAACATGGGGCTTCCGGTCCCACCCGGCTTCACCATCACCTGTCAGGCGTGCATTGAGTACTACAACGCCACCCCGCCCGCATTCCCGGCGGGACTCGCCGATGAGATCGCGGCCAACGTCGCAGCGCTCGAGGCCAAGATGGGCAAGAAGCTCGGCGATGAAGCCGATCCGCTGCTCGTCTCGGTGCGCTCCGGCTCCCCGTTCTCGATGCCCGGCATGATGGACACGGTCCTCAACCTCG
This sequence comes from Actinobacteria bacterium UBA2184, assembly GCA_002328745.1. Lineage (GTDB taxonomy): Bacteria > Actinomycetota > Coriobacteriia > Anaerosomatales > Anaerosomataceae > UBA2184. The sequence continues at coordinate 36,163 of DCVQ01000008.1, forward strand.
GACTCAACGACCGGTCGGTGCAGGGTCTCATCGCCAAGAGCGGCAACGAGCGCTTCGCGTGGGACAGCTACCGCCGGTTCATCCAGATGTTCAGCAAGGTCGTGCTCGACGCCGAAGGCGACCTGTTCGAGAACGCCATCAACACGATGAAGATGGCGCGTGGGGTGGCCGAGGACACCGAGTTGAGCGCCGCCGACTTGCGCGAGCTCGTCGAGGTCTTCAAGGGCATCGTGGCCGAACACGTGCCTGCCGCCGAGTATCCGCAGCTCGTCACGGGAGGCAAGGTCGCGTTCCCGCAGGACGTCGCCGACCAGCTCCACCTGGCGATCGAGGCGGTGTTCAAGAGCTGGAACAACCGTCGCGCCATCGACTACCGGCGCATGGAGAAGATCGCCGACGACCTCGGAACCGCAGTGAACGTGCAAGCGATGGTCTTCGGGAACATGGGTGAGACCTCCGGCACCGGCGTGGGCTTCACCCGCAACGCTGCCGATGGCACGAAGGAGTACTACGGTGACTTCCTCACCAACGCGCAGGGTGAGGACGTCGTGGCCGGCATCCGCAAGACCCGCCCGATAGCCGAGCTCTCGGAGGCCCTGCCCGAGGCCGGCAGGGAACTCTACGAGGTCTTCGAGATCCTCGAGAAGGCCTATCGCGACATGTGCGACATCGAGTTCACCATCCAGGAGGGCAAACTCTGGATGCTCCAGACGCGCATCGGCAAACGCACGGCGCGTGCGGCGCTCAAGATCGCGGTCGATATGGTCGGGGAGGGCATGATCGCCAAGGAAGAGGCGATCTTGCGCATCGACCCGGCGCAGCTCGACCAGCTCCTGCACCCGCAGTTCGACCGAAACGCGTCCTACGACGTGCTGGCGAAGGGCCTGAACGCGAGTCCGGGTGCGGCGGTCGGCGAGGTCGTCTTCTCGGCTGACGCCGCCGAGGAAGCCGCCGCGGAAGGGCGCAAGGTCATCCTGGTGCGGTGGGAGACCACACCGGACGACCTGCATGGCATGATCGCCGCGCAGGGGATCCTCACGAGCCATGGCGGCAAGACATCGCACGCGGCTGTGGTCGCGCGCGGCATGGGCAAGCCGGCCGTGTGCGGCGCCGAGGCGCTCAAGATCGACGCGAAGGCCAAACAGGCCGCCATCTCCGGCACGAACGTCGTGCTGCGGGAGGGCGACATCATCTCCATCGACGGCACCACGGGCATCGTCGTGCTCGGCCAGGTGGAGCTCGTGCAGCCCGAAGTCTCGGGCGACTTCGACACTATCCTCGGGTGGGCTGACGAGGTGCGCACGATGGGCGTGCGCGCGAACGCCGACACGCCGGAAGACGCGGCGCTCGGCCGGAGATTCGGCGCGGCTGGCATTGGCCTGTGCCGCACGGAGCACATGTTCCTCGGGGAGCGGAAGGACATCATCCAGGACTTCATCCTGGCCTCCGAGGACAGCGTGCGTCGGGGCGCGCTCGACAAGCTGCTCAAGGTCCAGACCGAGGACTACCTGGGCATCTTTGAGGCCATGGACGGGCTGCCGGTCACGGTCAGGCTGCTCGACCCGCCGCTGCACGAGTTCCTGGACTCGCCGCGCGAACTCGAGGTCGAGATCGTGCGCGCAGAGTGTTCAGGCGCATCGGCTGAGCAACTGGCGGCCAAGCGCAGGCTGCTCACACAGATCGACGCCATGGCCGAGATGAACCCGATGCTCGGTCTCCGGGGCTGCCGCCTCGGCATCATGTACCCGGAGCTCTACGCGCTGCAGGTCGAAGCCATCACGCGCGCGGCATGCCAGCTCAAGAAGCAGGGCAAGGACCCGCGTCCGGAGATCATGATCCCGCTCGTCAGCGTGCGCGCCGAGCTTTCGACGCTCCGCGAGGAGACCGAGAAGGTCATCGCCGAGGTGTGCGGGGGCGAGGGCGTGGAGGTGTCCATCCCCATCGGCACCATGATCGAGCTCCCGCGTGCCGCGGTGTGCGCCGACGAGATAGCCGAGGTGGCCGACTTCTTCAGCTTCGGCACCAACGACCTCACGCAGACGACCTTCGGCTTCAGCCGCGACGATATCGAGAGCAAGTTCCTGCCGCGGTACCTCGAGCGCAAGGTGCTGGCGCGCAATCCCTTCGAGACCATCGACGCGGGTGTGGCGAAGCTCGTCGCGCTCGGGTGCGAGCGCGGACGCGCCACCAACGCGAAGCTCAAGCTCGGCGTCTGCGGAGAGCACGGCGGCGATCCCGAGAGCGTGAAGACGTTCTTCGGCATCGGGCTCGACTACGTGAGCTGCTCGCCCTACCGCGTGCCGCTCGCCCGGCTCGCATCGGCGCAGGCGACGCTCGCACAGGCCGCGAAGGGCTCCGATAACCGATAGGTCCCTCCGGTGAGGGCGTCGGGGAGTCTCGGCGCCCTCACCGCATCGAGCAAGCGAAGGTCGCCGGTGGATCCCGTCATCATGTCGCGTGAAGCGTACGAGGCCGCCGAGGCAGCGCGGCTCTCGCCGCGGGCCGCGCTCTCGTCCGCGTCTCGCGGCCGCGAGCATCCTACGCGTGTCGACCCGTACCGCACCGACTTCCAGCGCGACCGCGACCGGATCCTCCACTGCAAGGCGTTCCGGCGTCTCTCGCACAAGACGCAGGTCTTCCTCGCGCCCGAGGGCGACCACTACCGCACGAGGCTCACGCACACGCTCGAGGTGTCGCAGATCGCGCGGTCGATCGCGCGGGCCCTGTGCCTGAACGAGGACCTTGCCGAGGCCGTCGCTCTGGGCCACGACCTGGGGCACACGCCCTTCGGCCACATCGGGGAGTCGGCGCTGAACGACGCGCTCAAGGTTGCCAAGCGCCACCACCCCAAGGCGCCGTACCCGTTCCGCCACAACCTGCAGAGCCTGCGCATCGTCGAGTCCCTCGAGTACGAGGGCAAAGGGCTGAACCTGACCTGGGAGGTGCGCGACGGGATCCGCTGCCACACAGGGAAGAAGCGGGCCTCGACCCTCGAGGGCCAGATCGTGGCCATCTCCGATCGTGTGGCGTACGTGAACCACGACATCGACGACGCGATCCGCGGCGGCATCCTCACCGAGGACGACCTTCCCGGGGGGCCCTGCGGCGTGCTGGGACGCACGATGAACGAGCGCATCACGACCATGGTCACGAGTCTGGTGCAGACCACCGCGGCGTCTCCGACGGTGACGATGGACCCGGTGGTCCACAAGGCGATGATGGACCTGCGTTCGTTCCTGTTCGACAACGTCTATCTCTCGCCGAATGCGAAGGCCGAGGAGCCCAAGGCGTACGGGGTGGTCCGAACGCTCTTCGAGCATTACCTCGCGAATCCCGACGACCTGCCGATCGACGAGCGGCCCCTCGCCGAGGAGGACCTCGCCCGGGCGGTCACCGACTACGTGTCGGGGATGACCGACCGTTTCGCCATCCGGACCTACGAACGGCTGAAGATCCCAAGCCGCTGGCGCGTGTGAGTTCCGGCGGGTCGGGAGCCGGTGCGTTCCCCGCGCGCGGCCATCGCGTCGGGGCCTTGCGGATACGTCGCCGATTTGTTGCCGCTCGTTGCGAGGTCGGCTACCATTGCCGAAACGCCGAGGGGGTCTCGCGACTGCTTCGGCTGCTCGATTGTTCACCGGGAAGGGAGACTTGCGTTCATGGCTGACATGCAGGAATGGATCGCCTGGTTCGCGCCGGTAGCCGCCGTCATCGGTTTTGGTGTGGCGCTCTACCTGGCGAGCTGGGTGCTCAAGCAGAATCCGGGCAACGAGCGGATGCAGGAGATCTCGAAGGCCACGCAGGAAGGCGCGCTCGCCTTCCTTCTGCGCGAGTACCGGGTCCTCGGCATCTTCGCTGCCGTTGTGGCCGTCGTGCTCGGCTTCGCCGTCACGTGGCTGACCGCGGTCGCGTTCCTGACCGGCGCCATCCTCTCGGCGGCGGCGGGTTACATCGGCATGACGATAGCCACGCGCGCGAACTCGCGTACGGCCCAGGCCGCGACCGAGGGCGTTCACAAGGCGCTTCAGGTCGCCTTCCGCTCCGGCCTCACGATGGGCCTGACGGTCGCATCGTTCGGCCTGGGCGGTCTGTCACTGTGGGCGATCACGATGCTGATCATGGGTGAGAACCCGGTCGCCAATGCGGAGATCGTCAACGGCTTCGCGATGGGCGCCAGCTCGATCGCGCTGTTCGCGCGTGTCGGCGGCGGCATCTACACGAAGGCGGCCGATGTCGGTGCAGACCTCGTGGGTAAGGTCGAAGCCGGCATCCCCGAGGACGATCCGCGCAACCCGGCCACCATCGCCGATAACGTCGGCGACAACGTCGGTGACGTGGCCGGCATGGGCGCCGACCTGTTCGAGAGCTATGTCGGCTCGATCCTCGCGCCGATGGTGCTGGCGGTGAGCCTGTGGTTCGTGCCGGGCGTCGCCAAGTCGATCGACCTCATGTACGGGCTGTCGGTCCCGCTGCTGATCGCCGGGTTCGGCATCATCATGTCGATCATCGGCCTGTTCGCAGTGAACGCGAAGGAGGGCGCTAACCTGCACTCGGCGCTCAACAAGGGCACGTACGTGGCGGCCGTCCTCGAGGTCATCGCCATGGGCTTCCTGTTCTGGCACTGGAGCACACGGGTGGATGCCGACCCCGCTCGCATGTGGTACTTCGCGTCGGTCGTGGCCGGTCTTGCCGCGGGTATCGCGATCGGCAAGATCACCGAGTACTACTGTTCGGATCACTACAGCCCGGTCAAGAAGATCGCTCAGGCCTCCGAGACCGGTGCCGCTACCAACATCATCGCGGGTCTGGGTACGGGCATGATGTCGACCGCGCTGCCGATCCTGGTCGTCGGCATCGGCATTCTCGTCGCTTACACTGCCGGTAACCTCGCCGATCCGGGCAACGATCTGTCGGGGATCTACGGAATCGGTCTGGCGGCGCTGGGGATGCTCTCTATCACCGCGATCACCGTGGGTGTCGACGCCTACGGTCCTGTTGCGGACAACGCCGGTGGTATCGCCGAGATGGCGCACATGGGCAAAGACATCCGCAAGATCACCGATAGCCTCGACTCGGTCGGCAATACCACGGCCGCGATCGCCAAGGGCTTCGCGATCGGTTCTGCCGGTCTGACCGCTCTGGCGCTCTTCGTCGCCTTCAAGCAGTCGCTCACCAGTGGTGAGGGTGCGCTCACGCTCAACATGAATCTCGACAACCCCTTCGTCATCGTGGGTCTGTTCGTCGGTGGCATGCTGCCGTTCCTGTTCGGCG
>DCVQ01000019.1:0-28553 GCA_002328745.1 Actinobacteria bacterium UBA2184
GGACCTGGTGCTCGTCATGAGCGTGAACCCCGGCTTCGGCGGACAGTCCTTCATCGCCTCGTCGGTCGAGAAGGTGGCCGAGATCCGGGCGATGTGCAAGGCGGCCGGAGTCGCGCCGCGCATCGAGGTGGACGGTGGGATCGACGTGACGACCGCACCGGCCGTCGTGCAGGCGGGCGCGGACACCCTCGTCGCGGGCAACGCCATCTTCGGCGCGGAGGACCCGGCGGCGGCGCTCAGGGCCATCCGTGCGAGCGCGGTGTCGCGTTTGGTGTAGACTGCACACAGTCTTTCTTCAGGGCGGGGTGCGATTCCCCACCGGCGGTGAGAGCCCGCGAACCCCGCAAGGGGCCGATCCGGTGAGATCCCGGAGCCGACAGTGACAGTCTGGATGGGAGAAGGAAGGGCACTGATGTCGTTGTTCGCCGACGATGCCATCGGCATCGCCGATCCGTATCTGCGCCGCGCCTTCGCTCTTGCCGAGCGGGGCCGCGGCACCACCTCGCCGAACCCCCTCGTCGGGTGCGTCCTCGTGCGCGATGAGGTCGTCGTGGGCGAGGGCTTCCACGAACGCGCGGGCGGGCCCCACGCCGAGGTTGTCGCGCTCGCGATGGCGGGCGACAGCGCCCGGGGAGCCCGGGCGTACGTCACGCTCGAACCCTGCACGCACTTCGGGAAGACCCCCCCGTGCGCACCCGCGCTGATGGCCGCCGGCGTCGTGGCGGCCGTCATCGGTATGCCCGATCCCAACTCGGCGGTGAGCGGCGGAGGCGCGATCGCGCTCGAGGCGGCGGGGGTCGCGGTGACATGGTCCGAGGACCGTGCGGCGTTCGAGCGGCAGAACGAGGCATGGCGTAAGCGTCTCGCGACCGGGTTGCCGTTCGTGCGGGCGAAGGTGGCCCTCACGCTGGACGGGCGGCCCGCGCTCGAGGTTGGCCGCCGTGCGCGCATCAGCGGAGCGGGCGGAGCCGAGGTCACGAGACGTCTGCGCGACGCCGCCACCGCGATCGCCGTGGGCGCCTCCACCGTGGCGATCGACGACCCCCGGCTGACGGCCCGTGACGCATCGGACGTCCCGGTGCCCCGACAGCCCCGGCGGTACGTGCTCGCGCGCACGGGCATCCCCGCTCCGGAGGCGAGGGTGTTCGAGGCCGCCGGCGCGACCGTGATCACGGGCGATGAGGCGGCGCTCTGGGGTTCGGGCATGCCGGAGGGGGCCACGGCACGCGCGATCGCGTATCGGGCGTCAGAGGGTCTGTCCGGCGCGCTGCGGGCAGTTGCGGACGACGGTTGCGATGACGTGCTCATCGAGACGGGGCCGCGGCTGTTCTCGGCCCTGTGGGACGAAGGTCTGATCGACGAGCTCGTCGTCGTGACGGCGGGCGGCGTGGGCGGTGCGTCGGCCCCTGCGTTGTATGCTGGTGGAACGGAGACGGGCGCGCGCGATCTCTCCGCCCGGATGCACTGTGTCGAAGCCGGCGTCATCGGGGATGACGCCGTGACGGTATGGCGGCCGTTCGCGGAAGTCGCGGACGGCATTCGAAAGGGGAGTGCGTAACACATGTTCACGGGTCTTATCGAGTGCGAGGGCATCATCACGCGTGCCGAACGCGTCTCGGGCGGCATGCGGCTCGAGGTGTACTCCCCCGAGTTCGGACGCGACATGGCGATCGGGGACTCCATCGCCGTGGATGGCGTGTGCCTCACGGTAGTGAAGTTCATCCGCGGCGCGTTCCTCACCGACGTGAGCGCCGAGACGCTCGACCGCACCACCCTCGGCGGTCTGCGGCAGGGCGGCAAGGTCAATCTCGAGCGGGCGCTGCGGCTCTCGGACCGCCTGGGCGGGCATCTGGTCTCGGGACACGTCGACGGGGTGGGGCAGCTCGAGCTCCGGCAGCCTGCCGGCAAGTTCACGGTGTATCAGTTCAAAGCGCCTGCGGTGGTCATGGACTACATCGTGGAGAAGGGGTCCGTCGCGATCGACGGCATCTCGCTCACCGTCGCCAAGGTGGGCACGAGCGGCTTCACGGTCGCCGTCATCCCTCAGACCGACTCGGTGACCACTCTCAAGGACAAGCCCATCGGCGCCGCGGTGAACATCGAGGCCGACATGCTCGCGAAGTACGTGAAGCAGTTCGTCGGCTTCTACATGGGAGAGCCGGACGCGGAGGCCCCGGCTCGCCGCGGCCTGGGCGACATGCTGCGTGACTTCACGGAGGGCTCGCGGTGAGTCGGGCGTCATCACCGTTCGCGACCATCGAGGAGGCGATCGCAGAGATCGCCGCCGGCAGGATGCTGATCGTGGTGGACGACGAGGGACGTGAGAACGAGGGCGACTTCGTGATGGCCGCCGAGAAGGTCACGCCCGCCGCGGTCAACTTCATGGCGACGCACGGTCGCGGCCTGATCTGCATGCCGCTCACCGGCGAGCGCCTCGACGAGCTGCAGGTCCCTCCCATGACCTCGCAGAACACCTCCGAGCAGGGGACGGCGTTCCACGTGTCGGTGGGCGCGAAGGGCCTCATCACCACGGGCATCAGCGCGGCCGACAGGGCGGCCACCGTCCGCGCCGCGATCGACCCGGCGACGCGTCCGGAGGATCTCTCGAGGCCCGGGCACGTCTTCCCGCTGCGCGCGCGTCCGGGTGGCGTGCTGGAGCGCGCGGGCCACACCGAGGCGGCGGTCGACCTCGCACGGCTCGCCGGCCTGTATCCCGGCGGTGTCATCTGCGAGATCATGAATCCCGACGGGACCATGGCGCGGCGGCCGGAGCTCGAGCGCGTGGCTGCGGACCACGGCCTCAAGATGGTCACGGTCGAGGACCTCATCCGCCACCGCCGTCGCACGGAGGTGCTCGTCGAGCGTATCGCCGAGGTGAAGCTGCCGACCGAATACGGCACGTTCACGGCGTTCGGCTACGAATCCAAGCTCGACGGCGCGACGCATGTGGCCCTCGTCGCCGGTGAGGTGGCCGGGTATCCGGACGTGCTGGTGCGCGTGCACTCCGAGTGCCTGACCGGCGACGTGTTCCACTCGCTGCGGTGCGACTGCGGCGACCAGCTCGAGGAGGCCATGCGCAGGGTGCAGGCCGAGGGACGTGGCGTGGTCCTCTACATGGTGGGGCACGAGGGACGCGGGATCGGTCTCGCCAACAAGCTCAGGGCGTACATGCTTCAGGAGGGCGGCGCGGACACGGTCGAGGCGAACGAAGCACTCGGTTTCCCGGCCGACCTGAGGGACTACGGCATCGGCGCGCAGATCCTTGTGGACCTGGGGCTTACGTCGGTCCGATTGCTGACCAACAACCCGAAGAAACTGGTGGGGCTCGAAGGCTACGGCTTGCACGTGACGGAGCAGGTGCCGCTTCAGGTGGCATGCAAGCCCGAGAACCTGTCGTACATGCGCACGAAGAAAGAGAAGCTCGAGCACGCGCTCGATCTGCCTGACGAGGGCTAAGAGGAAGGGAACGACCATGACTCGCTACGAAGGTGACCTGATCGGCAGTGGGCTGAAGGTGGGCATCTGCATCAGCCGTTTCAACGAGCTGCTCTCCTCGCGCCTTCTCGGGGGCGCGATGGACGGCCTCATGCGCCACGGGGTGGCCGAGGACGACGTGGACGTGGTCTGGGTGCCCGGAGCGTTCGAGATCCCGCTTGTCGCGCAGAAGCTCGCGGCCTCCAGCGCGTATGACGTGGTGCTGGCGCTCGGCGTGGTGATCCGCGGCGGGACTCCGCACTTCGAGTACGTGGCGGCCGAGGTGTCGAAGGGCATCGCGAAGGTGTCGCTGGATTCCGGCGTGCCGGTGATGTTCGGCGTGATCACCGCGGACTCCATCGAGCAGGCCGTGGAGCGGGCCGGGACCAAGCACGGGAACAAGGGCTGGGACGCGGCGCTCGCGGGCATCGAGACCGCCAACGTCCTCAAGCGCCTGCAGGGATCCTGACATGGGAACGCCCGGCTGACCGTTCAGGCCGACCGGGCGCTCCGCCGGGCAATCCAGTGGGTTCTCGCCACCCCGTGGCTATCAACCGTGGACGTCCTGTCGCGTCGCCGAGAGGTTTGCAGACCCCCCGGGGGACGTAACGTTAGCAGAGGGCGGGCACGCAAACAAGCGACCCTTTGTTCGATTCGACGAACGGTAGTCCCCAGACCGTGACCGGCGACCTGCCGCGAGCTTCACGGGGCCGGACGCGTCGGGTACGCTGGAGCGGAGTCCGGGGCTCGTGGAGGGCGAGGCGATGATCGACCTGCACGTCCATACATGGCGATGCCGGCACGCGGTCGGAACGGCCGAGGAGTACGTGCGGGCCGCCGCCGAACGCGGGGTCTCGGTCCTCGGGTTCACCGAGCACCTTCCGCTCGCCCCCGCGCTGGCCGCTGAAGTCCCGGGCGCAGAGGGCTATGCCATGCCGGAATCGGAGCTCGCCGACTACATCGCCGAGGTGCGCGAGGCGGCCGAGGTGGGGCGGCGGCTCGGGGTCGAGGTGCTGTGCGGCGTCGAAGTCGACCTCGTGCCCGTCGCGCTCGAACACGCGCGTTCATCGCTGCAAGCCGTCGCGTTCGACGTGGTTCTCGGCTCCGTGCACTTCATCGACGGCTGGGCGTTCGACGATCCCGCCCGCACCGGTGAGTACGACCGGTGGGATACCACCGTCCTGTGGGAGCGGTACTTCGCCGATCTCGCCGCCGCCGCCGAGACGGGCATCGCGGACGTGATGGCGCACGCCGACCTCATCAAGAAGTTCTGTCGCGTGCCGCCCGGACCCCTGGACTCCCTCTACCGTGAGACCGCTCGCGTGCTCGCCGGGACCGGCGTCGCCGTGGAAGTGAACACCGCGGGCCTGAGGAAGCCGTGTCGCGAGATCTACCCGGGGCGCGAACTGCTGCGCGAACTCGCGCGAGCGGGCGTTCCCGTGACGGTCGGCTCCGATGCGCATGACCCGTCCGAAGTCGGATTCGCTGCCGAGGCCGCCCGGACCGCGCTTGCAGACGCCGGCTACCGCAGCGTTCTCGTGTACCGGGGCCGGGTGCCCGAGGAGGTGCCGCTCCATGCCTGGTGACCGGCCCGCGCCGTCGGTGGCTGACGTGGCGGCCGCGCTCTGCGACGCTCTGCCGCCGGATTGGGCGGAACCCTGGGACCGTGTCGGCCTCGTGGCCGGCGAGCCGTCGTCGAGCGTCACGCGCGCGCTCGTGACGCTCGACGCCACCGCCGAGGCCGTGGAGCGCGCCGCCGGCGCAGGTGCAGGACTGCTCGTGACGCATCACCCGCCGTTCCTGGACATGCCCGGAGCGATCCGGCGCGCCGCGGGTGCGGCGGGCACGCTGGAGGCGGCGATACGCCTCGGCGTGGCGGTCATCTCGATGCATACGAACCTGGATCGCTCGCCCCGTGGCGCCGACGCGCTCTCGCACGCGCTTGGTCTTGAGGTCCTCGGCCCCCTCGAGCGGGGCACCGAGCCGGTGAGCATGATCGTGACGTACGTGCCGACGGACGCCGTGGAGCGCGTGCGGAGCGCCATGGGAGAGGCCGGAGCGGGGCGGCTCGGGGAGTACGAGCGGTGTGCGTTCGCGGCCGCGGGGACGGGATGGTTCGCTCCGCGCGCCGGCGCGCGTCCGGCCATCGGCGCGTCGGCCGACGGCGTGCCGGAGGAGCGCGTTGAGATGCTCGCACCTCGAGGGGCGGCGGCCGCCGTGGTCGCGGCTGCCAGCGAAGCGCATCCGTACGAGGAGCCGGTGGTGTTCGCGTTCGATGCCGAGCGGGCACGGGGAGTCGCGCGGCTGGGCCGGATCTGCGCGTGGCGCTCCGGAGCGACAGTGAGCGAGCTCGCGTCCCATGTGTCGGCTGTTCTTGCGGCTCCGGTCCGGGTATGGGGCGACGGGGCACGGCCGGTCAGCCGGATCGCGGTCGCGAACGGCTCCGCGGGGTCGCTCATGGGGGAGGCAACCGCGCGGGCCGACGTCCTGGTGGCAGGCGAGGTGCGCTATCATGACGCGCTAGACGCATGTGCGGCCGGGCTTGCGATCGTCGAGGCGGGTCACGATGTGACCGAGTGGCCGCTCGTCGCGGTCCTCGCCGAGATGCTCCGCGAGGTCGCACCCGCTCTGACAGTGCACTGCGAGCAGCCCGCCCGGGCGTGGTGGGCCACGGAGGAACGATGACCCAAGGAGCACTGCTCGTTGAGCTGGGACGGTTGGATCTCGCGCTGATGCGCGAGGAGAAGGTGCTCGACGAGATCCCCGAGAAGCTCGAGATCCTGCGCCTGCGCAAACGGCTGAAGGAGATCGAAGGGGTGCTCGAGAAGGCGGACGCGTACTGCAGGACCGCCGAGGCCATGGTCCGCAAGTCGGCCGACGAGACCGCTCTCGTGCAGGCGAAGATCGATGCGGAGCAGTCGAAGGTGCTGTCCGGGTCCGTGACGAATCCGAAGGAGCTGCAGTCTCTCACGCGAGAGCTCGAGGCACTTTCGCGACGCAAGTCGGCGATCGAGGACGAGACGCTGGCCTTGATGGAGAAGTCCGAAGCCGGCGCCGCTCAACGCGAGAAGGTCGAGGCGACGCTCGCGCAGGGCCATGCGAAGGAAGCGGAACTGATCGCCGCGTTCCGCGAGAAGGGCGGCGAGATGCAGCGCGCGATCGAGAAGCTGCGCGCCGAGAGGACGAAAGTGATAGCCGGCATCGACCCGGCGCTGCTCGACAAGTACGAGGCGCTGCGAGCGGCGAAGCACGGTGTGGCGGTCGGCGTGCTGGAGGGCGACGTGTGCAGCGCCTGCCGGACCCATCTGCCCGCCGACCGCGCGCAGGCCATCGCGTTAGGACCCGAAGTGGCCGAGTGCCCGAACTGCCGGCGTCTGCTGGTCGTTGTGGCGGGAGCCGACTCGTGAGCGGGACGTGGACGATCCATACCGACGGAGGCGCTCGTGGCAATCCTGGTCCCGCGGGGATCGGTGTCGTGGTGCGTGCCCCCGATGGCGGGATCGCCTGCCAGGGCGGCGCGTACATCGGAGAGGCCACCAACAACGTCGCGGAATACGAGGCGCTGCTGTGGGGGATGCGGGCGGCGCGCGCCCTCGGTGCGAAGGACCTCGTCGTTCGCGCCGATAGCGAGCTGGTGGTCAAACAGATGCGCGGGGAGTACCGGGTGAAGAACGAGGGACTGAAGCCTCTGTTCCTGGCGGCGCAGTCGCTGCGCCGGGGCTTCGACTCGGTGGAGTTCGTTCACGTGGCGCGTGCCGGGAACGCCGAGGCGGACGCGCTGGCCAACGCGGCGATGGACTCCCGCGATGTCGTGGGCGACGCCCCGGAACCTCCGGCGGGAGCCTCGGGCCGCCTCTTCGGCTGAAGGAGGGCGTCATGTACGAGTTGTCCATCCGCGGTCACTTCGACGCTGCACATGCGCTGCACGGCTATCCGGGGGAGTGCCGCAACCTGCACGGCCATACGTGGGACGTGGAGGTCGTCGTGCGGGGGACGCAGCTCGACGAGGTCGGCATCGTGTACGACTTCAAGACGCTCAAGACGGATCTGGCGGCGGTGCTCGAGCCGCTCGATCACGGGTACCTCAACGACGTGCCGCCGTTCGATACCGAGAACCCCACGGCCGAGAATCTCTCGCGCTACATCTACGAGCGGCTGTCCGCGACGGTAGGAAGCGCGGTCGAGGTCGTAGAGGTGTCGGTGTGGGAGTCTCCGGTCGCGCGCATCACGTACCGGCCCGAAGACTAAGGAGTGCCAGGAAGGGGTGGGCAGGGGGCCCGGGAATAGAGGTGTCCCGAGAAACCTGACCTGCGTGATTCCGTAGTCCCCAGCTTCCCGTTTCTTACCATCGAGAACCCCGCGCGCTCCGGACAACTTGCGCTGTTCCTTCGCGAGGAGGCTCCGTCAGGCAGCTACTGGTACGCTGGCTTTCAGGATCCGCTCGGCCCGACCTCTCGGGACAACCACGACTCTACGGCACCGGGATAAGCGGGTCAAGGGGACTGGGGCATCAATCTGAGGCGCGCGACACACGGCTGCAAATGATGGCGGAGCGGCTGGAATCGCACGATGAACGGTCACGGGATGCATGCCGTGGACGATGAGTGGCGAACGGTCTCTTCGGATGATTCGCATGGACGAAGTCCGCGCGGGTGCCTATACTCAACGCATGCGTTCGCATCATTGACACCGTTCCCGCAGGAGGCCGAGGATGCCGAGCGAGACCCTTGAAGAGTACCTCGAAGCGATATACAAGCTGGCCGAGCGGGGAGAGGTCCGGCCGGGCCATCTTGCCGAGGTCATGGGGGTCTCTGCGCCCACGGTGACCGCCACGCTGGGCCGCCTGAAGGCCCGCGGCCTGATAGAGCGTCCCGACGGCGGCGTCGCCCTCACGCTCTCGGGGCGTCAGGCCGCGCTCGACATCATCAGGCGTCACCGGCTTGCCGAGCGCTTCCTCGTGGATGTGCTCGGCCTGTCGTGGGACGAGGTCCATGCTGAGGCGTGTCAGCTGGAGCACGCGCTGTCGCCGCGCGTGCAGGAGGCCCTCGAGACGTTCATGGACAATCCTTCGGTGTGTCCGCACGGACACCCGATACCCAGCGCGAGCGGGGAGATCGCGGAGAGGCGCGGACTCCCGCTGTGCGATCTCGCGTCGGGCGAGTCCGCGCGGATCCTGCGCATCGACGACGAGAGCGGCGAGCTGCTGTCGTACCTTTCGTCGCTCGGCATGTTCCCGGGGACGCCGGTCAAGGTATGCGAAGTGGCGCCGTTCAAGGGCCCGTTGCTCGTGGAGGTCGGCGACTCGAAGTACGCCGTGGGCCGTGAGGTCGCCGGGAAGATCGCCGTCGAGCAGGGGGGCATGCCCGCGCGCCGTAGGAAGCGCGTCGGAGGGCCCCGGTGAGCCGGAGCTGCGATGAGCCTGGCGGCGTCCTGAAGCGTCCCGAGGGCGATATCGTCATCGCGATCGCCGGGAACCCGAACGTCGGGAAGTCGACGATCTTCAACGCCATCACGGGTCTCGGGGTGATGACCGCCCACTATCCGGGCACGACGCGTGCCGTGCACACCGGGACCGCGCGTGCGGCGGAGCGCATCGTCGGAGTGATCGACCTGCCCGGCACGTACGGGCTCTCGGGGAACGATGAGGACGCGCGCGTCGCGCGTCTGGCGCTGCTCGATCTCGTGCCGGACGTCGTCGTGGTGGTGGTAGACCCGGTCAATCTGGCCCGGACGCTGTACCTCGCACTGGAAGTGCTGGACCTGGGCTTCCGGGTGGTCGTCGCCGCGAACCTTGCCGATGAGGCGCGGCGGGCCGGGATCGCGCTCGATGCCGAGGGGCTATCGGCGCGCCTGGGCGTCCCGGTCGTACCGACGGTGGGCACTGCGGGCACCGGCGTGCGCGCGGTTGTGGATGCGGCGTTCGAGGCGGCCGGCACCACTCCGACGCGGAGTCCCGGCTACGGCCCCGACTTCGAGGCCCTGGCGGAGCCGTTGGTGCGTGCCTGCCGGGATGCCGGGTGCACTCCGGGAGGACTGCCCCCGCATGCCGTCGCGCTCGCGCTGATCGAGGGCGACGACGTGATGGCCGCCCAGGTCGACGCGCAGGTCGTCTCGGTGGCGTCCCGGGTCCGCTCGGCGATCCGATCCCACTTCGGCGAGGACGCGTCCGTTCGGCTCGCGCGAGAACGGCATGGCCTTGCTGGCACGATCGGGGACGCCGTGGTGACGCGGACGGGGGAGAAGCGCCGCCTGCCGCGTGACTGGTGGGCGCTCACCACCTGGCCCTGGACGGGCGTTCCGCTTGCGGCCCTGGTCGCCGGCGCGGTGTTCGCGTTCCTGTTCTTCGCGGGGGCGTTCCTGGCCGGGGTCTTCAGCGCCGTGTGGCAGGCGTTGGCTTCTCCCGGGATCACGAGCGTGGTCGAGGCGGTCGCAGGAGACGGGGTGTTGTCCCGGGTTCTTCTGTGGGGGCTCGATGCGGGCATCGAGGCTTCGCTCTCGGTCGGGCTCCCGTACATCCTCGTGTTCTACGTGGTCCTGGGGCTGCTCGAGGACACCGGCTACCTGAACTCGCTGGCGTTCCTGACGGATCGCTTCATGCATCGTCTGGGGCTGCACGGCCGGGCGATCATCCCCCTCGTGGCCGGTGCGGGATGCAGCGTGCCGGCTCTCGTCGCGACGGGGTTCCTGCCCACCAAACGGGAACGGCTCATCGCGTCGACGCTGGTCATGTTCATCCCGTGCAGTGCAAGGACGGCGGTCATCCTCGGGGCTGTGGGTCACTACGTCGGCTGGCAGTACACGCTGCTCGTCGTTGGCATCGTCTTCGTGATGTGGCTGTCGATCGCCCTGGTGCTGCAGCGCATCCTGCCGGGGGAGTCGCACGGACTGGTGATGGAGATGTTCCCGTTCCGGCGGCCGTCATTCCGGCGGGTCATGGCAAAGGCATGGGACCAGTTCAGGGAGTTCCTCTTTGTGGCGACCCCGATCGTGGTTGCGGGGAGCCTCGTGCTGGGCGGTCTGTACGAGAACGGTTGGCTGATGAACGTGAGCAGACCTCTCGAGCCGGTGATCGGCGGCTGGCTCGGTCTGCCCGCGGTGGCCGGCGTGACGCTGCTCATGGGCATGCTGCGAAACGAGCTCGCGTTGCAGCTGCTGGTCGTCCTTGCGGTTTCGACCGCGGGTTACGCGGGTGCGAACATCACCGACATCATGAGCCCGACCGATCTGGTGGTCTTCGCGCTGGTGAACACGATCGCGCTGCCATGCATCTCGGCCGTCGCGGTCTTCTGGCGCCGGAACGGGCTGAAACGGACGCTCGCGGTCGTGGGGGCGAGCATCGTGCTCGCGTTGACGATCGGCGGGATCGTCGCCCGCGTGCTGCCGCTCCTCGGTCTCGAGTAGGCGTTCGTCCACCGCGCTCCGATGTCAGAGGCGTCTTGTATACCGAACATACGTTCGATATACTCGGCTTGCCGGGCGCGGACCCCTGAAGCTCCTTCCGCGCCCGGCGTCTCCCGCAAAGGACGTCTCCCATGGGCCGGAACCGCGCGATCAAGACCTTCGATCCCCGTAGACCGGGGCTGACGCTCGATCTTCTTACCGAGACCGACGCGCGTCTGCCGGTTATCGTCGAGCTGCTTCGCAGCCCCTGGATAATGCGCGCCTCCGAGATGGTCGCTCCCGCTTCCGGCCTTGCGGGCAAGCGTCGCGAGCGCGAAGTGGAGGTCGTATGGGACGCCAGGCGCGGTGCGCCGAGGTCCTTCGCGCTTGATGACGGGCACCCGTACGTTGTGGATGCGGTCGTTCAGACGTGGGCCGTGGAGCGCGCGTGGTGGGACCCGCGCCGCCGCTTGAGCCGGCGATGCTTCCGGGTGCTCACGCGAGGCGGTCTCTACGATCTTGCGTACGATCGCATCGCCGACCGGTGGCTGCTCACGGGCATCGTCGATTAGGCGTGTCATGGCCGGATTCGTCCACCTCCACGTGCATTCGCACTTCAGCTTCATGGACGGCGTCGGGGCGCCTGACGCGCTTCTGGCGAGCGCCGCGGCACTCGGCATGGACGCGCTCGCGCTCACCGATCACCAGGGGCTCTACGGGGCCGTCCGCTTCTACCGCGCAGCGCACGAGATGGGCGTGAAGCCGATCGTCGGTGTCGAGATCGTGCTCGAGCCCGTCGGGATCGAGGGCGAGGAGTGCGATCTGCCGCCCGATGCGCGCCTGCCGCTTTCGGCCCCGGTCGGTTTCGGGCGTGCGGCCGGCGCCGGCTTCCATCTCACGCTGCTCGCACGGGACATCGCCGGGTACCGCAATCTTTGCCGACTGCTCTCGCGCACGCACGTGCGCACCGGCGACGAGCCGTCGGTCGTCACGCTCGCCGAGCTCGAACGGTGCTCGGAAGGCCTCATCGGCCTCTCCGGGTGCTCGCGCGGAGAAGCGGGAGCGGCGGTGCTCGCCGGTCTCGGGACGCGTGCCGAGCGTGCGCTCCGGCGTCTGGCGCGCGCGTTTGCGCCCGGCGATTTCTACGTCGAGCTCATGCACCTCATGACACCTGATGCTCCCCGCTACATCGCCGGCCTTACGGCGCTTGCGGAGCGATGCGGCCTGCCGGTGGTGGCCACCAACAACGTGCACTATGCGAAACGGCGCGACTTCCGTTTGCACGACGTGCTCGCTTCGGCGGGCGCGCGCACGACGCTCCCCGGGCCCTACGATCGTCCGAACGCCGAATTGTGGCTGAAGCCCGCAGGCGAGATGCGGCGCCTGTTCGCCGACGTGCCGAAAGCGTGCGACGCCACGCTCGAGATCGCCTCCCGCTGCACGCTCGACCTCGGTCTCGGCTCGTTCCACTTCCCGGCGGCCGACGTGCCGGCAGGCGAGACCGCCTACTCGGTGCTCTCCAAGGCCGCCTGGCGCGGGCTGGAGCAGCGCTACCGCCCGGTCACGCCCGAGGCGGTGCGGCGGCTCCAGCACGAGCTCTCGGTCATCTGCGACCTCGGATTCCCTGAGTACTTCCTCACGGTGAAGGACATCGTCGACTTCGCGAAGTCGCGCGGCATCCGCTGCAGCGGGCGGGGGAGCGCGGGCGACTCGATCGTCACCTACGTCCTCGGCATCACGGACGCTGATCCCATCGCGCACGATCTGCTCTTCGAGCGCTTCCTCAATCCCGAGCGGCGGCAGATGCCCGACATCGACGTGGACTTCGACTCGCGGCGGCGCGACGAGGTGATTTCCTACATCTACGACCGCTTCGGGCACGACCATGTGGCGATGGTGGCCACCGTCAACACGATGACCGCGCGGAGCGCCGTCCGCACGGCTGCCAGGGCGCTCGGGCATACGCCCGACGAGGTGAATGCATTCTCGCGCTACCTGCCGTGGGTGAGCTCGCACCGGCTGGCCGAGGTGCTCGCCACCTATCCCGAGTGCCGCGACCACCCGCTTCGCGAGGCCGGGCACGCGCTGCTCGTCGAGCTTGCGAGCGAGCTCGACCACACGCCGATGCACCTCGGCACGCACCTCGGCGGGTTCATCGTCACGCGCGAGCCCATCGAGAGCTGGATGCCGCTGCAGTGGGCCGCCAAGGGCGTCGTGGTCTCGCAGTACGACAAGGACGACATCGAGGCGCTCGGGCTTGTGAAGATGGACATCCTGGGCCTCCGCATGCACTCGGCCATCAGCGATACGGTGCGGCTCGCACGCGAGCGGGTAGGGGAGGACGCGGTCCCCGAGCCCTTCGATCTGCCGCACGACGATCGTCGCGTCTACCAGACGATCGCGGCGGCCGATACCGTGGGGATGTTCCAGCTCGAATCGAGCGGGCAGCGCAACCTCGCGATGCGTCTCCAGGAGCGCGATTTCGAGGACATCATCGCCGCGATCTCGCTCTTCCGTCCGGGCCCGCTCGAGGCCGAGATGATCACACCCTTCATCCGCAGGCGTCACGGGCTCGAGCCGGTCGTCGTGCCGCACCCCGCGATGGGCGAGGTGCTGCGCGGAAGCTACGGCGTGATCGTCTACCAGGAGCAGGTGCTGCAGGTGGCAAAGGCGGTAGCGGGCTTCACGCTCGCCGAGGCCGACTCCCTGCGGCGCGCGATGACCAAGGGTCGCAGCCGCGAGGCGATGGAGGCCATCAAGACGCACTTCGTGGAGCGCGCCTGCGGCCTCGGTGTGGAGCGCGCCGTTGCCGAAGAGGTCTTCCGGCAGCTCGAGGGATTCGCCGCCTACGGGTTCTGCAAGGCGCATGCGGCCTGCTTCGCGGTCGTCTCCTACGCCAGCGCGTGGCTCAAGACCTACTACCCGGCCGAGTTCGCGGCCGCGATCCTCAACAACGAGCCGATGGGCTTCTACAGCCCGCGCCTCGTGCTCGACGACGTGCGGCGCCACGGCATCTCCGTCCTGCCGCCGCACATCAACGTCTCTTCGGCGGAGTTCACGGTGGAACAGGACGGGGGCGCCGTGCGCGTCGGCCTCGGGAGCCTGCTCCACATGACCTCGCGCCTGCTTGATGTGATGCAAGCCGAGCGAGACGTCCGCCCGTTCGCGGACCTCGCCGACTTCCTCAAGCGGACGCGCGCCGAAGGGCCGGCCGCACGGAGCCTCATACGCGTCGGGGCTCTCGATGGCCTGGGGGTGACCGATGCCGGCAGGCCTCCAACGCGCGATGAGATGCTCGCGCTGCTGCCGGAGCTCAAGGCGGTCATCGCCAGGCAGGGCGTGGCCGGTGACGACACGCTGCTGCTCGCACCTGCGCGTGCGCGGGGGCCTGTCGACACCGGCCACGTCTCGGGCTGGACGCCCGCGATGCGGCTTTCCGCCGAGCTCGAGTGCCTCGGGCTCGCCATCACCGCGCACCCGCTCGCCCTGGCGCGTGCCGACCTCGAGCGGCGCGGCGTCACCTGGGCGCGCGACCTGTCCGCGTGCGAGGACCGGTCGCGCGTGCGCGTGTGCGGCGTGCGGGAGCGGGCCCAGACACCCCGGACCCGCTCGGGCAAGCGCACCTGCTTCCTCACGATGGAGGATCCTACCGGGCTCATCGACGTCGTGGTGTTCGAGGACGCCCTCGACCGCTTCGGCGACGTGATCGTGAAGCACCGGGCGTACCTGGTCGAGGGGGTGCTGCAGAACAACTGCCAGCGCGGCATCGCGCTGATCGCCGATCGTATCGAGCCGTACGTCGTGCGCGACGAGGGGAGGCAGCCCGTTCGTCTGAGGCGCGGTGTGGGAGCGGGTCCGCTCGGACCGACACGGCCGGGAGCCGGAGCTCCGGAGGAGGAGTCGTGGGAGGCGGCTGAAGCCCGGGAGGCGCTCCCGGCGGGCGAGGCGGGTCCTACGGCTCGGCGGCCCGCCAGACGAACTCGGCAGTGAGCGCGGGGCCGGGGAGGGTGCCGTCATCCACAGCGAGCGTGCCCTCGGCGTACACGAGCGTGCCGTTGGTGCCGCACGCCGAGTCGAGGTCCGCCATGTTCTCGATGACGGCGATCACCGGCGCGTCTTCGGGGGGCTCCTCGCCGACGACCCCGTCGACGATCATCCACAGGGCCCCCTCGTCCGCGCGGTACTGCAGGAGGCCGACGGCGCGAACGCGCCCGTCACCGAGCTCGGTCAGTCCGATGACCTGTTCCCCGGGCGGCAGATACACGGGTTCCGCCCCCGCGTCTTCAGCGGAGCCGTTCCCGGCGGGAGGTTCCGGCTCGGCCGGATCGGCGCAACCCCCGAGAGCGAGCGCTCCCGTCAGGAGCGAGATCGCCACGACCGCGGCGAGCACACCATGGCTTCTCACGTCACTCGTCCTCCTCATCTGCCCTGTTCTGGATATGCCCGAAGACGATCGCGTCATCTCCGAAGCGGTCGCGGACCGCGTCGATGCTCTCGGCAAGCGAGCGGGAGCGGCCGTGGCCCTCCTCGGGGGTCTCGGCCAGCAGCTCGAGCTGCCGGGCAGGTTCCCCGAAGTTGGAGACGCCGAACCCGAGAAGCCGGAGGCCCGCACCCGCAGTCCAGGCGCGATGAAGGACGTCGAGGGCGACGGGCAGGAGGTCGTCTTCGAGATCGGTGTGCACGCCGAGAGTCCGACTCGCGGTCTTCGTGGTGAAGTCCGCGTACCGCAGCTTCACGGTGAGGGTGCGCGCGGCGAGGCCCTTGTGGCGAAGGCGCACCGCCACCCGCGCGACGAGCTGGCGTAGCGTGCGCTCGACGTCCGTCCTCTCGCGGACGTCCCGGGCGAAGGTGTGCTCGTTCGACACGGACTTGACCGTGTCGTCGGCGACCACTGCGCGGGGATCGACCCCGGCCGCACGCGCGACGAGGTCGGGACCGCCGGAACCGAGGAGGCGGACCGCGCTCGTGGCATCGAGCCGCGCGAGCTCGCCGAGCGTATGGATGCCCACGTCGCGCAGGCGTTCTGCGGTGGCCGCGCCGATGCCGGGCAGGACGGTTGCGGGAAGCACCGCGAGGAAGACGGCCTCGCGGCCGGGACGGACGACCGTGACGCCGTGGGGCTTGTCCCTGTCCGACGCGATCTTGGCGACCGTCTTCGACGTCCCTACACCGATCGAGCATGAGAGACCGAGCCCGCCGACGCGCCGCTGGATCTCCCGGGCGAGCGCCACCGGGTCTGCCTCAGCGTACGCACCGGGCGTCACGTCGAGGTACGCCTCGTCGATCGAGACCTGCTGCACCCGCGGCGTCACCGAGCGGAAGATGTCGTGCACTTCGGCCGAAAGCTCGCGGTAGCGGTCGAACCTCGGGCGCGCCCACACCGCGTCGGGGCACAGGCGGGCCGCCTGGCCCGAAGCCATGGCCGAACGGACGCCGAAAGCGCGCGCCTCGTAGGAGGCGGCTGACACGACGCCGCGTCCTCCGGGAGCTCCGCCGACGATCACAGGCCGGCCGCGCCACTCGGGGTTGTCGAGCTGCTCGACGGACGCGAAGAAGGCGTCCATGTCCACATGCAGGATCGCTCGCGCGTGCCATGTGAGTGGGGGTTCGGCCATGTTCCGAGTGTAGGTCTCCTGCTGGCGCCAGGGTAGACTGTCCGTGGGAGGTGGTCGCATGCGCATCGGGGCGCACGTGGGTGTCGCGGGTGGATACGCGGCCGCGGTGGACTACGCGGTCTCCGTGGGGTGCGAGTGCCTGCAGGTGTTCGCCAAGAGCCCGCGACAGTGGAACGCCAAACCATTCGATCCCGATGCGGCCAGGGCCTTCCGCGACCGCGTCGCCGAACTCGACGCCGGACCGGTGTTCGTGCACACGTCGTACCTCATCAATCTCGGGAGCTCCGATGACGATCTGTGGCGGAAGTCGTACGAGGCACTTGCCGACGAGCTCCGCCGCGGGGAGCTGCTCGGCGCGCGCGGTGTGATCACGCACACCGGAACCGCCTACAAGGAGAACCCGGCCTACACCGCGCAGCGCATCGCCGGTGGCGTGGATAGGGCGTGGGAGCTGGCGGACGTGTCGCGCCCGCGGATACTCCTGGAGAACACGGCGGGAGCCGGCACGACGTTCGGTGACGGCCCGCAGGAACTCGGCACGATCCTGGCGTTGCTGGGCGAGTCGGCGGGCTGCGTCGGCGTGTGCCTGGACACGTGTCACGCGCATGCGGCTGGCTGGGACCTCTCGCGTGCGGATGTCTGGAACGAGCTGGTGACGGCATTCGAGTGGTGCTGCGGGATGCCGATCGAGGCCGTTCATGCGAACGACTGCATGTTCGCGGCAGGCCTCCACAAGGACCGGCACGCATGGGTCGGAGACGGCACCATCGGCTACCCGGGCTTCGCCGCCATGTTCGCCGAGGAGCGGCTGCGGGGAGTGCCTGCGATCATCGAGATGCCGGGAGACGTCCCCAGGAAGGACGTGGAGAACATCACACGGTTGAAGCGTCTCCGTGACGGGGCCGCGGGATCCTGAGCGACCGGCGGACGGCGGCCGCGACGCGGGCCGCCGAGGCAGGGACGTCGGAGTCGACCACCACGGTGAGGGGCCGGTGTTCCTGGCGGTAGCTGTCGATGATCGCCACGTCGCGCAGATGGCGGGCGGTCATGCGTCCGGGGCGGGCGACGTGCTCGTTGGCGTTCCGAAGAGCGCGGACCAGTCGGGGGATGTGTGCGCGGCGCGTCACTTCGTCACGGGTGAAACGCAGGGTGGTGAACCGGCGACCCCGGAGGACCACATGCACGACCGCATGGGCCCCGTCGCCCTCGACCACGACCGACACATCCTCGGAGGCGGCGCGGTTCGTCACCGCGAGCGCGCAGAGCGTGCGGTCGAGCGCTCTGATCGCGTCACGGGAGGCGATCGCGTCTTCGTAGCGCTCGGTCTCGACCGCGCGGTCCCTGGCAAGGCCCAGCCGGGCCCGGAACTGCGCGCCATCGCCCGCGAGGACGCCGAGCGCCGCACGAACGCGACGTGCGTAGGCCTGCAAGGAGAGGTTGCTGTTCGTGAACGCGGGACACAGGGCCGCGGTACGGGAACCGCAGGGTGCGGAGGCGCACGCGGAGAGGGGCCGGGCGCAGCGGCGGAGCCGGTAGTGGGTCGCAAGCGCGTCGGCCAGGGTCGCGGCCGCCGACGCGTTCCATAGCGGCCCGATCACGACGCCCGACCGGCGTCTCCGGCGCGTGACGCGGAACGCGGGCAACGGGTCGCTGTCGTCGAGGTAGAGGAATACCGGCTCGCGCAGCCGATGCTGGTGGTGGTTGTAGGGCGGGCGGTATCGCTCCACCAGGCGGCTCTCGAGGAGCAGCGCGTCGAGGGGCGATACGCACGGTATGTGGTCGATACGCACGGTCTGCGAGGCTGGCGCCGCGTCCGAGTCGACCGGAGCGTAGAAGTGGCTGCGCACGCGAGAGCGGAGGTTCTTCGCGCGGCCGATGTAGAGCACGCGGTCCTCGGCGTCCCGGAAGAGGTAGATGCCCGGCACGTCGGGGAGGTGCGTGGCCAGCGGCAGCTTTCGGGCGAGCGCGCCCTGCGTCGCCACGCCGCAGAAGTCCGCGGTCTCTGCGGCCGTCACGAAGCCCCGCTCCTCGAGGTCGGCGATCATCGCGATGAGGATCTCGGCGGTAGCCAGTGCATCGGGGAACGCGCGGTGGTTGGGCAGCGTCGTAGTACCGAAGAAAGCCGCAAGCGAACCCAGGTTGTGCTGCGAGAGTTCGGGGTGAAGGCAGCGGGAGAGGCACAGGGTGTCGAGAACCGGGCGCTGGAAGGGGTGGCCCCAGATGCGCTCGGCCTCGTAATCGAGGAAGCCCATGTCGAACCGGTGGTTGTGCGCCACAAGCACCGCGTCGAGGGAGAACTCGCGGAACGCCGCCATGACTTCGGCGATGTCGGGCGCGTCGTCGAGCATGGAGTCGTCGATGCCCGTGAGGTGCCTGATAGTCGGCGGGATGGGCTCGGAGGATCGCACGAGACTCGAGAAGCGGCCGACGACCACGCGGTTCTCGATGCGGACCGCACCGATCTCGATGATCGCGTTGCGCCCGGGTCGCGAGCCGGTGGTCTCGATGTCGACCGTGACGAACGGTCCGGTGCTGAGGAGAACGGTCCCGAGCATACGCCTTCCGATTACGTGAGGTCGCCTCTCATGCTAGCACGCGTTGGAGGTGCGGATGACGGTTGCCGCGCGGCGGACCGCTCCGTAGCATATGATGTAGACGGCTTTCCATCGTCCCCCGGTGAGAGGTGAGGTGCCCGGATGGCGTTCTTCGCGGTCGAGCGGCGTGCTGGCGAGGACGTGCTTCGTCTTCCCGTGCCGACGACCTATCCTTCGCGTGATGCGGTCGTGCAAGCGCTCGGCGAGCTTCTGGCGTCGGGAGCCATCCCCGCGGGATCGGATCTCTACGTCGTGGATCTCGAGGCGGCGGTCCCGGTGCTCGTTATCCCCGGAGCGGCGCTGCCGGGCGAGGCCCTCGATGTGCCTGCGGCGGTCGCACCGGTCGCCCCGATCGTCGAAGAGGTCACCGGCGAGGAGATCGGTGCGCTCGATGCGTCGGAGGCTGCGGACGTCTATGCCGCCTGGCCCGAGGCCGCGGGCCTTCCGTCCGGCGACGAGGAAGCGGAGGCTCCCGACGGGCAGGAGCAGGAGGCGCCGGTCATCGACTGGCAGGGGTCGCTCCAGGACGCGCTGAAGCGCGCGGCGAGCTCGCTCGAGTCCGAGGGCATCGTGCCGCCGGTCCCCGTAGAGGCCGAGAGGCCGCACGCGCAGATCGCCGAGCCGATGGGCGTCGCGACGGATGCCGGGGCCGCGGCGGGAGAGTCTTCGGACGAGGCGGCGTGGCCGTGGGCGAACGTAGATGCGGTCGCGGCCGAAGATGTCGTGGGCGACACGGATGATGAGGACGAGCCCGCGACGCCTGTGTTGGCGGAGTCGACCGATGAGAGCGCCGATGACGACCAGACAGAGGGGATTCCGTCGGTCGATGAGATCCTCGCGGAGATCGACGAAGACGAGCCAGTGGCACTGACCTACCGCGAGCCCGGTGCGGACCTGCCCGCGTACGAGCAGCCGGAACGGGTCGATTCGGTCCTGATCCACACCGCGCCCGCCGAAGGGGAGGACGCTTTCCTGCCCTCGCCGGTGATCCTGGGCGACTACGGCGACCCGGACGGCGATGCGAGCGAGGCGGAGGTTGCCGCCGAGGTCGCCGCGCTCATCGGCGCCGGTGGGGAGGATGAGGACGGCCTCGAGTATGTCGCGCCTGGCGAGACCCACGTGGCCGAGGCGCTGGAAGAGGAATCCGGGGCCGACACCATCCAGCCGGGTGACGAGCGCGAGGAAGAGGCGCTCGAAGAGGCGCCGGCGCAAGACGCGCAGGTGGAAGGCTATGCCGGTGACGGCGGGCTCGACATGAGCGAGTACACCTGCAACGACTGCGTGTACGCCAACACGTGCCCGAAAGTCGGGCAGGTCACGCCCGCCGAGTGCGTGTCGTTCCAGTGGAAGTCAGCCTGACCACAATCTATAGGTGACAGATGCGGCCCGCCTACACTATATTGTAGGCGGGCCGCATCTGTCTGGAGGGCTGGATGTCGCGCGAGGAGTGTACGACGTACCCGTTCAGCGCCATCGTCGGACAAGACGCGCTGAAGATCGCGCTTCTCATCAACGCGGTGGACCCGCGCGTCGGCGGGGTCCTGATTCGCGGCCACAAGGGAACGGCCAAGTCGACCGCGGTACGCGCCCTGAGCCCGCTCCTGCCGGAGATCGACGTCGTCGAGGACTGCCGGTTCGGATGCGACCCGGTATCCATCCCGGCGCTGTGCGATGAGTGCCGCGAGCGGCGCTCGGCGGGACCGCTGCCGCGCGTGCGGCGGCGCCCGAGACTCGTTGATCTCCCTGTGTCCGCAACGGAGGACCGCGTCGTCGGCACGCTCGACCTCGAGGAGGCCCTCAAGCGTGGCGAGCGCCGCTTCGAGCCGGGCCTTCTGGCAGACGCGAACAGGGGCCTGCTCTACGTCGACGAGGTGAACCTGCTCGACGACCACCTGGTGGACACCCTCCTTGATTCGGCTGCCAGCGGTGTGAACGTCGTCGAACGTGAGGGCATCCGATACCAGCATCCGGCCCGGTTCGTCCTGGTCGGCACGATGAACCCCGAGGAGGGCGACCTCCGTCCACAGTTGCTCGACCGGTTCGGTCTGTGCGTGGACGTGGAAGGCATCGCGGATCCGGGCGATCGCGTGGAGGTCCTGAAGCGGAGGCGCGGGTTCGAGGACGATCCGGACGGCTTCGCCCGGGAGTGGCGTGGCGAGCAGACCGCGCTCGGCGAGCGCATCCGGGTCGCGATGCGCAGTCTCCCTGATATCGCGCTCGATGACGATCTGCTCTTCATGATCGCCTCCGTGTGTGTGGCGATGGGGGTGGAGGGCCACCGCGCCGACCTGGTCATGGGCCGTGCGGCCGCGGCATACGCGGTCCTCAACGGAGCCCGCGAGGTCACCGCGGCCGACGTGCGCGCGGTCGCCCCTATGGTGCTTGCGCATCGCATGCGCAAGACGCCGTTCGAGGACAAGTCGTTCGACGAGAAGCGCCTGGAGCAGCTTCTTGCGTCCGCGGGTGGTGGCGATGGTGAAGACGCGCCGCCCGAGTCCAGCGGCGACGGCGGCGAGGGCGCGGCGGCGATCGCGAGCGTGCCGGTGGAGCCGGTGAGCGGCGACGGCGGAGTGTCCGCCGACGTGACCGCCGAGCTGATCGCGGGCATGGATCGCATGCGGCGCTCGCAGGCCGGGCGCCGCCAGGAGACGCGAACGGACGATCGCACGGGACGCTACGTGAAGGCGGAGCCTGCCAGGCCGGGAGCGCCGGTGGATCTCGCGCTGGACGCGACGATCCGCGCCGCGGCCCCGCATCAGGTCGGTCGCGAGGGCGATCTGGCCATCAACATCCGCCCCGGCGACGTGCAGACCAAGGTCCGGAAGCGGCGCGTGGGCGCGTCGATCGTGTTCTGCGTGGATGCGAGCGGGTCCATGGGTGCGGCCAATCGGATGGAGGCCGCGAAAGCCGCGGTGATCGATCTCCTCGTCGACGCGTACCAGCGTCGCGACAGGGTCGGACTCGTCGCGTTCCGGGGCGAGAAGGCCGAAGTGGTGCTGCAGCCGACCGCAAGCGTCGAGCTCGCGCAGCTGAAGCTCAAAGACCTGCCGACCGGCGGGGCTACTCCGATCGCGCACGGCATCATGACGGCGCTCGACGTACTGTCGGGTGAGACGCGCCGCGATGACAGCGTGGTCCCGTGGGTCGTGCTGGTGACCGACGGTCGTGCCAACGTCGGCATCGGCAACGGGTTCGGCAGCGATGACGCCAAGAGCGCCGCCGGGCGGCTGCGGGACGCCGGCGTGCACACGCTCGTGGTCGACACCTCGGGTCCGGGCGCCGGTGCGGCAGCGCGGGAGATCGCGCGCGCGGCGGGAGGCGAGTACGTGCGGCTGGGCGCCCCCTCGGGCACCGCATTGGCGGGCGCGGTTCGCGAGAGGCTCACGGCGTAGAGGATCGGCCGCGTGCCTGGACGGGCGGCGGATCCCGGCGTCGAGGTGGGAGTGGGCCTGTAAGCCGGATTCTGTCGCGTGCGACCATCTATCTGGGACCGCCGTCGCCGACGGCCTCAAGCGGGCGTACCCGAGCGATGGCCGGGCCAGCCGTAACCGCTCCTATTTGCCCTTGCTCCGGGTGGGGTTTGCCAAGCCGCCACGTTACCGTGACGCTGGTGCGCTCTTACCGCACCGTTTCAGCTCTCCTCGGAAGTCGCCTCCCGGGGGTCTTCTTTTCTGTGGCACTGATCCGTCGGCTCGCGCCGCCCTGCCGTTAGCAGGCACCCTGCCCTGCGGAGTCCGGACTTTCCTCACATCCGAAGATGCGCGGCCGCCCGGCCCACTCCCGTCCGTCATTCTAGCAGGTCAGAAGCGGTCGGGCTCAGGGTGCGCCCTGCCGTCCCGCCGCCTGGAGCTTCGCCCAGGTGTCCTTCAGCGTGACGGTGCGGTTGAAGACCGGCGCGCCGGGCGCCGAATCGGGGTCCGCGCAGAAGTAGCCGAGGCGCTCGAACTGGACGGTCTGGCCGACGACGGGCTCCGCGAGCGACGGCTCCACGAACGCCGAGGCGCATACCGTCTCGGAGTCCGGATCGAGGTCCTCGAACAGGTCGCGTCCTCCCGAGCCGGGATGGGGGCTCGTGAACAGGTGGTCGTACAACCGGACCGTGGCGGGCGCCGCATGCTCCGCGGACAGCCAATGAAGGGTCGCCTTGACCTTGCGGCCGTCGGGGGAGCTCCCACCGCGGGTGGCGGGATCGTAGGTGCAGCGGAGCTCCACGACCGTGCCGGCAGCGTCCTTGACGACGCGATCGCACGTGATGAAGTAGGCCGAGCGAAGACGGACCTCGCGGCCAGGGGCGAGGCGGAAGAACTTCGCCGGGGGCTCCTCCATGAAGTCATCGCGCTCGATCCACAGCTCCCGCGAGAACGGGACGGTGCGGGTGCCGGCTGATTCGTCCTCGGGGTTGTTCGGGACCTCGAGGTGCTCCACCTGGTCCTCGGGGTAGTTCTCGATGACCACCTTCAGAGGATCGATCACGCCGAAACGGCGGAGCGCCGTCCGATTGAGCACGTCGCGGACGGCATGCTCGAGCATCTCGATCTCCACCACGCTGTCCGCCCGCGCGACGCCGACCATCGCGGCCAGGTCGCGGATGCCCTCGGCGGGGAAGCCGCGGCGGCGTAGTCCGGAGAGCGTGGGCATGCGCGGGTCGTCCCAGCCGCGGACATGGCCCTCGTTGACGAGCTTGAGCAGCACGCGCTTCGAGAGCACGGTGTGGGTGAGGTTGAGGCGAGCGAACTCGTACTGGCGGGGGGTCGAGGGCACCGGGAGGTTCTCGATGAACCAGTCGTACAGGGGCCGGTGGTCCTGGAACTCCAACGTGCAGATCGAGTGGGTGATGCCCTCGATGGCGTCGGACTGGCCGTGGGCGAAGTCGTACGACGGGTAGATGCACCACGCGTCGGCGGTGCGCGGGTGCGTGGAGTGCAGGATCCGGTACATCACCGGGTCGCGGAAGTTGATGTTGCCGGCCGACATGTCGATGCGTGCGCGCAAAACGCGCGAACCGTCCGGGAACTCACCGGCGCGCATCCGCTCGAACAGGTCGAGGTTCTCCTCGGGCGTGCGGTTGCGCCACGGACTCTCCGTGCCGGGCTCGGTGAGCGTCCCGCGGTGTTCGCGGATCTCGTCAGCCGAGAGGTCGTCCACGTACGCCTTGCCCGCCTTGATCAGGTGGACCGCCCACTCGTAGAGCTGCTCGAAGTAGTCCGAGGCGTAGTAGAGATGCTCGCCCCAGTCGAAGCCGAGCCAGCGTACGTCCTCCTCGATGGAGTCGATGTACTCCTGCTCCTCCTTCACCGGGTTGGTGTCGTCGAAGCGCAAGTGGCACCGGCCGCCGAACTCCTGAGCTATGCCGAAGTTCAGGCAGATCGACTTCGCGTGGCCGATGTGGAGGTAGCCGTTGGGCTCGGGTGGGAAGCGGGTGACGACGGTCTCGTGCTTCCCGGTGGCAAGATCGGCCGCGACGATGTCGCGAAGGAAATCGCTGCGCTCGGGCATTGATGATGTCTCGGTGTCCATGGTCGCCGAGAATAGCACAAGCGCAGGCGCGGATGCGCGGGGAGGGGCCCGCGGCGGGGCGCGGCGATTCCGGCCGTGGAGGGTAGCACGCGACCCCTCCCGGCTTCACCGGAAGGGGTCGCGAGTGTGTGTGGTAGCGCGTACGGGATTCGAACCCGTGATCTCCGCCTTGAGAGGGCGGTGTCCTAACCGCTAGACGAACGCGCCATGTGGCTGGGGTACTAGGGCTCGAACCTAGACTCTTCGGAACCAGAATCCGACGTGTTGCCAGTTACACCATACCCCAGTACGTACCTGCGCCCGGTCAGGGCGCGAATAGGTATGCTACCTGCGGCCTTACCGGGTGTCAACCTGTGCGCGACGACTGTCGCGCACGCACCGCGAACGCCGATGCGAGCGCGCGGCCTAGAGTGCAGCCGCTATGCGCGCGAGCGTGGCATCCCTGCCGAGGAGGACAAGGGACTCGAACAGCGGCGGGCTCACCGTGGAGCCCGTCGTGGCCACCCGGACCGCCTGGAAGAGCACCTTGGGTTTGACGCCGAGCGACTCCGCGAGGTCCCGGAGAGCGGTCTGGATGGTCTCGGCGTCCCACGACCGCAGCTCGCGGAGAGCGTCTCCCGCGGCGGCGAGTGCCGAGCGCGCCTCGTCGCTGGAGAGCGCTTTTTCGACGGCCGCGGGATCGAGCTCGATGGCATCGGCGAACAGGAAGCGCAGCGCCGGCGCGATCTCGGTCATGCGCTTGAGGCGCTCGGAGATCAGTGGAACCAGCGTCATGTACCACTCCGGCCGGCGATAGAAGTCGTCCGCGGTGGTCAGGCCGGCCTCGACCAGCCACGGCAGCATCCGTTCGGCGAACTCGGCGGGCGGCATCTCGCGGATGTAGACGCCGTTCATCCACTCGAGCTTCTCGACATCGAAGATCGCCGGGTTCTTGGAGATCCGGTCGAGGGAGAACGCCGAGGCGAGCACGTCGCGCGAGACGATCGTGGTCTCGCCGTCGAGCGACCATCCGAGGAGCGCAAGGTAGTTGAGGAGCGCCTCGGGAAGGAATCCCTCGTCGCGGAAGGCCTCGACCGAGGTAGCGCCGTGGCGCTTGGAGAGCTTCTTGCCGTCGGCGCCCCAGATCATCGAGAGGTGCGCGAAGCGGGGGACGAAGTGCCCGAGCGCCTCGAACACGAGGATCTGTCGCGGTGTGTTGGACAGGTGGTCGTCGCCGCGTACGACATGCGTGATCTCCATGTCCGCGTCGTCCACCACGGTCGCGAAGTTGTACGTCGGCGTGCCGTCGGTGCGGGCGAGGACGAAGTCGTCCATGGCGCTTGCGGGGAAGACCGTCTCCCCGCGCACCGCGTCGTCCACGACGATGTCTCCGCGGTCCGCCGGGACAGCGAGGCGCCACACGTGCGGTTCGCCGGCCTGCAGCCGGGCGGCCACGGTGTCGGGGTCGAGCCGCCGGCAGGTGCGGTCGTAGCCGGCCGCCCCATCGCCGGCCCGTGCGGCCGTGCGCTTGGTCTCGAGGTCCGCTGCGCTGCAGAAGCACGGATACGCGCTGCCGTTCACCTTCATGCGTTCGAGCGCGGCCGCGTAGCGGTCGCTGCGCTCCGTCTGCGAGTAGGGGCCGAACGGTCCGCCGATCTCGGGGCCCTCATCCCAGTCCAGGCCGAGCCAGCGAAGCGAGCGGAGGATCTGCGCGGTGTTCTCGGCCGTGGAACGCTCGGGGTCCGTGTCGTCGATCCGCAGGACGAACGTGCCGCCGGTGGCGCGGGCGAACGCCCAGTTGTAGATGGCGGTGCGGGCACCGCCGATGTGGAGAGCGCCCGTGGGGCTCGGGGCGAAGCGGACGCGGGTGGGCCGGGTCACTGCGGTCCTTTCGGTTCAGGGCTGCGGGCGGACGTCGTGCGGGTCGCTCTCGCAGATCGTGCTGCGCTGCAGCAGATACCACGTGATGCCGACCGCAAGGATCAGCACGCCGAGGGCGATCGCCTTCTCGAGCATGCCTTCCGAGCTTTCGAAGATGACGAGCTTCCGGACGACCGCGACAAGACCTGCCTCGAGCACGGTGCCGATGACGTTCTTGTGCTGCATGTACGAGACGGCGATCCTGATGAGCTCGATCACGATGAAGACGACCAGCACCGTATCGATGGTGCGCGTGATGCCTTCGGGAGTCATGAACCCGTCGGCACGCGTGACCTCGAGCATCTTGAGGACGATGTCGACGACGCCGAGACCGGCGAGGATCACGAGCAGGACGGTGACCGCGCCCTCGATGTAGACGACGGTCCTGTTGAGCAGTCCGATGTACTTCATGGCGATTCTCCCCGATTCGATGAACCGTTCCACTATAGCGGCTCGCGCCGCTCTTGGCAGGTCGGCACGGGGCGTGCTAACGTCACAGACGCATCTCATCACGAGGCAGCGCGCAAGCGCTGCAGAGGGCCGAGGGACCGCACCCTACGACGCCCCGGCAACCGGCGTGAATACGACGCACGGTGCCACATTGCGGCAGGCGGCAACGCCTGGAAGATGAGGGAAGATCGCGGCACTGGCGTGCCACCGTCTGTATCCCTTGTCTGTCCGGACAGGGGATCGTTCTTTGTCCGGGCATCGTACAGGACCGCCCGCGACAGGCGGGCACGGAGCCAACAAGGAGGCTCGATGTCTGATAAGGAGTATCTCTTCACGTCGGAGTCGGTGACCGAAGGCCACCCCGACAAGATGTGCGACCAGATCTCGGACGCGGTCCTCGACGCGATCATCGCCCGTGAGGGCGAGCTTGCCGCCGAGGGCTACGAGACCGACAAGGGCTCGAAGGCGTCGCCCGACTACGTGCGCGTGGCCTGCGAGACCCTCACGACCACCGGGCTGATCGTCGTCGCCGGCGAGGTCCGTACGCACGCGTACGTCGATATCCCCACCATCGTGCGCCAGACGGTGAAGGAGATCGGCTACACGCGCGCCAAGTACGGTTTCGACTACGAGACCTGCGGCGTCCTCACGGCGATCCACGAGCAGAGCCCGGATATCGCCATGGGCGTGGACGAGGCCTACGAGGTCAAGCACGGGGACGCCGACCCTCTCGACCTGATCGGTGCCGGTGATCAGGGCATGATGTTCGGCTATGCGTGCAACGAGACGACGCACCTGATGCCGATGCCGATCTACCTTGCGCATCGCCTCTCGGAGCGGCTGACCGCAGTGCGCAAGGGAGAGGTGCTCGACTACCTGCGTCCGGACGGGAAGACACAGGTCACGGTGCGCTACGTGGACGGCAAGCCCGTCGCGGTCGACAAGATCCTCATCTCCTCGCAGCACGCCGATGGCGTCGACATCGAGGCGCTCATGAAGCCCGACTTCATCGAGCACATCATCGAGCCCGTCATGAGCCTCGAGGACATCGAGTGGAAGAACGCCGAGGTCTACGTCAACCCTACCGGGCGCTTCGTGGTCGGCGGTCCGATGGGCGACTCCGGTCTCACGGGCCGGAAGATCATCGTCGACACCTACGGCGGCATGGGCCGCCACGGCGGCGGCGCGTTCTCGGGCAAGGACTGCACGAAGGTCGACCGCTCTGCGGCCTATGCCGCGCGGTGGGTGGCCAAGAACGTCGTGGCTGCGGGTCTGGCCGAGCGTTGTGAGATCGAACTTGCGTACGCCATCGGCGTCGCGCACCCGCTCTCTATCCTCGTGGAGACCTTCGGGACGGAGACGGTCGCTCCGGAGCGCATCGAGGCGGCGGTGAAGGAGGTCTTCGACCTGCGGCCGGGCGCGATCATCCGCGATCTCGGCCTGCGGCGTCCGATCTACCGGAAGACCGCCGCGTACGGGCACTTCGGCCGGGACGATCGCGACTTCACGTGGGAGCGCACCGATCGGGTTGACGCACTCAAGGCCGCGGTCGGCTAGCGGCTGCGGGCGAGCAGCGATTCCCGAAGGCCGTCGGCGGATGTCGGCGGCCTTCGCTATGCTGTGA
>DCVQ01000019.1:28560-77399 GCA_002328745.1 Actinobacteria bacterium UBA2184
CGATCGGGTGTCCGGTCGCGGTCCCCTTGGGGTCGCGTCCGTGCGTGGGGTACGTGGTGGATATCGGCGGCCGGTCGGAGTACCAGGGGACCCTGCGCGAGGTCGAGCAGGTCCTGGGCGTGCCGGTCTTCGACGAGGGCGCGCTTCAGGTGGCGCGGTGGGTGGCCGCCGAGTATGCGGCGCCCCTCTCGGAGGCGCTACGGCTGTTCCTGCCGCCCGGCGGTGCGCCGCGCATGGTTCGCGATGCGTCGGGAGGGTGGCGTCTGGAGGGCCGACAGATGGAGGCCGCCTCCGAGCGCCTCGTGTTCCTCAGCGAGGGCGCGCGCCAGTTCACGCCGCGCTCCAACGCTTCGGTGCAACGCAGCGTCCTTGAGGCGCTCGCCGAAGGGCCCGTGACCACCGCCGAGCTTGCGGCCGAGATCACCGGCGCGGCGGCCGCGGTCAAGGCGCTGGAGAAGGCCGGGGCCGTCGAGACCGTCGAGAGACGGCGATATCGCCGCCCGGACGGCGGAAGCGCGGTCGCGCCGCGTCACCCGCACACGCGCCAACAGGCTTCAGCGGTCGCAGCGATCGCCGAAGCGGTCGCGGAGGGCGAGGGCGTCGTCCTGCTCGACGGCGTGACGGGCTCGGGCAAGACGGAGGTGTACCTCGCCGCCATCGAGGCGGTCCTCGCGGCCGGCCGCACCGCCATCGTCCTCGTCCCGGAGATCTCGCTCACCCCGCAGACCGTCGGGCGCTTCCGCTCGCGCCTGGGCGATGACGTCGCGGTGATCCACAGCCGCCTGTCGGCCGGCGAACGCTTCGACCAATGGCAGCTCGCTCTCGATGGCAGTGTCCGCGTCGTGGTGGGTGCCCGCTCCGCGCTGTTCGCCCCGCTCGGCAACCTCGGCCTGGTGGTGATCGACGAGGAGCACGAACCCTCGTACAAGCAGGCGCAGTCACCGCGCTATCACGCGCGCGAGGTGGCCGAGCAGCTCTGTCGCGACCGGGGTGCGGTCCTGGTGCTCGGCTCGGCCACGCCGAGCATGGAAGCCCGGGAGCGGGCGCTCGCCGGCACCTACCGTCACGTCCGCCTCACCGAGCGGGTGGGCGGTGGCACGCCTCCGACGGTTCACGTGGTGGACATGACGGCCGAGTTCGCCGAGGGCAACCGGTCGATGTACTCGCGCGCCCTTTCCGAGGCGCTGCGCGAGGTCGCCGAGCGCGGGGAGAAGGCGGTTCTCTTCCTGAATCGCCGGGGGTTCGCGTCGTTCCTCCTTTGCAGGGAGTGCGGATACGTGCCGGGCTGCGAGTCATGCAGCGTCTCGCTGACGTATCACGAGAAGTCGGGCAGCCTGGAGTGCCACCATTGCGGGGCGAGCGTCAAGGCCCCCGCAACGTGCCCGCGCTGCGACAGCCCGTACCTCCGACGATTCGGCGCGGGCACGGAGCGTGCCGAATCCGACCTCGCGGCGCTGATCCCCTCGCTGCCCATCGTTCGGATGGATGCGGACACCACCTCGCGCAAAGGGGGGCACGAAGCGGCGCTTGCGCGGTTCGAGTCGCTGGACCGGGGGGTGCTGCTCGGCACGCAGATGATCGCCAAAGGTCTCGACTATCCCGAGGTGACCCTGGTCGGCGTGCTGAACGCCGACACCAGCATGCACGTACCGGACTTCCGCGCGGCCGAGCGTACCTACCAGCTGCTCGAGCAGGTCGCCGGCAGGGCCGGACGCGGGCCGAAGGGCGGGCGCGTCATCGTGCAGACCTACTGGGCCGACCACCCCGCCGTGCGCGCGGTGGCGACCGGAGATGCCGGCGCGCTCTATGATGCCGAGCGCGCCGACCGGCAGGCGCTCCGGTTCCCGCCGTTCGCGCGAATAGCCAACGTGATCGTGAGCGGGCCCGATCAGGTTTCCGTCCGTGGGGCCGCGGAGGCGAGCGCGTCGTCGCTCTCGGCATCGATCCCCGAGGGATGGGAGATCGTCGGCCCCGCGGCCGCTCCGATCGCGCGGCTCAAGGGCAACTGGCGCTGGCACTTCGTCGTGAAGGCCCCGCTCTCGGCGCCGCTCGGCGCTCGCGTGGGGGCTGCGCTCGATGCGGTGCCGCTTGCCGACGGCCTTACGCGCATCGTCGATGTCGACCCTGTCGGAATGCTCTAGCAGGCGGTGTAGAATATCCGCGGCACCGAAGTTGCTGCAGTGCGCGCCGCGTCCACGAGCCGATGCGAGGAACCGACCTGATGGAAGTGTTGCACCACCCGAGCCCCGTGCTGAGAAGCCGCGCGCGCGAGATCGACCCTTCGGTCGATGACGATCTGCGCGAGCTCATACGCGCGATGGCGACGACCATGTACGACGAGAACGGCATCGGCCTTGCCGCGCCGCAGGTAGGCGTGGACAAGCGCGTGATCGTCTTCGACGTGGACGACAACCTCGCCGCGCTCTGCAACCCGGTCATCACGGAACTCGGCGAAGAAGTCGTCGTCGAGGAAGAGGGGTGCCTGTCCGTTCCCGGCATCATGGTGCCGGTGGAGCGGGCGAGACGCGTCGTCTGCTCCGGGCAGACGATCGAAGGCCGGGAGATCATGATCGAGGCCGAGGACCTCCTCGCGCGGGTTCTTCAGCACGAGATCGACCACCTCGATGGCATCATAATCCTCGATCGGGCTCCCGCCGAGAAGCGCAAGGAGCTCATCAAGGCGTACAACGAGGCGAACCGTCTTTAGGCACGCCGGGAGGGGTCGCATGCGCGTGGTGTTCATGGGGACCCCCGAATTCGCGGTCCCATCGCTTCGCGCTCTCGCCGCACGCCACGAGGTGGTGCTGGTGGTCACGCGACCCGACCGCGCACGGGGGCGGGGCGCATCGGAGCGTCCGTCACCCGTGAAGGTCGTCGCCGAGGAGCTATCGTTCCCGATCCTCCAGCCCGACCGGCTCGCGGGCGAGGCAACCTCGGCAATCGCATCCCGAAGGCCGGATGTGGTGTGCGTCGCAGCGTTCGGCATGCTGCTGCCTCCGGAGACGCTCGCAGTCGCCAGGCACGGGTGCATCAACGTCCACGCGTCGCTTTTGCCCCGCTACCGCGGTGCCGCTCCCATCCAGCGCGCGATCCTCGCCGGCGATGAGGTCACCGGCGTGAGCATCATGCGCATGGAGGAGGGTCTGGACACCGGACCGTACGCGCTCCAGCGGAGCGTCCCGATCGGCGAGCGCTACGCAGCCGAGATCGAGGCGGACATCGCGCGCGAAGGGGCGGGGGCGTTGCTGGCCGTGCTCGATGCGCTCGAGACGGACAGCGTCCATTTCATCGCTCAGGACGAGACCTTCGCGACGCACGCCGCGAAGGTCACCAAGGACGACGTCGCGCTGTTGCCGGAGCTCTCGGCGACCGACGCGTTCAGGCGCGTGCGGGCATCGACGCGGAGCGCGCCTGCCCGGGCGTGTCTCGGCGACCGCGAACTGACGATCGTGCGGGCGAGGCCGATGGCGCACACCATCGCGCCCGGTGCCGTGTGTCTCGAGGAGGGCGTGCCGGTCCTGGGATTCACCGACGGGGCGCTGGCGCTCGAGGTGGTGCGGCCTGCGGGGAAGGGCGATATGGCCGGATCCGCCTGGGCACGGGGAGCGCGGCTGTCCGCCGATGCGTGCTGGCGGTGCACGCGATGACCCCCGCGCCGGCCCGGAAGCTCGCACTGAGAGCGCTCCAGCGGATCAGGCGCGACAGGGCGTTCTCCGGCGCGGTGCTCTCGGCCCTGCTGATGGAGGCACGACTGTCTGCCGCCGACGCCGCTCTCGCGACGCGGCTCGTCTACGGAGTTCTCTCGACTGAGGGCGTCCTGGATGAGGCGATCGCACGCCACGCGCGCGGTTCGCTCGAGCCTCCGGTGCGCGACGCTCTGAGGCTCGGCTCCTTCGAGCTGCTCTTCGCGCGGACCCCCGGCTATGCGGTCGTCGACCAGGCGGTGTCGGCCGTGCGCAGCGCGCGACCGCGGGCGGCCGGGCTCGCGAACGCGGTGCTGAGACGCATCGCCGAGGAGGCGCCGGACTTCCCCTGGGGCGACCCCGACACCGATCGCGATGCGCTTGCGCGCGCCACGGGCCACCCTCGGTGGATCGTCGACGACATGATCGGGAGCCTGGGCGAGAAGCGCGCGCGGGAGGCGCTCGCTGCGGGCGTCGAGCCGGCACCGACCTACGTGCGGCTCGATCCGTTCATGTCCCCTGTGGAAGAGACGTTACGTGCGCTCGCTGCCGCCGAACCGGTCGGATGCGAAGTGGACCCCGACTGCTTCCGCCTCGGCGTACCCTCGGTCGCGTACGGGTCGAGCGCGACCACGGGTTACTTCTCGATGGATGCCGCGTCCCAACTGGCGCCGCGAGCAGTGGGGCCGAGCGCCGGAGAGCGTGTGCTCGACGTGGGCGCGGGACGAGGCAACAAGACCGTGTGCCTCCAGGCGATAGCCGTGCGTCACGGCGGCCCGGCCGCCGTGACGGCCGTCGACCTGCACGAGAACAAGGCGGCGCGGCTGAGGTCGCGGCTCGCGGGATCCGGAGTGCCAGGCGTGGACGTCCTTGCGGGAGACGCGACCGACCTCGTGGGGCTCCTCGCAGACGCGCGCTTCGATGGCGTGCTGCTGGACGCCCCGTGCTCGGGCCTCGGCACTCTGCGGCGCTATCCCGAGAAGAGATGGCGGCTCGCGCCGACGGATCCCGCGCGTCTGGCCGAGGTGCAGCACGCCATGCTCGCCGCGGCCGCCGCGGTCGTGGGTGAGGGCGGACGGCTGGTGTATGCTACCTGCAGCACCACTCGGACCGAGAATGGGGACGTGGTGCGGGGGTTCCTTGCGTCACCTGCAGGTCGGCGCTTCGCATTGGAGCCGCTCAGCCGGGCTATTCCGGCCGAATGGGAGCGGTTCGTGGATCCGGACGGGTGCTTCCAGTCCTGGCCCACGTCGGGAGGTCCCGACGGACACTACGTCGCGCTGCTACGCGCGGGGCGATGATAGGCAGCACCGGTTGTCAGGCGAAGGAGGAGCGATGCACACGACACGTATCGTCGAGATGCTGGAGGTCACCGAAGCCGCGGCGCTGGCTGCCGGGCGCTGGATGGGGAAGGGTGACAAGACCGCGGCCGACCAAGCCGCCGTCGAAGCGATGCGCACCGCGTTCGACCGCATCGACATCTCGGGGAAGATCGTCATCGGCGAGGGAGAGCGCGACGAGGCGCCGATGCTCTACATCGGCGAGACGGTCGGTGCCGGCGGCGAGGAGCTCGATATCGCGGTCGATCCTCTCGAGGGCACGAACCTGACCGCGTACGGTCAACCCAACTCGCTCGCGGTGCTCGCATTCGGCCCCAAGGGGACGCTGCTCCACGCTCCCGATACGTACATGTGGAAGATCGCGACCGGTCCGGATGCCGCAGACGCCATCCACATCGACGCGAGTCCCACGGAGAACGTGCGCAATGTGGCGCGTGCGCTCAAGCGCAACGTGGAAGACATCGTCGTGTGCATCCTGGACCGTGACCGGCACAAGGACATGATCGCCGAGGTGCGCGCCGCGGGCGCTCGCATCCGTCTCATCTCCGACGGCGACGTGTTCGGCGCGGTTGCGACCGCCATCGACGGCACCGGCATCCACCTCTACATGGGAGCTGGCGGAGCCCCCGAGGGCGTGCTCGCGGCCGCTGCCATGCGGTGCATCGGCGGCGCGTTCATGGGCCGTTTCGAATTCCGGAGTCCGGAAGAGCGGGCGCGCGCGGAAGCCATGAAGACGTGCGATCTCGATGGCGTGCTGACGATGGACTGCCTCGTGAACACGGACGAGGCGGCGTTCATCGCGACCGGCGTGACCGACGGCGAGATGCTTCGCGGGGTGAAGTACTTCGGCCAGGGATCGCGCACGCACTCCATCGCCACCGACAACAAGACGGGCACGATCCGCTTCATCGAGACCGTGCATCGCACGGGGAGCGAGACGTTCTGGGTGAGGCGGGACTAGGGAAGCCGCGCGCTAGTCGCTCGCGGGACATGAGGCGCACGCGCCTGAGTCGGCGGCTTTCGTGCAGCTGCCGGCGTCCGATGCGGGCGCGGCGTCCGCGGCCGGGCGCGGTCGGTAGTCGGTGTTGTGGAACCCCGACCCCTTGAAGACGACTCCCACGGGCGTGTAGAGGCGCTTCGCGCCGGCGCCGCACTCAGGGCACGCGACATCAGCGGTCTCGCCGAAGCGACGAGTCACCTCGAAAACGGCATGGCACGTGCTGCAGCGGTAGTCGTACGCGGGCATCGTTCCTCCGTGGGCAAGAGGGCTTGCAGACGTGCAGTGTACCGGCCGTTGCGGCCGACCCGCAACCTGCGCCCTTGGTCGGGCGTTTGCATTTCGTGTAAACTGTCACGATGTTGTCCTCGATTCGAGTGGAGTGATCATGCGGAAGTTCCCGACGCGGACGCTCCTGGTGCTGGCCACCGTGTTCATGTTCTCGATCGTCGGCGCTGCGTTCGGTGCCGAGACCGAGGTGCAGAAACTCCAGAACCAGATCCGCGCCCTTCAAGACGAAGTGAAGAAGGCTGGCGACGCGTATTCAGCAGCGTACTGGGCCCTCGACGCGACGCGCGTCGAGATCGCCGAGATCGACCGTCAGATCGCCGCCGAGGAGTCGGAGCTCGCATCGGCGAGTGCGCTGCTCGGCGAGCGCGTCGCCGAGATGTACCGCAGCGGCAGTGCGGAGTACCTAAGGATCCTGCTGTCATCAGATGACCTGAACGATGTCTTCATGCGCCTGGAGTTCATGGAGCGTGTGAGTTCGCAGGACGCCCAGGTCATCGAGGACATCAAGCGCATCCGGGCCGACCTGACCGCCAAGCGGGCGGGCCTCGAGGAGCTGCGCCTGAGGCAGAACGAAGAGGCCGAGCGGCTCAAGGCGGATGCCGATCGCATCGAGGCTGAGCTCAAGGCCCAGCAGACGGAGTACGATCGCCTCCAGCGCCAGCTTGCGGCCGCCATCGCCGCCGAGAAGGCGCGCACCGGCAGCACGTCGGCGCGCGTGGGTCCCAACGGGATGGTCTTCCCGGTGAACGGTCCGCATTACTACCAGGACACCTGGGGTGCTGCGCGCTCGGGCGGCCGGACGCATAAGGGCACCGACATCATGGCCAAGGAAGGCGTCCCGTGCGTGGCCGTGCTCTCGGGTACCGTGCGCGCCAAGTCCAACAGCCTCGGCGGCCTGACCATCTGGCTCACGGCCGACAACGGCTGGGCGTTCTACTACGCTCACCTCAGCAGGTACCAGGTCACTTCCGGTCGCGTGCAGGCCGGCCAGGTGATCGGGTACGTCGGGAGCACCGGCAACGCCTCGGCGAGCGCGCCTCATCTCCACTTCGAGATCCATCCGAATGGCGGTGCGGCGGTCAACCCGTATCCGTACCTGCGCCAGATGCAGTAATCGGCATTGCCGTCCCCATGCTCCTGTGCGAGCATGGGGACGTTCTACCGTTTCGGGAGCTGCCTTGTAGCGGCTGAGAGGCGACGTGGATTGTCGCGACCGAATGACTGGGCCGGTAATGCGGGCCAGCAAGGCGGGAGGTGGAGCCGCATGCTCCACCCATCAGTTGCGGCATCTCCCTTTCCAGACGGCACATATGTGCCAGGAGAGGAGTGCCTGATGAACGCACGTCGGATCCGGAGCGCGGCGGAGATCGGACTCACGATCGCGCTGGCCGCAGTCCTCCACCTCGTAGCGGTGTGGCAGATGCCGCAGGGGGGCAGCTACTCGCTCGCGATGCTGCCGCTGTTCGTGCTCGCTCTCATGCGAGGAGTCGGACCGGGTATGACGGCCGGCGCCCTGTACGGCCTGCTCGATCTGGCCATGAAGCCGTACATCTACCATCCCGTGCAGGTCGTGCTCGACTACCCGCTGGCGTATGCGCTCGTCGGTCTCGCCGGGCTGCTGTCCGTCCGGTGGCGGCGGCTCCATGCCGCCGATCGGCCGACGGCGGGGGTGTGGACGGCGGTAGTGCCGGGCATCATCGTGGGGGCCCTCGGCCGCTATGCCGCCCACGTGGCTTCCGGAGTGATCTTCTTCTCGAGCTACGCGCTTGAGCTTGGCGAGGCGCCACTGTGGTACTCGCTCGTCTACAACAGCTTCGTGCTCCTGTCGGCGGTCGCCTGCGCGTTCGCCGTGGTGGCGGTGCTTCCGCCGCTGCAGTCCGCCTTCGGGGTGCGAGAACGATGACGAGGCGCGACATCCTTGTGGTCGGGGCGGCTCCGCGAACGGGGGCCGAGGCCTGGTACCGCGGGCTGATCGGACGCGCGGGTATGCTCATCGCGGCGGACGCGGGCGTCGCGGTGTGCCTCGAGGCGGACCGGGTGCCCGACGTGTGCGTCGGCGACTTCGACTCGGCGGACCCTGCCGATATCGCCGCGGCGGTCGCCGCCGGTGCGCGCGTGGTGCGCCTGCCTTCGCGCAAGGACGAAAGCGACCTTGATCGGGCGGTCGCCGAAGCCCGCGCGTTGGGCGCGGATGGACTCACGCTTACGGCGTGCTTCAGCGACAGGCTCGACCATACGCTGGCCGCGATCGGCACGTTGCTCCGTGCGGCCGACAGCATGGCCGTCGGCCGGGAACCCGACGTGACCCTCTACGGGCTGGATGCGCAGGCTCGCCCCGTGCTCAGAACCGACGAGGCCGCGGGGACCCTGGTGTCGGTGTTCGCGATCGGCGGCGGCGCGACCGTGAGCGCACGGGGACTCGAGTACCCGCTCGAATCAACGAAGCTCGATGCGCTGTCATCCCTCGGGCTGAGCAACGTGGCGGTCGGCGGGGATGTTGTGGTGCAGGTGGCGTCTGGATCGGTGCTGGTAGTGGTGGGGGCACCGGCCGATCCCGTATCGGGATAAGCAAGACCCGCCCCGTTTCGTCCGCACGATGCGGTGGAACGGGGCGGGTCCTTGAAAGAACGAGGCGAGCGGGTCTAGCCGCGCGTGACCTTGCCGGCCTTGAGGCACTTGGTGCAGACGTTGGCCTTCTTGACCGTGCCGTCGACGACGATCGAGACCTTCTGCACGTTCGGGTAGAACATGCGGTTCGTGACACGATGCGAGTGGCTCACGTTGCGCCCCGCGCTGGGGTGCTTGCCACATACGCTGCACACCTTGGACATGGTCGGTTCCGTCCTTCGAATCGTTCGAGGCGGCTGCACGCCGCCGTCATCGGCAGAAGCCTTGCCATGCTATCACAGGCTTGAGGGAGGGTAAAGGCGCTGTAAGTCTGTATTCATGCATGTAGCCGAACGATGCACGCGCCTGGATTCGGCTATACTACACGACACGTCATCGAGCAGGTGACGGGCGTCTCTCTGTCAGAGGAGGAAGCCTTCATGGCGGACGAAGCACGGGGCACCGTCACTATCGCGAACGACGTGCTTGGCGACATCGCCGGCTACGTTGCGCTGGAGTGCTACGGAGTGGTGGGAATGGCCAGCCCGTCGCTGCGCGACGGCGTCGCCCAGTTGCTGTCGCGCGACAAGCTGCGCAAGGGCGTCGTTATCACCAACACCGACGAGTCCAGCGTGATCGTGGACCTGTATGTGGTCATCGAACACGGAACCAACCTGACCCAGGTCTCGCGGAACCTCTCGGACCGGGTGAGGTACGCCCTCACGCACGACGCCGACGTCCAGGTCGCGGACGTGCGGGTGCACGTGCAGGGCATCAAGGTCCGCAAGCGGGCGGAGCACGCATGACGCCGACCGAGCGCTCGATGCCCATCATCCTGTTCGCTGCCGCCGCGGCCGCACTCAAGGAGCGGGTGGAGGAAGTGAACCGCCTCAACGTGTTCCCCGTGCCGGACGGTGACACCGGGACCAATATGACGCTGACCCTCGACGCGGTGCTGGGCGATCTCGATCGGCTGCCCTTCGAGGCAGGAATGCCGGAGATCGCGGCGTCCATCACCCACGGGTCGCTCATGGGCGCCCGCGGCAACTCGGGCGTCATACTGAGTCAGATGCTGCGCGGGCTGTGCGAGGTTGCGGGTGCCGCCACGGCGCTCACGCACGAGACCGTTGCCGCTGCGCTGGAGCGGAGCGTCACCGTGGCGTTCCAGGCGGTGCGCAAGCCGGTCGAGGGGACCATGCTCACCGTGCTGAAGGACGCGGCTGCGGCAGCGCGGGCCGGCGCCGGGGCCGATATGGAGACCGGGGAGTACCTCGACTCGATCGTGCAGGCCGCGTTCGAGTCGGTCCGCCGGGGCCCTGAGCTGCTGGCGGTCCTCAAGGAGAATGGCGTCGTGGACGCAGGCGGCTTCGGGCTTGCGATCCTGATGGAAGGGTTCGTGGCGTCGCTGGAAGGCCACGAGTTCCGCGAGCACGACGTGAGCGTGGCCTCGGGCGGGCTCTTGTCGGTGCAGCCGGCGGATGACTGGGACGACGAGGAGTATCTGTACTGCACGGAGTTCCTGCTGCACGGCGTGGAGGCCGAC
Source organism: Actinobacteria bacterium UBA2184 (assembly GCA_002328745.1). GTDB lineage: Bacteria > Actinomycetota > Coriobacteriia > Anaerosomatales > Anaerosomataceae > UBA2184. The sequence goes on from DCVQ01000019.1 coordinate 39,022, forward strand.
CGCAGCATCATCGAGGACTTCGTCAGCGAGCGCGGTGGTTCGGAACTCGTGGTCGGCGATCGTGAGACGTACAAGGTCCACGTTCACACCGACGACCCGGGGGCGATCTTGAGCTGGGTGACGAACCTGGGCGAGGTGTCCGAGGTCCATATCAACAATATGCGCCGGCAGACGGCGGAGCGCGCCGAGTCCCGCAAGTCCGGCGCCGCACCGTCCAAGCCGGTCGGTTTCGTTGCGGTAGCGGCCGGAGACGGGCTTGGCGAGATCCTCCGGAGCCTGGGCGCAGACGTGGTCGTAAGCGGTGGCCAGACCATGAACCCCTCGACCGCGGAACTCCTCGACGCGGTGGGGCGCGTGGATGCCGCCTCGGTGGTCATCCTCCCCAATAACCGCAACATCATCATGGCCGCGCAGCAGGTCATCTCCCTGGCGGACCGTCCGGTGGCCGTGGTCCCCACCACGGCCGTTCCTCAGGCGTTTGCGGCGCTGCTCTCCAACGACGGGACGTCCGACCTGGATGCGCTGACCGCGGCGATGGCCGAGGCGGCGGAGAGCGTCCGGACCGCGGAGATCACCACCGCTATCAAGGACTCGAAGGGCAAAGCGGGTCCGATATCCGAGGGTCAGATCATCGGCATCGTGGACCACGAGATCGAGGTCATCGGGCAGGATCTGACCGAAGTCACCTCCCGGGTCGTGAAGCTTATCGCCGAGGACGGCGAGACGCTGACGGTCCTTGCCGGTGAGGACCTCGATGACGAGGGTCTCGATGCGCTGGTCGCGCGTCTGGCGGAAGAGAACCCTGATCTTGATGTGGAAGGCCACCGTGGCGGGCAACCCGTCTACCCGGTGATCGTGTCCGTCGAATAGGGTCCTACACAGGGGAGGCCGGCATGGAGCGCATCGGAATCGTCACGGACAGCACGAGCGATCTGGGTCCCGAGAGGCTGGCGTCGCTCTCGGTGGAGATGGTGCCACTGAAGGTGACGTTCGGCGAAGAGTCGTTCCTCGACTGGACCGACCTCACGCCCGCGGCGTTCTACGAGAAGCTCGGCTCCTCGCCGGTGCTGCCGAAGACCTCGCAGCCGTCGCCCGCCGATTTCGCGGCCGTCTACGCCAGACTCGCCGGTCAGGGGTTCACCGGCATCGTGTCGGTGCACATCTCATCCGCCCTCTCGGGCACCATCGAGTCGGCCATCATGGCCGCCGCGGAAGCGCCCATCCCCGTGAGGATCGTCGACACCCGCTCGGTGAACATGGGAACCGGCCTGGCGGTCCTCGCCGCCGTCGATGCCCGCGATGCCGGGGCCGGGCTGGAAGCCACCGAGAAGGCCGCGCAGGACGCTGCTGACTCGACCCGCATCATGTTCGCGCTCGACACGCTGGAGTACCTCGTCAAGGGCGGCCGCGCCGGCAAGGCACAGGGCCTCGCGGCCTCGCTGCTGAACATCAAGCCGGTTCTGACGATCAACAAGGAGGGCACGATCGAGCCCTTCAAGAAGGTCAAGGGCATGAAGAAGGCCATCCAGGAGATGGCGGCGCAGGCAGCCGAGGACGCGAACGGCGGCCGGATCAAGGTCGGTCTCCTGCACGCCCAGGCACCCGATCTCGTCGAGGAGCTCAAGCAGGCGCTCGACGCGTCGGGCACGGCGTACGAAGTAGCCGGCATCGTGTCCGTCGGAGCGGTCATCGGCACGCACGCGGGTCCGAGGGCGATCGGTCTCGCGTACCATCCCGTCCCGTAGACGTGCCCGCGGTGCCGCAGGATCCCGCGTCGCGGCGCGCGGTCGCTCGCGCGCGATGGAGCCGTGCGGTCGGATCGCTACGGCTGGTGGATGACAAGCGTGCGGAGGCGCTCGCGCGTCTTGGCGTGCACTCTGTCGGCGACCTCGTCCGCCACTACCCGTTCCGCTACCTGGACCTCACCGCCACCGCAGACATGCGCACGGTGCAGGCCGGGAGCCAGGCGACGGTGGTGGGACGCGTCCACGACATCACCGTGAAGCAGCCCCGGCCGCGTCTTTCGATCACCGAGATCGCGCTCGTGGACGGCACCGGGGCGTTGATCGGGGTGTGGTTCAACCAGCCGTACATGGCTACCAGGTTCCGGGTAGGGGAGCGGGTCGCGTTCGCGGGCCAGGTCGTCTTCGAATACGGCCTCAAGCAGATGCGTGCTCCCTTCGTGGAGCGCCTGCCCGAAGAGGACGCCGGCCCGTCAATCGCCTGCGTGCTGCCCGTGCACGGCGCCACCGAGGGTCTCTCCACGAACTGGATCCGGCGGCTCGTGGCGATCGCGCTCGAGGATGCTGGAGACGTGCCCGACTTCCTGCCATCCGCGCTGCGCGTACGGCGGGGTCTTGTGGGGTTGTCCGACGCGCTGAGAGCGGTGCACTTCCCGGTGTCGTCGGATGACGCCGAACGTGCCAGGCGCCGTCTCGCCTACGACGAGCTGCTGACCATCCAGCTGGCGATGGCCCTCAGGCGACATGCCGTCGTCGATGCGCTGCCGGGGCACGCCCACGTGGTGGACGGATCCTCGATGAAGGCGCTGCCGACGGCGCTCCCGTTCGGCCTGACCCCCGACCAGGAGACCGCGATCGGGGAGATCGTGGCCGACATGCGCGCGCCGCGACCGATGAACCGCATGTTGCTGGGAGACGTGGGCACCGGTAAGACGGTGGTCGCGGCGCACGCGCTGGCGGCGTGTGCGGACTCGGGAACGCAGGCGGCGATGATGGCGCCGACCGAGGTGCTTGCCGGTCAGTACGTGCGCGCTCTCGGCCCGCTGCTCGACGCGCTCGGAATCTCGTGGGCGCTGCTCACCGGGTCGACCAAGGCCAAAGAGCGGTCGCGCATCCTGGCTGGACTGGCCGACGGCGGCATCACGGTCGCGTTCGGAACGCATGCGCTCATCCAGGAGGACGTGCTCTACGCCCGCCTGTCGCTCGCGATCGTGGACGAGCAGCACCGCTTCGGGGTGGAGCAGCGGCTCGCGCTTCGGAACAAGGGGGAAGCGCTGGATATGCTCGTGATGACGGCGACGCCGATCCCCCGGAGTCTGGCACTCACCGTGTACGGCGATCTGGAGACCTCGTATCTCAGGGAGAGGCCCGGTGGCCGCGGGGCGGACCACGTGAGCACGCGGATCGTGTCCAAGGGCGGACGCCCGGACGCGTATCAGGCGGTGCGGGACGCGGTCGCCCGCGGCGAGCGCGCTTACATAGTGTGCGCCCTTGTGGATGAGAGCGACGCGACCGAAGCGAGGGCCGCGACAGCCGAGGCCCGTCGGCTGCAGCGGCAGGTCTTCCCCGAACTGAAAGTCGGCCTCCTGACCGGGCAGATGACGGCCGCCGACAAGCACGAGGTGATGGGGCGCTTCAGGTCTGGCGAGGTGGACGTGCTGGTCGCCACGACCGTCATCGAGGTCGGTGTGGACGTTCCCGAGGCGACAGTGATGATCGTCGAGGACTCCGAGCGGTTCGGGCTCGCGCAGCTTCACCAGCTGCGCGGCCGGGTCGGCCGGGGCGAGCGGCCCGGTGAGGTGCTGCTGTTCGCCGATCCCCGCACGGACGACGGCCGCGCGCGTATGGCCGCCATCGTGGGCACGAACGACGGTTTCGAGCTGGCCGAGTACGATCTGGAGCTGCGTGGCGAGGGCGACGTGCTCGGGGCCCGTCAGAGCGGGCTCCCCGGTCTGCGTATAGCCTCGCTCTCCCGGGATGGCGACCTGCTTTCGATCGCTCGGGAGGACGCACGGGCGCTCGTCTCATCCGATCCGCAGCTCGTCCTGGCGGAGCACGTCCCGTTGCGCGAGGAGCTTCAGGAGCGGTTGGCCGAGTCATGGGAGTGGGTGAGCGCGGGGTGAGGATCGTCGGGGGCACGTTCGGCGGCCGGCGCATCTCGGCTCCCTCAGGTCGCGACACGCGGCCGACGTCGGACCGGGTGCGTGAGGCGGTCTTCTCGGCGGTGGTATCTCGCGTGGGCTCGCTTGCGGGCCTCACGGTCATCGACCTGTACGCCGGAAGCGGCGCTCTTGGACTGGAAGCCCTGTCCCGGGGCGCGTCGGCAGTGACGTTCGTGGAGTGGGACGCGCGCGCGGCCGCGGCGATCCGCGAGAACCTGGAGACGCTCGGCATCGGCGGGGAGCAGGCCCGCGTGCTGAAGGCCCGTGCCGAAGCGGCCGGAAGAGCATGGGGCGTTCCTTCACCGGCATCGTTGCTCTTTGCGGACCCTCCTTATAGGATAGAATCGTCCGAGGTCAGGCAGGTAATGGAAGCGCTCGCCACCGGTGGGCTGCTCGAGACCGGGGCGCTCGTGGTGTACGAACATGCGGCCGGGAGCGTGCCGGAGTGGCCGGAGGGTTTCGCGGGCGAGCTCCCGCGACGTTACGGCGACACGGCGGTCTCGTTCGCGAGGTACGAGGGGAGGGGGGCGGAGTGAAGCGCGCGTTGTGTCCGGGCACCTTCGACCCCGTCACCAACGGGCACCTCGATGTCATCGAGCGCGCGTCTTCGCTCTTCGACGAGGTCGTTGTCGGCGTGGCCCTGAGCGCCGAGAAGGGCGACGGTCCCTTGTTCAGCCTCGAAGAGCGCGTCGGCTTCATCGAGGGCGCGACGAGCCACCTCGGCAACGTTCGTGTGCGCCCGTTCGACGGACTTCTAGTAGAATTCGCCCAGGAGACGGATGCGACCGTCATCATCAAAGGTCTGCGCGCCGTCACGGACTTCGAGCGTGAGTTCCAGATGGCGCAACTGAACTACCGGCTCGACAAGACCATCGAGACGATGTTCATCATGTCGATACCGGAGTACGCGTACCTGAGTTCGTCGGCAGTGAGGGAGATCGCCCGCCACGGCGGGTCAGTGAAAGGGCTCGTGCCAGACGCAGTATGCGAGGCCCTCGCCTCGCGGTTGCACCAGTCCCGATAGGGAGGTACGTATGGACATCTTGGCGCTCATCGACCGTATCGAAGAACTCATCGACGACGGCCGGAACGTTCCGCTTTCCAGCTCGAAGATGGTGGATCCCGAGAAGATCTACGAGCTCATCGACGAGATCCGCGCTCAGTTCCCCGACGAGCTGAAGCAGGCGCGCTGGATCGTAAAGGAGCGTCAGGAGATGCTCGAGGAGGCCGAGAAGGAAGCGAACCGCATCCTCGAGGAGGCCAAGGCGCGCGCCGATTCGATCGCCTCCGAGCAGGAGATCGTCAAGCTCGCAGAGCAGCAGCGCGCGGAGATCCTCGACGACGCCCGGGCGCGTGAGCGCGAGATCCGGCTGGGCGCCGAGGACTACGCCGACGAGATGCTGGCGAACCTCGAGGTGAATCTCGGCAAGCTGCTCACGGCCGTGCAGCGTGGACGCGACCGCCTGCAGGGCAAGGTCGCGCAGCGCGGCCAGTGATGGAGGCCTCGCGCTACCTGGTCGACGTACGGTCCATCCTCGAGGACCTCGGGGCTGTCGTGTCCGTTGACGGTACCGTGGACCTTCCGGCGCTCGAGATCGGCACCGAGCAGTACGCTCCGCTCGGGCCGGCCGCTCTTGACGTGACGATCACCAACACCGGCGCAGGCATCGTCGCGGGCGGGACCGTGACCGTCACCGTCCAGGCGACGTGCAGCCGCTGCCTCAAGCAGTTCCCCCTCACTCTGAACGCCGAAGTCGAGGGCTTCTTCATCCCCCACGGCTCGGAGCACGAGATGCCCGAAGAGCAGGATTTCGGCTTCGTGGAGGACGGGTCCGTGGACCTTATGGACGCGCTTCTCTCGGCGCTGGCGCTCGAGGTGCCCCTCGCGCCGCTGCACGCCGAGGACTGTGCGGGTATCTGTCCTACGTGCGGCGCGGAGCTTTCGGAAGGACCGTGCGAGTGCGCACCGTCCGACTCGAACTCGCCGTTCGCCGTGCTGAAGGACCTGCTTCCGGAAGGCGGGGGAGAGTAGGGGCTCGACGATTGCACCGCGCGGCCCGGGCTGTGCTATCATGTCGCCTTGCGCCGACCCCCGGTCGGCCGAAGAGTGGATATGGACGCCGCGTCGATCGCGGTGCGTGAAGGGAGAACGACCCATGGCGGTACCCAAGCGGAAGACCACGCGCGCGGTCCGTGACGCGCGCAGGTCCACGCATAAGGTGGAGGCCCCGTCGCGTTCGGTGTGCCCGCAGTGCCATCAGCCGAAGCTGCCGCACCGCGTGTGTCCCGAGTGCGGATACTACGACGGGAAAGAGATCATCGATACCGAGTAATGCCTCGAACGGCGCCGGCAACGGCGCCGTTCGCGTTTTCGAGTAGACGGGATGGAGACGGTGCTCGAGGCGTTCTTCGCTCCGCGGTCGGTCGCGGTGATCGGTGCGTCACGCGATCCGGGCAAGGTCGGTCATGCGGTCCTGCGGAATCTGCTCGAGGGCACATTCGCAGGACCCGTTCATCCCGTGAACCCCTCCGGCGGCGAGATCCTCGGCCGCCGCGCGTACGAGAAGATCGGCGCCGTCCCGCCGCCGGTCGATCTGGCGGTGATCGTCGTCCCCGCAGGGATTGTCGCGACCACGGTGGCCGAGTGCGGCGCCGCAGGAGTGAGCGCCGCGATCGTGATCTCGGCGGGATTTCGCGAGACGGGCCCTGCCGGGGCGGCCCTGGAGAAGGAGCTTGTCTCTGTGGCCCGGTCGGCCGGGGTGCGTCTCCTCGGCCCGAACTGTCTCGGCCTCATCGCCGCCCGTTCCGGGCTGAACGCGTCGTTCGCTCCCGTCATGCCCACCGACGGCCCCATCTCGTTCATGTCGCAGTCCGGCGCCCTCGGTACCGCTGTCCTGGATTGGGCGGCGGGGGAGGGCATCGGCATCGGGCACTTCGTCAGCCTCGGCAACAAGGCCGACGTCACCGAAGTCGACCTCCTGCGCGCCTGGACCGCGGATCCCGAGTCGCAGGTCGTCGTGGCGTACCTCGAGTCGGTCTCGGACGGCCCCGCCTTCGTCGACGCGGTGACGACTCTCGTGCGCGAGCGGCCGTTCGTGGCGCTGACCGCAGGCTCTACCGACGCCGGCGCCCGCGCGATGTCGTCGCACACCGGCAGCCTCGCCGGATCGCGGGCGGCGTACGAGGCGGCCTTCCGCAAGTGCGGCGCCATCGGCGTGCGCACGGTCGAGGAGCTGTTCGATCTCGCTGAGGGATTCGCGAGACAGCCGCTTCCGCAAGGCGCGCGCGTGGCGATCCTCACGAATGCCGGAGGGCCGGCGATCCTGGCCGCCGATGCCTGCGAGGACCACGGCGTTCTTCTTGCGGCGCTCGATGACGCGACCGTCGCAGCGCTCGGAACGGTCCTGCCGCCGGCTGCTGCGATCGGGAACCCGGTGGACATCCTCGGTGACGCGGGTGCGGACCGGTACCTCGCCGCCGCACGGCTGCTGGCGGCGGATCCCGGCGTGGACGCGCTGGTCGTGATCCTCACGCCGCAGGCCATGACGCAGCCGGTCGCGACCGCGGAGGCGGTATGCGCGGTTGCCGCGGAATCCCGACTCACCACGCTCGCGGTCTTCATGGGCGACGTGTCCGTGGTCGAGGCCGTCGGCTCGTTGCGGGCGGGCGGTGTTCCCGAGTATGCGTTTCCGGAGCGGGCCATCTCGACCCTTGGGTCGATGATCAGTCACCGCGCGCGGATGCAGCTGCCGCCGGCTCGGGCGCCACGGATCGACGCAGACCGCGCCACCGTGACTGCCGCGATCGCGCACGCGACCGCGGCGGGCCGCACGTTCATCACCGAAGCCACCGCCCAGCGTATCGCCTCGTCGTACGGCATCACCGTGCCGAGCGCGGGCGTGGCTTCCGACCTTGCCGGAGCGCTGGCGCTCGCGGCCGATATCGGCTATCCGGTGGTCCTCAAGATCGCGAGCCCCGACATACTCCACAAGTCGGATATCGGCGGCATCGCGCTCGGCCTTACGGGGCCCGGAGAGGTCCGGTCCGCCTACGAGCGCATGATGGCAGGCGTGCGGCGACGGATGCCCGAGGCGCGCATCTGGGGTGTGAGCGTGCAGGAGCAGCTGTCTCCGGGCCACGAGGTGATCATCGGCGTCAACCGGGATCCCACGTTCGGTCCGCTCGTCATGTTCGGGCTCGGCGGGATCTACGTGGAGGTGCTGCGCGACGTGACGTTCAGGCTCGCGCCCGTCACCTACGAAGAGGCGCGGGAGATGATCGGGGAGATCCGGGCCGCAGGCATCCTTCGGGGTGCGCGCGGCGCGCCGCCCGCCGACATCGACGCGATCGCGGACGTGATCGTTCGCGTCGCCGCCCTCGCGGGCGACTTCGAGAGCATCACAGAGCTCGACATCAACCCGCTCATCGTCGGCGACCGCGGCCGGGGGGCCGTGGCTGCCGACATCCGCATCGGGATCGGAGGATGACCATGCGTGCCATCATCGTGACATCCACGCGGCCGTACACGGGCAAAAGCGGCATCGCGCTCGCGCTCATCGGCATGCTCGCGGACAGGGGCCTGGACGTCGGGTACTTCAAGCCGTACGGCACCATGCCCGTGGAGACAGACGGCATCATCAGCGATGAGGACGCGGTCTACGTGAACCGCCTGCTTTCGCGGCCATCGGATATCGGCGATGTATGCCCCGTCGTGCGCTCGCAGGCATTCATCGAAGACGTCCTGGCCGGTCGCGCGCACTCCGGGCCCGACGACGTCGCGGCTGCCTTCGCGCGATGCGCCGCCGGGCGCGACGCCATGGTCGTGGAAGGGCCCACCGAGCCGGCCCAGGGCACCGCGACGGGCCTGACCGCACCCGCGGTGGCCTCGCTGCTGGATGCGAAGGTCCTGCTCGTCGATCGGCCGAAGCCCACCGATCTTCCCGAGGACGCGCTGGCCTCGGCCGCAGGACTCGGCGTCCGGCTTGGCGGCGTCGTGCTGAACGGGATCGACGAGTCCCGGCTGCAGGTGGTCCGGGAGAGCGTCGTTCCCTTCCTGGAGCGGCGCGGCGTGACCGTGTTCGGCGTCCTGCCGCACGATCAGACCCTTGGCTCCGTTACCGTCGCCGAGATCGTGGAGGCCCTCGGCGCGACCGTCCTCTCCGGCGCGGATCGGCTCGATGCAGCTGTGGAGACGTTCATGGTCGGGGCGATGGGGCAGGAGAAGGCGCTGCGGTTCTTCCGCCGCAAGGCGAGGAAGGCGGTGATCACCGGAGGGGACCGCGCCGACGTGCAGTTGGCGGCGCTCGAAACGAGCACCACGTGCATCGTCCTGACGGGGAACGTGCCTCCGTCGCCGGTCGTGCTCGCGCGGGCCGAAGAGCTTGGCGTGCCCGTGCTCTCGGTGGAGGGCGACACGCTTGGAGCTGTCGAGCGCATGGAGACCCTGCTCGGCAGGATGCACGTTCATGACGCGGCCAAGGCTGCTAGAATACGCGAGATGCTCGAGAGGGAGACCGCCGCAGACGCGATGCTCGCCGCGCTGGGTATCGCATGACAACGCATTCCGGAGGCCTGATGAGCGAGGTACCCGTTAGGATCGCCGTCGACGCCATGGGAGGGGACCACGCGCCGTCGGTGGTTCTTGAGGGCGTGAGGCTCGCCATCGATGCCGATCCGACGCTGGAGGTCGTGCTCGTGGGCCCCGCCGCGGTGGTCGCCCCCGTCACCCACGATCGCTGCAGCACGGTCATCGCGAGCGAGGTCATCGCCATGGACGAACACCCGGCGAGCGCGGTGCGCTCGAAGAAGGACTCGTCCATCGTCGTGGGATGCGCACTCGTGCGCGACGGCGAAGCGGCAGGCTTCTTCAGCGCCGGGAGCACCGGCGCGTGCATGGCCGCGGCCACGCTCGTGATGCGCCGCATCCCCGGCGTGGCACGACCCGCGATCGCCACCGTGCTGCCGGGCGCCAGCAATCCGACGGTCCTGCTCGATATCGGCGCAAACGCGGACGTCCGTCCCGAGATGCTCGTCCAGTTCGCCGAGATGGGGAAGGCCTACGCCCAGGTCATCCTCGGCGTCGCGTCGCCGCGGGTCGGCCTGCTCAACATAGGCGAGGAGCCGACCAAAGGCTCGCAGCTCGCCCAGGAGACTCACGCGCTCATGGCGGCCGGGGTCGAAGGGTTTGTGGGGAACGTCGAGGGACGCGACGTGCCTGCCGGCACCGTTGATGTGATCGTGACAGACGGCTTCACCGGCAACGTGGTCCTGAAGACGCTCGAGGGTCTCGCGGCGATGTTCTTCGGCCAGATCAAGGAAGTCTTCACCGAGAGCCTGCCCAACCGCATCGCGGCGTCGGTGGTGGCGCCCTCGCTCAAGCGGCTCAAGCAGCAGCTCGATCCGGATGTGTATGGAGGCGCGCCGCTTCTCGGAGTGAACGGCGTGTGCATCATCGGGCACGGCAGCTCGAATGCCATTGCGGTGTCCAACGGTGTCGCGGTGGCCGCGCGGGCGGCTCGCGGGGACCTGACGTCGCGGATCGCGTCGATGATCGCCGACGCGCCCGCCTCCTGGGAGTAGTCACCTGCACGGGTCGGCGCGAACGTGTACACTACACGGACGTTGGCGACCCCCGGGCATGAAGCCATGGCAAAGGAGCACGGAATCCGCATGAAGCACGCCGCAATAGTCGGCATCGGCGCATACCTTCCCGAGAGGCGTCTCACCAACGCCGATCTCGAACGCATGGTGGACACCACCGACGAGTGGATAGTCACGCGGACCGGCATCCGCGAGAGGCGGATCGCCGCAGATCACGAGACGACCTCTTCGCTGGGCGCCGAAGCCGCCCGCGCCGCTCTCGGGGATGCGGGCCTGGGTCCCGCGGACATCGACCTGATCGTCCTGGGGACGTCCTCGCCCGATCATATCTTCCCGTCGACCGCGGCGCTTGTGCAGGCCCGGCTCGGCTGCACGTGCCCGGCCGTGGACGTCATGGCCGCGTGCACCAGCTTCATCTACGCCCTGCAGCATGCGACCTCGAGCATCGAGTCAGGCCGCGCGAAGCGGGTGCTCGTGATCGGCGCCGAGGTCTTCAGCCGCCTGATCGACTGGACGGACCGGGGCACGTGCGTGCTCTTCGGCGACGGTGCGGGGGCGTTGGTGCTCGAGGCCTCCGATGAGGCGGGTGTGCTCGGCATAGAACTCGGAGCCGACGGGACGGGTGCGGACGTGCTCACCGTGAAGGCGGGCGGCAGCGCGTTCCCGGCGACGGTGGAGCGGATCGAGGCGCGGGAGCATCTGGTGCAGATGGCCGGCAGCGAGGTGTTCAAGTTCGCGGTGCGCGTTATCCCCGAGGCGGTCCGCGCGGCGCTCGCGTCCTCGGACCTGTCGGTCGCCGATGCCCGGTGGTTCATCCCGCACCAGGCCAATCAGCGGATCCTCGACACCATGGCCGACCGTCTGGGTGTCCCTCACGACCGCGTGTTCTCGAACATCGCGAACCTGGGCAACACGTCGGCGGCGTCGATTCCGCTGGCCATGAACGACCTGTATACTACGGGCAATCTGCGCCCCGGAGACGTGCTCGCCCTGGTCGGCTTCGGGGCGGGACTCACCTGGGGTGCGGCAGTCGTCCGCTGGACCAAAGGGGCACGGTAGATGAGTCTGCGAACGCGCGTCACGGAGTTGCTCGGAATCGAGCATCCGATCATCCAGGGCGGGATGGCGTGGACCGCGACTGCCGAGCTTGCGGGAGCCGTGAGCAACGCGGGCGGCCTTGGCATCATCGGTGCGGGCCACATGCCCACCGACATCTTGCGCGAAGAGGTCCGCCGCGCGAAGACGATCACGGACCGGCCGTTCGGGGTCAACCTGATGCTGCTCACCCCCCACATCGACGACCTCGTGGAGATGGTCCTCGAAGAGGGAGTGCCCGTGGTCACCACGGGCGCCGGTAACCCGGGCAAGTACATGAACGACTTCAAGAACGCCGGGATCAAGGTCCTTCCGATCGCGCCGTCGGTTGCGCTCGCCAAGCGACTCGAGTCCATCGGCGCCGATGCGATCATCGGTGAGGGCATGGAAGCCGGCGGTCACATCGGCGAGCTCACCACGATGGTCCTTACTCCCCAGCTTGTCGATGCGGTCGGGATTCCCGTCATCGCGGCCGGCGGCATCGCAGACGGGCGCGGGGTCGCGGCGGTCTTCGCCCTCGGAGCGGAGGGCGTGCAGGTCGGCACGCGCTTCATGTGCGCGTCGGAGTGCACCATCCACCCGGATGTGAAGGCACGGGTCTTGAAGGCCAAGGACCGCGACACCGTGGTGACCGGCTACTCCACGGGCCACCCGGTCCGCGTGATCAAGAACAAGCTCACCCGGATCCTCGAGGAGCTTGACCGCGACAACAAGCCAGAGGAGATCGAGGCGCTTGGCGCCGGCAAGCTCGCGCTTGCGATGCGCACCGGCGACCTGGAGATGGGTTCGGTCATGGCTGGCCAGGCCGCAGCCATGGTGTGCAGGATCGAGCCTGCGGCGGCCATCGTCGAGGACCTGGTCTCGGGTGCCGAAGCCGTTCTGTCGCGCATGGCCTCCGTGGTGACCGGGTGAGCGAGATGACGCGGCGAACAGTCGCGTTCGTGTTCCCCGGCCAGGGCTCGCAGCGCACCGGGATGCTCGACAGCGTGCCCCGCGTCGAGGGATTCGACTCGCTGCTGGCCGAGGCCGAGCGCAATAGCGGGCTTCCGCTCGCGAAGCTCGCGGCCGAGGGACCTGCCGAGGCGCTTGCGGATACGCGCGCGGCGCAGCCGCTGCTCTTTCTCGCCGATTGGGCGTGGGCGGTGGCGCTCCGGGACGCAGGCGTCGTGCCCGACGTGATCGCGGGCCATAGTCTTGGCGAGCTTGCGTCGCTCGCGTTCGCCGGGTCCTTCTCCGTCACCGACGGCCTTGCGCTCGTCTGCGAGCGTTCGCGTCTGATGGCCGCCGCAGCCGCAGGTGCCCCCGGCACCATGGCCGCGGTCCTCGGGATGGACGGCGACACTATCGCCGCGTCCGTGGACGGGATCGCCGGGGTGTGGGTCGCGAACGACAACGCCGAAGGCCAGGTCGTCATCTCCGGCACGCACGACGGCATCGAGCGCGCTACGCGCGCGCTATCGGAGGCGGGCGCTCGCAAGGTCGTTCCGCTTCAGGTCGCGGGACCGTTCCACTCGCCGCTCATGGCTCCCGCCGCGACAGCTTTCGCGAGCGTGGTCGAGTCGTCGCCCTTCGATGATGCGGCTGTCCCGGTCGTCCAGAACACCGACCCGTCGCCGGCGACCGATGCCGGGGCGTTGCGCGGCCGCCTCGTGCGGCAGATCAGCTCACCGGTTCGCTGGCGCGAGACCATGGAGACGTTCCGGCACATGGGGATCGGCGTGATCATCGAAGCCGGTCCCGGCGCGGTGCTCACCGGATTGGCCCGGCGCATCGAAGGCATCGAGGCCATCGCGGCCGAGGGTGCGGGGATCGAAGGCGTTGTGGAGGCGGTGGGAGCATGAAACGACTGGATGGACGGGTCGCGCTCGTGACGGGGGCTTCCCGCGGTATCGGGGCCGCAGTCGCACAGCGGCTCGCATCCGAGGGCGCCGTCGTAGCGGTGAACTACGCCGGGAACGCCCGGGCAGCAGCCGATGTGGTCGCGGCCATCGTGGGGGCCGGCGGGACTGCCGAGGCGTTCCAGGCCGACGTAAGCGATGCGCAGGCGTGCCAGGCTCTTGTCGAGGCCGTGCACGAGCGATTCGGCCGACTCGATATCCTGGTCAACAACGCAGGCATCACGCGCGACGGTCTGCTCGTCCGCATGTCCGATGACGACTGGGACGCCGTGATCGCGACCGATCTTTCGAGTGCCTTCTACCTGTCCCGCGCCGCAGGCAAGATCATGATGAAGGCGCGAACGGGCTCCATCGTGAACATGAGCTCTGTGGTCGGCATGGTGGGCAACGCCGGCCAGGTCAACTACGCCGCCGCGAAAGCGGGGCTCATCGGAATGACCAAGTCGATCGCTCGCGAACTGGCCTCGCGCGGCGTTCGTGCGAACGCCGTCGCGCCCGGTTTCATCTCCACCGACATGACCGATGCGCTCCCGGATGCCGCAAAGGCCGCACTTTCGGGTACTATCGCGCTCGGCAGGCTCGGTTCGCCCGACGACGTCGCCGCGTGCGTGGCATTCCTCGCATGCGACGACGCGTCGTATATCACCGGCCAGGTCATCGCTGTCGATGGCGGCATGACGTTCTCGTGACGCCGGTGCCGCCTGAGGCTTACCCGGAAGGAGGTGGTACGCATGGAGCACGATGAGATCTTCGGAAAGGTCAAGGAGGTCATCGTCGACCAGCTGTCCGTCGATGACGACGATGTGAACATCGACGCGTCGTTCATCGACGACCTCGGCGCTGACTCGCTCGACATCGTCGAGCTCGTCATGGCGCTGGAGGACTCGTTCGGCATCTCCATCCCTGATGAGGAGGCCGAGAACATCAAGACGGTCGGCGACGCGGTGGAGTTCATCGCCGCTAACATGGAGTAGCGCGGCCGATACAGCCGCTTGGGGGGCGGCGTCACGCACGCGCGTGGCGCCGCCGCTCCGCACCGAGGAAGGTTTCACATGGACATGCCATCGCTGAGAATCGGCTCTCGCACCGCCCGGCTCCCCGTCATCCAGGGAGGCATGGCGGTGCGCATCTCGCTCTCGCCTCTGGCCACCGCCGTCGCGAACGCCGGAGGGGTCGGCATCATCGCGGGTAGCGGGCTGTCCGTGCGCGAGATCGCCGCTGAGGTGCGCCAGGCGCGCGCCGCGACAGAGGGCGTCATCGGTGTGAACGTGATGGTGGCCGTGCGCATCTTCAAGGACCTCGTACAGGCCGCGATCGCCGAAGGCGCGGATATCGTGATAGCGGGGGCCGGATTCTCGCGCGACGTGTTCACGTGGTGCAAGGAGGCCGGCGTCGAGTGCGTGCCGGTCGTCGGGTCCGCCCGGGTGGCCAAGCTGGCGGAGCGCTTCGGTGCCTCGGCAGTCGTCGTCGAAGGCGTAGAGGCCGGCGGGCACCTCGGGACCGACCGGCTCGCGCTCGACCTGCTGCCCGAGATCCTCGAGGCGGTCGATATCCCCGTGATACTGGCAGGCGGGGTCGTCACCGGCGCGGACATCAAGCGGGCGCTTGATGCGGGCGCCGCGGGCGTGCAGATGGGCACGCGGTTCGCCGCGACCGTCGAGTCCTCGGCTTCGGATGCCTTCAAGGCGATGTACGTGGCGGCGACGGACGAGGACGTGGTGATCACCAAGAGCCCCGTGGGACTGCCCGGCCGCGCGGTCACCAACCCACTCACCGAGCGCCTGGCGCGGGGCGACTATCCCGATATCGAGCGATGCCGCTCGTGCCTCAAAGAGTGCGGGAAGGAATACTGCATCATCGACGCGCTGGAGCGGGCGCAACGCGGAGACGTCATCGAGGGGCTGGTGTTCGCGGGCAGCTCGGTCGCGCGGGTGCACGACGTTCCGACAGTGGACGTGCTGATGGCGCGCCTGGTCGAGGAGTGGCGAGAGGCGAGCGAAGGGACCCAGGCATGAGACGAGTCGTCGTCACCGGGATGGGCGTCGTGTCGCCGGTCGGCATCGGAACAGCTGCGGTGTGGGACTCCGTTGTTGCCGGCAGGAGCGGCGTGACCGCCGTGACCGCGTTCGATGTCACGGCGTACCCGACACGGTTCGCCGCGACGCTGCCCGATTGGGATCCAAGCCCGTGGATCGAGGCGAAGGAGGCGCGGCGGATGTCGCGGTTCCAGCAGTTCGCGCTCGCCGCAGCGCTCATGGCGGTCGAGGACGCGGGCCTCGTCATCGACGAGAGCAACGCCGAGCGGGTCGGCGTGATCGTCGGCTCGGGCATCGGCGGGCTCGGCACGATGGAGGAGCAGCTGCTCATCCTGACGGAGAAGGGCCCGGGCCGCGTGAGCCCGTTCCTGGTGCCGATGATGATCGTGGACCTCGCGGCGGGGCACATCTCCATCCGCCTCGGCGCGAAGGGCATCAACTTCGCTCCGGTGTCCGCGTGCGCCACGGGCAATCATTCCATCGGCGAGGCGGGGGAGGCCATCAAGCGGGGCGACGCCGACGTGGTGCTGGCCGGCGGCTTCGACTGCGGGGTGACGCCGCTCGGGCTGGCGGGCTTCTGCGCCGCACGGTCGCTCTCCACGCGCAACGACGACCCGCAGGGCGCCTCGCGGCCGTTCGACGCCGACCGGGACGGGTTCGTGATGGGCGAGGGCGGCGGCGTTCTGGTCCTGGAGGAGCTGGAGCACGCTCGGTCGCGCGGAGCCACCATACTCGCCGAGCTCGCCGGTTATGGCGCGTCCGCTGACGCCTACCACCTCACCGCTCCCGCGGCCGACGGCGACGGCGCGCGCCGCGCGATGCGACTCGCGCTCGATCATGCGCGTCTCGACACCACGGAGATCGGCTACATCAACGCCCACGGCACATCCACCGGTCTTGGCGATGCTGCCGAGACCCTGGCGATCAAGGCCGTATTCGGCGCGGACGCCCCGCCGGTGTCGTCGACGAAGTCCATGACCGGCCACCTGCTCGGGGGCGCCGGGGCGCTCGAGGCCGCCATCTCCATCGAGGCGATGGCCCACGGCGTCCTGCCTCCGACCATCAACTACACGACGCCCGATCCGGCGTGCGATCTGGATTACGTGCCAAACGTGGCCAGGGAGGCCCGGCTCACGGCGGTGATGAGCAACTCGTTCGGCTTCGGCGGGCACAACGCGACGCTCGTGTTCTCCCGGGTGCGTGACTGACGGTATGGATGAGGCGTCCCGGCAACGCGCGGAAGAGATGCTCGGGCACACGTTCGGCGATGCCTCGCTTCTGGAGACCGCCCTCACCCACCCGTCGTACGCGGCCGAGCACTCCGACGTGGGCACCTACGATCGGCTCGAGTTCCTCGGCGACTCCGTCCTGGGATTCATCGTCTCCGACGTGCTGTACCGGGCGCTGCCGGATGCACCGGAGGGCGAGCTTACCCGGCGGAAGCATCACGCGGTGTCGGGAGAGGCCCTCGCGGAGGCCGCCGAGGCGCTCGGGATCGGCGAGCTGCTGCAGCTTGGCAGGGGCGCTCTCGCCGCAGGCGACCGTCAGCGCTCTTCCGTCCTTGAGAACACGATCGAAGCGCTGATTGGCGCGCTCTACCTCGACGGAGGCCTCGAATGCGCCGAGCGCTTCACGCGCCAGGCGCTCGCCGATCGGCTGGCGGTCTCAGACCTGCCGGTGGCCGATCCCAAGTCGGCGCTGCAACAGATCACACAGGCGCGTCTCGCCGGGCTCCCGCGCTACCGCATCGTCAGCCACGAGGGGCCGCCTCATCGGCGTACCTTCACGGCCGAGGTGATGCTTGGGGAGACCGTGGTCGGGCGTGGCACGGGGCATTCGAAGCAGTCCGCCGAGAAGGCCGCCGCCGCCGATGCCCTCGGGAGCTTCACGAGGACGCGCGACGACGCCGGCACGGCCCTCTAGCGAGGCCGTCGCTATGGTAGGATACGGTGCGTCCCGGCCGGACCGTGACCACGGTTCGACGACCTCTCGATTCAGCGGATAAGGGCCTCGCTTGTACCTCAAGTCGCTCACCCTGAAAGGGTTCAAGTCCTTCGCCGACCGGAGCCGTCTCGCACTCGAGCCCGGTGTCACGGTCGTCGTCGGGCCCAACGGTTCCGGCAAGTCCAACATCTCGGACGCGGTGCTGTGGGTTCTCGGCGAGCAGTCGGCCAAGTCGTTGCGAGGCAACTCGATGGAAGACGTCATCTTCGCCGGGTCCTCGGGCCGTCAGGCGGTCGGCGTGGCCGAGGTGGACCTGGTGCTCGACAACCGGGACGGAACGCTTCCCATCGAGTTCACCGAGGTCACGATCACCCGCCGGATGTTCCGCAACGGCGAGAGCGAGTACCTCCTCAACCAGACACCGGCCCGCCTCATGGACGTGCAGGAGCTCTTGCACGACACCGGACTCGGCCGCGACACCCACTCCATCATCAGCCAGGGTCGGCTCGACGAGATCCTGAACTCCCGGCCGGAGGAGCGCCGTGCGCTCATCGAAGAGGCCGCCGGCGTCCTCAAGCACAAGAAGCGCAAGGACCGCGCGCTCCGCAAGCTCGCCGCGATGGACGTCCACCTCGATCGCATCAAGGACGTGATCGTCGAGATCGACCGGCAGCTCCGTCCCCTTCAGAGGCAGGCCGACAAGGCATCCGAGTACCGCGACATCCAGGGCGAGCTGCGCGACCTCGAAGTCGCGCTCGCGGTCGCCGACCTTCGCGCGCTGCAGGGCACGTGGGACGTTCTGGAGAAGCGTGAGCGCGAGCAGGACGCCGAGGTCGAGCTCGCACGCTACCGGCTCGCCGAACGCGAGCGGGAGCTCGCCACGTTCCAGTCGCTGCTCGAGGAGAAGGGCCTGTTCGTCGGCGACCTCTCGGAACAGCGCCGTCGTCTCCAATCGGTGCTGGAGCGCGCCAACTCCGGTCTGCTCCTCCTGGAGGAGAAGGGCAAGAACCTGGTCGAACGCCTCTCCGAGCTTCGCCAGAAGGTGCACCAGTCCAACTCGCGCCTGGAGACCCGGTCCCGCGAGCTGGAGCAGATCACCGAGGAGCGGGCGGTCACTGAGGCGAAGCTCCAGGCCCTCTACACGCAGCTGGGCGAGCTGCGCCGGGATTCGGAGACGGCGCGCAAGGAGCGCACCGCGGCCGACGAGGCGCTCGCTGCAGTCATGACCGAGGCGCGGCGCACGCGCAAGGACGTCGACGACGCGCGTCTCGAGCTTGCCGATCTGCAGCAGTCGCTCTCGGGGTTCGATCTTGAATCGGACATGCTGCGCGAGCGCAGCGTCGCGGTCCGCGACGGCCGTACCGGGCTCATGCAGACGCTGTCGGCCCGTCGCACCAGGCTCGAACAGCTCGTGGCGAGGATCGACCACACCCGCCGTGAATCGGCGCTTGCCGCAAGCGACGTCGACAAGCGCGTGCGTCTTGCCGACAGCCGCCGTATCGCGCTCGAGAAGGCGCGCACCGAGCTCTCCGATGTGCGAGCCGAGATCCGCGCCCTCGAGGAAGTGGACCGCGCGTTCGACGCGGCTTCTCCGGCGCTCGCCTCGCTGGTGGCCCAGCGCTCCGAACTACCCGACGTGCTCGGCCCGGTGACCGAGCACGTGCGCGTTCCGGAACAGTACGAGCGACTGCTGGAGAGGGTCCTCGGCGGGGACGTCTTCTGCGTGCTCGTGAAGAAGCGCGGCGCGGTGGCGCGCACCGTGGGCGTTCTCGAGAAGGGCGGCGTGGCCGACTTCTCGGTCGTCCCGCTCGACGCCGCTCCGTCCACGCCGCGGCCGGCCGACGGCCCCGGCGTCCGGCTCCTCGACGTCATCGAATGCGAGGACGACCTGCGCGGCGCGCTCGACGTCCTCATCGGAGACGTGCGTGTCGTCGAGACGCTCGACGAGGCGCTTTCGGCCGCGGACACCGGATGGCGGTTCGCCACCACGGCCGGTCACACCGTCTGGCCGTCGGGCAAGGTGCGCGTGGGACCCAACCTCGGCGACGATTCCGGCGTGCTCGCCAGGCGCCGCACGCTGATCGAACTGCGCGACAGGGTGGAGGGCCTTCTCGTGGGAGTGGGGGAGGCCGAGGCGTCGATCGTGGAGGCCACCGAGGCCCTCGCTGCTGCACAGGAAGATGCGCTTCAGCTCGGGCAGACGCTCGCGGCCCTCACAGGCGAGGAATCGTCGCTTCGCGAGGATATCGGCCGCCTGGAGCAGAGCATCACCGAGAGCGACACCGAAGCGGCCGCCATCGACCTCAAGCTCCGGCAGATCGAGGAGCGCACGGTCAAGGACAAGCCACGCCAGCGCGCGCTTACGGATCGCATCGAAGCGGGTCTCGCGCGCATCGAGGAGCTCGAGGATGCGACCATCGCCCGGCGGGAGGACCGGGACAACCGGTTCCGCGACGAGTCCGAGGTAACCACGCGGCTCTCCACCTGCCAGGTCGAGATCGCCGCGGTGTCCGAGCGCGAGGTGCACCTCAAGCGCCGGTACGCCTCGCTGATGGCGGAGACCGACGAGCTCGGCCAGAGCGTGGGCCATTCACGTACTACCGAGGAGGCCCTCGAGTCGCTGCGGGAGCGCATCGAGCCCCTGAACTCGCTGTGGGGCGAGCTGCTGGCGCGTGCCGAGCACTGGGCCGAGAAGCTCCGCGATCGCACCCGCTTCGTTCAAGCCGACTCGGAGTCGTTGCGCACCACCATCCACGAGGGGCAGGAGGCCGTGCGCGCCGCGCAGGCCGGCGTGGACGCCGCTCTCGAGGTCGTGAGCGACGTCCGGGTGGAGAAGGCCGGTCTCGAGGCGCAGGTGAACGTCGCCCTGCGACGCATCGTGGAGGACCTTGGCGTCCCGATCGAGCGCGCGCTCGAGACCCCGCCGGTCGAGGACCACGCCGCTGCCGCCGAGCGCGTACACCGCCTGCGGAAGCGGATCGCGAACCTCGGTCCGGTGAACCCGGTCGCTGTAGAGGAGTTCGAGCATCTCAGATCCCGCCGCGACTTCGTCCAGGCGCAGCTCGACGACCTTACCTCCAGCCGTAAGGCGCTCCAGAAGGTGATCGCGGCCATCGACCGCAAGGTCCGCGACCGGTTCCTCGAGACGTTCGAGCTCGTGGACCGCCACTTCCAGGACACGTTCGCCGTGCTCTTCCCCGGGGGCCACGCCTCGCTCACGATGACCGATCCCGACGAGCCGGACACGACCGGCGTCGAAGTGGTGGCGCAGCCGCGCGGCAAGCGTCTGCAGAAGATGTCGCTCCTCTCGGGAGGTGAGAAGTCGCTCACGGCGCTCGCGCTCCTCTTCGCCGTGTACCGGACGCGGCCGTGCCCGTTCTACATCCTCGACGAGGTCGAGGCCGCCCTCGACGACACCAACCTCCGCCGCTTCATCGCGTTCGTCGACAGCATGCGCGCCCACACCCAGTTCATCATCGTGACGCACCAGCGCCGGACGATGGAGATGGCCGACGTGCTGTATGGCGTCTCCATGCAGGCCGATGGCGTGAGCAAGGTCGTGAGCCAGAAGGTCGAACGCTCGGTAGAGCCGGCGCCCGCCTGATGGCCACGCCCTGGTACAAGCGGCTGGGCGACGGGCTATCGCGGACGCGGGGAGCGCTGCAGGGACATCTGAACGTGCTTCTCCGTCGGGGTCCCGATGTCGACGCGGTGTTCTGGGAGGAGCTCGAGGACGCGCTGATCCAGGCCGACATCGGCGTGGTCGCCACGACGGAGCTCGTCGGCCGGCTGCGCGACGCCGCCGCGCGCGAGGCCCTGCCGGATGCCGCTGCTGTGCTGGACCGGCTTGCCGCCGAGATCGCCGCCGAGGCGCGGGTTCCCGGCGACGACCCCTTCGCGAGCGGCCCGGCGACCGTACTCGTGGTGGGCGTGAACGGGACCGGCAAGACGACGAGCGTCGGCAAGCTGGCCGCGAACGCCGTGGCCGAGGGCCGTCGCGTCGTCATCGGCTCGGCGGACACCTTCCGTGCCGCGGCGATCGAGCAGCTTCGCGTGTGGGCCGAGCGCGCCGCCGTGCCGGTCGTGGAGCGGGCGCACGGTGCGGATCCGGGGGCCGTCGTGTACGACACCCTCGCCGAGGCGAGCGAGCGGGGAGCCGACCTCGTCCTCATCGACACCGCGGGCCGGCTTCATACATCGACCGATCTCATGGCCGAGCTGGTGAAGGTCCAGCGCGTCGCCCGGCGCGAGAGCGCGCACCCCGTCCGGACGGTGCTCGTGATGGATGCCACCACCGGCCAGAACGGGCTGCTGCAGGCACGCGAGTTCGATCGCGCGCTCGGCCTCGACGCCATCGTGCTCACGAAGCTCGACGGGACCGCCAAAGGCGGCATCGTCGTCGCGGTCGCGCGCGAGCTCGGCATACCCGTCGTGCGCATCGGTGTAGGCGAGGGCCTCGAGGATCTCGCTCCCTTCGATGCGGACGACTTCGCGGCCGCCGTCGTCGGTCGGGGGGACTGATCCCGTATGGCAGCGCCACGGTTCGTGCCATGGCGACCGGGCGACCGGGCGTATCTGCCCCTCGTCGGCGCGCTTGTCGCGATACTCGTGACGCTCCTTGTTGTCCTGTACGGCCTGAACACCGTGATCCGCGTGGACGGCGACTCGATGTATCCCGCGCTGCACGATGAAGATCGGGTCCTCGTCACGCGCGGCTACGGCGAGCCGCGGCGCGGCGACATCGTCACGCTGGTCGAGCCCATGGGCGGTGCGGGAGACGGGCTCATCAAGCGGATCATCGCCGTCGGGGGCGACACAGTCACGATCGAAGGCGATGTCGCGTACGTGAACGGGGTGCGCTCCGCCGTCGCCCCCGAGGCCGTCATCGGCCCCGACACGCGCGGGTTCGCTCCCGTCGAGGTGCCCGAGGGATGGGTATACCTGATGGGCGATAATCGGCCGACCTCGCTCGACAGCCGCCATTTCGGTATCGTCCCGGATGTCGCGTTGCGTGGACGGGTGATCGCCGTCATCTCTCCTGTGACCCGTTTTCGCCTGATGGACTAAGCGCCCGGCCGCGCGCTGGCGGCCGGATCGGAGGACCAGTGTTCGAGAACCTTTCAGAGCGCCTGCAAGCAGTGATGGGCAAGCTCACCGGTCGTGGTGTGCTCTCGGAAGCGGATGTCGACGCGGCGATGCGCGAGGTGCGCATGGCGCTGCTCGAGGCCGACGTGAATCTGGGGACGGTCAAGGAGTTCGTGGCCCGCGTGCGCGAGCGCTCCGTCGGCCAGGACGTGATGAAGAGCCTCACGCCCGGGCAGATGGTGGTGAAGATCGTCCTCGAGGAGCTGACCGCCCTGATGGGCCGCGGTGAATCTCGGCTGGTGTTCTCAGGGCGCATACCCGGCGTGGTCATGCTGGTCGGACTGCAAGGCTCGGGCAAGACCACCGCCGCGGCAAAGCTCGCCAACCTCCTGCGCAAGCAGGGCCGTTCCCCCTTGCTCGTAGCGTGCGACGTCTACCGTCCGGCGGCGATCGACCAACTCGAGTCTCTCGGCAAGCAACTGGGCGTGCCCGTCTACCGTGGCGAGGGGACCGACGCGGTCGCCATCGCGCGGGCCGGCGTCCAGCATGCCGTGTCCACCATGCGCGACACCGTGATCGTGGACACCGCCGGCCGCCTCCACATCGACGAGGAGATGATGGCCGAGGCCGCGGCCATCCGCACGGCGGTCCACCCCGACCAGGTGCTCATGGTCATCGACGCCATGACAGGGCAGGATGCCGTGAACGCCGCCGCCGCGTTCGCGCAGACGGTGGACTTCGACGGCGTCATCGTCACCAAGCTCGACGGCGACGCCCGCGGCGGCGCCGCGCTCTCGGTCAGAGCGGTGACCGGCAAGCCGATCATGTTCGCCGGAGTGGGGGAGAAGCTCGATGCGCTGGAGCCGTTCCATCCCGAGCGGATGGCCAAGCGCATCCTCGGCATGGGCGATGTGGTCACCCTCATCGAGAAGGCACAGGACGCCTTCGACACCTCGCAGGCGACCGACCTCGAGGACCGGCTTCGGTCGGGCGTCTTCACCCTCGACGACTTCCTCGCACAGCTGCAGCAGGTGAAGAAGATGGGATCGCTGGGGGACATCCTGAAGATGATCCCGGGAGCCAACAAGCTTCCCAAGGACGCGGAGATCGACGAGGGCGCGCTCGCGCGCACGGAGGCGATCATCCAGTCCATGACGCGCAAGGAGCGGGCGAAGCCCTCGATCATCAACGGGGCGCGCCGAGAGCGCATCGCGGCCGGTGCGGGTGTGCGGGTCTTCGACGTGAACCAGGTGCTCAAGCAGTTCGCCCAGACGCAGAAGCTTCTCAAGCAGGTACAGACGTCGCAGAAGGGCGGCAAGCGGCGTCGCTTCGGCATGCCGGGCCTTCCGGGCGGCCTCTAGCTTCGGGCGACGTCGCGTCCGGCGAAATCGTTCTTTGACCCTTGGGTACTCATCTCGTATCATTAGTCGCTGCTCTTGCTCACGAGTGGTCCGCCGGACCACCGACACGGAGGTGAAGGTTTTGTCAGTCAAGATCCGTCTGGCGCGCGCCGGCGCCAAGAAGGCGCCGTTCTATCGCGTCGTCGCCGCAGACTCTCGCGCTCCGCGCGATGGCCGTTTCCTCGAGATCCTGGGGCGCTACAACCCGCGTACCGACCCGTCGCTGATCGAGCTCGACCTGGTGAAGGTCGACGCGTGGCTCGCCAAGGGTGCGCAGCCGAGCGAGACCGTCGCCAAGCTCATCGCGATCACTCGCGATCCGAGTGCGGTGGCCCCGGTGAAGGGCACGACCCTCTCGAAGAAGGCCCAGGCCAAGGCCGCCGAGGCCGAGAAGAAAGCCGCTGAAGCCGCCGCCGCACCGGCACCGGAGCCCGTGGCTGAGGAGGCACCCGTAGAGGCGCCCGTAGAGGAGCCCGCCGAGGAGTCCGCTGAGGAGACTCCCGCTGAGGAGCCCGTCGAGGAGACTCCCGCCGGGGAGTCCGCTGACGAAGCGGCGGCCGAGTAGCGGTGGCCTCCGCCCCCGATACCGACGCCCTGGTGTCCTACCTGGTGAAGGCGCTCGTCGAGCATCCTGACGACGTCGGCATCACGCGCCGCGACGGCGAGGGCGGCACCACGTACGAGGTGTCCGTCCACCCGGACGACACGGGTAAGGTCATCGGCCGAGGTGGTCGCGTGATCAAAGCCATCCGCATCTTGGTGCGCGCATCTGCCTCGGCTGACGGTTCGGACGCCACGGTAGAAGTCATCGGGTAGCCCGTGCCTGCGCCGTACCGCAGGGTCGGCCGGGTGACGCGGACCCATGGAACCACGGGGGAGGTGTCTGTCGCACTTAGCGACGGCCTCCCTCTTCCGTACCTCGCGAAGCTCGCGGTATGGCTGGTGCCGCCGCCCGCGTCCGGCGCTATCGAGCGGACGATCACCTCTGTCCGCGGATCCGCCGATCGGCCCATCGTGCACATCTCCGGGATCGACGCCGCTGACGCCGCTCACGAGATCGTGGGCCGCTGGCTGCTTGCCCGGGAGGCCGACCTGCCGGCGACACCCGAGATGGAGCGCGACGCCGTCGGGTATGAGGTTGTCGACGCTCAACGCGGGATCATCGGAGAGGTCTCAGGGGTCATCGTGACGGGTGCGAACGACGTGTACGAGGTCACCGGCGGACCGTTCGGGCTGGTGCTCGTGCCGGTGATCGACGATGTGATCATCCGCATCGACCACGCCTTCAGGCGAGTCGAGGTCGACCTGTTGCCCGGTCTCATCGAGGAAGATTCATGAGGATCGACGTCATAACGGTAGTCCCCGAGATGTTCCCTCCCGTGCTGAGCGCGTCCGTTCTCGGGCGCGCGATAGCATCCGGTGCGCTCGACGTGCGCGTGCACGACCTCCGCGACTGGACGGCGGATCGGCATCGGACCACCGATGACTACCCGTTCGGAGGCGGTCCGGGTATGGTGATGAAGCCCGAGCCCGTTTTCGCCGCGGTGCGCGATGTCTCGGATACCGGCGATGACGAAGCCCTCGTGGTCCTCTTCACGCCACAGGGACAGCGTCTCGATCAGGCGCTCGTGCGCGAACTCGCCGCCGTCCCCCACATCGTGATGGTGTGCGGCCGGTACGAGGGTTTCGACGAGCGCATCCGGGAGCTGGCAGGCCTCGAGCTGTCGCTCGGCGACTTCGTGCTCACCGGCGGGGACCTGCCCGCGCTTGCAGTGATCGACGCGGTGGCGCGGCTGCAGCCCGGCGCGCTCGGGGATGATCGCTCCCCGGAGGAGGAGTCGTTCTCCGAGGGCCTGCTAGAGTATCCTCAGTACACCCGCCCCGCGGAGTTCGAAGGCATGCGCGTTCCCGAAGTTCTCACGAGCGGGGACCACGCGCGGATCGCACGCTGGAGACGCAACGAGGCGATACGCCGGACGGCGATCAGACGTCCCGACCTGCTGGCCGGCGCCGAGCTTTCCGATGATGAGCGCGCGTTCGCCGATCGCGTCCTCGAAGGACTGGAGTAGATATCACCGTGACAGACGACATCAGGCTCGACGACATCAACCACGCGACCGACGACGACGCGTTCGGGGCCCCCGTCCCGGCACATCGCTCCACGGGCGGCTCGGGGTTCATCCGCTGGTTCGCCGAGCTTCTGGTCATGATCGGTTTGGCGTTCCTCCTCGCGCTCGTTGTGCGCACCTACGTCGTCCAGCCGTACGTCGTTCCGACTTCATCGATGGTACCGACCATCGAGATCCAGGACCGCGTGATCGCGAACAAGTTCATCTACCGGTTCGGCGATCCCGAGCCTGGCGACGTCATCGTTCTCGACGATCCCGGCAACAACGTGCCGACGCTCATCAAGCGCGTCATCGCGGTGGGCGGCCAGACGATCGAGCTGGTGGACGGCAAGGTCGTCGTCGATGGCGTGGCATTGGAGGAGCCGTACACGTACGGAAAGCCGAGCGAACCTCAGGTGCAGACGTACCCGTACGCCGTGCCCGAAGGCTCGGTCTGGGTCATGGGAGACAACCGCACAGACAGCCTCGATTCGCGCTCCTTCGGCGCGGTGCCTCTCGACAGCGTGCGCGGCAAGGCGGTCTGGCGCTACTGGCCGTTGAATCGCCTCGGCACCCTCTGACGGGTCGTTGCCTGCCCGGGACCGGTCGTCTATACTGTCCACTCGTGCCTCGGCACGGCCCAGATTCTGAACCGCACTAGTGACTGAACAGGAACGCGTAATGGACAAGATTCGCGCACTCGAGCAGCAGCAGCTGCGTGAGGACCTTCCGGAGTTCGGCGTCGGCGACACCGTCAAGGTCATGTACAAGGTCGTGGAGGGCAGCCGCGAGCGCGTGCAGCCGTTCCAGGGTATCGTCATCCGCCGGCATGGCGCGGGCGCTCGCGAGACCTTCACGGTCCGCAAGGTGTCCTTCGCGGTCGGCGTGGAGCGCACCTTCCCGGTGCACTCGCCCAAGATCGTCGGCCTCGAGATCGTGACCCACGGCAAGGTGCGTCGCTCCAAGCTCTACTACCTTCGCGACAAGGTCGGGAAGGCCGCCCGCGTCAAGGAGCGCCGCCACTAGGCGGGAGCGTCATCCTCAGCATCTGCATCGGCCCGGGCGACCACGTCCGGGCCGATGTGCGTCCGGGGCGCGTACAATCTGCCTATGGACCCACAGAAAAGCGTCGCATCGATTCGTTCAGCCTTCGGCTCGGCCGACGCCGAGTCGTACGCGGCACTCTGTACCCGCCACGCCGGTGACGGGCGACCCGGCGTGCAGGCGGCTGTCGCTGCGGCCCGAAGGCGGCTCGACCGCGAGCGCGCGGTGGCCGAGCGGCAGCGCGCCCTCGCGGCGCGCGAGGAGGCTCTCTACGCGTCCGGCTGTCTGGTGGTCGCGGGTGTGGACGAGGTCGGCAGGGGCGCCCTCGCCGGTCCCGTCACGGCCGGAGCGTGCGTGTTCGCCCCCGGTACGGTCATTCCAGGTCTCGCCGACTCCAAGAAGCTCACACCCGCCGCGAGGGAGCGTCTTGATGGGCTCATCCGGGCGAGCGCGCTCAAGATATCCGTTGCGCATGTCGCACCCGGACGCATCGACGCGGTCGGCATCGCCGCGGCGACGGTCGCTGCGATGCGTGATGCTCTTCAGGGTCTCGGGTGCGCCGTCGACCACGCGCTCGTTGACGGGCTTCCCGTGGACCTGGGAGTCCCGTCGACCTCCGTCATCAAAGGCGACGACTCGGTGCGCGCCATCGCCGCCGCATCCATCGTGGCGAAGGTGGCGCGCGATGCGCTGATGGTCGCCCTCGATGCCGATCACCCGGGCTACGGACTCGCGGGCAACAAGGGATACGGAAGCGCCGACCACCTGTCAGCGCTCGAGTCGCTGGGTCCGTGTCCCATCCACCGCATGTCCTTCGGCCCATGTTGCAGCCCGCGGCTCTTCCCGGACGACTAAGGTCCGATTCAAGCAGAGCTCAGCCCGGGCACAGAGGTCTGCGCGACACTCGCTCCGACGAAAGGAGCGGGTGTCATGACCAGCAGCGGGATCGGACAACGCGGGGAGGCGGCTGCGGCCGCATACATCGAGCGCATCGGCATGCACATCGTCGATCGCAACTGGAGGAACAGCAGGGGGGAGCTGGACATCGTCGCCACCGAGGGCGACACACTGGTGATCATCGAGGTGAAGACCCGCACCACAGACTCGGCAGGCACGCCGGAGGAGGCCGTCTCCTCAGCCAAGCAGCGCCGGCTCGTGCGGCTCGCCGACGCCTACATCGCCGCAGGCGGTATCGCGCCGTGTCCGGTGCGCTTCGATGTCATCTCGATCCGCGTGCTCTCGGACGACCGGGCGCTGCTTCGCCATCACCGCGCCGCGTTCACGGTTGCGTGAGGGATGCAGGCCGCCATCACCACTGCCACGCTCGTCGGAGTGGATGCGGTCCCTGTCGAGGTCCAGGTGGATGTCTCCTCCGGGTTGCCCGTGTTCGGCATCGTCGGGCTTGCCGACACCGCCGTCCAGGAGGCCCGCGACAGAGTGCGCTCCGCTTTGAGGGCGGCGGGATTCGACTTCCCGAATGCGAGAGTGATCGTCAACCTGGCGCCCGCGCCGTTGCGCAAGCACGGGACAGGATTCGATCTGCCGATCGCTCTGGGCGTGCTGTGCGCAACCGGGCAGCTCTCCACGCGCGCGTTCGACGGGAGCGTCGCGGTCGGGGAGCTCGGACTCGACGGCAGCGTCCGCACGGTGCCGGGGCTGCTTGCGCACGCGCTTGCTGCCGCGCGCGCTGACGCCCGCCTGCTCGGTCCGCGGCTCGCCGCGGATGCGGTCGGCGCGGTGCCGGGCCTGAAGTACCACGGCCTCGACGATCTCCGGTCGCTGCGCCAGGGAGTCCCGCCTCCTACAGTGCCCGGGCCGGCGCGCTCCTCACTGTCGCCGGACGGGGGCGTCGACCTTGCCGACGTCGCGGGACACCAGGGCGCGAAGCGATGCCTCGAGATCGCGGCGGCGGGAGGCCATAACGTGCTATTCGTCGGGCCGCCCGGCTCGGGCAAGACGATGCTCGCCCGGGCGCTGTGCGGACTTCAGACGCCCCTTACCGAGAACGAGCGGCTCGAGACCGCGCTCGTTCACTCGGTCGCGGGACTCGATCCGGCCCCCGCCCTCGACGGTGTACGCCCGTTCCGCGCCCCGCATCACTCATCATCGATCGCCGGTCTTGTGGGAGGGGGCGCTCCACCGCGGCCGGGTGAGATCAGTCTCGCGCACCACGGTGTGCTCTTCCTCGACGAGCTGCCCGAGTTCGGACCCGCGGCGCTTCAGGTGCTCCGCCAGCCGCTCGAGGAGGGCGTCGTCACGCTGGTCCGCGCGCAGGGAGCGGTCACCTATCCCGCACGCGTCACCCTCGTCGCGGCGATGAACCCGTGCCCCTGCGGTTTCGCCGGGGACCCCGACCGTGCATGCACGTGCTCTCCGGGTGCGGTCGCCCGCTACCCGGCGCGCGTCGGCGGGCCCCTGTTCGACCGCATGGACATAGCGGTGCGCGTAGCGCGCATCGATCCCGGTCTGCTGCTCTGCCGCGAGCGCGCGGAGACGACCACGGCGGATGTGAGCGCGCGCGTGCGCCAGGCGGTCGAATTCCGTGGCAGCCGCACGCGGAGCGGCAGTCAGCCGCCGACGCTCTCGCTTGCGGCACGGAGCCTGCTCGAGGCTTCAGCACGCAGCCAGCATCTGTCCGGCAGGGCAGTGACGCGAGTGTTACGGGTTGCCCGCACGATCGCCGATCTTGCCCGCACGGACTCGATCGCCGAGGAGCACGTCGCCGAGGCTGTCGGCTATCGCGGATGGGACCTCGGATGAGCGGCAACCGCTTCGTGTTGCGGCGAGGAACGGCGGCCTATCCGCAGCTGCTGGAGGAGTCGCCCGACCCGCCGACGCTCCTCTACGGCATCGGCGACCCGGCCGCCCTCGTGCCCGGTGTCGCCATCGTCGGGGCACGCCGACCCACCCCGTACGGCGTCCGCTGCACGCGCATGTTCGCCGAGGCGGTCGCCTCGCGCGACGTGTGCGTCATCTCCGGCGCGGCGATCGGTTGCGATTCGGAGGCGCATCGGTCCGCGCTCGATGCGGACGGGCCAACGGTGGCCGTCCTGGGGTGCGGTCCCGACGTGGACTATCCGCAGCGATCAGCCGGGCTGCTCTCGCGGATCCGCGATCGGCATGCGGTGGTCTCCGAGTGCCCCTTCGGACAGCAGCCACGCCGCTGGGCGTTCGTGCGCCGCAATCGCATCATCGCGGCACTCTCGCGGGCCGTCCTGGTCGTGGAGGCCGGCCTGCCGAGCGGCACCTTCTCTACAGCAGACGCCGCGCTGGACGCGGGCAGAGATGTGCTTGCGGTGCCGGGATCCATTCTTTCGCCCGAGTCGCGAGGCTCGAACCGTCTCATCAGACAGGGGGCGACGCCGATCACCGACGTCGCCGAGCTGTGCGCCGCGCTCGGCATCGAGCATCGCGTGGGGTCAGCAGTCTTCGGGGTGGACGATCCCGTGATGCGTGCGCTCTCCGCCGACCCCATGAGACCCGACGATCTGGCACGCGCCCTGGGTCTCGATATCGTGCAGGCTGCGGTCACGCTCGGCCGCCTGGAGGCTGCGGGCCTTATCAGGCGCCACACCGACGGGCGCTACAGCGTCTGAGGGCACCGGTGACGGGTGCCGTACAATGGCGTGCATGAACACTCCCGAACCATCCGGACACGTCACCGTCATAGGAGCCGGTCTCGCCGGCTCGGAGGCGGCGTGGCAGCTCGCCGCGCGCGACATACCCGTCCGTCTTATCGAGATGCGGCCTCACAGGTCCACGCCGGCCCATTCGACGGACCTGTTTGCGGAACTGGTGTGTTCGAACTCCCTGAAAGGGTCGGATCCCGCGACTGCGGCCGGGCTCCTGAAGCTTGAACTTGAAGCCATGGGGTCGCTGATCCTGTCGTGCGCCCGCGCGACCGCCGTACCGGCCGGCACCGCGCTCGCCGTCGATCGAGTCGCCTTCGCCGGCCGTGTCACCGCGGCGGTGGAGTCGCATCCTGCGATCACGGTGGAGCGCGCAGAGGCTGCGGCCCTCCCCGACGGCGACGTGATCATCGCGACCGGTCCGCTCACGAGCCCCGCCATGGAGGCCGTGCTCACAGCGCTCATCGGCGGCGAGCGCCTCTCGTTCTTCGATGCGGCCGCACCGGTGATCGATGCGATGAGCATCGACCGGACGAAGGTCTTCGCGGCGTCCCGCTGGGAGAAGGGCGGCAGCGCAGACTATCTCAACTGCCCCCTCACTCGTGAGGAGTACGAGGCCTTCATCGATGCCCTCCTCGCCGCCGAGCGGGTCGAGAAGCGCGACTTCGAGACCGCCGATCTCTTCCATGCCTGCCAACCCGTGGAAGAGGTCGCGCGTGCAGGGCGCGACGCGCCGCGCTACGGAGCTCTTCGGCCCGTCGGTCTCACCGATCCCTCCACCGGACGCAGGCCGTGGGCGGTTGTGCAGCTCCGTCCGGAGAACGCCTCGGGCACGGCGTATAACCTGGTGGGCTTCCAAACGAATCTCACGTTCGGCGCGCAGCGGCGCGTGTTCGGCATGATCCCCGGGCTCGCCGACGCCGAGTTCCTGAGGTTCGGTGTGATGCATCGCAACACGTTCGTTGATGCGCCCCGGCTGCTCGGTCCGTCGCTGGCGCTTCGGGCGAATCCCCGCGTGAGACTCGCAGGGCAGCTCACCGGGACGGAAGGATACCTCGAGGCGGCGGCATCGGGACTCGTCGCCGCGTGGGATGTTGTAGCCGCGCGCTCGGGAGGGGAGCCGGTGCGCCTGCCCGCGACGACTGCCTTCGGAGCCTTGCTCGCGTATGCGAGCGACCCGGACACCGGGCCCTACCAGCCGATGCACGTCAACTTCGGGCTGTTCCCGCCCCTCGATCCTCCGATCCGCAGGAAGCAGGAGCGCTACGCCGCGTACGGCGCACGCGCGCGGGCGGACCTCGCCGTCATGCTGGCCTCGCGTCCCGACCTCGCGCCGGTATCCTCCGACATCCCCGTCCCCGCGCGTGAGGACTGAGCGATGCCGGAGGAGAGGCCCACGAACGAGCAGCTGGTGGATGCGTTCGTCTCCTACCTCACGGTGGAGCGGAACCTCTCGCCCAGGACGGTGACCGCGTACTCCTCGGACCTGCAGGGCTTCCTCGCCTGGGCGGCTCGCAACGATCTTCACGTGCTCGATGCGGATCACCGGGCCCTGCGCCGCTTCCTCGCCGAACTCGACGCTGCGCGGTACGCCAGGCGCACCATCGCGCGTCGCCTTGCCGCGCTCCGTGCGTTCTACCGCTATCTCGTCACGCGCGGTCACGCCGAATCGAGCCCTGCTGCGCTGCTCGCGTCGCCCAAGGTGCCCCGCCACCTTCCGGACGTCGCATCCACCGACCTGATCGCGACGCTGCTGGACGCTCCGGATGCGACCACCCCGCGCGGGGCGCGGGACGCGGCCATCCTCGAGTTGCTGTACGCCTCGGGAGTCCGTGTCTCGGAACTGTGCGCCCTCGACGTCGCTGACGTCGATATCGCCGGCGGGCTCGTCCGGGTCATGGGGAAGGGGAGCAAGGAGCGCATCGTGCCGATCCACCCCGTGGCCGTGGGGCGCGTGCGCGCGTACCTGACCGGCGGTCGGCCCCGCCTCGGCAAGCAGCAGGATGGAGTCGCGCTGTTCCTGAACGCCCGGGGAACGCGCCTTACGGACGGGGGAGTGCGCAGGATGCTCTCAGGCCACCTCGCCGAGATCGGCGCGCGCCTATCTCTCTCTCCGCACGCCATCCGGCACACGTTCGCCACGCATCTGATCGAGGGCGGAGCCGACCTTCGGACCGTTCAGGAGCTTCTCGGTCACGTTGCGCTGTCTACTACCCAGATTTATACTCACGTCAGCGCGAAACATCTGCGCGACGTGCACAGCGGGGCACATCCACGGGCCTGACGGAGGCCGCACACGATGAGATCCGACCCCAGAGCGGACCTCTCCGCGGTATGGGCAGCATTCAAGGCGCACGCAGACCCGGAGGCTCGCGAGAGCCTCATTATTGTGTATTCACCGCTCGTGAAGTACGTCGCCGGACGCCTGTCGTCCAGCCTTCCTCAGACCGTCGACACCGGTGACCTCATCTCCTACGGAGTCTTCGGACTCATCGATGCAATCGAGAAGTTCGATCCCGAACGGGGGATCAAGTTCGAGACCTACGCGATCGCACGGATCAAGGGAGCGATCATCGATGAGCTCCGCGCCATGGACTGGGTCCCCCGATCGGTTCGCAACCGGGCCCGCGAGATCGAGGCCGCGTACATCGCCCTCGAGAACAGCCTCCGGCGCGTTCCGTCCGACGCGGAGGTAGCCGCTGAGATGGGAGTCAGCGAGCGGGACCTGCAGGATATGCTCACACGGTTGTCGTACACGTCGGTCATCTCGTTCGAAGAGATGTGGGTGGGGGGAGCAGAGCGCGACGACCGCCAGGAGGGTGCGGGCGCCATCGCAGACGAACGCGCGGACGACCCCGTCCAGATCTTCGAGAGCGAGGAGTTCAAGTCCATACTCGCCGGCGCGATCGATCGTCTCCCCGAGCGCGAGAAGACCGTCATCGCGCTGTACTATTACGAAGGCCTGACGCTCAAGGAGATCGGTGCGGTGCTGGGCGTGACAGAGTCACGGATCAGCCAATTGCACACCAAGGCGGTCATCCGGCTCCGCGCGCGATTGCAGGCGAGCCAGACCGCCTCAACGCCCATCTGACCGCGAACCACACGATCGGCAAGGAGATCTACGTGCACGGACTCCGTATTCTCGTCGTTGAAGACACCGATCTGCTGAGACGGATGTACAAGGACCGGCTGATCCTCGACGGCTACGAGGTCTTCGACGCCCCCGACGGGCTCGCCGCCCTCGCAGTGCTGCGCGATCAATCCGTCGATCTCGTGCTGCTCGACCTGATAATGCCGCGCATGGGCGGACTTCAGGTGCTCGAAGCGATCAAGAACGATCCACGCACCAGCGCCCTTCCGGTGGTGATACTCACGAACCTGGGAGAGGAAGAGACGATCGAGCAGGCTATGGCGCTCGGCGCCGTGGACTACCTCATCAAGAACGAGACACGTCCCGCCGACGTTTCTGAGAAGGTGCGCCTGACTCTCGAGGCGTTCGGGATGGGTCCGGCCGCCACCACCGCGTTCAGAGTGTTCCCCGACAAGACGCGAGGGGACATCGAGGGCCTCATCGCGGACGCGGGACTCAAGCGCAAAGGCTGGTGTCCTGCGTGCGAGCATGAGCTCGCGCTCGAGCTCGTGCCTGCCGAGGGCCGACAGGGGTGGTACGAGGCCCACTTCATCTGCCCGGGCTGCGGAAGAGACTACGCCGCCCAGTAGGGGAAACAGTTCCTCTGGCGGACCGGGTGTGGTATTCTACGCCCCGCTCTTATCACACACGCCCGTGGATCCCGCGCGAGGTGCCGGACGAATCGTCCGGTCGCAGCGGGAGATGAAGCGGGCGGAGGAAAAACCGAACAAGGAGGCACCACCATGTCCGTTTCCATGAAGAACCTGCTCGAGGCCGGTGTGCACTTCGGCCACCAGACGCGCCGCTGGAACCCGAAGATGCGTCCGTACATCTTCACCGAGCGCAACGGGATCTACATCCTGAACCTGCAGCGCACGCTTCGCGAGATCGACGCTACGTACACGTTCGTGCGCGATCTTGCTGCCCGCGGCGGTTCGGTGCTGCTGGTCGGCACGAAGAAGCAGGCGCAGGAGCCCATCCGCGAGGAGGCCGAGCGTTCGGGTCAGCCGTACGTGAACCAGCGCTGGCTCGGCGGCATGCTCACCAACTTCGTGACGATCCGTGGCCGTATCCGCCGGATGGTCGAGCTCGAGACCATGGAGGAGAGCGGCGCCCTGGCTATGCTGCCCAAGAAGGAGGCCATCCTCCTTCGCCGCGAGCTCGAGAAGCTGCAGCGCGACCTCACCGGCATCCGCGATATGGCGGGCCTTCCGGACGCGGTCTTCGTGGTGGACACGAAGCGTGAGGCCATCGCGGTCAAGGAAGCGCGCCGCCTGGGCATCCCGCTCATCGGTCTCGTGGACACCAACGCCGACCCCGATGAGGTCGACTACGTCATCCCCGGCAACGACGACGCCATCCGTTCGGTCAGCCTGATCTGCCGCGTCATCGCAGACGCTGCTCTCGACGGACGTCGCGCCGCAGGTCTTCCGGTTCCCGGCGAGGAGTTCGCTGCGGCGGCCCCTGCGCCTGTGGCCGCA
This sequence comes from Actinobacteria bacterium UBA2184, assembly GCA_002328745.1. Lineage (GTDB taxonomy): Bacteria > Actinomycetota > Coriobacteriia > Anaerosomatales > Anaerosomataceae > UBA2184. Next base: position 74,376 of record DCVQ01000019.1, read on the forward strand.
CCGATCGAGGCTGTGGTCGAGGAACCGGTCATCGCCGAGCCCGCCGCGGTCGAGGCACCCGCGGACGAGGCGCCGGTCGTCGCCGAGCCCGCCGCTGCCGACGAAGCGGTGTCCGAGTAGTCTTCCGGACCGTACCGCTCGCACCACCACGAAACGATGAACCGGCCTTCAGCGCCGGATCCAAAGGAGGACCGATGGAAGTCACCGCCGCTATGGTAAAGGAGCTCCGCGAGATCACCGGAGCCGGCATGATGGACTGCAAGAAGGCGCTCGTCGAGACCGGCGGCGACATCGAAGCCGCAGTCGACGTGCTCCGCACCAAGGGCCTTGCCGACCTGGCCAAGAAGTCGGGCCGCGCCACCAACGAGGGCGTCATCGGCGGTACCACCGCCGATGACGGCCGTGTGGGTGTCGTCCTCGAGGTCAACTGCGAGACGGACTTCGTCGCGCGCAACGCGACTTTCGGCGAGTTCGTGAAAGAACTCGCCACGCAGATCGCCGAGACCGCGCCCGCGGATGTGGCTGCGCTGTTCGCGCAGCCGTTCAACCCCCGTCCGGAGATCACGGTGGAGGAGCGTGTCGGCGAAGCAGTGAGCAAGCTCGGCGAGAACATGGGCATCGCCCGATTCGTGCGCTTCGAGACCTCCGAGAACGGCGCTGTCGCCGTGTACATCCACGGAGTCGGCAATATCGGCGTGCTCGTCGAGGTGAAGGCCGGCACCGCCGAGGCCGCGTCCTCGTCCGTGGTCGCCGGGTTCGCGAAGGACATCGCCATGCAGATCGCAGCCGCGGCGCCTGTGGCCGTTCGCCGCGAAGAGGTGCCCGCCGACGTCGTCGCCCACGAACTGAGCATCTACAAGGCCCAGGCCGCCGAGACCGGCAAGCCCGAGCCCATCCAGCAGAAGATCGCCGAGGGCCGCCTCGACAAGTACTACAAGGAGTTCTGCCTGCTCGAGCAGATGTTCGTGAAGAACCCGGATATCACAATCTCGCAGTACGCCGCGCAGATCGCGAAGGAAGCCGGCGCGGCGGTCGACGTGGTCCGCTTCGTGCGCCTGGTGCTCGGCGAGACCAATCCCGATCCGAAGTCGTCCTGCTGCTGCTAGGACGGTCGGCCCAACGAGGCGGTGCGATGCACCGCCTCGTTGGTCTATCATCACTCATGGGCCGTCCGGCCCCATGGGGACCGATGTCGGACGAGGGAGGACCATGGCGGGGTACCGGTACAAGCGCGTCCTACTGAAACTCTCCGGCGAGGCGCTCATGGGAGATGTCGGCTACGGCATCGACCCGAAGATCCTCGATTCCCTGGCAGTCCAGCTCAAGGCCGTCTCCGATGATGGCATCGAGGTCGCCATAGTCGTCGGCGGAGGCAACATCTTCCGCGGCGTCGCCGCCTCGGCCAAGGGAATGGACCGCGCGCAGGCCGACTACATCGGCATGCTTGCCACGGTCATGAACGCTCTCGCGCTACAAGACACCCTCGAGTCTCACGGCGTCTACACCCGCGTGATGTCCGCTATCGAGATGAAGGACGTCGCCGAGCCCTATATCCGCAGGCGCGCGATCCGCCATATGGAGAAGGGCCGCACCGTCATCTTCGCGGCCGGGACCGGGAATCCGTACTTCACCACCGACACGACGGCCGCCCTGCGCGCCCTCGAGGTCCACGCGGAATGCATCATGAAGGCCACGAAGGTGGACGGTGTGTTCGACGCCGACCCCAAGAAGGTGCCTGGCGCGAAGAAGTTCGACGAACTCGCCTACATCGATGTGCTGAACCTCGGCCTCAAGGTGATGGACAACACCGCCATCAGTCTGGCGATGGACAATAACCTGCCGATCATCGTGTTCAACATGGAACGCGAAGGCAACATAGCCGCGGCGCTCCGCGGGGAGCCCGTCGGGACGATCGTCCGAGGAGGATCCGATGTCCGTTCATAACCTGAAGGAAGCCGCCGAACGCATGGACAAGGCGGTCGCGTCGCTCGCCCACGAGTTCTCCGGCGTCCGCACCGGCCGCGCGTCGGGAGGCATCCTCGAGAAGGTCATGGTCGAGTACTACGGTGTCCCTACCCCGCTCATGCAGCTTGCCTCGGTGAGCGCGCCCGAATCGCAGATGCTCGTCGTGGGGCCGTACGACCGCTCGGCCATGGCGGCCATCGAGAAGGCCATCCGGTCGGCCGATCTCGGCCTGAACCCGTCGAGTGACGGCACGCTCGTTCGCGTTCCCGTCCCGCCCCTCACGGAGGAACGCAGGCGCGAACTCGTGAAGCTCTGCAAGACCTACGCCGAGGAAGCGCGGGTCGCGGTGCGCAACATCCGCCGTGACACGAACGACCTGTTCAAGCGCCAGGAGAAGGACCACGAGATCTCCCAGGACGACCTGCATCGCTTGGAGGCGGACGTCCAGAAGGCCACCGACGCGCACATCGTCGAGATCGATGAGATGCTGAAGCGCAAGGAAGTCGAGATCATGGAGGTCTAGGACCTGATGGCGGCGACACGGGCCTCCCTGGAGGCCTTCTTCTCTACCCGTGCCGACCGCGAGGTACTGGCGCGGTTCGACATCGAGACGGTGCCACGACACGTCGCCGTGATCATGGACGGCAACGGACGATGGGCGGCTAAGCGTGGACTCCCGCGCGTCGCCGGCCACAGGGCGGGGGCGAAGGCCATCCGCGAATCGATCGCGGCAGCCATCGAGCTCGGCATCGAGTACCTCACGATCTACTCGTTCAGCAGCGAGAACTGGCGTCGCTCGGCCGACGAGGTCGGCAGCCTCATGCGGCTGTTCGTCGAGGTCCTCGAGCGCGAGTTCGACAACCTCATGCGCCAGGGAGTGCGCGTCTTGGTGATCGGCTCGGATGAGGGCGTCCCGCTCCAGACGATGGAGGCGTTCCGCCGGGCGGAGCAGGGGACGGCGGAGAACACGCGGCTCACGCTGGTGGTGGCGCTCAACTACGGCGGTCGCGCGGAGATCGTGAGCGCGGTGCGCTCGATAGCTGCCGATGCTGCGTCGGG
>DCVQ01000019.1:77406-103004 GCA_002328745.1 Actinobacteria bacterium UBA2184
TCCAGCGGCGAGATGCGCGTGTCGAACTTCCTGCTGTGGCAGATGGCGTACGCGGAGTTCTGGGTGACTTCCGTGCTCTGGCCGGATTTCAAGCGTGGAGACCTCCTGCGCGCGGTAGTGGACTTCCAGAAGCGATCTCGACGGTTCGGAGGACGTGCATGAGCGACGGCCGCACTCGTGGTCTGAGGGACTTCGGCATACGGACGTTGTCGGCGGCGCTGCTCGGCGGTGTGGTGCTTGCCGTCCTGTTCTTCGGTGGCACCTGGGGGCTCGCGGCCGCAGTCGCGGTCATCGCGGCCCTTGCTGCCACCGAGCTCTACGCCCTCGCGCGCCGCGAGCGCCGGTTGCCGAACGAGATGTTCGGCATCACCGCGGTCGTGGCGATGCCGCTCGTCGCGGCCCGCTGGGGGGGCTCGGGGCTCGCCGCCGTCATCAGCGCGCTCATCGTGGCGTCCCTGGTGTGGCACGTGCTCTTCCGCCAGGTGCGGCTCTCCGATACGGCGATCACGGTCTTCGGCGCCGCGTACGTCGGCTTCACGCTCTCGCACGTGGTCCTGATCCGCCAGCTTGATGGTGGCACGATGCTCACGCTCACCATGATCCTCGGCATCTGGGCGAACGACGTCGCCGCGTACCTCGTGGGCAGCACAGTCGGGAAGCGCCCGCTCGCCGCGCGCATATCGCCCAGGAAGACCTGGGAGGGACTCGCCGGCGGCACGGCGGGAACCGTTGCGGTATGGCTGCTCGTCGGCCCGCTTGCCGAAACCGGTCTTTCCGTATCCACGCTGCTCCTCATCGGTCTGGTGAGCTCGCTTGCGGCCGTGTTCGGGGACCTTGCCGAGTCCCGCTTCAAGCGCGAGGCGTCCGTGAAGGACTCAGGCACGTTGCTCCCCGGCCACGGGGGCTTCCTCGATCGCTTCGACAGCTTCATCGTGGTCTCGATCGTGACGTACTACCTGCTCGTCATGGCAGGCGTCCAGTGACGCGCCTCCGTGTCGCTATCCTGGGCTCCACCGGCTCGATCGGACGTCAGGCGCTCGACGTGGCCGCACGCTTCCCGGGACGGATCGAGGTCGTCGCGCTCGCGGCCTTCCGGAGCGTGGATCTTCTCCTCGAACAGGCCGAGCGCTTCGGCGTGCGGCGCATCGCCTTCGGCGATCCCGACGCGGCGGCCGAGGCATCGCGCCGGCTCGCCCGGGCCGTCCCCGGCGGCGCGCGTGCCATCGAGGATCTGGCGGGGGAGCCCGGCGCCGATCTCGTCCTGAACGCGCTCGTCGGCGCTGCCGGCCTTCGCGCTTCGTGCGCGGCCCTGGCTTCAGGCGCCCGCCTCGCACTCGCGAACAAGGAGTCCCTCGTGGCCGGCGGCCCGCTCGTCACCGGGCTGGGAGCCGACCGCATCATCCCGGTCGACAGCGAGCACTCGGCGATCTTCCAGTGCCTGGTTGGGGAGCCGTCCCGTGACGTCGCCAGGTTGTGGCTGACGGCCTCGGGCGGCCCGTTCCGCGGACGCACCGCCGGGAGCCTCGCCGATGTGACGGTCGCCGAGGCGCTCGCGCATCCGCGCTGGACGATGGGGCCTAAGATCACGATCGACTCGGCAACCCTGATGAACAAGGGGCTCGAGGTCATCGAGGCGCATCACCTTTTCGGCATCGCTTACGACGACATACGTGTGGTCGTGCATCCGCAGTCGTGCATCCACTCGATGGTCGAGTTCGCCGACGGCTCCGTGAAGGCGCACCTCGGCGCCACCGACATGCGCGTCCCGATCCAGTACGCCTTCAGCCACCCCGACCGGTGGGACGCCCCGGTAGGGCCCGTCGACTTCACCACGCTCGGGTCCCTCGATCTCGAGCCGGTGGACGCGGACACGTTCCGTTGCCTGAGCCTGGCATACGACGCCGGCCGCACGGGAGGCACGCTCCCGGCGGCCATGAACGCCGCCAACGAAGTCGCCGTCGCCGCNNCATGCTCGCGCACGACACCTTGCCGCTCGAGAGCATCGAGACCGTAGAGGCGGCCGACGCCAAGGCGCGGCGAAACGCCTCTGGCCGACTGCCATGACCTCTGGCGTGAGGCTTGCTGCGATCCACCCCGCTGACAGCGAACGACAGGAGAACCGGTGACTGGAGCTTTTGGAACACTCGACGTGGTCTTCTGGGGCGTGCTGACGTTCTCGATCCTCGTCGTCCTGCACGAGATGGGGCACTTCCTCGCGGCCCGCGCCTTCGGGGTCAAGGTGCACGAGTTCATGGTCGGTCTTCCCGGGCCCGCGCTGCGCCTGCGCACGAAGAACATGTACTGGGGCGTCACCGCGGTCCCGCTCGGCGGATACGTGCGCATAGCGGGCATGGAGCCGGGCGCCGAGGACGAACTGCTGGCGCCGGCGCTCGCCGCCGTCCGTGACGGCCGCGCCGACGGGCCGGCCTCCCTTGCGGTGGCGCTCGGGATCGACGCCGACCGTGCAGAAGCCCTCATCACCACGCTCGTCGACTGGAAGGCCATCGAGGACCTCGGCGACGGCACGCATCGGCTCACCGTCGACGGGGAGACCGCCGGCCTCGACGAGACGGGCCTGCTCGCGCGCGCCCGGTCCGTGACGTACCGCGGCCAGAAGACCTGGAAGCGCATCACCATCCTCGCCATGGGCGTCATCATGAACCTGGCCCTCGCGATACTCACGTTCACCGTGTTCCTGTCGGTGTGGGGCTACCTCGAGCCGACCACCACGGTGGCCGTGGTCACCCCTGAGAGCGCCGCCGAATCGGCGGGCATCCTCGAGGGCGACTCGCTCGTGGCGTTCGACGGCCAGCCGGTCGACAGCTGGGAGGACTTCCAGTCCGCCGTCGGCGCGTCGGATGCCGGGGAGCCCGTGATCGTCACTGTGGAGCGTGATGGCGCGCGCATCGACCTGCCCGCGACGCTTGGAGACCGCGACGGGCGCGGCTATCTCGGCATCGGCCCCGAATCGGTGGCCGTCCGGCTCAATGTCTTCCAGAGCCTCGGCGAGAGCTTCAAGCTCACCGGGCTCGTCTTCGAGGCGATCGTGGACCTCTTCAATCCGCGCACCTTCTCGAGGTCGGTTCAGGACGTGCGCGGTATCGTCGGCATCTCCGAGATGGCCGCGGACGCGGCGCATGCAGGTCCGCTCGACTACGCGGGGCTGATAGCGATGCTGTCGCTGTCACTCGGGGTTATGAACATCCTGCCGCTGCCCCCGCTCGACGGCGGAAAGGTCGCGCTCGAGATCGTGGAGCGCATCGCCGGCAAGCCGCTCAAGCGCTCGATCACCATCGGGCTCAGCGCCGCCGGCGCCGTGGTGCTGTTCTCGCTCATCGGCTACGTCCTGTATGCCGACATCGTGCGCATGGCAGGCTGACCGATGGGCGACCGGCACACGACCCGGCCCGTCAAGGTCGGGGAGGTCACCATCGGGGGCGGCGCGCCGGTCCTCGTGCAGTCGATGACGAACACCGACACGCGCGACGTGCCCGCGACGCTCGGCCAGATCTCGCGTCTTGCCGAGGCGGGCTGCGAGATCGTGCGCGTCGCCATCCCGCACGCCGACGCGCTCGACGCTTTCGGCGCCGTGTGCGAGGCCAGCCCGCTGCCGGTCGTGGCCGACATCCACTTCGACCACCGGCTGGCCATCGAGGCGAGCCGCCGTGGCGCCGCGAAACTCCGCATCAATCCCGGCAACATCGGGGCCACCGAACGCGTCGATGCGGTGATCGACGCCGCAGGAGAGGCGGGGATTCCGATCCGCATCGGCGTGAACGCCGGCAGCCTCGCTCCCGAGTATCACGACCGCGATTGGCCGCTGCCCGAGAAGCTGGCCGCGAGCGCCGTCGCCTTCTGCGAGCACTTCGAGAGCAGGGGATTCTCGGACATCGTCGTCTCCGCCAAGGCGTCCTCCGTGCTTCCCACGGTGCAGGCCTACCGCCTCCTCGCGGACCGCGTCGGGTACCCGCTGCACATCGGCATCACCGAGGCCGGCACGATACGCTCCGGCACCGTGAAGTCCGCCGCGGGGCTCGGTATCCTGCTCGCCGAGGGTATAGGCGACACCCTGCGCGTCTCGCTCACCGCGGATCCCGTCGAGGAGGTGAGCGTGGCATGGGAGATCCTCGCCGCGCTCGACCTCAGGCGCCGGGGGCCCGAGCTGATCTCGTGCCCGACGTGCGGCCGGTGCGAGGTGGATCTCGTCCCGATCGCCGCCGCGGTCGAAGAGCGGCTCAAGACGAGCCGGTCGCCCGTGAAGGTCGCGGTGATGGGCTGTGTCGTCAATGGACCGGGCGAGGCGCGTGAGGCCGATGTCGGTGTGGCCTCCGGCAAGGGAGTCGGCCTGATCTTCCGGCGCGGGGAGCCGGTGAGAAAGGTCGCGGAGGCGGATATCGTGGATGCGCTGATGGAGGAGATCGACCGGCTCGAATAGAACCTGGCGGCGGCCGGCGGACGCTGCGTGCGCCGTAGGAAGCGGATGCCTTCTCGCTCCGGCCGCCTCGCTGCGCTATCCTCAGGACCGTGAAGGTACGACATGCTCGAAGGGGGAGCGATCATGGTTGACGAGATCGTCCGTGTAGCCATCGTGGGGGGCGGCCGCACCGGAGCTCCGGTGCTCGAGGCCCTGCTGTCCGTGCCGTACATCCACGTCGTGGGCGTCGCGGACCGCGACTCCGACAGCCCGGGAGCCGTCATGGCCCGCGAGCACGGGATCTTCTACACCGAGCACGCCGACGTCCTCGGCGCGAAGGCGGACGACATCGATCTCATCGTCGAGGTCAGCGGCGATCCGTCGGTCAAGCCTGCGCTCAAGGACGCGTTCCGCTCGCAGGGGAACAACGACACGATCATCGTGCATGACCTCGTCGCCCGTCTCCTCATGAGCCTGGCGAACCGGACCGACCGGCTCGTCCCGTCCCTCCACCCCCACGACCGGGGCGTTGGCTAACGTATCGTCCGCTCTCTGCCTCAAGGAGTCGCATGTCACGCGTCCTTCGGATGTCGTCGCTGTACGCACCCACCCTCAAGGAGGAGCCGGCCGAGGCCGAGATCGCCTCGCATCGGCTGATGTTGCGCGCCGGCCTGCTCCGGAAGGCCGCCGCGGGCATCTACACCTTCCTGCCGCTCGGGTATGCCGCGCTCACGAAGGTGATCCGCATCGTCCGCGAAGAGATGGACGCGATCGGCAGCCAGGAGATGCTCATGCCCATCGTCCAGCCCGCGGAGCTCTGGCGCGAATCCGGGCGATGGGACGTGTACGGTCCCGAGCTGGCGCGACTGAAGGACCGGCAGGGGAGGGAGTTCTGCCTCGGCCCGACGCACGAGGAGATCATCACCGCCACGGTGCGAAACGAGCTCCGCTCGTACCGCGAACTCCCGGTGTCGCTGTATCAGATCAACACGAAGTTCCGCGACGAGATGCGACCCCGATTCGGGCTGTTGCGTGGCCGCGAGTTCCTGATGAAGGACGCGTACTCGTTCCATGCCGACCAGGAATCGCTCCAGGAGCACTACGACGCGATGGCCGGTGCGTACGGTCGCATCTGCGACCGCCTCGGGCTCGCCTGGCGTCCGGTCGCCGCCGACTCGGGGCAGATCGGCGGGTCGGTCACGACCGAGTTCATGGCCCTCGCCGATAGCGGCGAGGCCGACCTCGTGTACTGCGAGTGCGGCTGGGCCGCCAACGTGGAGGCGGCCGACGCCGTCGTCGCGTACGAGCCGCGCATCGCGTCCTCGGTGCCGCTCGAGCGCGTGCACACTCCGGAGACCCGCTCGATCGCCGAACTCGCGGCGTTTCTCGGAGTTGACGCGCGCCACACCGTCAAGACGATGGCGGCCCGCAGCGCGTCGGGCGACCTCGTGTTCCTGTGTCTGCCGGGCGACCGGGAGCTCAACGAGCTGAAGCTCGATCGCATCATGCCGGGCGCAACGCTGCTCGAGGAGGAAGAGTTCGCCCGCTTCGGCATCCACCGCGGGTTCCTCGGCCCCGTCGGCGCGCCCGAAAAGACGCTTATCGTGGCCGATCGCACGCTCAAGGCCGAGCTGGGGTGGATCGTGGGCGCCAACGAGCCCGACCATCACTTGACCGGAGCGCTGCCCGGCCGCGACTTCGCCATCGACATCTGGGCCGACCTCGTCACCGCGCGTGCGGGCGACTCGTGCCCCGCCTGCGGCGGCGCGCTTGCGTCGGCCCGTGGCATCGAGGTGTCGCAGGTCTTCCAGCTCGGTACGAAGTACTCGGTTTCGATGGGCGCCACCTTCGCTGATGAATCCGGGGACGAGCAGCCGTTCCTCATGGGCTGCTACGGCGTGGGCATCACCCGCTCGCTCGCCGCCGTCATCGAGCAGCACCACGACGAGAACGGCATCATCTGGCCCATGGGGGTTGCGCCCGCCGAGGTCGCCGTGCTGCCGCTGGCCACCGCCGACGATCTCGTCGTGCCGGCGGCCGAGTCCCTCGCCGCGGCGCTCGCTCTCCTCGGTGTGGAGGCCGTGATCGACGACCGCGACGAACGCCCCGGTGTGAAGTTCGCGGATGCGGACCTGATCGGCTGGCCGCTCCAGGTCATCGTCGGTAAGAAGGGCCTCGCTGAGGGCGCCGTCGAGCTTAAGGACCGCGCGGCCGGAGAGCGCGAGATGCTGTCGCTCGACGCCGCCGCCGGGGCCATCGCGGCACGCGTTCTCGAGGCGCGCCAACGGTACGCCTGACCAGCACGGGAGCCCTTTCGGCGGCTTTGACCCGACCGTGCGCTGTGCTACAATCCCCAGGAACGACAGATGTCCCGTGAGAAGTGGGCTTACCCCCGCTTCTTTTGTTCTGGAAGGTGAACGGAATGGCAGTCTCGCTCGCCGATGAGCTCATAGCGCTGCTGGAGCCGCTTGCGGCGCAGCATGCACTCGAGCTCGTGACGGTCGAGACGGTGGGCGGAGCACGCCACCAGACCGTTCGCGTCTACCTGGACCGTGACGGTGGCATCGATATCGAGGCGGTCGCCGAGGCGAACGCCTGGGTGTCGGATGCGCTGGACGGCGTGTCGCGGCTCTCCGGGTCGTACACGCTCGAGGTGTCGTCGCCGGGCATCGAGCGTATCCTCCGCACCCCGGAGGACTACGAGCGTTTCGCGGGTCAGCGCGTCTCAGTCCGCACCACCCGTCCGGTCGCCGGACGGTCGCGTTTCACGGGACTGCTGGCCGGGTACCGGGACGGCGACGTCGTGGTGACGGTCGACGAAGAAGAACTGCGCGTACCGCTCGAGACCATCGAGCGCGCACGCTTGAAGGCCGACTTCTAGGGTTCGGCGAAGGGAACGGGAACCGCACATGAGCTCCGACCAGATCAACTTGATGGACGCTCTGCGCGACCTCGCGCGCGAGAAGAACATCGACGAGAACGTGATGCTGGAGCGTCTCGAGCAGCAGCTCGGCGTGACGTACAAGCGCATCCTCGACAGCGACAACGACTGCAGCGTCTCGATCGACCGTGAGTCGGGACGCATCTACGTCTACGAGCTCATCCCGGTCGGCGGTACCGAAGAGGAGCCTGTTTACGAGGCCAAGGACGTCACCCCGCCGGACATCTCCCGCTTCGCCGCGCAGGCGGCCAAGCAGGTCATCACGCAGTCCATCCGCGAGGCCGAGCGCGAGCAGATCTTCGAGGAGTACGCCGACCGCATCGGCGACTCGATCACCGGTACCGTGCAGCAGTCGGACTCCCGCTACACGCTGGTGAAGATACGCGAGGGCGTCGAGGCCCTGCTGCCGCACACGGAGCAGCCCGGCAACGAGCGCTACGAGCACAACCAGCGCCTGAAGGCGCTCATCATCGACGTCCGCAAGACCTCGAGCGAGCCCTCCATCGTGGTCTCCCGCACCCACCCCAACCTCCTGAAGCGGCTCTTCGAACTCGAGGTGCCCGAGATCTACGACGGCATCGTCGAGATCAAGAGCGTCGCGCGCGAGCCCGGGCTTCGCTCGAAGATCGCGGTCTCCAGCCGCGAGTCGGGACTCGACCCGGTCGGCGCGTGCGTCGGCCCCAAGGGCAGCCGCGTGCGCATGGTGGTGGCGGAGCTTCGCGGCGAGCGCATCGACGTTATCCCGTGGTCGGACGATCCGGCCACCTTCGTCGGCAACGCGCTCTCGCCCGCGAAGGTCGCTCGCGTGCTCGTGAACGAGAGCGATCATACGGCGACGGTCATCGTGCCCGACGATCAGCTCTCGCTGGCCATCGGCAAGGAGGGCCAGAACGCCCGTCTCGCCGCGAAGCTCACCGGCTGGCGCATCGACATCAAGAGCCTCGGTCAGGCGGTGAGCGCGGGCCTCGCCACCGCATCGCTCGGTGGGGACTCCGGCGGCGAGGACGTAGACGGCCGCTGCATCGCCGTGACCAGCACCGGTATCCGCTGCCGCAACCAGGCACGCCCCGGAAGCCGCTACTGCGGCGTTCACGAGAAGGAGGCGACGAGCTAGCCGATGGCCGCTCCCCGCACGATCACCCGCACCTGCATCGCCTGTCGGCGTGAAGCCGACAAGCGGGAGCTGGTGCGCATCGTCCGGGGCTCGGACGGCGAGACTCACGTCGACCCGACCGGTAAAGCCAGCGGCCGCGGCGCATCTCTGTGCCCCGACCTCGCATGTTTCGAGGCGGCCGTGAACAGGAAGAGGCTCGCACCCGCGCTCCGTGCGACCCTTGGCGAAGAAGACGTGGAGCGATTGAGACGAGAATTCGAGGCCGCGCTCGAGAACAACCGGGCGACGATCTCTCGACACGGACGGTGACGCGGATGCCTGCTATGCGAGTACATGAACTGGCCAAGGAGTTCGGCATGAGCTCCAAGGAGCTCCTCGACCACCTCACGAGGCTCAAGATCCCCGCGAAGAACCACGCGTCGACTCTCGTCGAGGCGTACGTCGACAAGATCCGCAAGGACCTCGCGCCGATCATCGAGGAGAAGATGGCCGAGATGGAGGCCGAGCGCCTCAAGGCCGAGGAGGAGACCCGCAAGCGCGAGGAAGCCGAGCGCGCCCGCCGGGTCGCTGAAGACGCCGCGCGCAAGAAGGCCGAAGACGCCGCGCGCCGTGCCGCCGAGGAGGCCGCGAAGATCGCCGAGGCGGAAGAGCGCGACAGGCTCGCCGCCGAGGAGGCCCAGCGCGAAGAGGAGCGCAAGCGCCACGAGGCCGAAGAGGCCGCTCGCCGCGAGGCGGAGGCCAAGGCCGAGGAGGAGCGCGCGCTGCTCGCCGTCGAGGCCGCCAAACTCGAGCAGGCCGAGGCGGACCGCTACCGCCAGATGGCCAAGGACGCCGAGGTCGCACAGCGCGAGACGAACCTCATCGCCGAGGCCGCCAAGATGGCCCAGAGCGCCTCGGACAAGAAGAACAAGAAGAAGAGCAAGAAGCCGTCCGGCAAGCGCGAGCCGGTGGAGCAGCATCCGCAGGACCTCGAAGGTGCTCGTCCCGCGCACGCGGCCGACTCCATAACGATCACGGAAGGCTCAACCGTCGCCCAGTTCGCGGACGCCGTCGGCGCCACTCCGGGCGAAGTCATCAAGCGCCTCCTGCTGCTCGGCGACATGCACACCGTGAACCAGCCGATGAGCCGCGACGCGATGGACATCCTCGCAGAGGACCTCGGCATCGAAGTCAACGTCGTCTCGCCTGCCGAGGAGGGCTTCGTCTTCACCGACGATCCCGCCGACCTCAAGGCGAGACCGCCGGTCGTCACCGTCATGGGTCACGTCGACCACGGCAAGANNAGGCCGGCGGCATCACGCAGCACATAGGCGCATCCGTCGTCGAGCGCAACGGCAAGCAGATCACCTTCATCGACACCCCCGGTCACGAGGCGTTCACCGCCATGCGTGCCCGCGGCGCGAACATCACCGACATCGTCATCCTGGTCGTGGCGGCGGACGACGGCGTCATGCCGCAGACGGTGGAGGCCATCCACCACGCGAAAGCCGCAGGCGTCCCGATCATCGTGGCCGTGAACAAGATCGATAAGGACGGCGCCAACCCCGAGCAGGTCAAGCAGATGCTCACCGAGCACGAGATCGTGCCGGAGGAGTGGGGCGGCAACAACATCTTCGTCAACGTCTCGGCGAAGAAGCGTATCGCCATCGAGGACCTGCTGGAGATGGTGCTGCTGCAGGCCGAAGTGCTCGAGCTCAAGGCGAATCCCGACACGCACGCAAGCGGCGTGGTCATCGAAGCGAACCTGGACAAGGGCCGCGGTCCCGTGGCGACCGTGCTCGTGCAGCGCGGGACCCTCCAGGTCGGTGACGCCATCGTTGCGGGAACGAGCCACGGCCGCGTCCGTGCACTCGTCAATCCGCTCGGCGAGACCGTCGACTCGGCAGGACCGGCCGATCCGGTGGAGATCCAGGGCCTCTCGAGCGTTCCTTCCGCGGGAGACGAGTTCCGCGTGTTCGCCGATGAGCGCGATGCGCGCAACCTCGCTGAGGAGCGCGCCCTCAAGCAGCGCCTTCTCGCGCACGAGCGGAAGAGCCACGTCACCCTCGACGATCTGTTCTCGCGCATCCAGATGGGCGACATCAAGGACCTCAACCTCGTGGTCAAGGCCGACGTCCAGGGTTCCATCGAGGCCCTCAAGGACGCTCTCGACAAGATGGCCCAGGACGAAGTGCACATCAACGTCATCCACTCGGGTGTGGGCGGTATCACCGAGAGCGACGTGATGCTCGCCACGGCCTCGGATGCGATCATCATCGGCTTCAACGTCCGTCCGCTGCCGGAAGCTCGCGACCTCGCGGCGAAGGAGAAGGTGGACATGCGGCTCTATCGCGTGATCTACCAGGCGCTCGAGGAGATCAACGCTGCCCGTGTGGGCATGCTCGCTCCCACGATCGAAGAGCGCGACACAGCGCATGTCGAAGTCCGCGACCTGTTCAAGGTGCCGAAGCTCGGCACCATCGCCGGCTGCTTCGTGCAGGAGGGCGAGATCTCGCGCGACGACCAGATCCGTATCGTCCGCGACGGCACCGTCATCCACGACGGCAAGCTCCACTCGCTCCGCCGCTTCAAAGATGACGTCAAGAGCGTCAAGCAGGGCTACGAATGCGGTATCGGCATCGAGAACTTCCAGGACATCAAGGTCGGCGACTTCATCGAGGCCTACAAGACCGTCGAGGTCGCTCGCGAGGAGTAGCGTCATGAAGAGCACACCCCGAACCCGGAAGTTGGGGGAGGCGGTCAGAGAGGCCCTCGCACAGGTATTGCGCGAGGACGTCGCCGACCCGCGCCTCGACTTCGCGACGATAACCTCGGTCCAGGTCTCCTCCGACCTCGGTGTGGCCGACGTGTACGTGACCACCCACGGTGACCAGGAACGATACGAGGAGCTGCTGGAGGGACTGCGCTCCGCTGACGGCCGGATACGCTCCGGACTCGCGCGCCGCGTGAAGCTCCGGATCACTCCCGAGTTGCGCTACCATCTCGACACCTCGGTCGACGAGGGGATGCGCATCTACGAGGCGCTCAAGAACGTCCCGCCGTCGCTCCAGGACGGCGAGGAGTGACATCCGTGGCGCTCGAGAGCGCGCTCGCGGCCGCCGCAGCGGCGCTCCGTGGCGCGACATCGGTGATCATCGGCTCTCACGTCGAGCCCGACGGTGACGCCGTAGGCTCCACGCTCGGTCTTGCCAGCGCCCTGACGCTCGCGGGCATCGACGCCGGAGTCGTGCTCGCATCCGGAGGCGGCTGCCCCTCCACCTACGCGTTCCTCCCGGGATCGGACCGCTATCGGGACCCCGATGGCTTCGAGGCTCCCGACGTGTTCGTCTCCCTCGACAGTCCCGCACTCCATCGGCTGGGTCGCGCCGAGCCGCTCGCCAGGTCGGCGCGCACGCTCGTCGTCATCGACCACCACCCCGACGCCTCGGCCGACGGTGACATCAACGTGCTCGATCCCGAGGCCGCGGCGACAGGCTGCCTCGTGTGGCGTCTGCTGCCGCACCTCGGCGTCACGGCCGATCGCGTCACCGCCGACTGCCTGTACGCCGCCCTGCTCACCGACACCGGCAGGTTCAGCTACGGGAACACCACCCCTGAAACGCTGCGGACGGCTGCGGATCTCGTCGACGCTGGCGCCCACCCGCACGAGATCTACGCCGCCATCTACGAGACCAGGTCCGGCGGCGCGCAACTGCTTCTCGGCCGGACGCTCGAGCGCATAGCCCTCGCGAACGGCGGCCAGATCGCCTACGCCTGGATCGACGGGAACGACTTCGCCGAGACCGGTGCCCGTCCCGAAGAGGCCGAGAACCTCATCGAGTACGTCCGTGCGCTTGGCGGCGTGCGCGCGGTCTTCCTCGCGAAGGCCAACGGCGGTACCGTCCGCGTGAGCCTGCGGGCCAAGGACGAGACCGACGTCGGCGCGATCGCGCGCGGGTTCGGGGGCGGCGGCCACCGGGCGGCGGCCGGCTTCACCTGGGAAGGCACCCTCACGGGGCTCCTCGAAGCGCTGCTTCCGGCCCTTCCCGGAGGCGCCCGGTGAGCTCCCGTCGGCAGCCGACCGGGTTGTCCGGGGTCCTGCTGGTCGACAAGCCCGCGGGACCCACGAGCCACGACGTCGTCGCTTCGCTTCGCCGCGCGACAGGGGAGCGGAGAGTGGGGCACGCGGGCACCCTCGATCCCGCCGCGACGGGTCTCCTGATCGGCCTCATCGGCCCCGCGACCCGGCTCGCAAGCTACCTCACCGGGCAGGAGAAGACGTACGAGGCACGCATCGTCTTCGGAGCCGCGACCGACACGCTTGATGCCGAGGGGAGCGTCGTCGAGACCGCGCCCGTCCCGGCGAGCGTCTTCGAGGAATCGCGTGCGCGTGAGGTCCTCGAGGGCTTCATGGGCGCCTCCCTGCAGACGCCCCCCGCATACTCGGCGGTGAAGAAGGCGGGCCAGACGGCCCATCGCGCCGCGAGGTCGGGCAGCCCGCTCGCGCTCGAGGTCCGGCGAATCGACGTGAGCGAGGCCGATCTCGTGCGTATCGAGGCCGACCAGAGCGCTTGGGTCGTGCGCTTCACGGTGTCGAAAGGCACGTACATCCGCACGCTCGCAAACGACATCGGCCGACGCGCCGGGACGGTCGCGCACCTCGCCGCGCTGCGGCGCACGCGTTCCGGACAGGCCACGCTCGAGCACGCGCATCCCCTCGAGGAGATCGCCGACCGGGCGCGCGAGGGCGCCGTCACGACGCTCTTCGCCGACCCGGTGCCGCTTCTCGGTCTGCCGCGTGCGGACCTTCCTGCCGAGCAGGTCGCCCAGGGCCGCCCGGCACCGCTCCCGTCCGATGCGCCTGACGGCTCCCACCTCTTCGCCGTCGCCACCGACGAGCGCCTGCTCGCCATCTACCGCAGGGACGGAGACCTCCTGCGCGCCGAGACCGTCTTCGCCACGGGGGTCGCCCGATGACCAAGACTTCGACCTTCTCCCTGGCCACCCCTCCGCTCGGTCCGGCAGTGATCGCGATCGGAGCGTTCGACGGCGTGCACGTCGGCCACCAGGCCCTCGTGCGTGACTCGATGTCGATCGCGCGTTCGGCGGGAGTCGCATCGATCGTGATGACCTTCGAGCCCGATCCCGAAGACGTGCTGTTCCCTGATACCGCACCTCCACGGCTCACTCCCGCCGCGGAGAAGACCGCTCTGCTGGCCGCGCTCGGCCCTGACCGCGTGCTTGTCGTCGCCTTCGACGAGGTGCTGGCCGCGCTTTCGCCCGAGGAGTTCTGCACCCGGATCCTGTGTGCCGCCGCGACGCCGCACACCGTCGTCGTAGGATCGGACTTCCGGTTCGGCTCCCATGCCTCCGGAAACGTCCGCACGCTTCAAGACCTAGGGGCGGTCCACGGTTTCACCGTGCTCGGCCACGACCTGATCGCCAGCGACGGCATCACGGTCACCGCGACGCGCATCCGCGCGCTGATCGCCGAGGGCGCCGTCGCTCCCGCCGCGGTCCTTCTCGGGCGGCCCCACCGCGTCGTCGGCGTCGTCGCGCACGGCAGGGGAGTCGGACACGCGCTCGGCGTCCCCACCGCGAACCTCGTCCACGACCCGACGGTCGCCCTTCCCGCGCCGGGCGTCTACGCCGCGTGGGCGCTCCTCGCCGAGGGGCGCTTCCGCGCGGCGGTCTCGGTAGGGGTTCCCGCGTCGTTCCCCGATGCGCCGCCCGCGCTCGAGGCCCATCTCATCGGCTTCGATGGCGACCTCTACGGCGCGACGGTGGCCATCGACTTCGTCGACCGCGTCCGCGAGCAGCGTCCGTTCGCCTCTCTCGAGGCGCTCTCGGCGGCGATCGGCGACGATGTCGCTCACATCGCGCGAACGCTGGCGGGCGATCAGGTCGGGGACGTGTAGCTGCACGCCCGGAGGCGTGTGATATACTAGCGCGGTTGTACCCACGACCTGCCTCCTGGAACGGCGACTCACCGACGCCCCTCTCGGACTCAGGCGACATCTCAACGAAAGGTGAAAGAGAATATGGCACTCGAGAAGGACGTCAAGACGTCCATCATCGCCGAGCACGCCCGCACCGAGGGCGACACCGGCTCCGCTGAAGTCCAGATCGCGCTCCTCACGCAGCGCATCCGCGACCTCACCGAGCACCTTCGCACCCACTCGCACGACCACCACTGCCGCCGTGGGCTCCTCAAGCTCGTGGGGCAGCGCCGCAGGTTCCTGAACTACCTCAAGAAGAATGACATCGAGCGCTATCGCGCGATCGTCGCGAAGCTCGGACTCCGCAACTAACACGCGGATCCACGTGAAGGCGGGGATCACCCCGCCTTCACTGACGTAGGGGCACGAGGCCCCGATGAGATGAGGCTGCCGCCACAGGGGCGTCGCAGTCGGAGAAGAGGAAGAGGATGGGAAAGGTAACTGAGAGCTTCGAGCTGTACGGAGAGCAGTACACGCTCGAGACCGGCGAGCTGGCCAAGCAGGCCGGCGGCGCCGTGCTGGTGCGCCAGGGCGACAGCGTGATCCTGGTCACCGCGACCGCGAGCAAGGAACCGAAGGATCTCGATTTCTTCCCGCTCACGGTCGATTTCGAAGAGCGTATGTACGCCGCGGGGCGCCTGCCCGGCGGCTTCATCAAGCGTGAGACCCGCCCGAGCGAGAAGGCCACGCTCACTGCCCGCATGATCGACCGCCCGATCCGCTCGGCGTTCGCCGACGGTTTCCGCAACGACGTTCAGGTCATCGCGACCGTCTTCTCCGCCGACCAGGAGCACCAGATCGACGTCATCTCGATCATGGGCGCCTCCGCGGCGCTTATGGCCGCTGGCATCCCGTTCGAAGGCCCGCTTGCCGGCGTGCGCATCTGCCGCGACGAGTTCGGCGAGTTCCTCGTGAACCCGACCTTCGAGGATGCCGAGGCATCCGATCTCGACCTCGTGGTCGCCGGTAGCCGTGACGCGATCTACATGGTCGAGGCGGGCGCCAACGAGGTGTCCGAGGAGGACATGCTCAAGGCTCTTACCTTCGCGCAGGAGGCCATCGGCGAGTTCTGTGCCGTGCAGGAGCGCTTCCTCGCCACGCTCGAGATCACGCCCATGGACGTGAAGATCGACGAGCCGTCCGCCGAGCTCCGGGAGCGGATCTTCGCGGCCGGCGCCGACAAGATGCGTGCTGCGCTGCACAATCCCGACAAGCACGCGCGCATGGATGCGGTCGCTGCCGTGAAGGAAGAGCTCAAGGGCATCTTCGACGAGGCCGAGTACGCCGCCAACACCAAGCACATCAAGGCGCTGATGAAGGCGCTTGAGAAGAAGACCATGCGCGAGATGGTTCTCGATGAGGGCGAGCGCGCCGACGGCCGCACCGCCACCGAGATCCGTCCCATCAGCTGCGTCGTCGACTACCTGCCCCGCGCCCACGGCACGGGCCTGTTCACCCGCGGTCAGACGCAGGTGCTCTCGGTCCTCACCCTCGGCATGCTGAACGAGTGGCAGCGCATCGATACCATCGACGTCTCAGAGGGCAAGCGCTACATCCACCACTACAACTTCCCGCCGTTCTCCACGGGCGAGACGGGCTTCATGCGCGGTCCGAAGCGTCGCGACATCGGTCACGGCGCCCTTGCCGAGCGCGCGCTGCTCCCGGTCGTCCCGCCGGAAGAGGACTTCCCGTACACCATCCGTATCGTCTCCGAGGTGCTCGAGAGCAACGGCTCCTCGTCGATGGGCTCGGTCTGCGGCTCGTCGATGGCGCTGATGGACGCCGGCGTGCCGATAAAGGCCCCGGTCTCCGGCATCGCGATGGGTCTCATCAAGGAGGGCGACCGCTACGCGATCCTCTCCGACATCCAGGGCCTCGAGGACTTCCTCGGCGACATGGACTTCAAGGTCGCCGGAACGCCCGCAGGTATCACCGCCCTGCAGATGGACAACAAGGCCAAGGGCCTCTCGGTCGAGATCCTCTCGGCGGCCCTCGAGCAGGCCAAGGCCGGTCGCGCCCACATCCTCGGCAAGATGCTCGAAGCGCTTCCCGAGCCGCGCGCGGACCTCAAGGAGTACGCGCCGCGCATCATCACCATCAAGATCCCGACCGACAAGATCCGCGACGTCATCGGCCCCGGCGGCAAGGTCATCAAGGGCCTCGTCGAGGAGACCGGCGCGGACATCGACGTCAACGACGACGGCACGATCTACGTCGCCGCCCGCGATGCGCGCGGCGCCACCGCGGTCGACCGCATCAGGGCGATCGTCCGCGATGTCGAACCCGGCGAGAAGTACAAGGGCCGCGTCGTCTCGATACAGCCGTTCGGCGCGTTCATCGAGCTGATCCCGGGCAAGGACGGCCTGCTGCACATCTCGAAGATGGCCAAGGGCCGTATCGCGCACGTGGAATCGGTGCTCAACATCGGCGACGAGGTCGAGGTCGTCGTTCAGGAGATCGACGAGCGTGGCAAGGTGTCGCTCGACCTGATCGAGAAGTTCGACGTGCCGGAGGGTGCCGAGGCGCCGCCGTCGCCGCGCCGCGACGACCGCGGCGGCCAGGGCGACCGCGGCGGGCACGACCGTCGCCCGCGCCGTCGAGACTAGACGCACCAACGTGACTTCCGACGGCCCGGAGCGCTCGTGCGCCTCGGGCCGTCCGTACTCGAAGCGAAGGAGCCGCCCGATGTTCTACGACAAGACGGTGCTCGACAACGGCGTCACGGTCATCACCGAGACGATGGACACGGTTCGGTCGGTCGCTCTCGGCATCTGGTGCTCCGTGGGAAGCCGGGACGAGGCTCCGACCGATGCAGGCATGTCGCACTTCATCGAGCACATGACCTTCAAAGGCACGCCGACGCGAAGCGCTGTGGAGATATCGGAGGCGTTCGACCGCCTCGGCGCCGAGCTCAACGCCTTCACGAGCAAGGAGTACACCTGCTACTACTCCCGGCTCATCGACCAGCACACCGCCGACGCGGTCGAGATCCTCTCGGACATGATCGTGAACTCCACGCTCGCCCAGGACGCGTGCCTCTCGGAACGTGAGGTCGTCCTCGAGGAGATCTCGCGCTACGAAGACGCTCCCGACGAACAGGTGCACGAGCTGTTCGCGAGCACGCTCATGCCGTCGCATCCGCTCGGGTTGCCGGTCATCGGCAGCAAGGACACCGTCGGCGGGTTCGATCACGACACCGCGGCACGGTTCCACCGCGAGCACTACACGACAGGCAATATGGTCGTGGCGGCGGCCGGCGCGCTCGAGCACGAGGCCATCGTCGGGATGGTGCGCGAACGGCTCACGCTGCCCCGGGGCCCTCGCACCACGCGCACGCACGCGGTGCCGACGGCCGAGCCGCGCTTGGCCGTCATCACGAAGGACACCGAGCAGGCGCACATCGTCTACGGCGTCGTCGGCCTGCCGGCGCGCCATGAGGACCGCTTCACGCTCGCGGTGCTCGACGCCGTTCTCGGCGGAGGGATGTCCTCCCGGCTCTTCCAGGAGATCCGCGAGAAGCGCGGGCTTGCCTACGCGGTCTACTCGTACCACGCGCAGTACCAGGACACGGGCCAGTTCGCGATCTACGCGGGCACGCGGCCCGACAACGCCGCGCAGGTGATATCGCTCATCAAGGCCGAGGTCGATCGCATGTGCAGCGACCACATAACCGCCGATGAGCTCGATCGCGTCCGGGAGAGCATCAAGGGCTCGATGATCCTCGGCCTCGAGAGCACGCGCAGCCGCATGACGCGCCTGGGCAAGACCGAGACGACCGGTGGCGAGCTGCTCTCGCTCGACGAGATCATCGACCGCGTCGACGCTGTTACCATCGAAGGCGTGCGCACGCTGGCGCAGCGCCTCTTCAACGGCCAGCACGCACTGGCGGCCATCGCCCCGTTCGGCGAGGACGCCATCGCGAACCTGCTCTAGCGGGGAGGGGTCACCATGATCGGAGTTCTCGTCAGCGGGGCCGCGGGCCGCATGGGCCGCGAAGTGGTGCGCGCCGTGATGGCCGAGCCAGACCTAGCGCTCGTCGGCGTGGTCGATCCCGCTCACGCGGGTGAGACCCTCGGCGAAGGAAGCGGCCTGGTGATCGCAGGCGATCTCGCGACCGCTATCGCGACGACCGCTCCGGACGTCGTCGTCGACTTCACGCACCCGTCCGTAGTGGAGGGGAACATCCGCACGGTCCTTGCCGCGGGCGTGGACTGTGTGGTGGGAACGACGGGGATCTCGCAGGAGCGTCTCGAGTCGCTCGCCGACACCGCACCGGAAGGCACGTGCCTGTTCGTGGCGCCCAACTTCGCGATCGGCGCGGTGCTGATGATGCGCTTCGCCGCGGAAGCGGCGCGCCACCTGCCGCACGTCGAGATCATCGAACTCCATCACGACCGCAAGGCGGATGCCCCCAGCGGCACGGCCCTGCGTACCGCGTCTCTCATCGCCGCGTCCCGCCCTGGAGTCCCGGACGCGCCCGGC
This sequence comes from Actinobacteria bacterium UBA2184, assembly GCA_002328745.1. GTDB lineage: Bacteria > Actinomycetota > Coriobacteriia > Anaerosomatales > Anaerosomataceae > UBA2184. Next base: position 96,336 of record DCVQ01000019.1, read on the forward strand.
AAAGAGACGGAGGTCGCCGAGGGTGCCCGGGGAGCGCTCGTGGACGACGTCACCGTGCACTCGGTCCGTCTGCCGGGGCTCGTGGCGCATCAGGAGGTCATCTTCGGCGGACAGGGACAGACCCTGTCCATACGGCACGACTCCATCGACCGGACCAGCTTCATGCCCGGCGTCGTCCTCGCCATCCGCTCGGTGGGCGCTCGCAGCGGTCTCGTGGTGGGCCTCGAGCACCTCATGGAGGCATCGCGTGGCTGATCGTCCCGTCATCGTGATGAAGTTCGGCGGCACGTCGGTCGGCACCGAAGAGGGACGGGGCGCGATCGCCGAACGGGTCACCGAAGCGCTCGAGCTCGGGAACGCGCCGGTGATCGTGGTCTCTGCGATGGGCCGCAAGGGCGCCCCGTACGCGACGGATACCCTGCTCGACCTCATCGCCGATCTTCCTGGCGACGCGCGCGAGCGCGATCTCCTTGCGTCGACCGGCGAGATCATCTCGGCTGTGGTCGTCGCGCATCGGCTGCGGTCTGCCGGCATCGCCGCTCGCGCCATGACCGGCGCGGAGGCCGGCATCGGCACCGACGACTGCCACGGGTGCGCCTCGGTGGCCGACATCCATCCCGGTGCGCTGCTCGCGGCGCTGGAGGCGCGGCTGGTTCCCGTGGTGGCGGGCTTCCAGGGGATCTCGGAGGACGGCAGCATCACCACCCTCGGCCGTGGCGGAAGCGACACGACCGCCTGCGCGCTCGGCGTCGCCCTCGATGCCGCCTCGGTCGAGATCTACACGGATGTCGACGGCGTCATGACCGCCGATCCCCGTACCGGCGTTCCGGCGGCAGTGCTCGACACGATCCTGCCCGAGGAGCTCTACCAGATGGCGCGCCACGGCTCCCGGGTCGTGCACACTCCTGCGGCGGAACTCGCTCTCACCGGCGGCCTTCAGGTCCGCGTGCGGAACACCTACTCCCACCATCCGGGGACCCGCGTCGCCGATATCGCGGCGCTGCGGCCGTCATCGGTCGCGACCGCCATCTCGCATGCCACCTCGATCGCCCGGGTCCGGGTCACGCTGCCCGCAGGGGAGGGGAGCGCGGCGCATACGGCGGCGCAGGCGAGGGTGTATCGCGCGATGGCGGACGCGGGCGTGTCGCTCGACATGTTCACGCCCGCAGGAGAGGTCCTGATATTCACCGTGCCCCAGGACGCCCTCGGCGTCGTGCAGGGTGTGCTGGCGCGGCTGGCGCTGTCGTTCGACGTGCGTGAGGGCCTCGCCAAGGTCACCCTCGTCGGAGCCGGAATGCACGGCGTGCCCGGCGTCATGGCGCGACTCGCGGAGGCGCTCGACAGCGCAGGGGTGCACGTTCTGCAGACCGCCGACAGCCACACGACGATCTCGGTGCTCGTTCCTGCCGAGGACGCGAACACCGCAGTCGCCGCGCTGCACGACCGCTTCGAGCTTGCGGACGCGTAGAGACCCGGCAACCGGGCGGCAACCGTTGTCGATGGAAGAGCCGCGCTGTGTGGCACAATACCCAGCAGGGAATGCATACGACCCGGCGTCCGTACGGCGCCGCGAACCACGGGGGCGAGCGCGATGACCGACCCACGATTCGGACGGCTGCTGACCGCGATGGTCACCCCGTTCACGCCCGACGGCGAACTCGACCTGCGGCGTGCGCAGGAGCTCGCCCTGCGGCTGATCGATCAGGGCACAGAGGCGCTTGTCGTCTGCGGCACGACCGGCGAGTCGCCGACCGTGTACTACGACGATAAGCTTCGCCTGTTCCAGGCCGTGCTGGAGGCCGTCGACGGGCAGGCGCCGATCATCGCGAACGCCGGCGACAACTGCACCGACGACTCTGTGGCATTCGCGCGCCGCGTCGTCGCGCTGGGCGTGAACGCGGTGATGGCCGTCGTGCCGTACTACAACAAGCCTCCGCAGGAGGGCCTGTACCAGCACTTCGGCGCCATCGCCAGCGCGGTCGACGTGCCGGTGATCCTCTACAACATCCCAGGCAGATCGGTCGTGAACCTCGAGGCGGCCACCACGCTGCGTCTCGCGGCCGACTTCGAGAACATCGTCGCCGTCAAAGAGGCCAGCTCCAACCTCACCCAGATCGCGTCGATCATCGACGGCGCTCCGCTCGGGTTCGAGGTCCTCTCGGGCAACGATGAGGACACGCTCCCGATGATGGGGCTCGGCGCCACCGGCGTGATCTCGGTCGCGTCCCATGTGGCCGGCCCCGCCCTCTCCGAGATGCTCGTCGCGCAGGCCAGCGGCGACCACACGCGGGCGCTCAAGATCCACCTCGAGCTCATGCCGCTGTTCAAGACGCTGTTCATCACCGCCAATCCGATCATGGTGAAGAAGGCGCTCGAACTCATCGGGTTCCCGGTCGGTGGCACACGCCTGCCGCTCGTGCCGGCGACCGAGGCGCAGACCGCCGAGATGATCCGCGTGCTCGAGCACCTCGGCCTGCTGAACTGACCGTTACGCGGTCCACGGACCGCGTCGTCCCGACCACATCCATGAAGGAGTACGAGCCAGCAGTTCTATGACATCAAAGAAGAACCGTCTCCGCGTCATCCCGCTCGGCGGGCTCGACGGCATCGGCAAGAACATGAGCGTTCTCGAGCTCGGGAACGACATGATCGTCATCGACGCGGGACTCATGTTCCCCGATGACGATCACCCCGGGATCGACCTGATACTCCCGGACTACAGCTACATCATCCAGCGCAAGGAGAAGTTGCGCGGAATCATCATCACCCACGGCCACGAGGACCACACGGGTGCGCTGCCGTACCTTCTCAAGGACCTGGGGCAGCCCGTGCCCGTGCTCGGCACCAGGCTCACGCTCGGCATCATCGCGGGCAAGCTCGAGGAGCATCGCATCAAGAAGCCGAAGCTCCGCGAGATCAAGGCGGGGAGCCACATCAATCTGGGAGCGTTCAGCCTCGACTTCTTCGCGGTCAATCACTCGATCCCCGACGGTGTGGCGGTCTACGTCCGTACGCCGGTCGGCACGGTGCTCCACACCGGCGACTTCAAGCTCGATCAGACCCCCATCGACGGCCGTATGACCGACTACGCCGGGTTCGCGCGCGCCGCCAAGCAGGGAGTCACGCTCATGCTGAGCGACTCCACCGGCGCAGAGCACCCGGGACACACGCCTTCGGAGGCCGAGGTCGGCATCGCCCTCCGGCGCATCTTCGCCGCCGCCGAGCAGCGCATCATCGTGGCCTCGTTCGCCAGCCACGTGCACCGCGTGCAGCAGGTGTGCGACGCCGCGGTCGCCAACGGCCGCAAGGTCGTGGTCACGGGCCGCTCGATGATCAACATCACCAAGATCGCTCGCGACCTCGGGTACCTGCACATCGATGATGACGACATCGTCGATGCATACGCCATGGGCAACATGCCCGCCGACAAGGTCGTGGTGCTCTGCACCGGCAGCCAGGGAGAGCCGCTCTCGGCGCTGGCGCGCATCGCAAACGGCGACCACAAGACCGTCCAGATCCAGGAGGGCGATACCGTCGTCATCTCGGCGAGCCCCGTGCCGGGCAACGAGAAGGCGGTCAGCCGCGTGATGAACCGCCTGTACCGCGCCGGCGCGCATGTGGTCCACAAGGGCATGGCCAAGATCCACGTCTCGGGCCACAGCTCAGCCGAAGAGCTCAAGCTCATGCTGAGCCTCGTGTCCCCGGACAACTTCGTTCCGATCCACGGTGAGATGCGCCACCTCCACGCGCATGCGGAGCTGGCGAAGGCCGTCGGCATCCCGGAGCGCAACGTGTTCATCCTCGACAACGGCGACTGCCTCGAGATCGACGAGAGCGGCGTGCACCGCGGCGAGCGCGTGAACTCCGGCGTGATCTACGTGGACGGCCTGGCCGTGGGCGACCTCGGACAGGTGGTCCTGCGTGACCGGCAGGCGCTTTCGAGCGACGGCTTCGCACTCATCGTGGTGGCGATCGACAGCCGCACGGGAGCGATCGCCGGCGACCCCGAGTTCGTCACCCGCGGTCTCGTCCTCGGTTCGGACACCGCCGAGGCGCTGAAGGGCGTGCGTGCGCGTATCGACAAGGTGCTGAAGAAGACGGCGGCCGAGGGCGCCACCGACGAAGCGGTCATCAAGAAGGCGCTTCACGACGCGGTGTCGCAGTACATCTGGGAGACCGCGCGGCGCCGGCCCATGATCATCCCCATCGTGATGGAGGTGTAGGTGGGCATACTCGAAGCCATCGTCCTGGGCATCACCCAGGGGATCACCGAGTTCCTCCCGGTCTCGAGCGACGGGCACCTCATCCTGGTGCCCGCGCTGTTCGGATGGGAGCGCTTCGGGCTCGGTTTCGACGTCGTGCTCCATGCGGCCACGCTCGCCGCCACGATCGTCTACTTCCGGAAGGACGTCGCCCGGCTGGCCCTGGCGCTCTTCTCGCGCGACCCGGGGCGGGCGCGCGACCGCCGGCTCGCATGGATCCTCGTCGCCGCTACCGTACCGAGCGTGATCGTCGCGCTGGCCTTCGAGGGCCCCGTCGAGGCGGTCGAACACCTCACGATGTCCCGACAGCTGACCGTGACGGCCTGGTTCCTGCTCCTCACCGCCGCGCTCCTTGCCGGAGCCGAGCTGCTCGCGGCCCGCGTGTCATCGGTCATCGAGACCGCCGAGGACGTTCCACTCAAGCGCGCGCTCATCATCGGCTTCGCGCAGGGCTTCGCCGTGGCCCCCGGACTGTCGCGCTCGGGCACCACCATCGCAACGGGAGTGGCACTCGGCATCACGCGGGGCGAGGCCGCCCGGTTCTCCTTCCTGCTGTCGATCCCGATCATCGGAGCAGCCACCGCGAAGAAGGTGCTCCTCGACGTCATCATAGGCGGCGAGGCGCTGCCTGCCGCCGGCCCGCTCCTCGCAGGCCTCGTGACCACCGCGATCGTAGGGTACGCAGCCATCGCATTCCTGCTGCCGTTCGTCCGCAAGCACTCGCTGTATCCGTTCGCCATCTACACGGCCCTTGTCGGCACGGCCATACTGATCGCAGGTTCTGTGTCCTAGGCGTCTATCCGGAGGTCGACCGCATGGCATCACCGCGCAAGCAGGCTCCATCGAAGCGCAGCAGCGGATCCGGCCGGTCATCGGCCGCATCGGGTGCTCGTCGCGGGGCGGTCGAACCCGCCCGCGTCCTGGACGCCGAGAGCCGTCACGAGATCATCGGCATCGTGCTGGGGGCGCTCGCCATCACCCTGATGATCTCGGTCCTCACCCGGACGACCGGCGTCGTGCCTGCGGCGATCGCCGACTTCCTCCACCTGGCGGTCGGTATCGGGGCCTACGTCGTGCCGTTCGTCATCCTGCTGTGGGCGATCACCTTCTTCGTGCGCTCGGTCCGCATCGACGAGCTCCGGGTCGGCATCGGCCTTGCGCTCGTGTTCATCTCGGTCACCGCCATGGTGTCCGTCGGCAACGCACCTTCGACCGAGTGGCAGCAGGCTACGCTGCGATCGACGGGCGGATACGTCGGCGGCGCGATCGCCTGGGGGCTCCGCTCGGCACTCGGAGAGGTCATCGCCTACGTCATCGCCACGGCGCTGGCGCTCGTCGGACTCGTCTTCGCGGGCCTGTCGCTCGGCGGCATGTTCTCGGCGCTGCGCGACTGGGTGTTCCCGGTCGTCGAGCCGGCAGACGCAGAACCGGAGCCGAGCGACCGGCGGCGCGCCGGGCGCACGATGCCGCTCGAGGAGTTCGAGAAGGACCCGCCGTCCGCGGGAACGCCGCTGGCTGCGCCCGCCCGCGCGCGCAAGGGCGGGGACCCCGAGGCCTCCCGCCCGACGATGCCCACACCCGCCTCGGTGGCGCCCCGCGCCCTAGAGGGGTTCGAGCTGCCCTCCATCGCCACCCTCACGCGAACGCCCGAGACGGCTGCCGCGCACCGCGCAAGCGAGCGGGAGCTCCGCCAGACCGCCACGCTCATCGAGCAGACCTTCGCCACCTTCGATATCGCCGCGCGCGTCGTCGGGTGGGTCCCCGGACCGACCGTCACGATGTTCGAGCTCGAGATCGCCAAAGGCGTCAAGGTCAACCGCGTCACCGCCCTCTCGGACGACCTCGCGCTCGCGCTCGCGGCGCCCACGATCCGCATCCTCGCGCCCATCCCGGGGAAGAGCTACGTCGGCGTCGAGGTGCCCAACGCGGGGCGCACGACAGTGACGCTCGGCGATGTTCTGCACAGCGGGCTCGTCGCGGACCCGCGCCCGCTCATGCTAGCCATCGGCAAGGACGTCGCGGGCGACAACGTCGCGGCCGACCTCGCGGCGATGCCGCACCTGCTCATCGCCGGTTCAACGGGCACCGGCAAGTCGGTGTGCATCAACTCGCTCATCATGTCCATCCTGATGCGCGCGACGCCCGCCGAGGTCCGGCTGATACTCATCGACCCGAAACGCATAGAGCTCAACCTCTACAACGGCGTGCCCCACCTCTACGTGCCGGTGGTGACCGAGGCCAAGGAGGCCGCTTCGGCGCTGCACTGGGCGGTGGGGGAGATGGACGCGCGCCTTAAGAAGCTGCAGAAGGCCGGTGCGCGAAACATCGCGCAGTACAACATCGCCGTCCGTGAGGGCAAGCTGCCCGAGGGGACCACCGAACTCCCGTACCTCGTCATCATCATCGA
>DCVQ01000012.1 GCA_002328745.1 Actinobacteria bacterium UBA2184
CCCCGTTCTTCGACGGCTACCGCCCGCAGTTCTACTTCCGCACCACCGACGCGACCGGCATCGCGCACCTGCGCGAGGGCACCGAGATGGTCATGCCGGGCGACAACGTCGAGATCAAGGGCGAGCTCATCGGCCCCATCGCGATGGAGGAGGGCCTGCGCTTCGCTATCCGCGAAGGCGGCCGCACCGTCGGGTCGGGCCGCGTGACCAAGATCCTCAAGTAAGCAAAGGATCGGTACGCTGTCACACCAGGGCGGGGCCTGGCTCTTGTCAGGCCCCGTTCTGTCCGCTTGAGCGGCGGTGTCGTTTTTGACACCCCCTCAAGGCGGGTGTTAGATTACGCTACCGTGCGGCCGGTCGCCTTTGGAGCCCGGCGCGTGGCCGTGAGGAGGACTTGATGAGGACGCTCGTGACGCTGGCGTGCACCGAGTGCAAACGCCGCAACTACACGACCAACAAGAACAAGCAGAACAACCCGGAGCGCATCGAGTACAAGAAGTACTGCAAGTGGTGTCAGACCCACACGCTCCACAAGGAGACCCGCTAGTCAGTCGGCGGGCCTTCCGCGTGCGCTTCACAGGGCAGTAGCTCCAACGGTAGAGCGCCGGTCTCCAAAACCGGATGTTGGGGGTTCGAATCCCTCCTGCCCTGCCAGTGAAGAACTGGCCGCGCGACAAGAAGGCGCGGCATACGATACCGGTCCGGACCGTCGGGCCAGACGAGGCGTGAGGACGGAAGAGATGGCTCAGACGCTCAAGAGTGCACAGAAGCCGGGCTTGTTCGCCCGCATGGGCACATACTTCAAGAACGTGCGCACGGAGCTGCGCCGCGTCGTGTGGCCGTCGCGCCCCGAGGTGCTGGCATCCAGCCTGATCGTGCTGGTCACCCTCGCGTTCTTCATGCTGTTCACGTTCGTGGTCGACGGCATCTCGACCGAGTTCGTCAAGCTCGTGTCGAGTCTCAAGGTCGGTGGGTAGGCACATGGCGAAGAAGTGGTACGTGATCCATACCTACTCCGGCTACGAGAACAAGGTGGCAACGAATCTTCGTCACCGCATCGAGTCGATGAACATGCAGGAGCGGATCTTCGACGTCTTCATCCCCAAGGAGACGGTGACCGACCTCAAGCAAGGCGGTCGCAAGGTCACCAGCGAGAAGAAGGTATTCCCCGGCTACATCCTCGTGCAGATGGAGCTCGATGACGACTCCTGGTACGTGGTGCGCAACACTCCCGGCGTCACCGGGTTCGTGGGCGCTCAGGCCAAGCCCGTGGCTCTGTCCCGCGCTGAGGTCGAGCGCATCAAGGGCCGCGTCGAATCTTCAGCGAAGCCCAAGACGTTCACAGATTTCGTCGAGGGCATGCCCGTCAAGGTCACCTCGGGCCCGCTCGCCGATTTCGACGGCGTCATCGCCGAGGTGAACGCGGATCAGGGCAAGATCAAGGTGCTCGTGTCGATCTTCGGCCGTGAGACGCCCGTCGAACTCGGCTTCGACCAGGTGAGCAAGGGGTAGACGATCCGGTGTTCCCGCGCCGGGGAGATGCGCCCCGGGCTTCTCGCGGGAACGGCCGACGTGATACAGGACACAACCGGCGCGTAGCGCCGAATGAGTGAGGACGGACGGTAAGATGGCTAAGAAGGTCGTCGGATTCATCAAGCTGCAGATCCCGGGCGGGCAGGCCAACCCTGCGCCCCCGGTCGGTCCCGCGCTCGGACAGCACCAGGTGAACATCATGCAGTTCTGCCAGGCGTTCAACGCCGAGACGCAGGACAAGATGGGCACCATCATCCCGGTCGAGATCACGGTCTACGAAGACCGCTCGTTCACGTTCATCCTCAAGACCCCGCCGGCGGCCGTCCTCCTGAAGCAGGCGGCTGGCGTGGATACCGGCTCGGCTGCGCCGAACCGCAACAAGGTCGCCACGGTGACGCGTGAGCAGGTGCGTCAGATCGCCGAGACGAAGATGCCGGACCTGAACGCGAACGACATCGATGCCGCGATGAAGATCATCGAGGGCACGGCGCGTTCGATGGGTTTCACGGTAGAGGGGTAAACCGCCGTCGGCATCCGGGCCGGCAGCGTCTATGTGGGAGGGCACTCGCAGCCCGCTGACCACGAGGAGGCACCATGAAGCGAGGCAAGAAGCAGGCGGCGGCCGCCGCCGCGGTCGATCGCACGCGGCTCTACACGCCGCTCGAGGCGGTCAGGCTGGCGAAGGAAGTCGCGTCGGCCAAGTTCGACGAGACCGTTGAAGTGCATTTCAGGCTCGGCGTCGACACCCGCCAGGCCGATCAGCAGGTCCGCGGGAGCGTCTCGCTGCCGCAGGGCACCGGCAAGACCGTCCGCGTGGCGGTGTTCGCCCAGGGCGACAAGGCCAAGGAAGCGGAAGAGGCGGGCGCCGATGTGGTGGGCGCCGACGACCTCGTCGAGCGCATCTCGGCGGGCTTCGTCGACTTCGACGCCACCGTGGCGACGCCGGACATGATGGCCAAGGTCGGTCGTCTCGGCAAGATCCTCGGAACGCGGGGCCTCATGCCGAACCCGAAGCTCGGGACCGTCACCATGGATGTGGCTCGCGTCGTCAAGGAGCTCAAGGCGGGCCGTGTCGAGTACCGTGCGGACAAGTACGGTATCGCGCACGTGGGCATCGGCAAGAAGTCGTTCACGCCCGAGGCGCTCATCGAGAACTACGGTGCGCTGCTCGATGAGATCCAGCGCGCGAAGCCGTCGTCCTCGAAGGGGCGCTACCTGAAGTCGATCACCATCTCGACGACTATGGGCCCCGGCATCAAGGTCGACCCGCTCAAGGTCCGCGGTCTGCTCGACGAGTAGGGCGCAGGGCTTGCGTTCGACGGGTCGAGCGTGCATACTCGCTCCTGCTCGTCACTTGAAAACACACGTACGACCGCTGCCGTAGACAGCAGGCGCCCGGAGGCATCCGGGCCGAAGGGGATCGAGCCCGGTCCCGCCCGCCGAGGTGGAGCAACGATAACAGGGACGTTCATCCGTCTTCGTACCGTGGCCTCCGCCCTCACCGGCGGGGGCCACGTCGCATTTCGGATCCTCATCCGCGATCGCGACCGGCCCGGCAGGTGTCGGTCGCGCGTGTGCCGGAAGGGAGGGATGCAGATGGCAACATCAGAGAAGCAGCGGCTCGTAGCCGAGATCAAGGATCGCCTCGCCACATCGGGCGGCCTGATCATGGCCGACTATCGCGGTCTGACCGTGAAGGACATGCGCGCGCTCCGCAACGCGCTGCGGGAGACCGGTGGCGAAGTCACCGTCTACAAGAACTCGCTCGCTCAGATCGCCATGCGGGAGCTCGAGATGCCGTCGATGGACGAGTACCTGGCGGGTCCGTCCGTCTTCGTGTTCACTCCTGAAGACCCCGTCCCGTCGGCGAAGGCCCTGCTCGCGTTCGGCAAGGACCATAAGGTCTTCGCGTTCAAGGGCGGCTACATCGATGGTCAGGTCCTCGCCGCTGATCAGGTGAGGACGATCGCCTCGCTGCCGTCACGCGAGGAGCTCATGGCCAAGCTCATGGGCACCATGCTCAACCCGCTCCGCAACTTCATGGCGATGGCCAACGCGCCCGCGGGCGCGCTCGCTCGCGCCCTGCAGGCTGTGGCGGACCAGAAGGCCGCCGCATAACGCACGTTCGAAACCGTATCGAGACGGGCGCCTTGAACGGGCGTAGGCCGTCGCAGAACAAGAAGGAGTAATCAGGCAATGGCTAATCTCAAGCGTGAGGACATCCTCGAGTGGGTCAAGAGCGCTCCGGCTCTCGAGCTTGCTGAGCTCGTGAAGGAGATGGAAGAGGTCTTTGGTGTCTCGGCTGCCGCGCCGGTCGCGGCCGCTGCTGCCGCCCCCGCCGCCGGCGAAGCCGCCGTCGAGGAGAAGGACAGCTTCGACGTGGTCATCGCCGCTGCCGGCGACAAGAAGATCCAGGTCATCAAGGTCGTCCGCGAGCTCGACTCGGCCCTCGGCCTCAAGGAAGCCAAGGACCTCGTCGACGCCGCGCCGAAGGCCGTGCTGACCGGCGTCAACAAGGAGAAGGCCGCGGAGGCCAAGGCCAAGCTCGAAGAGGCCGGCGCCACCGTCGAGGTCAAGTAACAAGCTGGTCCGGGGTCGTGCGCGACCCCCGCTCACCGGTGGCCGGCGGCGCATACGCGTCGCCGGCCACGAGCGCACAAGTTCGTTGCGAGCGGCGGTTGACCGAGGGAAGACCCTTCGGTAAACTGAACGTTTGCGCCCCTCAGTACGCCGCTCGGGTATAAGGAGGAATAACCTGGTGCCGCGCGAAGCAGGTTCCCCCGTTCCCGCTGGTGCTCGCCAGCGACGCTCGTTCGCTAAGATCCCGGAGATTCTGGACGTCCCGAATCTCATAGCGATCCAGACCGACAGCTTCAACTGGTTCCTCGAAGAGGGACTCCACGAGACGTTCCAGGACATCTCGCCGATCATGGACTTCACGGGCTCTCTCGCCGTCGAGTTCGGTCACCACGAGTTCGGCGACGCCAAGTACTCCGTCGAGGAGTGCAAAGAGAAGGACATGTCCTATCAGGCGCCGCTGTTCGTGGAAGTCAACTTCATAAACGTCGAGACCGGCGAGTCGAAGGAGCAGCAGGTCTTCATGGGCGATTTCCCGCTCATGACCGACCGCGGCACCTTCGTCATCAACGGCACCGAGCGTGTCGTCGTGTCCCAGCTCGTCCGCTCGCCGGGCGTGTACTACGCGGTCGAGC
>DCVQ01000025.1:0-133880 GCA_002328745.1 Actinobacteria bacterium UBA2184
AACCGACGACCTTCGGGTTATGAGCCCGACGAGCTACCAGACTGCTCCACCCCGCAACGGGACAGTTACTGTAGCACGGCTCCGCAGGAGGGTGCAACCTGACACGAAGGGCAGCGGAGGCGCGTGCCGCTCGTCGGATTGCCTACGATAAACGGGCGGAATCCGCCGACAGGCGCTCGCCCAGCGGTCCTGCAACCCCGAGCGGCCAGTACGGGGTGCAGCCCCGCATCGCCCGGACCGATATAGTGGATACGGAGCGCGATGACGAGGGGGTCGGAGTGCGCATACCGTGGCGTATCGTCGCAATCGTCGCGATGGTGGTTGCCATCGTCGGCATCGTCGCGCTCTCGCTGCTGCCCGGCGGGTCCGGCGGACCGACGGACCCCCGCAACCCCGACACAGCACCAGCTGACACCGCAGGACGACAGCCGCCCTCCGTCGTGGACACCCCGACCCCACCGGCCGCCGCGCTCACTCCCACCCCCGATGCGGCGACGTTCGTTTCGAGCGGCATGACGTCAGTGTCCGGGGACGATGAGGCGTCTGACACACTGACTGCCTACTTAGCCGCCACGACCGCCGTCATACGCGAGCACGCGGCCGACCTCGCCGCCACCCGCGACGCAGTGCTCGGCGCGCTTTCGGACGGCGACGCGGGAGCCCTCGGCTCCCTGCTCGCACCCGATGAAGGCGACTGTTCGGAGTACCTGGATGATCTCGCAGGCCGATATCCGCAATTCAGCACCCTGGCGCCGGGAACCAACGTGGACGTCTTCGCGGTTGACCAGGCGACCGTGTACTTCGCGTACGCAGTCATCAGATGGACGGACGGCGGCATCACATCGCAGCACACGATCGTGGTGCCCCTTCGCTTCGTGGATGGCGCCTGGCACCTGACCTCGATCGACGATCAGGTGGAGACGCTGACCTTCATCCAGTCGGTCCGGCTGTGAGGAGGAGCCTCGCGATGACACATGACGAATCAAGGATCTACCGCACCCTCTTCGCCCGCGTGGCTCCGGCCGTGCTTGCTGCGTCCGTCTTGCTGCCAGTCAGTCTCGCCTTCGCCGCCGTGCCGACCGCCCCTCTTAACCCCGACCCGTGGGTGAGCGGCGTCGGCGAGGTGTCCATCAGCTGGGGGGCTTCGACCGACCTCGACGGCGACCCGGTCGTCTACGACGTGTACCGCTATCGCGCACCGATCACCGCGGTCAATCTCGCATCGGCCACCCTGGTCGCACAGGACACGAGCGCGACGACCGTCACCGGGATCGTCGCCGACCCGGATGAGATCACCGAGTCGTACGTCTGGTTCTATGCCGTAGTCGCGAAGGCGGGCGGGGAGTCGGCACTATCGAAGACCGCCGCGCCGAATCTTCACGGATACCGCATGTCTTCAAGCGTGTATAGCTGCACCCGGTGCCATCAGGTACACGGAGCCGGTGAGATCGACGCGAACACCATCGAGCTCTGCTATCACTGCCACGCGTCGTCCGACGCGACCAGCCCCGAGAGCGACGTCGGCGATCGCAGCTCGCTCAACATCAAGGCGGACTTCTACGACTACGACTCCCAGACCGCGGGCTCACGGCATCGCAGCACCAAGATGGTCGCCGAGACGACAGAGTGCGACGCATGCCACACTGCGCACCGCTCCTCCTACTTCTACACGAGCGCGGGGGTGTACGACCCGACACAGAGCTATCGCAAGTTCCTGCGGGTGCAGACGGGCGTCGACGGGACCGGCAATCCGACCTACACGCTGTTCAGCCAGAACTCGGTCGTGACCGAGAACGTGTCGTTCTGCTTCGCCTGCCACGGAGCGGACTCGACCGGCGCGCCTGCCAAGATGAGCTACGTGAGCACGGACGGCTATGCCGTGACTGGTGGCGACCACAACGAGTCCGGTTATGCGACGGCTGCACACGGCACGGCGGTCGTGAAGAGCAACGACTACGGCCGGACCGACGAGGGCCAGTACCCGGAGGTCCAGTGCCTTGCCTGCCACGACAAGCACGCGTCGGCGGCGGACAAGCTCATCGCGTACCGCGGTGAGGATACCGCCGCCACCACGAGCGGCACGTTCGCGGGGGCCGAGCTGTGCTTCGCGTGCCACAGCGCCGCATCGGCCGAGGACCGGGTGGCCGCTGCGTACTCGGCGCCGTTCTCGTGGAACGATCGCGACGTCCAGGCGCAGTTCTCGAAGGCCTCGGCGCATCCCGTGACCGTTGCCGAGAGCGGGAGGTCGCTCGCCTGCGCCAGCTGCCACAACGTGCATGTGGTGGGCGAAGGCGGAGCGTCCGCCTGGAGCGCATCCCGCGCGAGCGTGCCCTCCGACACGCAGGACACGCCCTCGTCGATCACCGGATTCTGCCTCGACTGCCACGACGGCGCCCCCGCCTCGGCGACCATCACTGCCGATACGCTCGTTCCCTACCGAATCGGTTTCAGCCCGCAGAGCGCGCCCTACTTCCCGGGGTGGGACAAGAGCGCGTTCACGTCGTCGGGCCACTACGCGGGCGCGACCCCGGCTCTGTGCCAGAACTGCCACGACCCGCACGCCTCGGACTTCTCTCGACTGGCAGCGTGGACCACACCGGACGGCGCGACCGCCCTGAACGCGGGCGTCCGCGCCAACGAGAGCATCGGCATGTCGCGCGAGCAGAACCTCTGCTACCAGTGCCACGGCAACGGCTCGACCGTCGCCGACGGCGTCACCACCCAGCGCGCGAGCGGCGCCAAAGACGTAGCGAGCAAGGCGACGGCAACCTACGGGCATGACCCGGCCGCGGCGACCGGTGCCCACAGCGACACCGAGGACGCAGCCGCCCTCGGCGCGACGAACCGCCACGCGGAGTGCGCGGACTGTCACGACCCGCACTCGGCCACCACCGCCGGCGGGAGCGCGACCCAGGAGTCGCAGGCGAGCACCGCCGGCGCGGCCGTCTACGGCGCGTTCGGCGCGGTCCCCTCGTACCCGGCGTCCAACTGGGGCGCGGCATCGTCCTACTCGGCCGATCGCCTGACCGGCGAGTCGACCGATTTCGAAGCCTACCTGTGCTTCAAGTGCCACAGCACGAACACGACGCAGCCCGCCACCGTGACGCGGAACGCCAGGACATACACCACCACCGATGTGGCGCGCGAGTTCAACCCCAGCAACTTCTCGTACCACAACGTCCTCGGACAGAGCACCGGGATGCAGAGCGCGTTCACGGTGACCGCCGACAACGGGGTCACGGTGAGCGTGGCCTGGCCGGTGCCCACAGTGAACGTCTTCTCGACCGCAAGCGGCATGAGCGCGAATGCCATGCTCACCTGCACCTCGTGCCACACGAACGACGCGACGAGCGCCTCCCAGGCGAAGGGACCGCACGGCAGCAGCGCCGAGTGGGCCATCGACCCGGCGTACGGCGCCGACTGGAAGACGGCGGGACTCAGCACCGGCAGCGAAAACGGCATGGAGTTCGTGGGCGGCGTGGACGCCACGAACATCATCTGCGCCAAGTGCCACGACCTCTACAACGCAGGCATCGGCGGGGAGAGCGGCTGGTCGAACTCCGGCCACAAGGGAAACGGTCACCGCGTCACCCACACGCAGCCGAAGTACTGCACCAACTGCCACATCGGCGTCCCGCACGGCTGGACTCGACCCCGCCTCCTCGGCTACTACGACGACCCGGCGCCGTACGCATCAAGGGTCAACGTGACCGGCGGGCAGACCAGCTACGCCCTGATCGAGGTGGAGGCGTCGAGCCGGTCGCTCAGCAGCGGGGCGGTCACCTGGTCGTGCACCACAAGCTGCAAGACCAGCGCCGGCCAGCACGCAGGCGACGTCACGCAGTCCTGGCCGTAGGCGCCGCTCGTCGCCGCGCCATCCTCGCGGACGCGCGGCTCTGGTATCGTCTGGGAATGCGGTGCGCCGAAATCGCTCGCGCGCGCCATGCTCGCTGACTGCCGAGGAGACCGGATGAAAGACATCGTCGCGCTCGCGCTCGATGCGGCGTCAGCCGCGGGGGCGTCGTATGCGGACGCCCGGGTCGTCCAGACCCGCCACGAAGACATCTCCGTCCGCACCGGGCGCGTGGAGGCCATCGGCTCCACCGAGTCGCTCGGCGTGGGCATCCGGGTGATCGCCGACGGCGCCTGGGGCTTCGCCGCGACCGCCGACCTCACCGCTGACGGCGTGCGTTCGGCCGCGACCCAGGCCGTGGCGCTCGCGCACGCGGCGGCGACCACCCGCCGTGAGCCGGTGGCGCTCGCGCCGGTCGGGGCGTACCGCGACACCTGGACGGGCCCGTGCGAGATCGACCCGTTCTCGGTGCCGCTCGACGACCGGATCGCGCTGCTGCTCGCCGCCGACGAGGCGCTGCGCGTGGAGTCCGCCGTGAAGATATCGGGCGCGTCCCTCGGCCTGCTGCGGGTTGACAAGGTGTTCGGCTCGAGCGAGGGATCGCTTATCGAGCAGTCGTACACCGAGTCGCAGGCCGGCATCGTGGCGTACGCGATCGGAGACGGCGAGGTGCTCCCCCGCTCGTACCCGAACAGCCTCGGAGGGCAGGCCGTGCAGGGCGGCTGGGAGGCCATTCTCTCACTCGACCTCGTCGGCAACGCGCCGCGCGTCGGCGAGCAGGCCGCGGCACTCGTCACCGCTGCCGAGTGCCCCGCAGGGCGCACCACCGTCATCATCGACAGCTCGCAGATCGCGCTCCAGGTGCACGAGTCGATCGGCCATCCCACTGAGCTCGACCGCATCCTCGGCGACGAGGCGGCGTTCGCGGGGACGTCGTTCGTGGGCCTCGACGACGTCGGGCGGCTCCGCTACGGCTCCGAGCACGTCACCGTCACCTGCGACGCCACCATCCCCGGGTCGCTCGGCAGCTTCGGCTACGACGACGAGGGCGTTCCCGCCGAGCGCGACTTCCTCATACGCGAGGGGCTGCTCGTGGGGCTGCAGTCATCGCGCGAGTCGGCGCCCGCGATCGGCCGCGTGTCCAACGGCTGCATGCGGGCCGACGGATGGAACCGCCAGCCGCTCGTCCGCATGACCACCGTGAGCCTCGAGCCGGGCACGTGGGGTTTCGACGAGCTCGTGGCCGACACGGAAGACGGCATCTACCTCGAGACCAACACATCGTGGTCGATCGACGACCGGCGACTGAACTTCCAGTTCGCGTGTGAGATCGGCTGGGAGATCAAGGACGGGAAGCTCGGCCGGATGATCAAGACGCCCAACTACACGGGCATCACCCCTGAGTTCTGGGGAAGCTGCGACGCGGTGTGCTCGCGCGACTCGTGGCAGGTATGGGGCATCCCCAACTGCGGCAAGGGCGAGCCGATGCAGGTGGCTCACGTCGCCCACGGAGCCGCTCCCGCCAGATTCCGCGACGTCCAGGTTGGGGTGGGACGATGAGACTCTCGCTCGCCGACGCACGCGCGCTCGCAGCACGCGCGATACAGCTCACCGCAGCCGACGAGGCCGAGGTGCTCGTGGCTTCCTCGGCCACCGCGCTCACCCGCTTCGCCGACAACCGTATCCATCAGAACGTGGCCGAGTCCGACACGCACGTCTCCATACGTGCCGTGCTCGGCACGCGCGTCGGCGTGGCGTCCACCAACCGCACGGACGACGAGTCGCTGGCACGCTGCGCCGCCGCCGCTCTCGAGATCGCGCGCTACGCACCCGATGATCCGGCGTTCCCGGGCTTGCCGACCGCGCGGCGCATCTCGCCGGTCAACCGGGTGAGCGCCGCTACGCGCGGGTTCGACGCAAGTCGCCGAGCGGCCGCCGCGGCCGCCATCATCGAGCAGTCGGTCGAGCGCGGCTTCACGGCCGCGGGCACTGTCGCCACGAGCGATCAGGCCGTGGCGATCGCCAACAGCCACGGCGTCGACGCCGCGATGGAGACCACCGACCTGCGCGCCACCGTCCTCTCGATGGGTGACGGCGCCGGCAGCGGCTGGGCGTCGTTCTTGGCCGCGGACGCTGACGCGTTCTCGCCTGAGGCCCTCGGCGACCAGGCAGCGACGACCGCGTCCCGCGCGGCGAGCCCCACCTCCCTCGACCCGGGCTCGTACGCGGTCGTGCTGGCGCCCGAGGCGGTCTCGGACATCATCGACTTCCTCGGCTACGTGGGCTTCGGCGCGAAGGCGTTCGCCGAGGGCAGTTCGTTCCTCGTGAGCCACGTGGGCGACCGCGTGCTCGACGAGCGCATCACGATCCGCGACGATGCGCTTTCCGCCGAGACCGTCGGTCTTGCGTTCGATTTCGAGGGCCAGCCGAAGGGGCCGACCTCTCTCATCTCGGCAGGCATCGCGAGCGGACCGGTGACGGACTCGTACTACGCGAGCACGCTCCGCCTGCCCAACACCGGCCACGCGCTACCGGCACCGAATCCGTACGGGCCGATGGCGCTCAACCTCGAGATGGCGGCCGGCGACGCGGGCGTGATGGACATGATCGCGTCGGTGAAGCGCGGCGTGTATGTCTCACGGTTCCACTACGTCAATGTCGAGGACCCGATGAAGGTCACCCTGACCGGCATGACCCGCGACGGCACGTTTCTCATCGAGGACGGCCGGCTCACCAACCCCGTCCGCAACCTCCGCTTCACGCAGAGCGCCGTTGAGGCCCTGTCTCACGTGCTGGCGGTCGGGCGCGAGCGCACGCTCGTCGGCCCCGGCGAGGGTGGAGCGACGCTCGTGCCGGCGCTGCTGCTCGAGAAGTGGGCGTTCACCGGGCAGACGGGGTAGCGGGGGCGATTGCCGGGCGGCCTTCGCCCACACGATGAAACGGCCGAAGACAAGAAGTGGGGCCCCGGTGCGTTCAAGCGCCGGGGCCCTCTTGCAGGCTGTCCGGCCCTCTGAAATGGAGGGGCGCCACCATCGGGCCGGACCGTGTGTCGGGCGACTTACGTTGCGCCGCCTCCCATATTCTCGGCCTTCTGGCGGTGGTACATAAGCACCACGAACACGTCTTCCGACGACCGCACGGCACGGGCCGACGAACGGTAAGGCAATCCCTTCGCCACAGGTCACGATTCACGCAGCTGTGCCCCTTGCGGACGAATCGGCGACCGTTGCACGCCTAGAACCGAAATCCCAAGTCTCGTGCGTCATCCACGAGGCCGAGCTCCTTGAGCGCACCGGCGAACTCGGTCATGTCGTCCTCGAGTTCTGCGATTTCCTCAAGCACTTCGTCCAACGCCTGGTCTCCGGCGTCCTCCCATGACGAGTCGCTCTCCAGACCAGCGACGGCCGTATCCTTCATCGACGAGGCAAGCGCCGTCAGCGCCTCAAGGCCGCCCATGACGTCCTGGTGAAGATCTTCATAGCCCTCCGGCGGCAGGGCTTCTTGAAGGTCGCTTATCGCGGCCTTCATGTTCTTCTCGTAGTCGTCCATAGTGGCCTGAAGGTCCCTCACGCCATCTGTCCCGATCTCGCCCTGACCAGCATGATTAGCGACGTCCAGGAATCCCTCGTAAACCGACTCTTTCGCATGAGCCATTTCCTTGAGCGCGTCCTTCACGGCGTCCCGGTACTCCGACTGGGACATCGGACCGGGCTTCACCTTCTCCTCGTCAGCCGAGGTCTCGTCGCACCCGCAGAGCCCCGCCGCGACAACCATCGTCAGCGCCACGAGAAGCATCGACCCCCCACGTGCCACGCTTCGGAACGACCATCCCAACATGAGTCCCCCTCGCTTCGAATCCTCGCAAACCCCCCGCGAGTCAGCCTGGTGCCGCACCGCCAGGGCCCGGCATCGCTGCCGGGCCCTGGCGTCGAACGCGTCACGCGCCTACCACATCTGGACTTCGGAGAACTCGTCCTCCAGCCCCAGTTCCTCACCGGCGGCCGCGAAGTCGTCCATCGTGTCCTCGAGATCGCCCTGCAGGTCCTCCATGGTGTCGGTCAGACCCTCGAACACGTCCTCGAGCGTCGAGTCGCTCTCCAGCTCGTCCATCACATCGCTGTAACCGGCGACGATCTGCACGAACCCGTCGAGGCCGGCCTGGATATCCTCGTGGATGTCCTCGTACTCGCTCGGCGGAGCGTACTTCTTGAAGTCGTCGCGCACGCCGTTGACCGTCTTCTCGAATTCGCCGAACGCGTCCTGCAAGTCGCTCAGGTTGTCCTTGCCGAGCTCCTCGTCGAAGTCGAGTTCGTTCATGAAGTCGGTCGAGTCTTCCATGTCCGCTCCCGCATCGGAGATGTCCTCGAGCGCGGTCTTGACCGCGTCCTCGTACTCCTCCTTGGTGAGCTTCTTGGTGCAGCCACCGAGCGCGAACGCGGTGAGCAGGGCGACCGCAACGATCGCCACCAGCACTGCCTTCGACTTCGCGCCCCTCATGCGATGCAACATCACTGCCCCCTCGTTGTCCGCGGCGCACCGGAGCGTCGCTCCGGCCTCACCGGCCTTGCTGCTCGGACCTACCACTCGTCAGTCAGATCGTCGAACTCGTCCGAAAGGTCCTCGTCGATGTCATCCATCGCATCGGTGATGTCTTCGTTGAGGTCGCTCAGTGCCTCGTCGAACTCCTCGTAGGTCATGCCATCGGCATCATCGATCAGCTCGTCGATCCCCTTGAGGAAGTCGCCCTTGATGATCGCGGCGATCTCGCGCATGTACTTGTCGGCATCCTTGTACGCCTTGGGCGGACGCAGACCGTTCACGTCGCCGACGGCGTCCTTGATGTCTTTCGAGTACTTCTTGTAGTCGTCGCGCATGTCTTCGATGTCGCCGTCGCTGATGTCGTCTTCCCAGTCATCGGCATCGTAGACGACGTCGCTCAGGGCGCCGCCGAGCTTGAACCAGCCCTTGTAGAGGTCATCGACGGCATCCTCGGATGCCTTCTCGTAGTCCTTCTCGCTCATCGGCCGGAAGAACACCAGCCCGACCAAGAGCAGGACCACCAGCGCACCGATACCGATGAGGAGCTTGGGGTCGAGCTTCTTGACAGCGGCGACGCCGCTCGCGAGCGCTTCTTTGGCCTGGTCGGCCGCCTCGTTGAGCGGTGCGCCCGTCTGCTGCGCAGGGGCATCGCCGAGCGGGCCGCCGCACTTCTCGCAGAACCTCGCACCCGGCTGGTTCGGCGAGCCACACTTCGGACAGAAGTTCATTCCTGCGCCTCCTTTGTCTCAGCAGCCGTCTCGGCTGCCTGTTCCCCTCCGACAGGCTCCGGCACTGACGTGCCGCACTTCACACAGAACTTTCCCCCCGGCGGCAGCGGCGCGCCGCACGACGTGCAGAGCACCTGCTGGCTGACACCCTCGAGGCTGCCGCCGCAGGACACGCAGAACTTGGCGCCCATCGCATTGGCGGTCCCGCACGCGGGGCACACCACGCTCGGACCAGTCGATGCGGTGCTGAGCTCGTCGATGCGCTTCTGGGTCTGGGCGATCTCGACCTCGACTGCCCGGATGCGCTCGGCGATCGGGGCGAACTCCTCAAGCGAGAGCTTCGAGGTTCGGAACTGGTCGTACGCGACCGCCCCGAGAGCCGCCATGAGGTCCGTCCTCGACTTGTTGAGCGAGCCGACCTGCGTCTTCAGCTTGCCGACCTCGATCAGACGGCTCGTCTCGCTCGCACCCTTGTTGATCGCGTCGTTGATGCTGTCGAGGATCCCCATGGCTCAGCGTCCTTTCGGATACACAGGAGAGCGACGGTCACGTGCGCACGCCCGACCGTACCCCCATTGTTGCACGAATCTTCCACTTTCAACCCCCTGGCGGACCGCGTGCAGCACACGGATGACGAACGTCATCAGGCGCGTGACGAACGGTCACCCACCACGGCTCTTCCCCAACACGGCCCGATCGTGAACCTAGCGGCCGTCGGCCTCCTGTTGCGCGATCATGTCCTTCACCTTCATGAGGCGAGTCAGGTTGCCTCGCTCGGCCTCGTCGAGTTTCATCTGGATCGACCGCGCTGTAGCGTCGATCGACGGGATGAGCACGTACTCAAGAGCATTGACACGCCGCCGGGTGCGTTCGATCTCCGCCGCGAGCAGCTCGATGGCCTTCTCTCGCTCGGCCAGCTCGAGAAGCTTCGGTGCCACCTCGGCAAGATACGCGAGGCCCGCATCGAGCACGGCGGGGGTCGTGGCGAGCGAATAGCCGCCCGGCTCAGGCAGCGGCGCCAGGTCGAAGACCGGCACGCGCACGCTCATGACGCTCTTCTCCGTGACCGTGAGCAGGGAGGCCGGCTCGCCCGCGAGCAACGCCGTCGCAAGGCCGCTCCGCCCCGCCTCGGCGCGCGCCATCGCCAGCCTCGCAAACGCCCTGGCGAGTCCCGCCTCGACCTCGGCGCGCAGCTTGCGGTTCGCGCCGATGCGTCCCTGGAACTCCTTCATGAGCTCGTCGAGCTTGTCCTTCAGCAGCTTGTGGCCACGCCGTGCGACATCGCCGCGGCGACGCAGTTTCAACAACTCCATGCGGTTCGGGTTGGCGCGCATCTGCGGCATCGTCACTTCACCTCATCAGCAGTTGCGTGACGAGGACGAATACCAGCAGTCCCGCGAGCGCGACCACGTTGAAGATCCGGAGAGCCCGGGCGAGGGGATGGACTGGCGCGGACACATTCTTCGTCCAGACCAGCAGATAGACCTGGAAGCCCAGAAGCACCGCCGCCAGGATGACGAGGGCTATGTAGAGCCACTCCTTCACGCGTCGCCTTCCCGCGGGAGGTACTTCTCAACGTAGGCGTCTTTGATGCGCTTGAGCTCGCTGCGCGGCAGGAGCGCCATCAACTCCCAGCCGATCTCGAGCGTGCGCTCGATCGAGCGGTCCTCATGCTGGCCCTGCTGGATGAAGCGGGCCTCGAACGCGTCAGCAAACGCCACGAACGCCTTGTCCGAGTCGGACAGCGCCGCCTCGCCGAGGATCACCGCGAGTTCCTTGGCCTGCACGCCGCGCGCGTACGCGCCGAAGAGCTGGTTGCTCAAGTCGGCATGGTCCTCGCGCGTCTTGCCCGCGCCGATGCCCTTCTGCTTCAGTCGCGAGAGGCTCGGCAGGACCGCGATCGGCGGATAGACGCCGCTGCGGTTGAGCGACCGGTCGAGGATGATCTGGCCCTCCGTGATGTAGCCCGTGAGGTCGGGGATGGGGTGCGTCTTGTCATCGTCGGGCATGGTGAGGATCGGCACCTGCGTGATCGATCCCTTGGCGCCCTTGATGCGGCCCGCGCGCTCGTAGATGGTCGCGAGGTCGGTATACAGGTAACCGGGGTAGCCGCGGCGTCCCGGCACTTCCTTGCGGGCGGCGGACACCTCGCGGAGCGCCTCGCAGTAGTAGGTCATGTCGGTGAGCACCACGAGCACGTGCATGTCGCAGGTGTACGCCAGGTACTCGGCGGCGGTGAGCGCCACGCGCGGCGTGGCGATGCGCTCGACGGCCGGGTCGTCGGCGAGGTTGAGGAAGAGCACCGCCCGCTCGATGGCCGCAGTGTTGCGGAACTCGGTCATGAAGAAGTCCGCATCGGCGAAGGTGATTCCCATCGCGGCGAACACGACGGCGAACTCGCCTTCGAGCTTCTCGCCCACCGCATCCGCCTGTGCGCTCCTCGCGAGCACGGCCGCCTGCCGGGCAACCTGCGCCGCGAGCTCGTTGTGTGGCAGGCCCGCGCCCGAGAAGATCGGGAGCTTCTGGCCGCGAACGAGCGGGTTGAGGCCGTCGATGGCCGAGACGCCGGTCTGGATGAAGTCGTCCGGGAAGTCGCGCGCCGTCGGGTTGATCGGCTCGCCGTAGATGGTGCGGCGCTCGTCGGGGATGATCTCCGGGCCGCCGTCGCGCGGCCGTCCGAGGCCGTCGAACACACGCCCGAGCATGTCTCGGCTCACGCCGATCTCGAGCGCCCGGCCGAGGAAGCGGACCTTCGTCTCGCTCGGATTGGCGCCGCTCGTCCCGGCGAACGCCTGCACGAGCGCGACGTCACCGTTCACCTCGAGCACGTTGCCGAGGGAGCGGACGCCGCCCGGGTACTCCAGCTCGACCAGCTCGCCGTAGGTGACATCCACCACCCGCTCGACGAGAAGCAGCGGGCCGACGATATCGCGTGTTGTCGTGTACTCGCGCGTCACTTATGCGTTCACCCCGCCCTCGCCGACGAGCTGCGTCTCGATATCCGAGGCGATCTCGTCGAAGATGTCCGTCTCGTCTCCGGTGCCGTACTTGGCGCGGGCGATCTTCTCGCGCACCGGCGCGCTGAAGATCCCCCTGAGCGGCGCACCCTGGCGGTGCGCTTCGATGGCGGTGGTGTGGAACAGCAGGATCATCTCGAGCAGCCGGTCCTGCTTGGCGAGCGATGTGAACTGGTCGTCATCGCGAAACGCGTTCTGCTGCAAGAAGTCCTCGCGGATGCTCTTGGCCGTCTCCATCAGGATCTGCTCCTCGGGCGAGAGCGCCTCGAGGCCGACGAGCCGCACGATCTCGGCGAGGTTGCTCTCACGCTGCAAGATCGCCATGCACTCGTCGCGACGCGCGCGGTACCGCTCGGAGACCTCTGCGTCCCAGTGCGGCCGCAGGCGCTCGAGGTAGAGCGAGTAGCTGGTGAGCCAGTCGATCGCGGGGAAGTGGCGCTCGTAGGCGAGCGTGTCCTGGAGCGCCCAGAACACCTTCACCACGCGGAGCGTGTTCTGCACGACGGGCTCCGAGAGGTCGCCGCCCGGAGGAGAGACGGAGCCGATGACGGAGACCGAGCCGAGGCACTCCACCGCACCGGCGCGCTCGTAGAACGCGGCGAGCTTCGTGCCGAGATACGCGGGGAAGCCTTCGTCGCCCGGCATCTCCTCGAGACGCCCGGAGATCTCGCGCATGGCCTCGGCCCAACGCGACGTCGAGTCGGCCTGCAGGACCACCTCGTAGCCCATGTCGCGGAAGTACTCGGCCATCGTGATGCCCGTGTAGACGCTCGCCTCGCGGGCGGCGACGGGCATGTTCGACGTGTTGGCCACGAGCACGGTGCGCTTCATGAGCGGCTGGCCCGAGTACGGGTCGGTCAGCTCGGGGAACTCCATGAGCACGTCGGTCATCTCGTTGCCGCGCTCGCCGCAGCCGATGAAGATGACCACCTGCGCGTTGCTCCACTTGGCCACCTGATGCTGCGTGACCGTCTTGCCCGCGCCGAACGGGCCCGGGATGCAGGCCACGCCGCCCTTCACGAGCGGGAAGAACGTGTCGATGACGCGCGTGCCGGTGACGAGCGGCTCGCCCGAGGCGACCTTGCGGGCGTACGGGCGCGGCATGCGCACCGGCCACACCTGCATCATCGTGAGGTCGTGCACGGCGCCGTCGGCGTCGCGAAGCTTTGCGACCGTGTCCGTGACGGTGTGCGCACCGGCCGAGAACTCCACGATCTCGCCGGCGAGCGCCGGGGGCACGAGGATGCGGTGCTCGATCACCTCGTTCTCCTGCACGGTGCCGATGATGTCGCCGCCGCTCACGCGCGCGCCCACGGCGACGGCGGGTACGAACTCCCACCGCTTGTCGCGATCGAGGCCCGGCGCCGAGATGCCGCGCGACAGGAACGCCCCGGCCCGCCGCTCGAGCTCGTCGAGCGGCCGCTGCACGCCGTCGTAAACGGCGCCGAGCATGCCCGGGCCGAGCTCCACCGAGAGCGGCGCGCCGGTGGACTCCACCGGCATGCCGGGCCCGAGACCCTCGGTCTCCTCGTACACCTGGATGGACGCGCGATCGCCGCGCATCTCGATGATCTCGCCCATGAGCCCCTGCTCGCCCACGCGCACCAGGTCGTACATCTTCGCTCTCTCGAGTCCGACGGCCACCACAAGCGGCCCCGCGACTTTCAGGATCGTGCCTCGCTCCACGTTATCCTTCTCCTTCTCCAACCGGCATCGAGGTGCCGAGTGCACGCTCGATGGCACGGTTCAACTTGGCTGCACCCAATCCGCCGGTGCTCCCGGCGGCCGGGATCACGGTCACGGCCGGAACGGGCCGATCCGCTGACTCCGCGACCAGGTCCTCGATCGCGCGGTACACGGGCTCGGTCACGAAGACCGCCCCGTAGTCGCCTCCCATTAGGCGCGCCCACTGCCCGCGGGCGTCTTCGGGCCGCTCGACGGCCACGGCCTCGAATCCGAGCTGACGGAATCCCGCCACGCTCGTGGTGTCACCGACCACAGCGATCTGCAGCGTCTGGCTCACGCGACACCTCGCAGCCGCTCGCGCACGATCTCGCGGTCGACGCCCGCCAGCCGCCCGATCAGCACGATCCTGAGCGCAGCGACCTCGGCCTCGCGCGCCAGCACGTAGGCCACGACCGGCTCCGGCCCGTTGGGGATGCGGCGCGCCTCGGCCATGCGCTGGGCGTCGATGGTCGAGGCGACCAGGTCGTAGTGCTCCAGGTCGAGCAGGTCGTGCCCGGCCAGGTCCGGGACGGCGCGCGTCGCGACGATCGCGTCGGCCAGGTCCTCGACGCTCAGCCGGGCGGCATCCGCGGCCAGCCGAACGAGCCTGGGCGATCCGCCCGGTACGAGCGCGAGGGACACCGCCGGTCCGCCGATGCGCCTGCGGTTGGCCCGCAGCAGCACGCGGATGTTCGCGAGGTCTATCCGCAGACGGACGAGATCGCGCAGGAACCGGACGCCGGAGCGGCGCGCCGCGTCTTCGATCTGCGCGAAGAGCCCGCGGTCCACACCGCTCTCGATCTCGCCGAGCACGGCGGACGTGTCCTCGTCATCGGCGACGGGTCCGGTGGCGTCGTCGTACGCGTCGCCCGCCCGCTCGGCGGACTCCGCGGGTGCGGCAGCCCCCAACGCCGACGGCGTCGGCTCGGGCGCGTCGAGAGCGCGCGCTTTGAGGGCCGCGCGGATGTTCTGGTAGTCGTGCGGCAGCCGGAAGAAGCGCACCACGCCCTCCGGCAGGTCTGAAGACTCGACGAACTCCTCGTACAGGTCGCCGAGCGACGCGTCGAGCGCGCGCTCGACGTCCTCGGCCGTCGTCGCCCCCTCGAGGTAGCGGCCGAACGCAGTCTCCGAGAGCACGCGGCGCTGCTCCGCGAGGTCGGGCGCGTCGATGAGCCGCTCGAACGCGGAGCGCGACAGGAGCCGGGCCTCGAGCACGCGAATACGTCCCACGGCGAAGCCGTAGCGGATGTCGTCGCGTATGGGAGACCTGAGTCGCACCGGATCAGACCTCCTTGTTCCCGAACAGCGCTTCGGCCGCGAGATGCAGCAGCTCGTCCCGGCGCGTGGCGATGAGCGACGCGGGCGAGACATCCACGCGGACTCCCCCGCCCTCGAGCACGACCCCGCGGGCCGCCTCGGCGGGCTCATCATCTACGCGCACGTCCACGCCGGCAGCGCTGAGCAGCGACCCGAGCGTGGCCAGCCGGTCACGGTCGGCGGGCGCGACGCGGACGATCTGCCCGGGCAGCGCCGAAGCCGCGACGCGTCGAGCTATCAGATGCGCGTACTCGCCGTCGGGCAGCGATTCGACGCGCTCGCGCACAGACTCGAGCACCGCCTCGGCGCGTTCCCGCTTCGCCGAGAGCAGGCGGTCGCGCGCGCTCAGGCGTGCGTTGGCCAGCAGCGTCCCAGCCTCGACACGCGCCTGCTCGTCGGCGAGGTCCGCGAGCCGCTTCGCCTCGCGGGTCGCCTGCGCACGCACCTCCGCTTCGCGTTCGGCAGCCCGGCGCTTCGCGGAAGCGATGATCCCGTCAGCCTCGGCGCGAGCGTCATCGGCTATGCGGGAGATGATGTCAGCGATCGCCACGGTGCTCCCCCGCCTACCCTGCCGCGTTCACGGCGGCCTGGATGGCCGTCAGCATGAGGATGGTCACGATGAGCGCGAGCACTGCGTAGGTCTCCACGAGCGCCGGGAAGATGAGCGCCTTTCCGGAGTCCTCGCTGCGACGCGCGACGATGCCGGCGGCCGCGGCGCCTGTGCGGCCCTGGTAGATCGCCGACATCAGGCACAGGAACGCCACCGGCATGCACGCGATGAACACGGCGAATCCCTGCTGCGGCGTCAGCGTGCCCTCGCCGCCGAGCAGGTTGAAGAAGACGAGCACGAGCACGGCGGCGATGAAGCCGTAGATGCCCTGCGTGCCCGGCATCGCGGCCAGCGGCAGCAGCTTGCCGAACTTCTCGCCGTCCTCGGTCACCACGCCGGAGACCATCGACGCCGCGATCGTGATGCCGATCGCCGAGCCGATGCCGCCGAGTATCGCGGCGACCGCCCCACCGAGAAGCGCCCAGTTGACTCCGGAGAGCCCCCACAAGACCTCGTTCACGTTCCCGCTCCTTCCTGCCGTACGTTGTCGGCATGCAGTACCAGCGTCTTCGTGCGGAAGCCGAACGGCCGGTAGTCCCTGCCGCCGCCCTCGTAGAACTTGCTGAAGAACTCGACGAACTGCAGGCGCGCGGGATGCACGAACGCGCCGAGCAGGTTGATGACCACGTTGAAGACGTGCCCGAACACGAACACGAGCGCCGCGAGCACCACGACGACGACGCCCCAGACTATCGAGAAGCCGCCGGCGTCGAACAGCCCTCCGGCACCCGATCCGACGAGGCGCGCCAGCAGGTTGAACACCATGCCGACGAGTGCGCCCGAGAGGCTCAGGGCCGCCAGGCGCGTGTAGCTCAAGACGTCGCCGAGGAACGACGACATGCCGTAGACCGCGTACACGCCGCCGAGCAGGCCGATGACGATGCGACGCGTGGCCTTCGATCCCGCCAGGCCGAGCGCCGTGCCCGCGAGGAAGACCCAGCCCACGGGCAGGCCGATCATGCCGCCGAGCGACACGAGCCACACCACGAACAGGGCGAGCCACGCGATGCCGACCGCCCGGTCCCACGCCGCGACGCCGTCCGCACGCAGCGCCGCATCGATGGCGCGGCCCTTGAACGCAGCGGTGAGGCCCACACCGAGCGCGATGGCCACGCCGGAGAGCGACGGCACGAGCACGGCGACGGCGATCATGCCGAACAGGAAGAGCGTCGAGAGCTGCTCGAAGACGGCCGCCGACCAGTCGCCGCGCCGCGCGAGGTCCCACGCCGAGATGAGCACGCCAAGGAACACCTGCGTGACGCCGAGCACGACCGTGAAGATCAGGAAGGTCTCCAGCTGCTCCATCGGATCGATGATCCGCAGCGCGAGCAGGAACGACGGCAGCTCGGCGGCATCCCACGCGAAGTACGAGGCGAACGCGACGCCCGCGATGATCGCGGCGACGCCGCCGGCGATCATCAGGTCCATGAACTTCTTCACGCCCGGCGCTACGTCGAGCTTGTTCTTGATGAACCAGGCCCCCGCGATGAGCATCAGGCCATAGCCCACATCACCGATGCAGATCCCGAAGAACGCGAAGAAGAACGGCGCCAGCAGCGGCGTGGGATCCACTTCATCGTAGCGGGGGCGGCCGTACAGGTCGGTCAGGACCTCGAACGGGCGCAGCAGCCTCGGGTTCCGCAGCTCCACGGGAGGCCGATCGTCGGGTCCGGGCTCCGCGAACCCGATGTCGATCGCGTCCCCCATCGGTTCGAGCGCGGCGAGAAGGCCGGCCTCGTTGTGAGCGGCGACCCATCCCGAGATCACGAACGTCGCATCGGTGGCGCCGAAGCCACCGCGCACGGTGACCGCGTCGAGGTCCGCCTCGACCGCCTCGGCAAGCGCGACCGCGTCAAAGTAGTGCGCGTCGGACAGCTCCCGGGCCTGCTCCTCGAGCGCCGCGATCTCGGTCTCGAGCAGCCCGGCACGTTCGAGAGCGACCGCCCGCTCCTCGGCGGGATAGTCGGCCAGATCGGGGAAGGACACATCGGTGAAGCCGGTGCCGGCGAGCGTGGCGCGCACCTCATCCACGACGCTCGTGTGCGCGAGGACGACCCAGGCCGAGCGACCGCTGACGGAGGACTCCTCCTGCACCGAGACGTACGGCGACACCTCGCGCAGGAGTTGCCGGATCGAGGCGCCCTCGGGCGNNNTTCAGGCGCGCGCGCTCGCGTATGCGGGAGGCGATGCCGTCGGAGACCGCCTCGCACATGTCGTAGAGATGAAGCAGCGTCGAGTCGATCTCGAGGTCCACGAAGTCGGCTTGCGACACGTGGACCTTCTCGGAGATGAACGCGGAGAGCGGTTGCGTGGGAGTGTGGTGCCGGCCCAGGAAGTCGCGGACGAAGATCGCGTCGGCGCGGTACTCCTCGAGCCGTCGGAGCACGTCCGCGTCAGGAACCACCATCGACGGCGTCGCGCCTTCTTCGAGGGCCTCGATATCGAGCACGCCCGCGCGCTGCATGCGCTCGACGATGCCATCGAGCGCCGCACGGTGCCCGATGACCGTGACCTTCCGCATGCGCGCAACGGCCACGCTTAGACCCCCAACTCTCCGAGTACGCGCTCCACCGCTGCGGGGAACCGGTCCTCGGCCGCGTCGAGCACCGCGGCGCGCTGGACGGTCGCCTGCGCGTCGAGAGCGGCCGCCTCCACGCGTGCCTCCTCAACGACTTCCGCAGCCCGCGCGACCGCCGCTTCCTTCGCGTCGGCGATGATCCCGGAGCGGATCGCGGCCACTGCCGCAACGCCCTCCCGGTCGATCTCGATGGCGTCGTCGCGAGCCTCGGCCACCCGCGCGCGGGCGGCATCCTCGGCGTGCAGGATCTGTTCGAGCTTCTCCACGTCACGACCCCCGAACGGGACGACCCGGTGCGATGTCCTGCGATTCTACCATCAGTGACGTGCCGCGGGAGCGGAAACGGGCGTCTGCCGTCCGTGGCGCGGATGGCCCAGGCGCGGGGCTGGTATAGTACCGGTGTCACCCGACGATCCGACCCTCGCCGGAGCCCTATGTCGCACACCCGCCTCACTCCCGACCACGATGACCGGGACGATGTCCACCGACGCGTTCGTCCGGGCGGACACCGCCGTCCCGTGACCGGCGTCCACGGCACGTCTCACAGGGCCGCAGCCCCGCCCGCGCGGCGCATGCGCACGCTGGGACACGACACCGGCTTGACCGTCAGGCCCCGGACGACTGTCCGCCGCCGACGTACGGTCGCGCTCGGCCCGCTGCTCGGCAGTACGCTGCTCGTCGCTGCCGTGGTGATCCTGGCGGCACAGGGCGGCAGCGGGGCCGAGGCCGACGCGACAGACGCCCCGCTGGCCGTGATCGAGAGCGTGCCCGCGCCGACCGCCGCGATCGATCGCGAGGGCGCGACACCCTTCTTCGCCGCGTATCGCAGCCTGCATCTCCGGCTGCCCGTCGACCCTGCCGACCTGACCGCGCTCGCGTTCCACCAGGCGGCGGGCTCAAGCGCGCTGCACCTCACCTCGCTCGTCCCAGACGCGGACATGGATCTCGCCGCCGAACTGCACGCGGTGCCCGAAGCGGGCGATACCGGCACGGCCACCAACGTTTGGGACGGCGTCTGCCTTCGCCTCTGGCGCACGAATCGCAGCGGCGAGCCCGACACGGCCGTGGATGCGGGCGCCGAGCCCGGCACCGCGGTCTGGTCGCCGGTCACGGGCACGGTCGTGGCGGTAAGGGCGTACCGGCTCTACGACGCGTACGACGACTACGAGATCCACATCCGGCCCGACGGATGGGAGACGGTGGACGTCGTCCTCATCCACGTCGACGACGTGCGCGTGAAGGCCGGTGACCCCGTGGCGGCCGGTCTCACCCGGCTCGCAAGCGTGCGGAAGATGTCGGACAAGATCGAGATCCAGCTCGGCGGGTACACGGCCAACGGCGGCGACCACGTGCACATGCAGCTGAACGAGATCGACTCGCCGGGTACCCTCACCGATGCGGGCGGGTCGTAGCGCGTCCTCGCGCCGCCTACGCTTCGGGCGGCTGCTCCCCGGCCCGCCGCAGGAAGCCGCGGAACCGGCGGTCGAACTCGTAGCGTTCGAGGCGCACCTTGCGGTCGCACCCCACGCACCGCAGCCCGATGTCCATGCCGAGCTTGGTGATCTCCCACTCGTTGGCGCCGCACGGGTGCGGCTTCTTGAGACGCACGACATCGCCGAGGTGCACGGGGGTTATCGGGACTGCCACGCCGGGCCTTTCGCGATCGCCGCGCGCGGGATGTCCGTCGCGCTCTCGGACCAGGGCGGGTAGAGTATACCGCGTGACGTACGCGAACTCGCATGCCGCGGCACGCCGTCGGCAGACCACAGGGGAGATCATGAACACACGCGCGATCCTATCGGTGCTGGGCGCAGACCGCGTCGGCATCGTCGCGGCCATCTCGGCGGCGCTCGCCGAGAAGGGCGTCAACATCGAGGACATCCGCCAGAGCATCATCTCCGGCATCTTCTCGATGACCATGCTGGTGACCGTCGACGAGGGAACCCACCCCTTCGAAGAGGTGCAGGCGCGCCTCGCCGAGGTCGCCGAGGAGATCGGCATGCAGATCACGCTTCAGCGGGAGGACGTCTTCCGCTTCATGCACCGCGTGTAGCGGAAGGGGACCCACATGCTCCACATCAGCCCCGAGGAGATCGTCGAGACCCTCGTCATGGTGCAGCAGCAGCACCTCGATATCCGCACCGTCACGCTCGGCATCTCGATCGGCGACTGTGGCGCGGACACCTCTGACGAGATGGCCCGCCGCCTCTACGAGAAGGTCACGCGCGCGGCCCGGGAACTCGTGCCGGTCTGCGAGGCGATCGAGCGCGAGTACGGCATCCCGATCCGCAACAAGCGCATCTCCGTGAGCCCGGTCGCCGTGGTCGCCGGACGCTGCGCCTCAGACGACCTCGCGCCTGTCGCCGCGGCCATGGACCGCGCGGCCGAGGCGTCCGGCGTGGACTTCATCGGCGGATTCTCGGCGCTGGTGCACAAGGGCGTGGGAGCCGGCGACGACGCGCTCATCCGCTCGATCCCAGAAGCGCTCGCGACGACGCAGCGCGTGTGCTCCTCGGTCAACGTGGCCTCCACCCGCGCGGGCATCAACATGGACGCCGTCGCGCGCATGGCTCACACCGTCAAGGCGACCGCCGAGCTCACCGCCGCAGCCGACAGCATCGGCTGCGCGAAGCTCGTCGTCTTCGCCAACATGGTGGAGGACAACCCCTTCATGGCCGGTGCCGTGCACGGCTCGGGAGAAGCCGACGTCGTGGTGAACGTGGGCATCTCGGGACCGGGCGTGGTGCGCGCGGTCATCGCGGCGATGCCCGATGACGCCGACCTCACCGCCGTGGCCGAGGCGATCAAGGCCACGTCGTTCAAGATCACGCGGGCCGGGGAACTCGTCGCCCGCGAGGCCGCCCGCCGTCTCGGCGTGGCGATGGGCATCGTCGACCTCTCGCTCGCCCCCACGCCTGCCGAGGGCGACAGCGTCGCCGACATCCTCGAAGCCATGGGCGTCGAGCGCTGCGGCGCACCGGGCACCACGACCGCGCTCGCGCTCCTGAACGACGCGGTCAAGAAGGGCGGGGCGATGGGGACATCGTCGATCGGCGGGCTCTCCGGAGCGTTCATCCCGGTCTCCGAGGACGCGGGCATGGTCCGCGCGGTGGAGTGCGGCGCGCTCAACCTCGAGAAGCTCGAAGCGATGACCGCGGTGTGCTCGGTGGGCCTGGACATGATCGCGCTTCCCGGCGACACGCCCGCCGAGACCATCGCGGGGATCATCTCTGACGCATGCGCCATCGGCGTCATCAACAACAAGACGACCGCCGCCCGGCTCATCCCGGCCGTCGGCAAGAAGGCTGGCGACCACGTGAGCTGGGGCGGCCTGCTCGGCGCGGCCCCCGTCATGGACGTGTCGTCGTGGAGCAGCGCGCGGCTTATCAGGCGCGGCGGAAGGATGCCGGCTCCGCTCGGGAGCCTCAGGAACTAGATACCGACCGCCTCGCGGAACAACTTGACCTGGCGGCGCGCCACGGGGATCAGCGTCTCGTCACGATCCGCCATGACGACCTGGTAGGCGCCCTCGGCGCGGGCGATCTCCTTCACCTTGTTCAGGTTGATCATGTAGCTGCGGTGGAGCCTGCGGAAGACCTCGGCGGGCAGCCGCTCCTCGAGCTCGGAGAGCGTGAGGTCCACGAGGTACTGGTTCTCGTAGGTGTGCACGTACGTGGACTTGTTCTTCGCCGAGATGTAGACGACGTCCTCGAGATCGAGCAGGACGGTCCGGCCGCTCTTGCGTACCGCGAGCTTGCGGAAGTCGCCCTCACCAGCAGGCGTCGCCGTGCGCTGGCGCGCCTTCATGAGGCTCTGGATGCGTGCGACGAGCTCCATCATGTTGAACGGCTTCGTCACGTACTGCTGGACGCCCTGC
The DNA here is from genome assembly GCA_002328745.1 of Actinobacteria bacterium UBA2184. GTDB lineage: Bacteria > Actinomycetota > Coriobacteriia > Anaerosomatales > Anaerosomataceae > UBA2184. The sequence goes on from DCVQ01000025.1 coordinate 22,245, forward strand.
TTGAAGGCGAGGATGCGCGCGAGGTCCTGGGTCTTGGCGGTGAGCATGATGACGGGGATGTCGGCCGTGACGGGATCGTTGCGGATCTCCATCAGCGCCATCCAGCCATCGACGCGCGGCATCATGATGTCCAGCAGCACGACGTCGACGGGGATCTTGTGCAGCACCTCGAGCGCCTCTGCGCCATCGCCGGCGGTGTTGACGCGCATGTCCTCCGCCTCGAGGCCCATCCGGATCATCTCGACGATGGACTCATCGTCGTCGACGACCAGAACGCGAATCGGGTCCGACACTGCCACCTCCCGGATGCCGCCTGGCGCGATGACATCGACCACTCGTCAGAGCATGGTGCCGTACGTCGCAGAACGCGCTCCGATTGTACCGCACATCGCCTCGGCACTGCTATCCGCGCTGTCCCATCAGCCATTCGTCCATAGCGCGAGCGGCACGCTTGCCCGCGCCCATCGCGAGGATGACCGTCGCGGAGCCCGTGACGATGTCGCCTCCGGCGTACACGCCCGGCTTCGAGGTTGCGCCATCTTCGTCGGCGACGATATAGCCGCGCTTCGAAAGCTCGAGGTCCGGCGTCGTGGTGGCCAGCAGCGGGTTCGCCCGCGTGCCCAGGGCCATGATGACCGTGTCGCACTCGATGGTGAAGTCGGCGTCCATGACGCAGACGGGCGATCTCCGGCCGCTCGCGTCAGGCTCGCCGAGCTCCATGCGGTTCGCGATGATCCCCGTCACGAACCCGTCGCTGCCGAGGATCTCGGCGGGCGAGCAGAGCATCTTGAACTCGATGCCCTCCTCCCGGGCGTGATGGACCTCCTCCTTGCGCGCCGGCATCTCTTCTTCGGTGCGCCGGTACACGAGGAAGACCTCGTCCGCGCCCAGGCGCTTGGCGGTGCGCGCGGCGTCCATCGCCACGTTGCCCCCGCCGACCACCGCCACCTTGCGACCGCGCCACACGGGCGTGTCGGCCTTGGGGAACTCGTACGCCCGCATCAGGTTCACGCGGGTGAGGAACTCGTTCGCGGAGTACACGCCGTTCAGGTTCTCGCCCGGGATGCCCAGGAACATCGGCAGGCCGGCGCCGTTGCCGATGAAGACGGCGTCGTACCCCTCGTCGGCCATCAGCTCGTCGATCGTGTACGTTGCCCCCACGACCACGTCGCAGCGGATCTCGACGCCCATCTCCTCGAGCAGCCCCACTTCGGCCTGCACGATGTGCTTCGGCAGCCGGAACTCCGGGATGCCGTAGGTGAGCACGCCGCCGGTGGCGTGCAGGCTCTCGAAGACCGTCACCGCATGCCCGAAGCGTCGCAGCTCGCCGGCGCAGGCGAGGCCCGCGGGTCCCGAGCCGATCACCGCCACGCGCTTGCCGCTGCCGGCGCCCACCTCGGGCACGCAGCGGTGGTCGAGTTCGCACGCGAGGTCGAAGTCGCCGAGCCACCGCTCGAGGCGGCCGATGGCTACCGGCTCGCCCTTCTTCGCCAGCACGCAGGACGCCTCGCACTGCTCCTCCTGCGGACAGACGCGGCCGCACACGGCGGGAAGCGCGTTCCTCTCTTTCAGCACCGAGACCGCACCGGTGTAGTCGCCCTCGATCATGTGGCCGATGAACGACTTGATGTCGATGTTGACCGGGCAGCCGTCGATGCACGTCGCGTTGCGGCACTGCAGGCAGCGGCTCGCCTCGGCGCGCGCCATCTCCTCGGTGTAGCCGAGCGTGACCTCGTCGAAATCGCGCGCGCGCTCCGCGGCGTCGCGCTCGGGCATGGCCGTGCGCGGGATGCGCGCGGGGCGGTGGCGGGGCTTCTCGTCCGGTGCCGGCGCGGCGGCGTCTTCTACGAGTGACATGTGCACTCCTTGTGGTACTCGGCATCGGCAAGTCGTTCGTCGTCGGTGTAGACGCGCTGGCGGCTCATCAGCTCCTCGAAGTCGACGAGGTGGCCGTCGAAGTCCGGACCGTCCACGCAGCCGAACTTCGTCTCGCCGCCGACCGACACNNGTCCCGTCCACCATGATCGGGTTGAGCGACACCGTGGTCGGAACGCCGAACTCGCGCGTGGTGGCGGCGCAGAACTTCATCATGATCGCGGGGCCTATCGCCATCGCATGATCGACGGCGCCGGCCTCGCACAGCTCCTTGAGCGGCGCGGTGACGAGGTCCTTGCGGCCCGCCGAGCCGTCGTCGGTGGTGATGATGAGCTCCTTCAGGGGCAGCGCCCGGAATTCCTCTTCCAGGATGAGCAGCTCGGCGTTGCGCGCGCCGAGGATGACGGTGACCTCGGCGCCAGCGTCGCACCATGCCCGGGCGACCGGATACGCCACCGCCGCACCGACCCCGCCGCCGATCACCACGGGACGGCTGATGCCATCGAGGTGCGTCGGCACGCCGAGCGGGCCCACCACGTCGGCGAGCGATTCGCCCACGTTCATATGCGAAAGGCGGTGCGTGGTCTTCCCGACCCGCATGAAGATGAAGCGGATCCATCCCTCTTCGGCCGACCAGTCCGAGAACGTGAGCGGGATGCGCTCGCCGCCCTCGGCGATGCGGAGGATCAGGAACTGACCGGCTTTGGCCTTCGCGGCGATCGCGGGTGCCTCGACGCCCATCTCGAAGACCGCGTCGGAGAGTTGGCGGGTGTGGATGATGGGGAACATCACGCCTCCGGAGGTTGGTACACTGGCCATACGGCAGGGTCCATCTGTGCCGACCAGTATACCTATCCGGGTAAGGCAGGCAATGCGACGTCATCCCCGTACGACGGTCATCGCATGCATCGCGTGCACGGCCGTCCTTGCCCTCACCGCCGGCCTCGGCGGCTGCGCGGCAGACGAGTCGGTGACGGTGAGCCGCGAGGCGCTCGGAACCGTCGTGACGATCACCGCGTACGGGGACGACGAGGCGCAGGTGACCGCCGCGATCGACGGGGCGTTCGCGGCCATAGCCGCGGTCGAGGCCGGCCTCGATGCGTACGACCCCGGCTCCGCCGTCTCGGCGTTCAACCAGACGCCCTACGAGGAGCGGGACCTCCCGGCCGACGCGCTGGCGGTCCTCGACGCAGTCGGCCGGCTCGGCGTCGGCGACGCCTTCTCGCCGGCCCTGTTCGGAGTCGTGGGGCAGTACAGCTTCGATTCGTCGGGCACCGTGCCCGACGCGGCCCGCCTCGCGTGGGCGGTCGAGGCCGCGGCGAGCTTCCAGCGCGTCGGCGACGGCGGCCGCTTCGCCGAGGAGACCCTCAGCATCCCGGCGTGCGACGTGGAATCGTACCCCGGGCTCGACTTTGGGGGCGCCGCGAAGGGCCTCGCGCTCGACCGCGCCCGCGAGGCGCTCCGCGAAAGCGGCGGGGTCGCCGCGGCGATCATCACTGCCGGCAGCACCACGGTCACCCTCGGGACGAAGCCCGATGGCGGGGTGTGGCGCATCGGCGTCGAGGACCCCCGCGACACCGGCCGGGTCGTCGCCGTCTTCGCGCTCGAAGGCGAGGGGGCTCTCTCGACCTCAGGGGACTACCAGCGCTACTTCGAGGCGGACGGCGTGCGCTATCACCACATCCTCGACCCCGCGAGCGGAGCGCCCGCGTACGGACTGCGGTCGCTCACGGTGGCCGGGACGAGCCTCTCGGGACTCGATTCCGACATCCTGTCGACGGCGCTGTTCGTGCGCGGCGAAACGGACGCCCTACGCTACGCAAGCGCCCACGGCTGCGCGCTCTACCTCGTCGACGGCGAGGGGCGAGCGCGAATCGCGCCCGCCCCTGATGGTTCGGGTGTGACGGTTGCCGAAGAGGCTGCGCCGCGCCGGTAGACCGCTACACGTAGGCCTTGATGAACGGGTGGACCACCGGCATCTCCCACCACTCGCCTCCGAACGCCTTGATGGCGCCCATGATGCTGAGAACGGCGAGAACAAGCCACAGAACGGGGCCGAGGACCCAGCCCAACACCGGGATCTGGAACAGGATCGACGCCACGATCCAACCCGCCCACATGGCGAGCGCCTGAATCGCGTGCAGTCTCACCCACTTCTCGTCCTTGTAGGGCTCGATGAGGATCGCGACGAGCGCCACGATGCCGGTGAGGTAGCCGAGTCCCGCCAGGATCTTGCTGTTGTCACTCGCGGGCCCGGCTCCCGGAGCCGGAGTGTACGCGGGTGGCGCGGGCGGTGCGGGCGGTGCGGGAGGTGCACCCTGGAACTCATCGCTCATTCAAATCGCCCCTTCCATGTCTCTGGTCCCGTTCTTGCAGTACGGGTTCTGTTTGCCTTATACCCCCGGGGGCTGCTACTATCCATGCGAAGCGCCTTCCGGCGGGATTCGTCCTGCTCTCAAGCCGTCCGGAGGAGACACAGCATGCGATGCACTCGCGCAGTCTCTCTTTTCATCTCCGCCATCCTCATATCCACGCTTGCCCTCCCTCCTGTCGCGTTTGGCGCGTCAGAGGCGGAGTTGCGTGCGCATGAGGAAGCCGCCCGCTCGGCCCGCGAGGCCGCAGCTGCCGCCGAGTCGGCCGCTGACCGTCTGACCCGCGAGGTTGCCGAGCTCGACCAGGCCATCAACACCATTCAGGCCGAGATCGACGCGCTGGCCGACGACGTGGCCCTGGCCACCGAGCGCGCGACCCGCCTGAAGGCCGAGGTCGACCAGCTCCAGCTCGAGGTCGACACCAAACAGGCGCAGATCGATGCGACGCAGGCCGAATACGAGAGACAGCAGACCCTGCTCGCCCAGCGCGTCCAGGCCACCTACCGCGCGGGCGATTTCGCCTATCTCTCCCTTCTTCTCGACAGCGATAACATCGAAGACCTGATCGCGCGCACCACGCTCGTCAACCGCGTGATCGAGTCGAACGAGACCGTCACCCGCGACCTCAAGAGCACCCGGACCACGCTTGAGAAGTTGCAGGGCCAGATCGAGCTCGATCTGGCCGCCGTAGCGGCGAAGCACACCGAGGCCGCCGCAGAGGAGCAGCGCCTCCTCGACCTGCGCGCCCAGTACCAGACCAAGCTCGGCCAGCAGCAGGCCACCCAGAACAAGAAGACCGGGCTGATCGCCGAGAACGAAGCGAACGCCGCGCGCCTGCGCGCGCAGGCCGAAGCTGAAGAGGCTGAGTCGGCGCGCATCGCGGCGGAACTCTACGGCAATGGCTCGGGCTACTTCGCCGGCGTGATGAAGTTCCCGGTCCCCGGCTTCGAGCAGACCCCCACGGGCGGCGCGGCGTTCGGCTACCGCATCCACCCGATCCTCGGCTACAAGAAGTTCCACGCCGGCATCGATATCGGCGGCTCGGCTGTCGGCAAGAGCATCAACGGCGCAGCGATCGTCGCTGCGGCGAACGGCACCGTCATCTACGCGGGCTACCGTGGCGGCTACGGCAACTGCGTGATGATCGATCACGGCAACGGCGTCGTCACCCTGTACGCCCACATGCAGAACGGCAGCTATGCCGTGAGCAAGGGCCAGGGCGTCACGCGGGGCAAGACCATCGGCAAGGTCGGCTCGACCGGCCTCTCGACCGGCCCGCACCTGCACTTCGAGGTCCGGATCAACGGCAATCCCGTCGATCCGATGAAGTACCTCAAGTAGCACCCGCGAACCCGCTTATCAAGCGGCATCACCCTGCGTCAGGAGTACGAGCGGCGGCCCCCAGGACCGCCGCTCGCGTGTTGCATCCAGGTGACGTGGTGACTCGCTACCCCGCGTTGCACTCCCGCATCGCGCTGTCCACGCCGTGCTCGAGCACGTGCACGACCGCCTGCGCCGCATGCGGCACCATGGCCGACAGGCGCTCGGCCGTCTCCTTGCGCATGGGATCCAGCACGTAGTCGGCCGCGTCCTGCCGCCCGGGCGGACGGCCGATGCCGAGACGCACCCGCACGTATTCCCCGGTGCCGAGCGCGTCGGAAAGCGAGCGCAGCCCGTTGTGTCCGCCGTGCCCGCCGCCACGCTTGACCCGCACGGTCTCCTCGGGCAGGTCGAGGTCGTCGTGGACGACGATGACATCCTCCGGGCGCGCATCGTAGGTTCGCGCGAGCTTCGCGACCGCTTTACCCGAGAGGTTCATGAACGTTTGCGGCTTGGCGAGCACAAGGTCTTCGTCGCCGAAACGGACGAGGCCGACCTTGGCGCCGGCCTCGTCCTTCCAGTAGCTCACACGCAGGTTCTCGGCCAGCAGATCGACCACCATGAATCCCGCGTTGTGTCGCGTGTTCTCGTATTCTTCGCCCGGGTTCCCGAGCCCCACCACGATCCGTGCCATCGGCGCGATCGACTACTCCTCGGCCTCGGCGGCGGATTCCTTGCCCACCTCGGGCACCTCGGTGACCTCGGTGACCTCGACGACTTCCTCCTCCGCAGCGGTGGGCGCCATGACCGAAGCGATGACCGCGTCCGGGTCGTCCAGCACCGTCACGCCCGCGGGGGCGGTCAGACTGCCCACCGTGACCGAGTCTCCTACCTGCAGCGATGAGAGATCGACTTCGATGTGCTCGGGCAGGTCCTTCGGCAGCGCCTCGACGTGGAGCTCGCGCAGGGCGTGCATGACGACGCCGCCCGAACGCTCGCCCTCGGCCGAACCCACGAACGTGATGCCCACGACGGTCTGCAGCGTCGAGGACATCTTGACCGCCCAGAAGTCGACGTGCTGGACCGCGCCCTTGACCTCCTCGTGCTTGATCTCCTTGATGATGACGTGGAGCGGGCTCTTGTGGCCCTCGACCACGAGGTCCACCAGCGTCGCGCCCACGGTCGCATCGTGCATCAGGCGCTCAAGCTCGCGACGGTCGATGCTGATGCTCATCGTGTCGATCTCGGGACCGTACACGACCGCGGGGACGATTCCCTCGCCGGCGAGACGGTGACTCGACTTCCCGATGACCTCTCGGGGCTTCGCATGCAACTTGGCTACAGTTGACAACGGTGACTCCTTCCTTGTTGCCGGCGCGGGTTCACGCCGGAGGATCGGTTCTAGAGCTGGAAGTCCGGATCGAACAGTTCGGAGACGGACTCGTCGTTATAGACGTTCTGGATGGCCCGGGCAAAGAGTGGTGCGACCGAGAGCACCCGTATCTTCCCATGCTGGCGATCCTCGGGCACCGGCAGCGTGTTGGTGACGACGACCTCCTCGATGGGCGCGGCATCGATGCGCTCGAATGCGGGAGGCGAGAACAGCCCGTGAGTCGCGGTGACCCAGACCTTCGAGGCGCCCTTGGTGAGGAGCGCGCGCGCGCCTTCGGTGACCGAGCCGGCGGTGTCGATCATGTCGTCGGCGATGATGCAGTTCTTGCCGTCGACCTCGCCGATCACGTGCGTGATCTCGGCCACGTTATGCTCCGGCCGTCCCTTGTGCAGGATGGCAAGCCCGCCGCCGAGCATGTCGGCCATCTTCTTGGCCGCCTTCACGCGCCCCACGTCCGGCGATACGACGACCAGGTCGTCCAGTCCGAGGCTCTCGAAGTAGTCGGCCAGGATCGGCAGCGCCGTGAGGTGGTTGACCGGCTGGTTGAAAAAGCCCTGGATCTGGCCCTGGTGGAGGTCCATCGCGATCACGCGCTCGGCTCCGGCCGTGGTGAGCAGGTCCGCGACGAGCTTGGCCGTGATCGGCTCGCGTGCCGCGGACTTCTTGTCCTGGCGGGCGTACGCGTAGTGCGGGATGACTGCGGTGATGCAGCGGGCGCTCGCGCGCTTTGCCGCGTCGATCATGATGAGCAGCTCCATGAGGCTGGCGTTCACCGGCTCGCACATCGACTGCACGAGGAAGATGTCCGCACCACGCACGCTCTCGAGATAGCGCACGTAGATCTCACCATTGGCGAACTTCGAGATCTTGATGTTCCCGAGCTCGACGCCCAGATGCCGGGCGATGTCCTCCGAGAGGTCCCGGTTGTGCGTTCCTGCGAACACCATCATGCGTTTGCCCGGTGTGGAGATCATCGTGCGCGTCGCTCCTTCATTCGTCGTCCTGCCATGCCTCGCGCCGTCGTGCCTCGCGCCGTCGTGCCGCCCAGCCCTCGATCACGCGCTGCTCGCTGCGCTCTATCGCGAGCGCGGCGGGTGGCACGTTGTGCGAGATGGTGCTCCCCGCTCCGATGACCGCGCCTCCGCCGATCTCGACCGGGGCCACGAGCATCGTATCCGAACCGACGAATGCCCCGTCGCCCACGATCGTGCGGTGCTTGTGCACGCCATCGTAGTTACAGGTTATCGTACCCGCGCCGAGATTGGCCCCCGCTCCTATCTCAGCATCGCCGATGTAGGACAGATGAGGGATCTTCGCGGCCGCCCCGATCGTGCTGGTCTTGATCTCGACGCTCGCGCCGGCCTTCGAGCCCTCCTCCATGCGCACGCCCGGGCGCAGATAGGCCCGCGGGCCTACCGTCACCCGCTCGGCGAGCGAGGAGCCCTCCACCACCGATGAGTCGACGATGCAGTCGCTCCCGACGGTGGAGTCGGTGATCCGCGTGTCGGGCCCGATCACGCACCGGTCGCCGATCGCGGTCGCGCCGAACAGGAAGGTCATCGGCTCGAGCACCACGTCCCGGCCCAGCGTGACGTGCGGGCCGATCCACACGAGGTCCGGATCCGTCATCGTCACGCCGGAGAGCATGTGGCGCTCGTTGATCCGCCGCTGCAGGGCCCGCGTGGCCTCCGCCAACTGGATTCGCGTGTTGATGCCCATGCCCTCCGCGGGGTCGTCGGCCATGACCGCGACGACCGGCAGCCGCTCGGCGCGGAAGAGAGCGACCATGTCGGTGAGGTAGTACTCCGATTGCGCGTTGTCGTTGCCCAGCCGATGCAGATGCTCGAACAGTACGCGCGCGTCGAAACAGTACGTGCCGGTGTTGACCTCGGTTATCGAGGCCTCCTCCGGTGTCGCGTCCTTCGCTTCGACGATCCGGTCGACGCGACCGTCCGCGTCACGCACGACACGGCCGAGCATGGGATCGGGGATCACCGCGGTCAGCACCGCCATGGCGGCGGCGGCGGCCTCCCGCTCGGCGACGAGGCGCGACAGCGTCTCGGCGGTCACGAGCGGCGCATCGCCCGAGAGGACGAGCAGCGAGCCGTCGGCGTCGGCGAACGCCGACTCGGCGCACATCACGGCGTGCCCGGTCCCGAGGCGCTCGGCTTGCAGCGCGAACTCCACACCCGCACCCGCCAGTGCCGATTCGACAGCTTCGGCGCCGTGGCCGGTGACCACCACGATGCGCGCCGCTCCCGCCGACCGGGCCGCGTCGATGACATGAGCGATCATCGGCACCCCGAGGATGTGGTGCGCGACCTTCGGGAGCCCCGACTTCATGCGAGTGCCCTGACCCGCAGCGAGAATGAGGGCGGCGGCGCTCATCAAACCCTCCTGACCGGACGCTCGAGCCCGACTGATAGACGTGGCTGGGGCGGTAGGATTCGAACCTACGGATGGCGGAGCCAAAGTCCGCTGCCTTACCGCTTGGCTACGCCCCAAGAACCGTTGTGCGCGGGCGCGGAAACCCGACGCGACGAGCGCAGGGAGTATACCATAGGCGCTCCGATGAGCCGGGCGCCGGATGACGCACCGGTCAGCTCGCTGCGGCGGCGGCGACGCCGTTGAACGCCGTGACGCCGCCCTCGGCCTCGAACTCCGCGAGGACGGCATCCTGGATCATCTGACGCGCGTCGGAGTTGATCGGGTGGCAGATGTCGCGGAATTCGCCGCTGGGCAGCTTGCGTGACGGCATCGCCACGAAGACGCCCTTGTCGCCGTTGACGACGCGCAGGTCGTGGATGACGAACTCATCGTCGATGACGATGCTGGCGATCGCGCATACCTTGTTCATCGCGACCGGCCGAAGCGTGACTTTCGTGATGTCCATTGTGCCCCCAAGCGCCAAGTCTGTGCGCTCGAGAGTACTTCGACGCGCTCCCCCGCTTCCCTGCCAGATTCGCGACGCGCGCTCCTGGCCGCGGGCTCTCAGTCGCCCGACACCCGGCATCCGTGTGGCGAGGTCCTGGTCGCGACGGACCAGAACCCGCGTTCGCGCGCGAGGTCCCGCGCACGCGCGGCCGCCGCATCGTCCGCGCAGATGCCGAACACCGCGGAGCCGCTTCCTGTGAGCGCGACGCCAAGCACGCCCGGGGCTCCCTCGAGACACGCCAGCGCGTCGGCGATGGCGGGCACGAGCCCCACCGCTGCGTCGGTGAGGTTGTTGGCGAGCGCGGAGGCGACCCCGCCCGCATCGGCCCCCTCGAGCGCCTCGATGAGGCCGTCCGCGTCCCGCGGCGGGAACGCGCGCGATCCGCCCGCCGCGTCGAACGCCGCGTACGCCGCGGCGGTGGAGACGGGATCCGCTGGCTTCGCGAGCACGACCGCCACATCGAGTGGCGGAAGCCGGCGCACCGGCACGTCTCCGCGCTCCCCGAGAAGCGCCGCTCCGCCTTCGATGAGGAACGGGACGTCTGCACCCAGCGAGCGAGCCACGGCCTCAAGGCCCGCGTCATCGCCCAGGTCCCACGCGCTCGCGAGCCCCGCGATCACGGCCGCCGCGTCGGCGCTCGCGCCTCCCAGACCCGCGCCCGCGGGGATGCGCTTGTCGATCCGGACCGCCACGGCCAACTCGCGTCCGTAGCGCGCCTCCATCGCCCGTGCCGCGCGGTACGCGAGATTGCGCTCCGGCGCGACATCGATCGGCGGCTCGCACAGCACCGAGAACCCGGCGGACGGGGCGATCGTGACGCTGTCACCGAAGTCGAGCGCGTGAAGCACGGTCCGCACCTCGTGATAGCCGTCCGTACGCACGCCCCCGACCGACAGGTGCAGGTTGACCTTCGCGGGCGCCGCTATCCGTAGCGATCCGTCCATGTCTCCCCTAAAAAACGCGACACGCGGGGCACGATGCCCCGCGTGTGTCGTCCGCGTCTGAAGTGAGTCGTCCGATCAGTTGAGCCAGGGGAAGACGCACTCCCCGGTCTCGCAATGCGTGAGCTCGACCGTACCGGTGAGGATGTCGACGTAGCTGTACGACACACGAGCGGTCCGGCCGCGCTTCTCGTCGATCTTCAAGACGAACAGACTCGGGTGAGTCTGCTCCAGAACACCTTCGCGCTCGAGGACCTTGGAGCGGCCCATGTTGGCCTTGAGGCGCATGCGCGAACCCATCATGGCTTCCAGATCGCTGCGTATACGTCCCACGACCTGAACCTGGTTCATGGCATCCATGTATCATCCTCCTCGGAAGGAATTACTATACAGAAATCCTGGTCAGAACTCAACATTCGACCGCTGTCGCAGCACGGCTCCCAGCCGAAGATATGCGTCCACATCCAGGGTCTCGGCACGCGCGCTCGCGTCGACCTCCGCCTGTTCCAGTATCGGCAACGCGTCTGACACGGAAAGCCCGAGGCCCGCCGCGAACGAGTTGCGGAGCGTCTTCCGCCGCTGCGAGAACGCCGCGTCGGCGGCCCGGGCAGCCGCACCCGCCACCTCCGGGGAAAGCCTCCTGTCCACGCGAACGAGGGACACCACCGCGGAATCCACCCGCGGGGGCGGCAGGAAGCACGACGGGGGTACGGAAAAGCGATCGGCCACGCGGGCGAGAAGCCCCAGCTTCACGGAGTACGCACCGTACGCCTTCGTTCCCGGGACCGCCGCCATGCGGTCCGCCACCTCGGCCTGCACCATGACGACCGCCCGTCGAAGCGTCGTCATCTCCTCGAACAGCCGGAGGACGACGGTCGCCGCAACGCCGTACGGGAGGTTGGCGACGAGCGCTTCGGGGGGGCCTGCGGGAGTCATCAGGTCGGACACCGGCACCGTCACCGCGTCGGCATGCACGACCGCGAGGGCAGACGGCTCGTGCTGCAGCTCACCGAGCGCGGGCAGGAGCCGATCGTCGTACTCCACCGCAACGACGTTCGCGCCGGCCGAGAGCAGTGCGTCCGTGAGCGTACCGATGCCCGGGCCGATCTCGAGCACGACCTCGCCCGGCACGAGCGCGGACAGCGCGAGGATGCGCCCGATGACGTTGTCGTCGATCAGGAAGTGCTGCCCCAGCGACTTGCGCGTGTACAGACCGTGACGCTTGAGCGAGGCGATGGTGGCCGATGGGCTGGCCAGCCGGGAATACGGCATCGGGGACGAGCGCCTACGGCACGATGGTGATAGTCACCGTGCGCCGGCCCCAGTTGAGCGCGGACCTGATGGCGCTCGCCGGGTCGGGGGTCCAGTAGCAGACGTCGATCTTGTTGCCCTTGATGGCGCCACCGACGTCCGCCGCGACCGCGTAGCCGTAGCCCGGGACGTACACCTTCGTCCCAAGAGGAATGACCCGCGGATCCACCGCGACGATCCCCCAGCCTGCGGGAACCTTGTACGCGGCCAGCTTGCGCAAGATGGTCGTCACGGTTCCGCTGCAGGTGGGGTCCCACGGCGTATATGCTGTCGCGCTCACGCGAAGCGTCGTACCGGCGACCGGAGCGGCGATGCCCGCGTCCGCGCCACCCGACGCGACCTTGGGCGCCGGGGGCGGCGGCGGGATCTTCGTGCCGACCTTCACGATCGCGGGCACCGGTTCCACGACCATCTCTTCGACCCTGCAGGTGCGCGACGCTTCTTCGGAGCCCAGGACGAGGACCTCGTAGATCCGGATCGCGGAGCCGGGCGCCCCCTTCTGGACGAGCTTGCGCTGACCTTTCAGGAGCGTCGGGTCTTCCTCCTCGATGGTGCCGAATGCTACCTCGACCTCTTCTTTGACCACGCGCACGAACATGTCGGTCGCGGTGATCGTCATCTCCTTGGAGAGTTCGGCGTCGACGGGAGGATCGATGGCCAGCCCGACCGACGGGTCGAGACCTGCGGCAACGAGCGCGTCGGCGACGGTGGTGCCGATGACGCGAACCTCGATCGATTCGCCGTTGCGCTCGATGGTGACGGGGACTGCCTGACGGACGACGATCTGGCTGCCGTCCGTGATGAGGGCTTCAGGAGCGGGGCTCACGATGTCGCCCTGCTGGAGGACGACGTCCGCTTCTGCCAGGACATCGGAAACCGTCTTGGCCTCGGTCGTGAAGTGCACGGGCTCACCATCGACGACGACGGTGACGCCTTTCTTGGCCCAGAACAATCCCGATAACGTCAGTGGTACGACGACAGCTGCGAGTACGAGTACGATGACGTGCGGAGTCTTCAGGACGCGGGCCGGGGTCACCGGCTTGCGCATGAGATCCCTTCGACCGGTTACAGTTCGGTGTCGGAGTGCGACCGACCTAGTATACCGAAAGCGACTGTGGCAGACTACCCGGCCGTGCTGCCGACCGACGGACGGTCACGAGCCCCCGTTCGTCCGTTCGCTGCTAGCGGAGGCCACCGCAGCTCCCAGCTGCCGCGCCCGCACAAGAGCCCCGGGTTCGCGCTCGACATCGGCGGGTGCGTCCGCCCCCTCCACGAGCACGATCTCGAGCACATCGATGCCGAGCACCGCGAGCACGCTTCGCGTCGTGGCCTCGGCCCCGGCGAACCCGTACGGATCGCCGCCGCCACGAACGAGGATCGCGCCACCGGGACGTCGCGGGGGCCTCGGCAGGCCGAGCTCGTACGTGCGCGCCCAGTACGGCTGCATGCGGTCGAACAACGCCTTGAGGCCCGCCGGGACGCCTGCGAAGTAGACGGGACTCGAGACGATGATCGCGTCGGCGGCGTCGATCGCGTCGTAGACGTCGGCGCCATCCGCGAGCACGCACTCGCCGGTGGCCGAGCACGAGTTGCAGCCCGTGCACGGCGTCATGCCGACGTCCCGCGCCGCAAGCAGCCGGGTCTCCGCGCCCGCCTCGCGCGCCGCTTGGAGCGCCGCATCGAGCAGGCGGTCGCTGTTCCCGCCCTCGCGGGGGCTCCCGGCTATCCCGAGCACGAGCGGCCGGGCGCTCATCGCACGTGCTCCCGCGAGAACAGCACGCGGGCGTTGCCGAGCGCCGCGGTCGCGACGTCGGCCGGCGCAACACCCTTGGCCTCGGCGACAGCGAGGGCATTCAGCACCGCGAACGCGGGCTCGTTGCGGCGGCCGCGATACGGGTGGGGCGCGAGGAACGGGCAGTCCGTTTCCACGAGCAGGCGATCAAGCGGCACGGCTCGTGCCGCCTCGCGCAGCGCATCGGCCTTCTTGAAAGTCACCGGCCCGGCAAACGAGATATGGCAGCCGAGCGCCAGGAACCGCTCCGCGAGTTCGGGCCCTTCGGTGAAGCAGTGGATGACGCAACCGGCCTCGGGTATCCCGAGCTCCTCGAGCAGCGCGGCGCCTTCGTCGTGCGCCTCGCGCAGGTGGATCTCCACGGGCAGACCGACCTCGTGCGCGAGGGCGAGCTGACGCCGGAACCACGCCCGCTGGTCATCACGCGGCGAATGGTCGTAATGGAAGTCGAGGCCGAGCTCGCCGAAAGCGGCGACGCGCGGGTCGGCCGCGAGGACGCGCAAGCGTTCCAGGAGCGCCTCGTCTCCGGACCCCGCATTGTGCGGATGCCATCCCGCGACCAGCCGCACCTCGGGGGCTTCCAGCCCGTCGGGCTCGAGCAGCGCGGACGCTGCGGCTCGCCACCCGTCGAGGCCGTCCAGGGTCCGCTCGGGCTCCTCGGTCAGATCGACCACTGTCGCGACGAGCGCGATGCCGGCCCGGGCCGCACGCACGAGCGCCGCGGGCGGGTCCTCCAGCATGTCGAGATGCGCGTGGGCATCGACACACGGGGTCCCGAGATCCGGCAATATGGGCAGCGACTCGACCATGCTTCTTCAGGCGCGGGCGCGCCTACTCCTCGTCGTAGATCCGGGGGAAGAGCGACTCTCCCTTGGTGACGACCGAGCCAGCCGGCAGGCCGCCCCACTCGGCGGCGGCGAGGATGTCGGTCACCTGCGCGATATCCCCAAGGCCGAGTCGCCGCCACACCTCGGCCGAGGTCGCCGGCATCACCGGCGCGGTGAAGAGCGCGGCGATGCGCACCGCCTCGAGCGCGTGGTAGAGCACCACAGCCAGCCGGGCGTCGTCGCCCTCCTTGGCGAGCGTCCACGGAGCCGAATTCTCGATGTAGCGGTTCGCGTACTTGATGAGCTCCCATGCGGCTTCGAGCGCGCCAGCGTAATCGAGGCGCGACATGCGCTCCTCGTACGCCTCGGGCAGCGAACCGGCGATGGCGCGCAGCGTGGCGTCCTCGGCCGTCCCGGCGGCGTCCGCTGGCGCGGCGGGCGCCGCGCCGCTGAGGTACTTCTCGGTCATGTTGAACAGCCGCGAGCACAGATTGCCCCAGTCGTTGGCGAGGTCGCCGTTGTAGCGCTGGATCATCGACTCCATCGAGATGGATCCGTCCTGGCCGAACTGCACGTCGCGCAGGAAGTAGTAGCGGTACGCGTCGACGCCGAAGCGCTCGACGAGGCTCGCGGGCGTCTGGGCGTTGCCTTTCGACTTGCTCATCTTCTCGCCCTTGGTGAGCAGGAAGCCGTGTGCGAACACGCTCTTCGGCGGTTCGATGCCGGCCGCCATGAGCATCGCCGGCCAGATCACGCAGTGGAAGCGGATGATGTCCTTGCCCACGAAGTGATAGTCGGCCGGCCAGTAGCGGGCGAAGCGCGCCGCGTCCGCCGGATCGTCGCTTCCGTAGCCGAGCGCGGTGATGTAGTTGAGGAGCGCATCGATCCACACGTACGTGACGTGGCCCTCGGCGAACGGGATCGGCACGCCCCACGAGAACGTGGTGCGCGAGATAGAGAGGTCCTTGAGGCCGCCGGTCACGAACGACACCACCTCGTTGCGGCGCGTCTCGGGCTGCACGAACCCGGGGTTGGCGGCGTAGAACTCGAGCAGGCGGTCGCCGAACTCGGAAAGCTTGAAAAACCAGTTGTCCTCCCGGATGTGCTGGACTTCGCGACCGCACTGCGGGCACATGCCGTCCTCGAGCTGCTCGTCGGTCCAGTACGTCTCGTCCGGTACGCAGTACCAGCCCTCGTAGTGTCCCTGGTAGAGCCAGCCGTCGTCATGGAGCTTCTGCCAGAACGCCTGCACGCCGCGCTTGTGTCGCTCCTCCGTGGTGCGGATGAAGTCGTCGTTGGAGATGCCGAGCATCTCCCAGACCTCGGCGAACTTGGGGGCGATGGAGTCGACCCACTCCTGCGGCGAGACGCCGTGCTCCTCGGCGGCCTGCGCGATCTTCTGCCCGTGCTCGTCGAGACCGGTCAGGAAGAGCACGTCGCGACCGGTCATCCGTCGGTAGCGGGCGATGGCGTCCGCGGCGATGGTCGTGTACGCCGTGCCGAGGTGCGGCTCGGCGTTGACGTAGTAGATCGGGGTCGTCACGTAGAACGGGGACATGCTCACCGGCGATTACCTTCTCTCCGCTGTGGGCATTTATGGCATTAGGGTCGATCCGCGACCTCGCGGTATGCGACCTCACATGATACCGCACGGGACCTTACCTACCGAGGGGGTCGGCCGTCATGGGTGAGACGGGCATCGTACGACGGGTGGACAATCTGGGCCGCATCGTCATCCCGATGGAGTACCGCAAGGTCCTCGGCATTCGCGTGCACGACCCGGTGTCCATCTCGATCCGGGGCGAACAGGTCGTCGTCGAGAAGTACCACGACGCCTGCGTGCTCTGCGGGAGCATGGACGACATCCAGCGCGTCAAGGACCGTCCGCTCTGCGCAGCGTGCCTCAAGGAGATCAAGCAGCGCTAGGGCCCGACGAGGCGCTCGACCGCGTCCGCGATGGCGGTCGGCGTACCGGTACGCGCGCTACTCCAGCGCGAGCCGATAGACCTCGTTGCGCGGCAGGCCGAGCTCGGCGGCCACGTCGCGGACCGCGTCCCGCCGCGACACGCCGGCCGTCATCGCATCCCGGACGCGCTCGCGCACGACGTCCTCATCCAGCGTGAGCTGTGCGGACGCGACCGGCGGCCCGATGAGCACCACCACCTCGCCTTTGAGCTCGCGGGCCGCGAAGTCGTCGGCGAGCTGCCCGATCTCTCCGCGTGCGACCTCCTCGTGGAGCTTCGTGAGTTCGCGCGCGACCGCCGCACGCCGGCCCGCGAACGCGCCGGCAAGCGATGTGAGGGTCGCCGCCGTGCGTCCCGGCGACTCGTAGAAGACGAGCGTCGCGTCGAGCGCGGACAGCAGCGCGATGGCGCGCTCGCGCTCCCCGGTCTTGCGCGGCAGGAAGCCACCGAAGTAGAAGGCGCCGGTGGGCAGTCCGCTCGCGACGAGTGCGGTGACGATCGCCGACGGCCCCGGCAGCACGTCGACGCGCAGCCCGGCGTCCAGGCACGCGTCGACGAGATGCTCGCCGGGATCGGAGATGCCGGGCGTGCCGGCGTCCGAAACGAGCGCGATCCGCTCGCCCCGCTCGATCCGGCTCACGAGTTCGGGCGTCTTGGCCGCCCGGTTGTGCTCGTGATACGCCTCGAGCGGGGTGTGGATCTCGTATCGCGAGAGCAGCTTACGGGTGACGCGCGTGTCCTCGGCGGCGATCACGTCGGCCGCGCGCAGCGCATCGAGCACGCGCAACGTCACGTCGCCGAGATTGCCGATCGGCGTCGCGCAGACGACGAGGATGCCGCCTGCGTCAGCCACCGGAGGGATCTGCCGGATCGGAAGGCGATGCGACGTCCACGATCGGTCCCGGTTCGACTGGCGCGACCGGCATCACCGGCGGCTGCGGTGCGGGCGGATAGCCGGGGTAGCCCGGCGTCGCGGGCGGGTATGGAGGCGCGACCGTCGGATACTGGGGCACGGGCGCCGGACGCTCCATGCCCGTCATCCGGCGGAAGAACACCGTCCACGATGCCGAGTAGAACGCGGCATACACGGCGCCGACGAACGCCGTGATCAGTCCGAGGATGCCAAAGGTCCCGGTCGTGTCCAGGTCGAGAAGGAGCGTGAACGGCGAGGTGAGTATGGTGATGGCCACAGTCAGCACCAGGCCGATCAGGAGCCAGAGCAGCAGGAACACCACCGCGCCCCGCTTGCCCCACACATCGTGCCACGCGCGCGTGATGGCCCGGCCGAACGTATAGTCGGCGAGCACGCCGTAGCGCACGCCGAGCTCGATCATGGCCGAGACGATGATGCCCACCGCGACGAGCGCGACCACGCCCAGGAGCGCGGTCCCGCAGATGCCGACGAGTGCGGCTGCGGGGTCACCCTCGAGAAGAGCGGTTCCGACGCCCGCCGCGATCAGCGTCCCGACGAACGCAAGCGCCATCAGGAAGATGGGCAAACCAGTGAGGAAGCCGATCATGAACGTGCGCCCGGCCTTGCGGTACCCGGCGCGGAACGCGTCGCCGAACGTAGGCTTCCGTCCCTCGGCACCTTCGTTGGCCGCCCAGATCAGCCCGCCTTGCGCCGACAGCGAGATGACGACGAATGCGATGACGACAAGCAGGCCGACGAGACCGATGCCGATCGCCAGCCCTACATTGGCCGAGATCCACTGCGTGGTCTGCCGCCACGATTCCTGGGCGGCCTCCTCGCTGACCTCCCTGCGCGTGCCCGATCCCCCGAATCCGGCGTACAGAAGGCCGAGCAGCCAGAGGATCTTGTGCTTCCAGGTGATCTCCCAGCCCGCGCGTAGCGCGCCGAAGTAATCGATACGCTCCACAGACCACACCTCTTCCCCTTGAAGAACCGGTCCCGTGTCAGTCCACGGTCACGAGCTCGTACACTCTCGTGCCCAGGCCCATCTCTTCCGCGTAAGCGATCGCGTGCGTCCCATCCACACCGGTCACCGTCGCGAACTTGTCGCTTCCCGCCGCCATGCCCTCGCCGCGCGAGCCCGCAAGCCCGGTGGCCTGCGTGACGAGATCGTACGCCGCCTGCTCGATGGCCACGATGTCGGTGGAGGCGAGCACCCCGATATCCGGCACGATCGGCGCATCCGAGAAGCTCCAGCAGTCGCAGTCCGGCGACACCGCCACCACGAACGAAAGGTAGACCACCTTGCCGTCCTTGTCCGCGAGCGCTCCCGCGACGTGCTCGACGATCTTCTCCTGGATCATCGTCGCGTCCGTCTTCCATTGCGTCGCGATGGCGCCGTAAGGACACGCCGCGACGCACTCGCCGCAGCCGTAGCAGAGCTCGTAGTCGATGACCGCGTAGCGCTCCGGCCCGATCTCGATCGCGTGCACGGGACACCACTTCACGCAGCGCGCGCACGCGGTGCACGTCTCGGCGGTCACTTCGGGGCGGAAGTCGGCGTGCATCCGCTGCTTCGCGGACCGGCAGCCGAGTCCCATGCCCACGTTCTTGAGCGCGCCGCCGAACCCGGTGGCCTCGTGACCCTTCACGTGCGTGACTACCACCATCGCGTCGGCATGCACCGCAGCCGAGCCGAGCCGCACGCTCTGGAAGTGGCGGCCGGCCACCGGCACCTCGACCGCCTCGCGACCGTCGAGTCCGTCGGCGATCACGATGGGTGCGTCCACGGTCGCGAACGAGAAGCCGTTGTGCACCGCGCATGCGAGGTGGTCGACCGCGTTGGCCCGCTCGCCGCGGTACAGGGTGTTCGCGTCCGTGAGGAACGGCTTGCCGCCCGCCTCGCGGATGCGCCGGACCACCTCGCGGATGTAGATCGGCTGCACGAAGCCGGTGTTGCCCTGCTCGCCGAAGTGCATCTTCACCGCCACCAGGTCGCCCTCGGCCACCGCCTCGGCGAGTCCCGCGCGCGCGAGCAGTTTGCCGACACGCGTCACCATGCTGCGCTTCATCGCGGAGCGCATCGGCGCGAAGTAGACCGTGGCGGGGCCTGCCGGATGATCGGTCATCGATGCAACCCTTCGCGCGAGTCGTGCTCGTCGAACGCGAGTGCGGCAGCGCCGAGGACGCCGGCGTCGTTGCCAAGCTCGGCCTGCACCACGGTTACGTCGCGGCGGCCCGCAAGCGCCTTCTCGTCGATGATCTCCGCCGCCCGGTGCACCAGCTGCGCGCACGACTCTCCGATCCCGCCACCCACGACCACGAGCTTGGGGTTGAGCAGGTTCACGATGCCGATCAACGCCTCGCCGAGGATCTCTCCGGCGTCGAGCAGGATCCGCGTCGCGATCTCGTCGCCGCCGAGCGCCGCGTTGATGACGTCCTCGGCCGTGACGTTCTCAGCATCGCCCCCGGCCTGCTCGCGTATAGCGCGCGCCTTGTATTCCGCCGCGGCCTCGCGGCCGCGAGCCGCGATCGCCGGACGGCCGAGGAACGACTCGATGTGGCCCTTGCCTCCGCACGGGCAGGGCGGACCGTCGAGCTGCACGACCATATGGCCGATCTCCGCGCCAAGCCCCCGCGAGCCGCGGTAGGGCTGCCCGTCGAGGAAGAGCGCGCCGCCAACGCCCGTGCCGAGAGTGATCATCACGAAATCACGCACGCCTTTGGCGGCGCCGAAGCGGCTCTCGCCGATGCCGGCGCAGTTGCCGTCGTTGTCGATGGTGACCGGATAGTGCACGCGCGACATGATGAGCGAACGCATATCCACACCCGCGAGCGGCAGGTTGGTGC
The DNA here is from genome assembly GCA_002328745.1 of Actinobacteria bacterium UBA2184. Taxonomy (GTDB): domain Bacteria; phylum Actinomycetota; class Coriobacteriia; order Anaerosomatales; family Anaerosomataceae; genus UBA2184. The sequence continues at coordinate 42,738 of DCVQ01000025.1, forward strand.
AGAACTCGACCGTCTGCTTGAGGAAATCGATCTGCGCCGGAAGACCGACGCCGATCCCGGCGATCTCGCCGGGGTGCACGCCGGCCGTGACGTCTTCGATGAGCTCGATGATGGTATCGACGATCGCGAAGGGCCCGGACTGCTTCGGCGTGAGCGCCCGCACCTCTTTGAGCATCCGGCCCTTGCGCTCCACCAGGCCGGTCGCGATGCGGGTGCCGCCCACGTCGACGCCGATCGCATAGCTCGTACGCATGTGATCCTCCCGACCGGGCCCGTGAACGGTTACGGGCCGCATGCCGATGATAGCAGTCGGCGGTGACGTCGCCGTCAGTAGTCCCAGACGACCCCGCGGGACTTGATGATGCCGAGGTCGCGCATCCGGTCGAACATCTCCCCCTCCTCCACGCCGAAGAGACCGGCGAGGTAGCGGTAGTCGTTGAACCACTTCTGCGCCTGGTCGCGCACGAGGTATCCGGGCATCTTGAGCTCGGTCGAGATGAAGTCGGCTTCGCCGTGCGTGGGCTTCGTGTCGCGCGGATAGCCCTCGGCCAGGCCGCCGAGCAGCATCATCATGTGTCCGAGCAGATGCCCGAGTGCGCTCCGGCGGATCTCGGGCGTCTTGGAGGCGTTCATCAGTACTGATGGCATGCCGTCTTCGTAGATGAGAGCGGCCGTGAACCACGGCGGCATGGGATACGATCGCACGGGCACGCCCATGTGCTCGGCAACGCCATCCACCGAGACGGGCGGCTCGGCATACCCGAGGCCGCGAAGCTGCGTCTCGACGAGCGCGCGAAGCTGCTCTTCACCCGAATCCGGCACGTGCGTCCTTCGGTTCGTGTCTCAAGGCGTTAGGATAGGCGTATTAGACCTGTATCGGCTTGCGACGGCGTACCATGAGGGTTCTGGCGTACTCTGTCAGTGCCGATATACCCTCTACTATAGACTCACACGTGCGAAGGGAGGCGAGCGTGGAACGCGACGGCGGCAGCTTCGTCGCCCGGGCAGCTGAGCTGCTCCGCACGCTCGCCACTGCAGCCGCAGCGGTGCGTCTCTATCCGCCGACCAGCCCCCTGCGCCTGCAGGCGATCGAGCGCTTCGTCCAGGCGGCGCACATCCTCACGTCGAGCCGGGGTCCGATCCAGTACCTCGTGGACCGCACGCGCTTCGTCGTGATGGAGATCGCCGTCGGCGAGTCGCAACCGCAGGTCTCCGCGCTCGCCGAGTCGCTTCACGCGCTCCAGGTCGGCCAGCTCATCATCGCCCCGGGGATCTCGGCGGACGAGACGGCGCTCTTCCTCGACATCCTCGGACGCGAGGCGAAAGCCGTCCGGGCTTCAGGCGGAGCGCGCTCCGCGCTTCTCGAGTCCGGCGTCGAGAACATCGCCGTCGTGGAGGTATCGCTCAGGACATCCACCGAGGAGGGCATGCTCGGGCTCGACCTCACGCAGGCCCCCCTCGAGGAGATCGCGGACCAGATCGTTCCGGCCATGGAGTCCTGGACCGCAAGCGCGGCAGAAGGCCAGGGCCTTGACGTGGCCGCCGAGGCCATCGGTCGGCTCGAGCCCGCAGCCCGCGACCTCGCCATGCAGCGCTGCGCCGAGGCGCTGCTCCGGCTCGACGAGGCGACGCGGGTCCGCGTGCTCCAGCAGGCACTCGCCACCGACGCGGGCGGTGCCCCGATGGCGGGCATGCTCGACATCGTGGCACGCATGTCGCCTCCAGCGCTCGCGCGTCTGCTCCGGCTTGCCGCCGAGGCCGCCACGCAGCCCCCCGGTGCCCTGGCCGGTCTCATCGAACTGCCCCCGCAGGCGGCCGCCGAGCTCGCGCGACTGTTGGAGCCGCCGGCCGTCTCGGGACGCGATGGCGACGTCTCCGAGCGCACGGACACTTCAGGGATCTTGAGCGAGGTCGTGGCTGACGCGGAGGCGGACGTCGAACACATCCGCACGCTCGTGATATCGGCATCGCCGCGCGAGAAGGCGCGGCGCGGCCTGGGGACGACCGTGCACATTGCGGTGGCCCATCCGGACGCGGCCTCGGTCCGGGCCGTGATCGATGCCCTCGGTCCGGCCGTCGCGACAGGCGCCTACGACGAGGTCGCCCGTGCCGCCGAGCTGCTCGGCGGGCTTGCCGGGGATCCGTCGCTCTCGGCGATCGTGCAGGAGTCCAGGGGCGTGCTCGGCAGCCCCGACCTGCTGCGCGACTGCGTGCTGCGGCTTGCCGACGATCCGGACGCCCGCGGCCCCCGCGCGCTGTTCGATCGCGCCGGCCACGCCGGAGCCGAGGCGCTTGCGCTGGTGTACGTGGAGAGCGACGACGCGACACGCATTGCGCTTACTCCGCTCGCGCGCTCGCTCATCGAGCCCATCGCGCTCACCGCCGGCAAGCTCATCCGCTCTCGGGACACGACGACCGCCCTCGGCGCGGTGGATCTCCTCCGAGCGCTCGCCTCGCGGCGGCTGCTCCCGACCTGCGCGCATGGACTCGAGCACCCCGACCCTGTCGTTCGCGAAGCGGCGGCGGCCGCGATCGCGGACATGCCCGGTCCGGAATCACGGCGGATCCTCCAGGATGCGCTCGCTCACCGCAACATCGCCGTCCGCCTCGCAGCCGTGCGCGGGATCGGACGCGCACGGCGGACGGACGCGCTCGACAGCCTGCTCGAGATCATCGGCTCGTCCGGACGCGGAGACAGGAACCAGGACCTCAAGCGGGAAGCATTCAGGAGCATAGAGATGCTAGGCTCGGACCAGGCCGTGCCCGTGCTCGAGAAGCTCGCCAAGAGGTCGGCCGGAATCGGCAAGCGGCGGCGCGAGAACCGGGACCTGGCTCGCACGACGCTTGCGGCACTGAAGCGGACGGCAGGCTGACAGCAACCGAGGAGGGCGCGACCGTGATCGACCACACAGACGACGAGCGGCTCGAGACACCCAGCGAGATGGCCGCCGAGGCCCGTGCGGTGAGCGGCTCGCCCTTCGCCACGGCGAAGCGGCTGGAGAAGGCCCGCGACCTTGCGCGCACCCTTGCCGTCGCGCAGAACAACGCTGCGCTCTACCCCGCGAGCCACCCGCTCCTGGTGCAGTCGATCGATGACTTCGTCGCCGCGGTGAGTGAGACGCTCGCGCTGGGCTTCGAGGAAGTGAGCATCAACGTCTACAAGGCGACGCTGTTCGTCGAGAATCACGTGCTGCCCGAGGAGAGCGTCACGTACCGCAAGCTCATCGAGGACCTCACCGCGCGCGGCATCTCCGCGCTGACGCTCACCGCAGGATTCGGCGCCACCGACGCCGGCGCTGTCGCCGCCATGCTCAACGCTCCCGAGATCACCGACATCGAGCACGCGCACGCCTTCCTCGTGCGCAACGGCGCGAGCGCGGTCCAGGTTGCCGAGACGACCGATCTCGACGACGCCGTGCGCGAAGCGGAGGAACGGGAGAACAAGGCGCACGGCCGCGAGACCTACGACCGCGGCGTGGAGCTGATGCGCGACATCGAGACGCGGGCCAAGCTCGGCAAGGTGTTCGAGGTCGAGCCGCTGCAGGGCATGATCAGCTCGCTCCTCGACATGCTGTTCAAAGACCCTGCGGCCATCATCGGCCTCACGGCCATCAAGAGCCACGACGACTACACGCTCAACCATTCGATCAACGTGTGCATCCTCTCCGTGGCGCTCGGCGCGGCGCTCGGACTCGATTCCGAATCGCTCAAGTCGCTCGGCCTCTCGGCGCTGCTCTACGATCTCGGGAAGGTCCGGATCCCCGAGGAGATCCTCGCCAAGGAGGGGCCGCTCACTGCCGACGAGTGGACGATCGTGAAGAGCCACACCACCGAGGGCGCCGACCTGCTCAAGCGCATCCAGCTCGTCGACCAGATGCCGATGGTGGTCGCCTTCGAGCATCACCAGCGCCACGACCTGCAGGGCTACCCGACACCGGAGGGCCCGCACGAGCAGCACCTCTTCTCGAAGATCGTCGCGCTATGCGACGCGTACGACGCGATGACCTCTCGGCGCCCGTTCCGCCGCGAGATCCGGCCCGACAAGGCGCTCGCGGTGCTCATGCAGGGCCGCAGCAAGGCGTACGATCCCAGCGTGACCAAGGCGCTCGTGGCGATGCTCGGCATCTTCCCGATGGGCGCGGTCGTGACCCTCAGCGACAAGTCGACGTGCGTCGTGTTCCGCGTCAACAAAGACGACCTGCTGCGCCCGCGCGTGAAGCGCGTGATCGATGCCGAGGGCCGGTGGCTGCCGGAGCCCGAGATCGTCGATCTGCGCCTGGTCGACCCGGAGACCGGCACGTTCCAGCACTCGATCGACGAGTGCATCCCGGCCACCGACGCGGGCATCGACGACGTCTGGCAGTACCTGTAGGGTCCGGCGGACCGCCGCGCCTGGTGCCGACAGCTCGCGTGTCCGGTCGCTCTTCGGGCCTCAACCGTTGCGGCGCGCCCACCGGCCGAGCATCCGCCCAAAGCGGAACGCCAGGTCCTCTCCGAGCGGCCGAGCGTGCGCGAGCGCCGCATCGGGCGGCAGCGCACGGTCGTACGCCGCACGCGCAAGCGGGTCGGACAACACACCGTACGCCGCGTTCAGCCGCTTCGCTCGCTCATCATCACCTCCGGCATCGGGGTGCGCGTCGCGCATGAGCCGACGGTACGCGGCGGCGATCACCTCGGGCGAGGCGTCTCGACGTACTTGCAGAAGCCGGTAGTGGTCGGTCACGCGCCGCCTCTCGCCCGGTCGTAACCCTCGATGATCATGCGGAGCGTCCGCAGGTAGGTCTCGTCCCGCCAGTCTGACATACGCTCGGCCAGGCCGGCGGGAAGATCGAACGTGTCGCTCTCGGCGAACTGCGAACTGAAAGTCGAGAAGCCCACCGTGAGCGAGATCATCGACTGCCAGAGTTCGACGGCGGCGTCGTCGCTGAAGCCGAGCTGCGTGAGGAAGACAAGGCCGCTGTCCGGGTCGGTCTCAACGCGACGGCCGGCCAGGGACATCAGGTTGGGGTGCGCCGCAAGGACCCTGCGCCACTCGGCGAAGATCGCCTCCATCAAGTCGCGCCAGTCCTCGGGCAGCACGTCGGGGATGCGCATCTCCGAGCGCATCTTCACCATCACGCCGTCGAGTAGCGCGTCTTTGTTCGGCACATGGTGGTAGAGCGACGCGGCCTCCACGCCCACCTCGTCCGCCAACCGGCGCATCGTGAGCGCGCCAAGCCCCTCCGTGTCGGCGATGCCGAGGGCGGACGCGAAGATCTCGTCTCGGGTAAGCGGCGTCTCGCGACGCCTGGCGGAAACCATGATCGCCTGGCTCCTTCAGAAACAGGGGCTTGACCCTAACACTGTTAGGTGGGATACTGCGCCTGAACCTAACGTCGTTAGACTAGCACATGCGAGTACTGCGGGGAAGCGAGGCGGGTGACATGGGGCGCACGTGGACACGGCGGGAGTTCCTGATCGCAGGCGGTATCGCCGTGGGCGGCGTGGTGGCTCTCGACTTGTCGCGCGGCATCAGCGGTATGACCAGCGAGGACGACGCAGCGACGCCGTCGTCGAACTACGGAGGAGACGAGACGATGGGCAAGCGGGTACTGGTGGGGTACGCGACGCGCACGGGGTCGACGGTCGGCGTGGCCGAGACGATCGGGGAGGTCCTCGGCGCGCGCGGTTACACGGTCGACGTGAGGCCGCTCAAGGAGAAGCCGTCGACCGAGGGGTACGACGCCGTGCTGCTGGGCAGCGCGGTGAACGGCGGCCAGTGGCTGCCGGAGGCCGTATCGTACGCCGAATCGAACGCGGCAGCGCTCAAGAAGGTGCCGACTGCGATCTTCAGCGTGCACATCATGAACCTCGGCGACGAACCCAAGGCAACCCGGAAGCGCCACGCGTACACCGACAAGGTTCGGTCGTTCTTCGCTCCCGCCGACGAGGCGTTCTTCGCCGGGAAGGGTCCCGACCCCGAGGGCACGTCGCTCATCATGCGCTGGGCGTTCAAGGCGTTCGGGGGCGGCGGCGAAGGCGACTGCCGCGACTGGGATGCGATCCGCGCGTGGGCCGGGCGGGTGGCGGTATGAGCGGCGTCATGCTCGCGGGCACCGCTCCCGTTGACACCAGGTCCATCGGCACAGCACACGCGACAGAGCCGTTCGAGCCGCGCTGGCGAGGGCTCTACCAGACCGGAGCGGTGTTCGCGCTCGTCGTTCTCGCAGGCACGGTGCTGGATATCGCGCTGACCATGATGCCCGGATGGGACCCGACGACCGTCCCCGCCGATGCCGCCGGCTGGTTCGCGCAGTTCGCCGGGAAGCCCCTCCTCGCTATCCGTAATCTCGACTTCTTGAACGCCATGCTCTCGGTGATCGGCCTGCCGCTGTACGCCGCGCTGCTCGTCGCGCATCGCCACACCGCTCCCGCCATCGCGCTGGTGGCGCTGCTCGCCGTCGCGCTGGGCACGGCGCTCTTCGCCTCGGCCAACGCCGCTCTCCCGATGCTGGAGCTGAGCGGGCGCTACGCCGCGGCGTCGGATAGCGGGCGCGTGGCGCTTGAGGCCGCCGCCGAGAGCTTGCTCGCGCGCGGGGCGCACGGCAGCTACGGGGCTTTCCCCGGCTTCATCCTCTCTGAGGTCGGCACGCTGCTGATGTCGGCCGCCATGCTCGTCGGCGGTGTCTTCAGCAAGCGCTCGGCATGGGTCGGCATCGTGGGGATGGGCGTGATGGTCTTGTACTCGGTCGCGTTCACCTTCGGCGTCGGCTCGGACGTCCTGATCATGGCTGTCGCAGCGCCAGCCGGTCTGCTGATGCTCTCCTGGTATGTGATGGTCGCGCGCCGGCTGCTGGAAATCGCCACGACAGGCGACGCCTGACGGCCGGAGCTACCGGAACGGGGGACCCGCCGCCTTCGCGGCGTCGAGAGCGGCCTTCACGGCCGCGCGGTGCCGGGTATCGCCTGCCGCGAGTTCCATGAGCACAGGCCGTATGGCCATAGGCGCCGAGGGCGCCAGCTTGATGGAGTGGCCTTCGAGCAGCGCGGTCTCGAGATCGACCGCGAGTGCGAGAGCCTGCACGTCGGTCAGAAGCCCCTCCCGGACGTGCGCCGTCTGCTCCCTCGTGTACTGCGTCGATGTCTTGATGGGCTGAGGCTTGAACCGTGCATACGTGGCGCGCATCTCGAGCGGCGAGACCGACCGCAGCGTCGCGAGCAAGTCAGCATGCTCCTGCTCGTCGCTCGCAAGGCGGCTCCAGAGCTCGTGACGTTCGGGGAAGACCTCGGCGCAGGCCTCGTATAGACCCTGCATCGCCAACTCGTGGCCGATCATCAGCTCTAGAACGTCCGGCTCTTCGTCGCCCATCCCCGATTCCCCTTCACACGTTCGGCGCGCGTACGCTGCGTTGCGCGCGCGCGCAGTCCAGGCAAGCATGCTGCGCGGCGGCCGCGTGTTTACCGGCCGAGCAGGATCAGAACGCCCGCAGCGATAGCGAGCACCGCCAGGATGGTGCCGATACCCGCGATCGAAATGCTGACCACCTGAAGCACGCCCGTCACGATCAGCCAAATGGCCAGCAGCAGCATTCCCAGATTCTTGGTTGCCTTCATGTCATTCACCTCCTGTCCGGGTTGATTCCCAAGGCCGCCGTCCCTCAGCAGCACGGGAAGACCCCGCGCTCGGACACACAGAGGAGCCGCCCTTTGGGGACGGCTCCTCGTCCTATTCGATGCATGCCAGCATCGGACTTTGGCTCCGACAGGCGCTTGCCGACCAGCTGATGCCTCACGAACAGCTCACCTCGATCGAGATCCACAGCTGACCAGATGAGTCCGAACATCTCGCCTCGCCTGAGTCCGGCGGACACAGCCGTCAGGAACCAGGGCTAATCCCCGATCCCGGGACACGCCGCGTCGTATCGGCGAAGGTCCTCGTCCCATCTGTCCGCGAAGGATGCGCGACGACGATCCTGTACGCCGTATGAATCCACGAGATGCGCCCCGAGCCACCGTGATACCTTCGTTGCTCCCCGGATGTTCAGGTGGACCGAATCCATGTAGTCCCGGGCCGGATCGACTCCGATACTCTCGGCGACCTGATTCAGGTCGAGCAGATCTACCTGTGGGTGATCGTCCCTCAGATCGGCGGCGATCCGCTCGAGCAGCGGAAGGCCGCCGACCGCAACCCTGCGAAAACTGGGGGACACGTAGAGCACGAGACGTATGCCGCGGTCTTCACATTCGGCGGCCATCTGCCTGATGGTCTCGAGATCCCGCAGGTAGGCCGACTCCGGGCATGATCTGATCTCGACCGCGCCGGATTGCGGTGTCACCACGGTCCAGTAGTCGGCGCCTCTTCGATACGTGAAGCGCCCGAATTTCCCGAGCGTGAGATCGTTCCGCGTCAGTTCGGGCAAGCGGCTGTGATACGCGTGAAGAGGCAGTAGCAGCTCCATCCAGGCGGTCGGGGGTGTGGACTGCAAGATCGACGTGGTGCGCTCCACGCCTGCGGGCATGTTGTCGAAACTCCGATGAGCCATCGGCAGATCGCACCAAGGATCGGAATCCATCCCTACGGCAGAAACCTCAACCATCACGACGACCGGGTCCTGCGTCTTGAACGCCTGCCTCATGAAGGACAGCGTGACAGGCAGGGGCTGCGACGGCCCGGCTACATCTACTGCGGTGACCCCCTCGTGACGCCACATCTCCATAGGTATCACAGTGCAGTAGGTTCTCGAGGAACCGAAAACAAGCACATCCACTTCATGAGCAGTCTCGGCGAGCGTCTTCCACGGCGAGTTCTCCCATGCAGGTACGAGAACGAACGAAGCCGCCAGCAGCAACAGGGCCAGCAGTCCGCAGAACAGGGCGACGGACAGGAGATAGCTCATCCGCCCTCTCGTTGTTTCGGTCAACTTCTCTCCTTTAGAACTTGAAGTACACGAAGTCCGCAGCCCGGTACGCACCGCCGTACGCGCCGAACAGCACGATGGTGAGGATCAGCGCGTAGTACACCGCCCATCTGACCATCACGCGACGTCTGGTGATGATCGTCAGAGCGTCGGTTCTGAGCGACGCCCACTCCAAGATGAAGACGATGACGGCCGACAGTAGTGCGACGGCGAGGTCCGATGCGGTGAGTCCGAGTTCAAGCAACGACCCATCGGTCAGCACCCCCAGCGTCGGCGAGAACATCCGCGTCACGATGTAAGCGCCGTCGGCAAGAGATTCTGCCCTGAAGAAGACCCAGGAGACAGTGATCAGGACGAACGTGCGCGCTGTCCTGAATGCGCGGTGCCCAACCGAATCACGGTCGATGCGCAGCCGCCTGATGATCCTCTCATTCAGCGGCGCCAACAACCCACCGGCAACCTGGTAGATGCCGTTGAGGAGACCCCACGCCAGGTAGGTGAGCCCGGTTCCGTGCCACAGTCCCGACACCGCAAAGACGGCCAGGAGGTTCGCGTACCTGCGCGCATCCCCGACGCGATTCCCTCCCAGCGGGATGTAGACATACTCCTTCAGCCAGTCCATCAAGCTGATGTGCCAACGCCGCCAGAAATCGCGAACAGTGGTAGCGAAGTACGGCCCGCGAAAGTTGTTGGGAATCTCGACCCCGAACAGCCGCGATGCGCCCCGGACGATATCGCTGTACCCGGAGAAATCCATGTAGAGCTGAATAGCGAAGAAACACGACGCGACGAACAAGATCAGCCCATTGGACCCCCCTCCGAATGCATGTGGGTCCGCATAAACCGCATCGACGAATACGACCAGCCGGTCGGCGACCATGAGCTTCTTGAAGAACCCCCGGCCCATGAGGAGAAGTCCTGAGCGGATGCCATCCGGATCGAAGGCTCGCTTCTCCCGGAGCTGGGGACCCAGTTGCTGGATCTTGGTGATCGGTCCCGCAGTCACGATCGGGAAGTACGCGACGGACAACCAGAACAACAGTGGATCGCGCTCAGCGGAAGTCCGGCCCTTGCGAACATCGACGACGTAGGCGATTGCCTGGAACGTCCAGAAAGACATGCCGAGGGGCAGTACGAGTCGCAGAGTTCGGTCACCTGCAAGGCTCGATAAGGCGGCGATTCGCCCCACGAACGCGACCGTCGAATCCGCGTACTTGAACAGCGCAAGGCCCGCCACGAGAGCGACCACTGCGACAACACCCACCACGCTTCGAGTACGCCCGATGCGATCGTCGCCGCGCTCGATCAGCACTCCCGACACGTACGCCACGGTCGTCACAAGCGCAAGGACGAGGAATCCCTGTGGCGCCATGGTCAGGTAGAGCAGCGACGAGACGACCAGGAGCAGGACGGCACGGGTTCGGGGGCCGGGGAGCGAGTAGTAGGCGATAACCGTGATCGCGAGGACGAACAGAAACGCGACACTGGCGAACTGGACCGTGCCCACGAGCGACGAGGGGAAACCGGGCACAGCCACTCCCTAGCTATCGACACGAGACTGAAGGTGACGACCGTCTCCTTCGGGCCAAAACATGATACCAGCACCCACCGCCGCCGACTGTCGAACCGCAGAAGAGCCGCCCGCAGGGGACGGCTCCTCGTGTATCGCGATGGTGGCCAGAGACGGACTTGAACCGCCGACACGGGGATTTTCAGTCCCCTGCTCTACCAACTGAGCTACCTGGCCTTGTGGTGCTGAAAGAGAGTACCCAACGGCGGCGGGATGCGCAACCCGCGCTACCTCGGGTACGAACCTCCTCGGGAAGGGTCAGCGGTGTGCCAGCACGCGCTGTGAACAACGAAAGGGGTGCATTCCGATGCATCACAGAGTCTCGGCACGCGCAGGGATCGTCGGACTCGGCCTGCTCATCCTCGCGGCGATGTGCGCCGCGCTGCTCACAGGATGCGGCGCGGCCGAAGAGACAGCACCGTCGCTCATCCCCGCCGGCGAGCACGACCCGGCTGTATGGGGCGCCCGATATCCCGCGGTCTATCAGACGTGGCTTGCCACGGCAAGCGAGCGGCCCGCCGGCAAGAGCGCGTACAAACGCGGCTTCGACGGCGGCGTGATGTTCGACAAGCTCTCCGAGTACCCGTTCATGCCGCTGCTGTTCAACGGGTGGGGCTTCGGCATCGACTACAACGAGCCGCGCGGCCACTACTACATGGTCATCGACCAGGCCGAGGCCGACCCGTCGCGCGTGAAGTCGGGCGGCGCATGCCTCACCTGCAAGTCACCGTACGCCGAGGATCTGCACGCCGCCGATTCGGACAGGCTCTTCGCGTCCGCGTACGCCGACGCCGTGGCCATGCTCCCCGCCGAGGCACGCGAGCAGGGCGCGTCCTGCATCGACTGCCACGACACGGCCACGCTCGAGCTCGACACCCGCCGGTGGACCGCCGACGCCGCCCTCTCCGAGATCGGCCTCGACCCCGCAGCGCTCTCTACCCAGCAGCAGCGCCTGATGGTGTGCGGCCAGTGCCACTGCACCTACTCGGTGATGAAGGACGGCACCGAGGTGCTGGATGTGGACTTCCCGTGGGAGGGCAGCACCTGGGGCGAGATCAGAGTGGAGAACGTGATCGAGAACCTCGAGACGCAAGAGCACCGGCTGGAGTGGACGCAGAACGTCACCGGCATGAAGCTCGGCTTCATCCGCCACCCCGACGTCGAGTTCTTCACCGCAGGCTCGCCCCACTACAACGCGCGCATGGCGTGCAACGACTGCCACATGCCTGACGTGACTGTGAACCACGAGACCGTGCCCGACCACAACCTGATGAGCCCGCTCAAGCAGGACATGAAAGCGTGCCAGCGGTGCCATTACGATACGGCCGACGAGCTCCGCGCAAAGGTCATCGCGATCCAGGACGCGAACCTCGCGAGCCTCATCGACGCCGGGTACCGGACCGCCACGGTCGCAAAACTCATCGAGCTCGCGAACGAGTCGCTCGAGACGGGCTCGGCGGCGGTCAAACCACGCTACGACGAGGCTGCCGGGCACTATCGGCAGGCCTTCTACCGGGTGGTCTTCATGGGTGCGGAGAACTCGGTGGGCTTCCACAACCCCGCCGAGGGGCAGCGGATACTCGCCGACGCGTCCGCCGAGGCGGCCGCGGCCGAAGCGATCCTCCGGGACCTGCTCGCCGAGGCTGGCGTGGAGGTACTCGCCGAGGTGCCGCTCGAGCTCTCCGCCTATACCGAGGACCGCGGCGTGAAGAAGCTCGACTTCAACCCGGCTCAGCACATCCCTGACCCGAGCGGATCGGCCCAGAAGAAGTGGCCCGAGAGCCTTGAGGCGCTCTTGCGGTAGCCTTCACCCCACACCGAGCCGGACTTCACGCAACAGGGGCGCCCCCCGGGGGGGGCGCCCCTGTCGATGATCTCATCAGCATTCCCCGGACGTGCTACTTCTTCCGGCGCTTGAGGAGGGCCGCCAGCACGCCGAGAAGGCCGAGCCCGCCGACTCCGCCGACGACCCACCACAGCGTCGAGTCCCCGTCGTCGCCCTTATCGCCGTCGTCATCATCGTCGTCCGCGCCGGTCGAAGCGGGGGGCGCACCTTCATCGCCGTCTTCATCGCCGTCTTCGTCGCCTTCGTCCACCGGTTCCTCAGTGACTGTGGGTTCGACGCTCTCGGTCGGCTCCTCGCTGCCACCCGCCCAGGCACCGCCATCGCTCGCAGCCCTCGGCACAACCACCGTGAACACGACGGTCTTCGGCACCTCGTCGTTGGTGACCTTGTCGACCGACCAGAACTTCAGGGTGTGAGTGCCTGCGGCGGTGACGCCGATCGTGCCGGTGTAGGTCTGCTTCGCGCCGCCGTCGAGGATGTAGTACGTGGCCGCAACGCCCACGCCCGGCGCCGGGTCGGTCGCCGTGAGCACGATGCTGGCACCGTTGGTGTAGCTGGCAACGGCGTTCGAAGTGGTCACCGGCGGCGTCACGTCGCTGCACTGGACGCTCAGCAGGTATGCGCCGGTGTAGCTGTGACCGTACGAGTACGCGAGCACGTACACCGTGCCGCTCTCCGTCGGCTCGAACTCGATGTGCGAGAAGTAGGCGGGGCCACCATCGTCGTCACGGTCGATCTCGTTCAGGTCCGCGTCGTAGAGGTAGAGGTACGTGTCCAGTTCGCTCAGGCCGGACAGCGTGTCGATGACGTAGGTGAGGCCCGCAACCACATCGAAGGTCACCCAGTCGTCATCTTCGACGACGTGGAACGTGTGCGATTGCGGCTGCCCGTAGACGTTGATCGGACTGGCCTCGGGCGCGGTGTCGTCCGGCTCGTAGGCATCGCCGCCCAGGAGGCTGACGCCCTTTGTGACGGCGAGCAGGTAGCGACCGGTCCCATCGTGGTCGTAGGGGTGCACGAGCACGTAGAGGGTCTCATCGACGGTTGGCGTGTACTCGATGTAGGAGCAGTAATCGTAGGCGGGATGATCGTCATCGCTGTAGTCGAGCTCGTTGAGATCGGAATCAAAGAGGTACATCTCGGTATCGATTCCCGCGTCGCCTTCCCGGGTCTCAATGGAGTACGTGACGCCGGCGATCGCCTCGAAGGTCACCCAATCGTCGTCAGTGATCTCGTGGAACGTGTGCGACTGAGGCGTGCCATCTGTCGCGATCGGGCTGGCGTCCGCATCGGTGTCGTCCGGCTCGTAGGCATCGCCGCCATCGCTGTTGATTACGAGCAGGTAGCGGCCGATCTCATCGTGATCGTAGGAGTGTACGAGCACGTAGAGGGTCTCATCCACGGTCGGCGTGTACTCGATGTACGAACACCAGTCGAATTCCGGGTGGCCGTCATCGTCGTAGTCGAGTTCGTTCAAGTCGGCGTCGTACAGGTACATCTCGGTATCGATGCCGACGTCGCCTTCCCGGGTCTCGATGCAGTACGTTACGCCGGCGATCGCCTCGAAGGTCACCCAATCGTCGTCAGTGACCTCATGGAACGTGTGCGACTGAGACGTGCCATCTGTCGCGATGGGGCTGGCGGCCGCATCGGTGTCGTCCGGCTCGTAGGCATCCGCATCGGGAACAAGCCCGTCCACGAAGAGGAGATACGGTCCGACCTCTTCATGGTCGTAGCCATAGGAGCGGACGTAGAGCGTTCCGCTCGTCGTCGCGGTGTACTCGATGAGAGAGCAGTACTCCCCTTCCTCTCCGCTATCGTCGTCCGAATCGATCATCGTGACGCCATCGGCGGCATAGAGCTCGAGGTACGTATCGGTCTCGATGGCCGCATCGGCCGGCACGGTGCCGATCCTGTACGTCTCGCCGCTGACCGCTGTGAACTTCACCCAGTCGTCGTCTCCAACGACGTGATAGGTGCGGCTCTGCGGAGCGCCGTTCACAGTGATGAGCTTCGCGACCGCAACAGTGTCGTCGGGTTCGTAGGCATCGCCGAACAGGTTCGCTGCAGGGGCGACGACGGTGACTCCCGTCGGCTCCGGCTCGCCCGCATTCGTCGTTTCATCGGAGGCCGGGACGAGCTCATCGGAAGCCGCCGGCGTTGTCTCCTCGGAGGCCGGGACGACGATGTCCCCGGCGTCAGGCTCAGGCGGGGCTTCGGACCCGGCAGCCGGCGGGGTAGCCGTCGCCTCCTCGGATGCGACGTTATCCGCCACCGAGAGGGTCGGCCCGCACACCATCGCGAGCAGCAGCACGATCAGGACGAACGCGGTCGGACGTGCGGAGATGACTCCCCTGACAGAACGCATCTCGATCCCCCCTGGCCGAAGACGACGAACTCACCGCCCAGTGTAGCGCCTGGGAGGGCTCTTGTGCGTGCGACTCCCGAACTCCATGTGTCAGTACGCGACGCGGTGGAACACCGCGCCCAGCCACACGCGTTCTGCGCCCGGGGCCCCCACCGGCCCGGCCGCGCGATCGCCCTCGCACGTGGCGTTCACCTCGGCCTTGGAGCCAAAGACGAGCTCGGCCCAGCACGCCCGCGGATCGCCGTCCTTCGGCTTGCCCACCGACCCATCGCTCACGTAGTGGACGGCCCGACCGTCGGGCGCCGTGAGCACGCGGTGGTACGGGACGTGGATGTGTCCGACACAGACCACGTCGGCCCGGCCGAGGTCGGCGAGCTTCGCCAGGTTGTCGTCCGGCCGGTCGGGCATGAGGTACTCGTTGATGCGCCGCGGGCTGCCGTGACACAGAAGAACCCGCGCACCCGCCTCCTCGAACCTCACCTCGGGAAGCAGCGTCGCGAGGTACTCGTGCTCCGCTTCGTCGAGTGCGGCATCGGTTCGCGCGTAACTCTCGGCGCCGATGAGCTTGTCTTCCGGCGTGGGGTAGTAGCAGCCGCAGCTGCCCGCACGCCTGCCGATGCCGTCGTCGTAGTTGCCCTTGACGACCGGATCGCCGGTGCCCCGCACGACCGCTATCACCGCCGACGGGTCGGGGCCGTACCCCACGAGGTCGCCGAGGCAGTACCGCTCGCCGATCCCGCTCGCCGCGATGTCCCCGAGCACCGCCTCGAGCGCAGGCACGTTCGCGTGGATGTCCGAGTAGAGCGCGATACGGCGCATTTCAGGCGTCCTCCCCGAGCACGGCGGCATCGACCCTGGGCAGTGCGCACTCGTGACGCGCGCACACCTTCTCGCGGGTACGGTTGGCGATCCACACAAGCGTCAGCATCAACGGCACCTCCACCAGCACCCCGACCACGGTGGCCAGCGCGGCGCCGGAGGTGAGCCCGTAGAGAGCGATGGCCACCGCGACCGCGAGCTCGAAGAAGTTCGAGGCCCCGATGAAGCCGGCCGGCGCTGCCACGGGATGCTCGAGCCGCCACCAGTATGCCCATCCGTACGCGATGCCGAAGATCAGGAAGGTCTGGAGGGCGAGCGGGATCGCGATCAGCAGGATGTGGAACGGATTACCCACGATGGTCTCGCCCTGGAACATGAAGATGAGGACGAGCGTCGCGAGCAGGGCGACTATGGTGATCGGTCCGAACCGCGGTATGAACGAGTCGTTGAACCATGCCTCGCCGCGCGCTCGNNACCGAGAGCGCGAGCGTGTCCCACGGCACCTCGATGCCGCCGACACCAAGCAGGAACGAGACTATCGGCACGAACGCCACCAGCATGATCAGGTCGTTCACTGCCACCTGCACGAGCGTGTAGGCGGGGTCGCCATCGGCGAGATACGACCACACGAACACCATCGCGGTGCATGGCGCCGCTCCGAGCAGGACCGCGCCGGCCAGGTACTCCTTGGCGAGGTCGGGATCGATCCACTGCTTGAAGATCACCGTGAAGAACAGCCACGCGATGCCGAACATCGTGAACGGCTTGATCAGCCAGTTCACCACGGTGGTCACGACGAGCCCCTGCTTCCGCTCGCCCACGCGCCTGATCGACGCGAAGTCGACCCTGAGCATCATCGGGTAGATCATCAGCCAGATAAGCACGGCGACGGGGATCGATATCTGCGCCACCGTGAACCGGTCGAGCCACTCGGCCACCCCCGGCCACTGACTGCCGATGAACGTTCCCGCGCCGATGCAGAGCGCCACCCACAGCGTGAGGTATCGCTCGAACACGCTCATGCGCTTGGCTGATGAACCGGCCATCTCAGGCGTCCTCTCCCGAACAGGTTGGGTGGGCGGCGACCAGCGCGTCGAGCGCGCGAGCGAGTTCGCCGAGCGGCTCGGCCGTGATGCAGTACAGCATGCCCGTCCCCTGCGGCGTGGCATGCACGAGACCTGCCGCCTTCAGCACCGCGATGTGCTGTGAGATCGTGGACTGCGCCAGGGGGATCTCGTCGAAGATCTCTCCGCCCATGCAGGCATCCTGCGCCGCGAGCAGGTGGAGGATGCGGATGCGCGCCGGGTGCGCAAGCGCGCGCCCGGTCTCGGCCATGCGATCGTCGTCCATGCGGCCCTCCGCCTCAATCGTTCATCGTCGATATACGATAATGACCGCCGAGGGGTTCCGTCAACACCGGGCACGCAAAGAGGGCGGCCCCGTGGGGCCGCCCTCCTGCATGCGTATCGTCTTACTCGCTCGTTAGAGCTTGTGGACGTTGGTCGCCTGCTTCTTGCCGTTGTTGCCGGTGGCCTCGTCGAACGAAACCTTCTGGCCCTCGTCGAGGGTCTTGAAACCCTCGCCCTGGATCTCGGAGAAGTGGACGAACAGATCGTCGCCATCCTCACGCGAGATGAAGCCATAGCCCTTGTCCGGGTTGAACCACTTCACGGTACCTTCAGCCATTCCAAACCTTCTTCCTCGCCCCACCGGGGCAAAACTTACGGCGCGACTCCCGCTTCATTGAAAGCGGTCTGTCACGCCGCAATCCTTCGGACCCAATCGGTCCGCGGGCGCAGTGTATCAGGTTTTCCGCCGAAATGCACCAGCCCCGCGGACGCGCTACTGCCTGACCACGCATCCATCGTCCGTCGCCGCGGGATCGACGCCCTCGCCGCGCTCGCCCGCGAACACGCCGATCTCGATGCCGAGCGCCTCCTTGGCCATCTCCCGGAGCTTGTACTTCTGTATCTTGCCGGAGGCCGTGAGCGGGAATTCGTCGACGAAGAACACGTGCTTCGGCGCCTTGTAGCGCGCCATCCGGGCCCGCGCGTACTCCTGGACATCGCCTTCGGTGATGTCGCTTCCTGCCGACCGGCGCACGAACGCCCCGACAACCTCGCCGTACTTCGCATCCGGCACCCCGACGACCTGTGCATCCTCGATGCCGGGCATCGTGTAGAGGAACTCCTCGATCTCGCGCGGGTAGATGTTCTCGCCGCCGCGGATGATCATGTCCTTGATGCGACCGGTGATGCGGTAGTAGCCGTCTTCGTCCACCGTGCCCACGTCACCCGAGTGAAGCCATCCGTCGGCATCGATGGCGGCCGCGGTGGCCTCGGGCATCTTGTAGTAGCCCTTCATGATGTTGTAGCCGCGGCACAGGAACTCGCCGGGCTGACCCGGCGCGCAATCCTCACCCGTTTCGGGGTCGACCACGCGCACCTCGATCTGATCGTGGCGCGTGCCGACCGTCTCGCACTTCCGCTCGAGCGTGTCGTCCACCGTCGTCTGCATGAACACCGGCGACGCCTCGGTCAGGCCGTAGCAGATGGTCATCTCGGAAGCGTGCATCCGATCGATGACCTGGCGCATGGTCTCGATGGGGCAAGGCGATCCCGCCATGATCCCGGTGCGCAGGCTCGTGAGGTCGAACATGTCGAACATCGGGTGGTTCAGCTCCGCGATGAACATCGTGGGCACTCCGTAGAGCGCGGTGGCGCGCTCCTTCTGCACCGCGGCCAGCACGAGCACCGGGTCGAAGCTCTCGACCATGACCGCGGTCGAGCCGTGCGTGAGGATCGCCATGATGCCGAGCACGATGCCGAAGCAATGGAACAGCGGCACCGGCAGGCAGACCCGATCGTCGAGGCCGAGGTTCTGCCGTTCGCCGATGTAGAAGCCGTTGTTGAGCACGTTACGGCTCGTGAGCATGACGCCCTTGGGGAAGCCGGTGGTGCCCGACGTGTACTGCATGTTCACCACATCGTCGGCATGGAGCGATGCCGTGATCTCGCGCAGCGGCGCGTCGGGCATGTTCTCGCCGAGGACCAGCAGCTCGGGCATCGAGTAGAAGCCACGGTGCTTCTCCGGCCCCATGTAGATAAGGTTCTTCAGGAAGGGGAAGCGCTCGCTCGAGAGGTGCCCGCGCGGTTGCGTCGCCGCCTCGGGGACCAGTTCGCGAACGATCTTCACGTAGTCGACATCGCGAAACGCGTCGATGATCGCGAGCGCCTTCATGTCGGACTGCTCGAGCACGTAGGCGAGCTCGTGCGCCTTGTAGACCGGGTTGACCGTCACGAGCACGGCGCCGATCTTCGCGGTCGCGAACGCGAGCGTCAGCCAGTCGGGCACGTTGCGCGCCCACACGCCCACGTGGTCGCCCTTGCCGATGCCGGTCGCGAGCAGGCCCTTCGCGAGATGGTCGCAGCGACGGTCGAACTCGGCGTACGTCCACCGCAGATCGCGGTCGGGATAGACGATGAAGTCGTGCCCGGGATGGGCGGCGACCTGCCGCTCGAAGTACTGGCCGATCGTGAGGTCGGTGTGCAGCTCCATGCCGCTCCCCTTAAGCCGGCGCGTACACGACGGCGAGGATCTTCGCGGGCGCGGTCCCCGCAGTGCGCACCTGGTGGGGCACGATCGAGTCGTAGTAGATGCTGTCGCCCGTCTGGAGAACGTGGCGCTCCTTGCCGTACTCGACCTCGATCGCGCCGCCGAGCACGAACAGGAACTCCTCGCCTTCGTGCGACGAGAGCTTGTGCTCGCCGGTGTCGGCGGGCTCGACGTCGATGAGGAACGGCTCCATGTGCCGCGATGCCTTGCCGCTCGCCAGCGAGAAGAAGCCGAGCACGCCGGCATCTCCGGCCGTCTCGAGACTCCGCACCCGTTGCACCTGTTCGGCTTCGTCCCGGCGCGTGACGATGGGGCCGAGCTCCGTCTCGTCGTCGAGCAGCGTGCCGAGTCGCACTCCCATGGCGCGCGTGAGGCGAATGAGTGGTGCCAGTGAAGGGGCGGCCTCTCCGCTCTCCAGCCGCTCTATCGTGGCGGCGTCGCAACCGCTGCGCTCCGCCAGGTCCGCTGTCGACAGGCCGAGCGACTCGCGCAGGGTGGTCATCTTCGCGCCGATGCGGCTGTCGGTGGTCGTCATGGGTCCCTCCCCCGGTTTCGAGCGCCGCTGCGTGCGGCGGTAGGAGCATGATAGCGGATGAGGCCTCGAGCGCGGCACGTGCGATCGGCATCCGCACTCGGGCTCCACTGCGCTGCTCGCCGGGACTACCGGCGCGGTCGCGAGGGTGCCGGACGGACTACCGTCGGTCAGCGCGATCGCGGGATGACTCCATTTTATGCAAGACCTGACAGGGCGCGGAGCCCATGAGATCGAGTCTCTCCCGATGCCCGAGTGGCAGCCCCGCCCCACACCGGTCCACGCACGCACGTGCTCAGGACGAACACACCCGAGACTCGAGCGATGCCGTCAGGACGGCTGATGTGATTTCTTTCACTATCGTGCTTGTGATGCATTTCACGTGGGTACGTATCCATTAGCGGCGTACGTGCGTAGCCCCATCAGGATGGGGCCGGAGGCGGAGAGGAGGTGGCTCGCAATGTCGACCACGATGATCCTCGTGCTGTTCACCATCGGATGGCTGCTCTTGCAGTACGCGATTCCGGGCGCAGTGTCCTACTATCTGATTCACCGGGACGAGATGAAGAGCGCCGGCGGCGCGCGACCGGTCGTTCAGACCCGGCACGTGCCTCACGGTGTCTGATCACACAATCGATCCTCATATGTTCGGTGTGAGCCACGTCAGTCCGACGTGGCTCACCCGTTTCAGAGCATGACCCGACCGCCTCTCCCGCTCGGGACTTCAGAGTGCGCGGAGAGCAACATCTCGCCATACGAAGAGAGGGCCACCTTGGGCGGCCCTCTCTATGGTGGATCTTCCGCCCAGCAGCAGCTAGGCGGCGGTCCAACCGGCGTCCGCCGGGATGTTCGCACCGTTGATCATCTTCGAGTCGTCGGAGGCAAGGAACAGCGCCAGGTTCGCGATGTCGAGGGCCTCGAGGAACGCGGGGATGATGCCGGCGTACACGCCGGCCTGCTGACCGCCATCGGGGTCGATGATCGAGGGATCGACGCTCGACATGATGTTGGTCTTCACGCCGCCGGCGATGATCGAGTTGCAGCGGACGCCCGACTTGCCGTAGTACCACGCGGTGTTCTTGGTGAGACCCACGCAGGCGTGCTTGCTCATGGTGTACGCGACACCCGCCGCGCCACCGTGCTCGCCGGCCACCGAGGCGGTGTTGACGATCGAGCCGCTTCCCTTGGCGATCATGACCGGCAACGCCAGGTTGGTCAGGTAGAGCGGGCCGTACGTGTTGATGCTCATGACACGGGCGAGCACGTCATCGCTGTAGTGCGCGGCGCCCGCGAAGTTGTCCATGACGCCGGCGTTGTTGCACAGCACGTCCAGCGTGCCGTACGTGCCGGTCGCGGTATCGACGATCTTCTTGCAGTCTTCCTTCTTGGACACATCGCCCTGCACGCCGGTGATCTCGCCGCCCGCTGCCTTGACTTCGGCCACGACCTCGTCGAGCGTCGTCTGGTTCCACTCGGCCGCCACGACCTTGGCGCCCTCGGCCGCGAACAGGTTCGCCATAGCGCGACCCATCCCGGAGCCGGCCCCGGTGATAACCGCCACTTTGCCTTCCAGCCTCATACGGAACACCCCTATCCCTTGGACATGCGAAACGGGCCCTGTGCCCGCCCCCCTGCTAGTTCGTAACATTCGTTACAATAGCGGATGTGACCGACGCGTCAACCCGCCAGCCGCAGGGCGTGGCCGCTTCGGGTATGTACCCGGCATCGATGCTCCGCTCTCGGAGAAGGGGGTAGGCGTGGATTGGCAGCTCCTCCCCGCGCTTGCCGCCGCCGGGCTGATGACCGCCATCGGCGTGGCGGCCGCCATTCGGCCCGCTTCCCTTGAGCTGGTAGGGGTCTTCGCCCGCTCGCCGCTCGGCACCTCGGAGATCCGGGCCGTGTTCGGCGGGATGTTCGCAGCTCTCGGCCTCGCGGCGCTCGTGACGCGCGAACCCGTCGTGTTCGCCGCGCTCGGGGCCGCATGGCTTGCGGACGTCACGGTCCGGATGGTCTCGGTGGCGGTGGATCGCGTGCCGCCGAAGGAGGCGCTCCCCGTGCTCGCCATCGGCCTCCTGATGGGCCTCGCCCTGCTCAGCGGCTACTGGCTCGCCTGACCGCACGTGCGAAGCAGCCGCTCGAGCTGCTCGATGAAGTGCTCGCGGTCCTCGTCCGTGAATTTGGGCGGGCCGCCGTGACGGCCACCCTGGCGTCGGAGGCGGGCCTCGGCATGCCGCACCATCAGTTCCGCGTCGATGGTCGCGAGGTGGAAGATCCGTCCGCGCGGACTGAGCGCGCCCGCGCCCCTGCCGAGCGCCATCGCGGCGAGCCCGATGTCCTGGGTCACCACGGCATCTCCGGGGAGGAGCCGCTCCACGACAGCGAAGTCGGCCGCGTCGCGCCCGCCGCTCACTTGCACCGCCTCGACGCCCCTGCGGTCCGCGTACCGGTCGAGATTCTGCGTGCTGTTAGCCACGACCACCACCTGCCACCCGTGCTGTCGGGCTACGGCGATGGCCTCCCGGGTGACCGGGCACGCGTCCGCGTCGATGTAGAGCGTGGCCATCCCGGCGGCCCCGCTGCCGCGCTCTACCGCTCGCCGAACGGAACGTACTTCCGCCGGTCGGCGACGCTCTTGTAGGCGGGACGGATGATCTTGCCGTTGTTGGCGAGCTCCTCGATGCGGTGCGCGCACCAGCCCACGGAGCGCGAGCACGCGAACAGCGGCGTGTAGAGCTCCTCGGGGATATCGAGCATCCGGTAGATGTAGCCGGAGTAGAAGTCGACATTGGCCGACACGCCCTTGTACACGGTGCGCGCCTTGGCGATGGCCGACGGCGCGATCGCCTCGACCCTCGTCAGAAGCCTGTACTCGTCGGCCACACCCTTGGCGCTGGCGAGGTCGCGAGCGTACTCGCGCAGGATGATCGTGCGCGGGTCGGAGACCGAGTACACGGGATGCCCCATGCCGTAGATGAGCCCCGAGCCGTCGAACGCTTCCTTGTTGAGGACCCGCAGGAGGTACGACTCGATCTCCTCCTTGTCGTCCCAGTCGTCGACCTCCTCTTTGAGGTCGTCGAACATGCGCACCATCTTGATGTTCGCGCCGCCATGCCGCGGACCCTTGAGCGAGCCGATGGAGGCGGCGATCGTCGCGTACGTGTCGGTGCCCGTGGAGGATACGACGTGCGCGGTGAACGACGAGTTGTTGCCGCCGCCGTGCTCGGCGTGCAGCACGAGCGAGAGGTCGAGCACCTTGGCTTCGAGGTCGCTGAACGAGCTGTCGGGCCGCAGCATGTACAGGATGTTCTCGGCGGTCGAGAGCTCGGCCTCGGGCCGATGGATCACCAGGCTGCGCTGCTGGAACTGGTCCGCGAACGCCTGGTACGCGTAGACGGCGAGCAACGGCATGGTCGCGATCACCTGGAGGCTCTGGCGCAGCACGGCCGGCACCGAGGTATCGTCCGGGTTCTCATCACGCGTATAGAGCGCGAGCACCCCGCGCGCCATGGCGTTCATCACGTCGCGGCTCGGCATGCGCAGCACCGCGTCGTGCACGAAATGCCGCGGGAGCACGCGTAACGCCGCGAGCTGGTTCTCGAAAAGCCGGAGCTCGCCCGGGCTCGGCAGCTGGCCGAACAGCACCAGGTACGCGGTCTCCTCGAAACCGAGACGGCCATCGGCCTGGAAACCGCTGACCAGATCGTTGATGTCGATGCCCCGGTAGACCAGCTCTCCGGGGACCGGCACGTAGGAGTCGCCCTCCGCTGCCGAGCCGACGACGTCGCCGATCTGCGTGAGCCCGGCGAGCACGCCCTTCCCGGAGACGTGACGCAGGCCGCGCTTCACGTCGTAGCGGTTATAGAGGTCGGCGTCCACGATGCTGCTCTCGCCCGCCAGGCGGCTCCAGCGCTCGAGAGTCTCATCGAGCGTCTCTCTCGCGGCCCCTCCCGCCCCCTTCGGGGTGTCTGATGTCATGTCGTTCCCCTCTCGCCCGCCGATCGTCAACGCAGAACGACCAGGGGGCCGCTCGGATGGCCGTCTGTGCGGCCGTCATGCGGAAGCGGCCGAGGCTGCCTCCGGCGACTGTGGCGCCGCGCGCGCTCATCGCGAACGCACGGGCCTCACCCCCCATTCTACCCGAAGCGGGGTCCGCCTCCCGAACGCGGCGGACCGGCGGCGCCACGGCTAGCGGAGCACGCCCTCGATCCGATCGAGGATGGCATCGAGCACAGAACGGGACGTCGCCAGGTTGAGACGCGCATACCCGCGCCCGTGCGGCCCGAAGTCAGGACCCGGCGATAGTGCGACGCGTGCGTGCTCGAGCAGCCAGGCCGCGGGGTCGTCACCGAGGCCGAGCGCGCGCATGTCGAGCCACAACAGATACGTCGCCTCCGGGATCGTCACGCCGATAGCGGGCAGCCGGTCGGCGAGGCGCTCCGCCGCGTGCTCGCGCTGACCGCTCAAGAAGGCGCGCGTTCCTTCGAGCCACTCGCGTCCGCCGGTCCACGCCGCGAGCGCGGCGACGGCGCCGGGCGTGCCCACCGCGCCGAGCAGATGATCGGGGAGCGCCGCCAGGCCGTCGCGCAGGCGCGCATCGCCCACATGCGCCACCGCGCACCGCAGGCCGGCGAGGTTGAAGGCCTTGCTTGCCGAGCTGACCGTCACCGTTCGCCCCGCCGCATCCTCGCCGAGCGACGCGAAGGGAACGTGCTCGCCGGGCGCAAAGACAAGGTCGCTCCAGATCTCATCGCTGATCACCAGGAGATCGTGGCGCTCGGCCACCCCGGCGATCGCGTCCAGCTCGTCGCGCGTGAATGCCCGTCCGGTGGGGTTGTGCGGATCGCACAACAGGATCGCGGTCGTGCGATCGTCGATGACCGACTCGAGGCGCTCCCGATCGAGCGTCCACGTTCCCGGCTCGAGAGGGCAGTCGATCACGCGACGCCCGACCGACTCGACGACCCGGAAGAACGGCGGGTACACGGGCGTGAGCAGGACGACGCCGTCGCCCGGCGCCGTGCGCAGCATCAGCGCCGCGTCCACCGCCTGGAGCACGTCGCAGAAGACACGCACCTCGGCGGGGTCCGGCGCCCAGCCATGGCTCTCGCGCTGCCAGGTCGCGTACGCCTCCGGGAGCGCCGCGGTCGCGGCGAAGCTGTAACCGAAGTCCCCGCGTTCGACCAGATCGCGCACGGCGTCCACCGCGCCGGGGAACGGGGGCAGGTCCATGTCCGCCACCCACGCGGGCAGCACGTCAGGGCTGTAACGCGTCCACTTCACGCCCGCAAGCGACCGAAGGCGCGCAAGTTCGGGCAGATCGGGCAGTTCGGGCAGCGTGGCCATGGGCGTCATCCTCTCCGATGCCGACGATACCAGACGCGGCTGACGGGCGGTGCGGCCAGGGGTGCCCGTCCTTGACTTCTAGATGTGAGTCACATAGAGTTCCCCGAGAGGTATGTGTCACCCGCATATAGCACAGGAGCGATCCGTGGATGCAACACCCCAACACGACGACTTCCAGGGCGAGACCGGCCACGACGCCGGGCGGCCCTGCTGCCGCCGCGCCGGCGGCGGCGGACGCGGCGCGCTCGTCGAACCGGCGGCGCTCGCGGCACTGCTCGGCACCGCGGCACACGGCTACGACCTGCGTCGCGTGATCGCCGAGATCACCAACGGCGAACTCGAGGTGGACATCGGCGGCCTGTACCGCGTCCTTCGGCGCATGGAGGCCGAGGGGTTCGTGACCTCGTCGTGGGCCGAGGGCGGCCCCGGTCCCCAGCGGCGCGACTACCGGCTGACCGAGCAGGGCCACGCGCTCGCCGAGCATTGGGTCTCGCACCTCCGCGAGCGCGAGCGGCTCTCGGGTCTGCTGGCGGATGCCCTCGCCGACGCGCTCAAGCACGGTCACGCCGACTCGAAAGGAACGCACGATGCCTAAGGTAGCGATCTCCACGCTCGGCCCGACGCTCGACGACAAGGTCGACGAGCACTTCGGACGCGCCACGGTGCTCCTGATCGTGGACACCGACACCCTCGAAGTCGAGGTGGTCGACAACAGCGCCAACCGAAACGCGATGCAGGGCGCGGGAATCGGCGCCGCGGAGGCGGTATCGGAACGTGGCGCGTCGCACGTGGTGACGGGACATCTCGGGCCGAAAGCGTTCCGCGCGCTCGCCGCGGCGGGCATCTCGGGCTTCAACGGCACGGGTCTCACGGCCCGCGACGCGGTGACAGCGTTCAAGGAGTCGCGGCTCGAACCGCTCTCCGAGGGCGAGTCCCATACCGGCATCCAGTAGCGCGGACCTGGCAGTCCCCGCAGATCACGAGGAGGCACTTGATGGAGGAACGCATCGTACTCGCCGTCCCCACGCTCGGTGAGGGCGGCCTCGATGGAGAACGGTCGGCGCACTTCGGCCACTGCGACTGCTTCACCATCATCGAGATCGACAACGGTGAGATCGCAGCGGTGCGGGTCGTCGAAAACCCGCCGCACGAGGAAGGCGGCTGCCTGCGCCCTGTCAACCTGCTCGCTTCCCACGGCGTCAACGCGCTGATGGCCGCGGGCATGGGCGCCCGCCCGCTCGCCGGGTTCAACGACGCCGGGATCACCGTGTACTTCGAGACCGAGACGCCCGGCATCCGTGCGGCCGTCGACCTGGTGCTCGCCGGAAACGTGATCACCATGGATCCCGGTCAGGCATGCGGGGGCCACTAGACACGCCGTCCCATCCGGGCGCGAACCCGTTCGTGCTCGCGGTCGCCTCGGGTAAGGGCGGTACCGGCAAGACCCTCGTCGCGACCAACCTCGCCGTCCTCGAGGCACGCGCGGGCCGCGACGTAGTGCTCGCCGACTGCGACGTCGAAGCGCCCAACGACGCGCTGTTCCTGCCTGCCGCCACACCGGCGTGCGTAGTAGTCGAGACCCTCGTGGCCGAGGTCGACCCCGCAGCCTGCACGGGATGCGGCCTGTGCCGGGACGCGTGCGCCTTCGGTGCCGTGCGCGTGCTCGGCGGCACGGCGCTCGTGTTCGAGGAGATGTGTCACGGCTGCGGCGCCTGCGTGGATGTGTGTCCCGAGGGCGCCATGCGCGAGTCGCTGCGGCGCGTCGGCGAGGTCGCCACCGGAGCGGTGGCCGGCCATCCCGGGCTGACGCTCGCATCGGGGACCCTGGACATCGGCGAGGTGAAGACACCCACGGTCATCAGGTCGGTGCGGCGGGCGGCCGCCACCGGCGCCCACGACCTGGCCGTGCTCGACGCGCCTCCCGGAGTTGCCTGCTCGGCCGTCGCGGCGGTGAATGGCGCCGACGCGTTGCTGCTCGTCACCGAGCCCACGGTGTTCGGCGTGCACGATCTGCGGCTCGGGCTTTCGCTCGGGCGGACCCTCGGCCTGCCGATGGCTGTCGTCGTGAACCGCGACGGCACCGGCCGCTTCGATGTGGACGCGCTGTGCGCGGAATGGGAGGTGCCCATCGTCGCCCGGATACCGTTCGACCGGCGCATCGCCGAGGTCTACGCGACCGGCGGACTCGTAGCGGATGCCCTCCCCGACATCGCGGCGCTGCTCGCGCCCATCGCCGACGCGATGCGTGGGATCGCGCAAGCGGAGGTGGCCCGATGAAGGCGGTCGTCGTCGCCTCCGGCAAGGGCGGAACGGGCAAGACCACGCTCACGGCGGTCCTGGCGCACCTCGCCGCGTCGAGGTTCGGCGTCGTGCTCGCCGATACCGACGTAGAGGCCTCTAACCTCCCCCTGGCGCTCTCGGTGTCCGATGCGTCGTGCGAGACGTTCTCCGGTGGCGCGAAGGCGCGCATCGATGCAGGGGCCTGCACGGCGTGCGGGCTGTGCGCGGACGTGTGCCGGTTCGATGCCGTTCGGGAAGGCTCGTCTGCGTACGCGATCGACCCTCTCTCGTGCGAAGGCTGCGGACGGTGCGCGACCGTGTGCCCCTCGGGAGCCATCGCCATGGTCCCTTCCGAGGTCGGGACCGCCTGCACCGGCCTGACGCCGCTTGGCCCGATCGCCTTCGGTCAGCTCGGGCCGGGTGAAGACCTCTCGGGCAGACTCGTCACCGAGGTGCGGGGCCGGGCGGACGCCGCCGCCGGACAGCACGCGGCCGATCTCCTCCTCATCGACGGCCCTCCGGGCGTCGGCTGCCCGCTCATCGCCGCCGTCGCGAGCACGGACCTGCTGCTCGCCGTCGCGGAGCCGACGATCTCGGGCGCCCACGATCTCGGCAGGCTCGCCGATCTCGCGAAACGCCTCGACGTCCCCGTGCGCGTCGTGCTCAACAAAGCCGACCTGTCCGCGAATGGCGCCGCGCGCGTCCGGGAGCTGTGCGAGACGCGCGGCATCCCCGTGGTCGCCGAGGTGCCGTTCGACCCGCGGATCGCATCGCTGCTGGAAGCGTCGGCGGCCGACGGCGGGCGCATCGTCCCCGATGCGGCGTCCGCGCTCGGGCCGCTGGCCCTCGCATGGGAGAACATGCTGGACGAGCTGATGACCGACCCGCGGTGACCCGGGAATCGAAGAAGCCGCCCTGCGGGGCGGCTTCGCGGTTTCTATGGCGGGAGTGACGGGGCTCGAACCCGCGACCTCCGGCTTGACAGGCCGGCGCTCTAACCAAACTGAGCTACACCCCCGCTTAGGGGCGCCCGCCTCGAGGCGGACAGCGTACGGATTGTATATGCCGAGGCGGGTGTTGTCTACCGCGAGCCGGCGAGCTGGTGCACGACGTTCGCAACGACTACACGGGCAGGGCCTGACCCTCCACCACGCCGTCGCGCATGCGGATCGTCCGGTCGCATGCGGCAGCGACCTCCGGATTGTGGGTGACGATCACGAACGTGGTGCCGCGCTCGGCGTTGATCGCGCGCATCACGTCGACGATCTCGGCCGATGTGGCCGTATCGAGATCGCCCGTGGGCTCGTCGCCCATGACGATCGCCGGCGCGTTGACGAGCGCCCGCGCGATGGCGACACGCTGCTGCTGACCGCCCGAAAGCTCGGTCGGGACGTGGCGGACGCGGTCGGCCAGGCCGACGATCTCGAGGAGCGCGGCCGCCTTGCGGGCCGCCTCACCGCGCGATGAGCCCGCGTACTCGGCGGCAAGCGCGACGTTCTCGAGGGCGCTCATCGTCGGGATCAGGTTGAAGCCCTGGAAGATGAAGCCTATCCCGTGCGCGCGCAGCCGCGTGAGCGCCCGGCCCCGGAGCTCGTCCACGCGCTCGCCTTTCAGCCACACCTCACCGGAGTCCGGGACGTCCAGGCACCCCGCGATATGCATGAGCGTGGACTTGCCCGATCCCGACGGACCCATGATCGCGGCCATCTCCCCCTCCTCGATCTCGAGGCTGGCGCCGCGAAGCGCGTCGACGAAGTTCGCCTTGCCGAGGCGATAGCGCTTGGTCAGTCCTTCAACCCGTACGATCGATGCCATGATGCGTTCCTTTCGAAGCGATCCGGGAGGGCCCGGCGGTTGGTCGTTGTCGGTGCTCGTGACTACTCGTAGCGCAGCGCCGTCACGGGATCGAGCCGCGCCGCGTGCCACGCCGGGTACAGGCCCGACAGCACGCCCAGCACGAGGGCGAACACGACCGAGCCGAGCGCGAGTCGCGGCGTCACCAGGAACAGCTCGCTTGCCGAGGCCGCCCCCGCCTGGTTGCCAGCGGCCGCGATGAGCGCGCCCAGGCCCAGGCCGAGCAGACCCCCGATGACCCCCATGACCGCCGACTCCGCGACGAACTGGCGCATGATTGCGCCGTCAGACGCGCCGATGGCCTTGCGCACCCCGATCTCGCGGGTCCGCTCGGCGACCGCCATGGTCATCGTGTTGATCACCGACAGGCCGCCCACGAGAAGCGAGACGATCGCGATGGCGTAGATGATCTGGGTGAAGATCTTGAGCGGCTCCTTGACCGAAGTCTCGAAGCCCGCGGGCCCCATGGCCGAGATATCGTCGATCTCGTGCTCGATGATCGTGGCCATCTCGTCGGCATCGGCCCCCGGTTCCAGGTAGACGGCCACCGACGTGATGAGCTTGTCGGGGAAGACGCTGTCACGGATGGCCGCAGGAAGATCGGCGACGAGCAGATACTGCGCGTCGGCCAGCGGCACCTGCACGGCCTTGTCGGGTGCCGTGAGCGTCTTGCCCAGGATGCCGATGACCTCGAACTCCTTGCCACGGACCTCGATCGTGCCACCGACCTCGGCGTCCAGCTTGTCCACCAGGTCGGAGCCCACAACGCACACCCCGCGGTCATCGGCCTCCAGCTTCCGGCCCTTCACGACCTCGCTCTCGAACGTCTCGTAGCCCGCTTCGCGGAAATCGCTCGCGTTGATGTTGGGCGGGATACCCATGTTGACGCTCGACGGGTCGGTATCGAGCATCATCATGATCGAACCCGCGGCACGCGCGACGCCGTCGATGTCCTCGATCTCGTCGATGAGGTCGGTGGATAGCGGCTCTGTCGAGAACCCGGCCATCCCACTCTTGCCGGTCACGATGACCTTATCGGCGTAGTACTCCGTGCCGCCCTCGACAAGAAGATTGAGCTTCTCGGCGATCGATCCCATCACGACGAGCGCGAGGACTCCTATCGTGATGCCGAAGATCGTCAGGAACGCGCGGAGCTTCCTCCGGAATATCGTGCGCAGCACTCTCATATCGAGCCCCCCTGGGTGTCTTCCCGTACTTAACGCTGTTTAGTGACCTGCGTTAAGTTATCGCTCGCGATATGCAATGTCAAGCGTTCTAAATGCATTAACCCCGCTTGACATAGAGAGATAACATTGTTAACTTGTTCTTACTCGTGAGGAGGTGAACCGTGTCCGCCCGCCCAGCCAACCCGCACCTGGCAAACGATATCCTCGCCACGACCGCATCGCTGATCGAGGAGGTCGGTCCCGAGGGCGTGACGATGCGCGCGGTCGCCGAGCGTATCGGTTACAGCGCCACGACCATCTACCTGTACTTCGAGAACAAAGAGAGACTCCTGAACGAGGCCGTGAACCGGGCCTTCGACTGGTTCGCCGACCGCCTCGAACGCGCGCAAGACGAGGCGCTCCCTGCGGCCCGGATCCGCCAGGCGGCACGTGCGTACCTCGACTGGGGCCTCGACAACCCCGGCATGTATCGCCTCATGTTCGAGTGGGGCTACCTCGGCGACATCTCCCCTGAGTCGGTCTTCGCGAGGCGCGCCAGCTGGCGTCGCAGCCGCAGCCTCATCGAGTTCGGCGTATCGCAAGGGACGTTCCGGCGGGACCTCGACAGCGCGGTCGCCGCCGATCTCATGTGGGCGACCTGCCACGGCCTCACGTCGCTCGCCATCTCCGGGAGGATGTTCGGCAACCCGGGAACCGTGGATGCCACCGTGGTGCGGGAGCGTTCAGCGGCGCTTGCCGACGCGTTGGTGGACACGTGGCTCTCCGACTGGACAGGGCCTCCCCGGGACCTCTAGAGCCCGAGGCCCAACTGCTCGTCACCGGTCGGCGGCACCACCGGCGACACCATCTCAGGACCCAGGATCTCGGCGAGCTCGCGCGCGTTTCTCGGCGCGTAGTCGTACTTGCAGTTGTTGAACATCACGTAGGTCACGTCGGTGCCCTCGGCGAGCTGACGCACCTTCGGCGCCCACTCCTCAAGCTCATCTGCGGTGTAGCGGTAGTCGAAGCGGTCGGCCGCCGACACGTTGCGGGCGAAATACGTGTCGCGATTGCGTCCATGCAGGCGCACGTAGCCCACGCTGGTCGTCGCCGCGACGAGCGGCGGCATCGTGGTGCGCGTAGGGAACTGCGGCGCATCCACCGCCACGTAGGTCATGTCGCGGTCGCCGAGGAACTTCAGCGTGTCGCGGACGCGGGAGTCGTCCACCCACGACGGGTGCCGGAACTCCACGAGCATGCGCCGCTTGCCGAGCCGCCCACGGGCGTAGTCGAGATACGCAAAGTTCTCCTCAAGCATCGCCTCGTCGAGCGCGGTGAAGAACGGCGGGAACTGCATCAGGATGCCGCCGAGCTTCCCGGCCTCTTCGAGCGGCTCGATCGCCTCGAGGAACAGGTCGAAGGCGAGGTCCACCATCTCCTGCGACGGCCGCTTCACGCGCCCTCGCTCTACTTCGTGGGGGTATTCGCGCAGCTCGGGATGGAGCGCGCGCTCGTCGACGGCGTGCTGGGTCATCATCCCGAAGGCCTTCACGTGGAAGACGAAGCCCGGCGGTGTTCGCTTCGCCCAGTTCTCGACGACCCGGCGATCGGGGATGGCGTAGAAGGGAGCGTCGGCCTCGACGGTGTCGAAGCGCGACGCGTAGTACCGCAACCGCGCTGCGGGCGTGGTGACGTCCGGCGGGTACCAGGCCTCGATCATGGTCCGGTCCGCCCACGAGCAGGTGCCGACGTGCACCCGTCCCACGTGCGCCGCCTCTCGGTCTACTGAAGGGACAGGTACTCGGCTATGGCCGCGGCCTCTTCGTCGGTCACCTGGGCACCTCTGGCGATCATCGTGTCTATGATGGCGGCCCAACCGACGGCGTCCTGCTCCTCGGCGTACACGACGTCGAGGCTGTGGCAGACCGTGCACTTCTCCTGGAGCAAAGCCGCGCCATCGAGACCGGTCGCCTCGCCGGGTGTCACCGGCGCTTCAGGTGCGGGAGTATCGTCCTTCTTGCCACATGCCGTGGCGGTCGCCACGAGCATCAGGACGAGCAAGACGAGGGCGAAACGCTTAGCCATTCCTGGTCCTCCATTCTCGGAGCCGGCACGCATGCGCGACGACACCCGTTAGATACCCGACCCCGTACCGAGCGACACGCGCACGTCGCGCATGTGCGTGAAGTCCCGGCAGTAGTCCGCGTACGTCAGCGGCTCAGGCGGCGCGTGATACGGCCACTGGAACCGCTCGATCTCAAGGTCGGGGAAGTTCTCTTTCGCGAAGCGCTCGCTCCGCGCGTAGTCCAGCAGCGGGTCGTTCACCGACATGCCGAACCAGCAGGGCACATCGTAGGGACCCGCAAGATCCTCCTCGGTGACCGTGAGGATCTCGTGGACCTGGGTCACCAGCACCTCGAGCGATGACTCCGAGAAGGCCGACAGCCGACCCCTGAGGTCGCTCGTCGTCTCGAAGCCGCCGATGTCACGCATGAACCACACCACGGCCCGGACCGCCAGCTCGTTGCCGAGCACCCACGCAAGCCACCGCCGCGGAAGGCGCCGCTTGAGCGTGGCGATCACGGTCGCGATCATCGCGCGATCCACCGGGGGACGAAGCAGTCCGCGATTGCTGACGCACGGCGAGAGGAGCGCGACCTGTTCGACGCGGTCCCCGAGCAGCTGCAGCGTGCGTATGGTGAGGATGCCCCCGAACGAGAAGCCGAGCAGGGTGAACCTGTCGTGCCCGAGGTGGTCTGCCAGTTCGCCGACCACTTTGGCCAGCTTGTGGCTGGAGAAGCCCCCTTCCAGGGGCGTGGAGCCTCCGTGACCGGGCAGCTCGAAGAAGTACGTCCGGTAGCGCCCGGCAAGGAACTGGACCATGGGCGTCCAGTCCTCGATCAGCGACACCGTTGCGGGAACGATGATGAGCGGGGGACCGTCACCGCACGCGGCGTAGCGCAAGCGCGTGTCGGGGAGGTTCGCCTCATGCACCGTGATGGGCAGAGGTTCGTGCACGTGCAGGACTCCTTTGAGGTCGTACTCTCAGTTGTGGGTATCATGGCGGCAAGGCGGCCGGGCGGCAAGGAGCAATGTATGACGGATAACGGAGAACGCATACAGGCCGCCACCCTCGTAGAGGCCCACACGGCGCTTCAGGCGCTCCGTTCCCCGCTCGCCGCCGGTCTGGAACTCGAGGAATCACCCGCCGCGTTCGTCGGCTCGCTCTTCCTCATCCGCTGCGCGCGCACGTTCGCGGCCGTCGTGACGCTGTGCGAGCATGGCTGGGCCCCCGAGGCTCAGACGCTGCTTCGCGCGATGGTCGAGGACATGGTCACCATCGGCTACATATCGACAGAACCCGAGAAGCTCGCACACCGCTGGCTGAGCTTCGAGAACCGGCGACTCCCCGATCACGCCGATCTGTTCGCGGCGTTCTCGGGCGAGGAGCCACCGAACCGGGGCGAGCGCCCCAAGTACGACCGGTGGACCCACCTGAGCTTCAACGCGATGGCCGAGCGTGCCGACGGGGTGGTCCCCGGGCTGCTCGAGTACCTCGGCTACGTGTATCCGATCCTGTCCGACCGTGCCCACGGCAACACCTCGGCGAGCGGCATCTACATCCGACAGGGTGAGGACGGCTCGCTCGAGCCCCTCTACCAGCCCTCGTCGCGCCAGGTACCCATCACGCTGTGCAACGCGGTGACGGCCGCGCTCACGACCGCCGACCGCGTACGCGCGCTCGGCGTCGTCCTCGATCTCGGCCCGCTCGAGAAGGCCGAGCAGCGCATCTACGAGGCGTGCGGCCTGCCGGCCGGTCCTCCGCCGGGCGCGGAGGAGTGACGGGGCTCCGCCTGTCGCGCTATACTGCTCGTGATGGGGCACACATCGCCATTGCACCCCGTCCGGCCCGCCGGTAGCGCGGAACTGCCACCGGCCATGCGCCCCTCTCACCTCGTTCGTGCTTCATCCCCCCTTCTCGACGCACGCGCCGCCCCGCGTACGCGTCCCCGCGTTCGCGGCATCCTCACCATGAAGGGCACGGTGACCGCATGCGCAGGCTGAGCACCACTCGTCCCCGCAAGCGCCGTCGGCGGTACGATCTCACCGCCATCATCCAGCGCCAGGTCCTGGCCGGCGCGACGGCGATCAGGGTCAGACCGGCCAAGCGCATCTTCAGGCCTGCCACGCCGTTCCACTCGTGACGGAGCCGGGCAGGATCCCACCGGCGACGTGACGCCGGTGCCCTCGCCACGACGGGTAGGAACGGTCACATGAGAATCGCGTACATCTCCGACACGTTCGTGCCCGAGACCAACGGCATCGTGACCGCCATCGTCCGCCACGCCCGGGGACTCCGCGAACGCGGCCATAAGGTCCTCGTGCTCTGCCCCCGCTACGAGCGCGAGACGCCGGCGGATGAACCCGACACCGTCGATCGGTTCGCCGCCATCAGCCCGAGGAGCAATCCCGAGACGCGCATGTCCTTCGCGGGACCGGGAACGATCGCGAGGCGGTTGCGCGCCTTCGGCCCCGACATCGTCCACGTCCACACTCCCCTCACCCTCGGCGTCGCGGGAGTGATCGCAGCCCGCCGCCTTGGGGTGCCGCTCGTCCAGACCTACCATTCCTACGTGCCGGGCTTCATGCAGTACGCAAACCCGCTGCGTCTGCTCGGTTACCGCCGCCCGGCGCGCGTCGACGGTGCTTCGGGCCTCGCGTGGATCCTCACGCGCGCGATCTACGGCCGCTCCGACCTCGTGCTGACGCCGTCCGATGCGCTGTCCGACCTCCTGCGCGCTCACGGCGTCACGGTCCCGATCGTCACGCAGACCAACGGCATCGACCTCGCCGAGTTCCCGCCCAAGACCGACTGGTCGCTCCGGCGGCGCGTCATCCACTGCGGTCGGCTCGGTTGGGAGAAGAACGCCGAGGTGATCCTCGCCGCGTTCGCGCGCTTCTCGGCGGACCACCCCGGCTGGGAGCTGCACGTGCTCGGCGAGGGACCGGCACTGCCGTTCCTTCACGCCCGGATGCAGGAGCTCGGCATCGCCGACCGGGTGCGGCTCGAGGGCTTCGTGAGCCGCGCGCATCTCGCGGAGAGCTACCGCGAGGCGGACATCTACGCCACGGCCAGCACGATCGAGACGCAGGGCCTCGTCGTGCTCGAAGCGATGGCATCGGGGACCCCGGTGGTGGGAGTGAACGCCCTGGCGGTGCCGGAGATGGTCAGCGACGGCCTTCACGGTATCATGGTCCAACCGTCCGACGCCGCGGGCATGGCGGCCGGGCTGGCCAGCCTCGCTGACGACGACGCCCTCCGGGAGACGATGGGGCGTGCGGGCGTCGGCCGCGCGACGGAACACGATCTCGAGCGCGCGATCGGCCACCTCGAGCGGACGTACGAGCACCTGCTGGCCGAGCGCCGGCACGACTGAGAGGACGCACATGGCGGGTCACGGGGAGTCGAAGGTCGCGGTCATCGCCGCTGTGGTGGCGAACCTCATCATCGCGATCATCAAGTTCATCGCCGCGGCGATCACCGGCTCCTCGGCCATGATCTCCGAAGGCATCCACTCTCTCGTCGACACCGGCAACGGCGGACTGCTCCTGCACGGCATGAGCAGGGCGAAGCGCCCGGCGGACGAGGGTCACCCGTTCGGACACGGCAAGTCCCTGTACTTCTGGAGCCTCGTGGTGGCCGTGTCCATCTTCGGCATCGGCGGCGGGATGTCGCTCTACGAAGGCCTCTCGCACATCCGCCATGTGGCTCCCGGCGCTGAGCTCTCCGACCCCACCGTCAACTACATCGTGCTCGCCCTCGCGTTCGTCGTGGAGGGCTTCTCGTTCTCCGTGGCGATCAGGCAGTTCTGGCAGGCTAAGGGCGAGAAGAGCGCGGTGCGGTTCATCCGCGACTCGAAGGACCCGAGCCTGTACACGGTCGTCCTCGAGGACAGCGCAGCCATGCTCGGCCTCATCTTCGCCTTCCTCGGCGTCTGGCTCGGTCACCTCTTCGGGAACCCGTACCTCGACGGCGCCGCATCGATCGCGATCGGCCTGCTGCTGATGAGCGTGGCGTTCGTGCTCGCCGCCGAGACCAAGGGCCTGCTGCTCGGCGAGGGGGTCGATGCAGAGACCCTCGCGGAGATCCGCCGCATCGTCGAGGCGGACGAAGCCGTCGACGAGGCAGGCGATATCCTCACGATGTACGTGGGACCGCACGAGCTGGTCGTCAATCTCGGCGTCCGGTTTGCGCGAGGGACGAGCCTTGACTCCATGCACGCGGCGATCGGCCGGATCGAGGCCGTGCTCGAAGGCACGTACCCTCAGCACCTTCACGTCTACATCGAGGCCCAATCACTACCGGGCGTCGTAGCGTAGGGGCGCTCCCGCCCTCACGTGCCGTCGCGGTGCTCTCCGCTCACGAGCCGGACTACCATGTCGTCGGCCACCTGCCGGATGAGCACCACCTCGGGATCGATGTCGAGCGCCGCCTCCAGGAACTCGCGGAGCTGCCCGCCCTCACGGTAGCTCGCCCAGCGCAGACGGCGCGCGAGGCGCTCCCACGGGCTGTGGCGATTGCGCAGCCAGAACCACACGAGCACGAGTCCGATCGCCCCCACCGGCAACGTCGCGAACCAGGACTCGCGCGGGAATGCCAGCAGCGCGGTGCCCACGAGCGCCAGTGCGGTGAACAGCCACACGAGCGGCGTCGGCTGATTCATCACGAGGAACATGAGCTTCGGCGCTTCGATCACGTCGCCCTTCGGCTCGAATGCGAGTTCGGCCCGGCGCAGCATGATGTAGACGGCGACGGTGCCGCGACGCTGCCGCATGTCCCAGAGCGTGACCAGCACGAACACCGTGCCCGCGATGCCCAGCGCGGCCCGCGCGAGCGCGGGCTGGCCTGCAGGGAGGGCGGCCACCGCCGCAACGCCGACGAGCGCGGCCGAGACGAAATAGAGAGGCGGCAAGGCGAGCGCGGGCTCGGCGAGACGCGCGTGCGCCACCCCGTCGACGTCGGTCGACAGGAGGTAGCCCCAGCCAACGGGGTCTCGTACGGAAGCGAGCACCGCGACCCCCGCCGCGGCGAGCAGTGCGAGCACAGGGATGAGCATGCCGGCCACCCTCGTGAGCGTGCGTTTCGCACAGTGTACGCTTACTGCGGCGATTGACCACCCGGAAGCGGGTCGTCTTCAGGTACACTTTCGGTGAAGTCTCCGGCGTTGAGGATGGTGGCGTAGTGGTTTCCCGACTCAAGAGCCTCTTCGAGGATCCCACGAAGCGGCCCCGGCTGATCGTGTGGATCGGCGTCGCGGTCATCGGACTCGCAGTGCTCTCCGCGGTCGGCGTGATCGGGACCTCCACCAACTGGTTCTGCACCGAGCCGTGCCACGTGGTCCATTACGACAACACTCTCGCGTTCAATGCGGGCACGCACGTCAAGCTCTCCTGCGTGACCTGCCACGAACCGGTGAACGGCTCGCCGTTGACCTTCATCCTGATGAAGCTCGAGGTCGCGCCCGACCTGATCCCGACCATCGCCGGCACGTTCCACCTGCCGATGAACGAGGGCAGCTACCTGGCCCTCGAGATGGAGGACGAGTACTGCACCCAGTGCCACAACCTCGACAACCGCGTGGTGAACCCCTCGAAGGGCATCATCATCGATCACGAAGCGCACACGAAGAAGGACGTCACCTGCACGTCGTGCCACAACCGCGTCGCCCACCCCGAGGAGAGCGTGACGTACGTGCTCGAGGGCGACGAGAAGCACGAGAACTGGCTGACGATGGACGCGTGCTTCCGCTGCCACGGCCTCGAGGCGGACGCGGCAGCACCTGGCGCGTGCGAAGCGTGCCATCCCGCCAGCTTCGATCTGGTACCCGCGAGCCACGACGCCGAGAACTGGTACAACGATTTCGGCGACAGCGGCGGTCACGCGGCCGCGTACACGGAGGAAGCATCCCGCGTGGTCCAGGCGGTTGCCTGGGCGGACGGCCTCGAGGAGGTCGAACACCGCGCTGCTCCCGAGATGCCGTACGAGCAGGAGATCAACACCTGTTACACGTGTCACTCCAAGGCCTTCTGCACCGATTGCCATGGTGTCGAGATGCCGCACCCCGCCGAGTTCGTGACCGACCACGGCGAGGCCGGGCTCTCGAACCCCGACGCTTGCGCGACCTGCCACGCGCGCAGCGAGGCGGAGGCAGCGAGCGGCGAGTTCTGTAACGCCTGCCACCACCCGCAGGGCGCACCCGACCGGCCGTGGCTCACGCAGCACGACGATATCGTCCGAACCACAGGCGCGAGTCCGTGCTTCGACTGCCACAATCCGACGTACTGCTCGGCGTGCCATGTTGGCGGGCCGGAAGCGGCTGAGCGTTACCTGAAGGAGAACGCCGGCGACTAGTAGCGCTTTCCGCTCGAAGGCCGAGCGAACGAACGAAAGAGGAGGACCCCCGCCCGGTTTGCCCGGACGGGGGTCCTTGTTGTGACTCGCTATCAGGCCCTCGCATGCGAGGCACCCGGGATCGTTAATGGGCCCCGGAAGCTTCTCCCGGGACCCATTCGGTTGCTGGTGGGCGATGAGGGATTTGAACCCCCGACTTCCTCCTTGTAAGGGAGGCACTCTCCCGCTGAGTTAATCGCCCGATTTGTGGTGCGGCCTGCCGCGCCATGATACTGCACCGCCCCGCGCACGCAAGCGGCCCTCAGCGCGCAAGGTACTCCGCAAGCGCGCGAAAGCCGCCCTGCATCACCTCGGAATGGCGCTTCCTGATGTTCAGCAGCGGCCCGATCACGGTGCCGATGCCGCGCGTGCGCACCTGCCAGTGGTACGACAGGCGCGTCCGACCCTCGCCCACAGGCTCCAGCGAGATGTCCCCGTATCCCACGAGCGGCCCCTCGAAGTACTCCGAGCGCATGAAGCGGCCGGGGTCCACCTCAGTGAGCCGCCACTTGAAGCGCGCCGTGCCGCGGTTGCGCACCGTGCTGCTGCACACGGCGCCCACCTCGCCGAACGGGATGTCGCCGATCGGCTCGGCGGTCACCTGCGTCCACCAGTGCGTGATGCCCGCCCACTCATCGACCAGCGCCCGGTAGACCCGCTCGGGCGGGGCGTCGATGATCGCCTCGTCGAGCACATCATAGGTGGGCATACGACTCCGATCGGTGGGACGCGCTAGCGGTCTTGCCCTCATGTAACGCCGGACGCGCGCACGGCGCAAGCGGGCCAGCCCGTTGGCGCACGTGACGCGCGCTACCGCGCCTCACCCGCCGAAGAACCCCACCGCCGCCACGACGTACTCGCGGAAGCGCGCCTCAAGCGCCGACGACAGCCCCATGCCGCTGCTCACGTCGGCCGGCTCGATGCCGAGGACGGTGATCGGCGGCAGCGGCCGGCCGAGCGCACGGGCAAGCTCGAGCACCTTGGCGAGGTCGTCCTCGTGGGTGCTGAGGCCCGCGAGATCCTTGCGCGTGCGCGCATGCTCGAGCGTGAACAGCTGGTGCTCCCCCGGCTCGCGCCCCATGCGGGCCGCGTCCACCACGAGCACCCGCTCGATCCCCTCGCCCAGGTAGTGCAGCAGATCGAGCAGGTTGCCGCCGAGGTCGATGGCCGTGAAGCCCTTGTCCAACCCCTCGGCGGCGATGGCCTCGGCCACACGCAGCCCGATCGAGTCGTCCGTGGCTGCGTACGTGCCGATGCCGACGAGGTAGCGCACCGCTAGCGCACGAACTCGACGTCGACGTAGTGCGTCGAGCAGGAGATGCACGGGTCGTACGCGCGCACGAGCATCTCGAACCGCAAGCGCATGTCGTCCTCGGAGATCCCCTCGGCCAGAAGTCGCGGCAGCAACGCGTCGAAATCGCGCTGGATGTTGCCGTGGTTCTGGTTGGTGGGGATGATGCAGTTCGCGCGGACGCACATGCCCTCGGCATCGTATTCGTACTCGTGGAAAAGGATGCCCCGCGGCACCTCCACTGCGGAGGCCCCGCTCGCGAAGCGCGTGGGCTGCACGATGCCCTCGTCGGCGATGCCGGACTCGATGAGCTCGTCGAGCAGACGCAGCCCCTCGTACGCCGAGTGCACGACCTCCACGACCTGCGCGACGGTGTTCATGTACGGGTTGGTGCACACGGGCTCGAGACCGAGCCGCTCGGCCGCCGCCTTGGCCTCGGGACGCAGCATCTCGTAGTTGACGTTGAAGCGCGCGAGCGCGCCGGCAGCGTAGCTGTCGAGGCGGTTCTTCGTGAACTTGGCCGTCGACTGTGCCGTCATGTACTCGTTCGTGAACGTGCGGTAGTCGTCCACGGCGTAGCGCGCGCGGTCGCCGTCGGCGAGCACCGTCTCCACGGCCTCGCCGTCGTACAGCCCGTACTCGGATGCCGAGGAGACCGCCATGTACTCGGTGGGCCGATCGAACGCCGGGATCTTGGGCGCAAGCGCCGCGATGGTGTCGAGCGTGGCCTCGAGGTCGGGAACCGCCGCAAGTATCTTCTCGCGCAGCGCCTCGAGTTCCTTAACGGTCGGGAGCTTGGCGAAACCGCCCGGGATGACCGTGGTGGGGTGCGTGGTGCGGCCGCCGATGGCCGAGCCCCACTCGTGCGCGAGCCGCTTCAGTCGCAGCGCGCGCGCCACCACCTCGCCGTGCGTCTCGATGAGCGGGAAGACCGACGGCGCACCGAGCAGGTCGGGGGCGACGAGCACGTAGACGTGCAGCACGTGGCTGTCGAAGTTCTCGGCGTGCTTGAGGAGCGAGCGGAGCTTCTTCGTCTGCTCGGTCACCTCGATGCCGAGCGCGGCCTCGGTCGCCTTCACCGAGGCGAGCGTGTGGCCCACGGCGCAGATGCCGCAGATGCGGCTCGTGATGCGGGCCACCTCGGAGTAGTGCCGGCCGCGCACCATCGCTTCGAAGAACCGCGGCGCCTCGGGAACCTGCCACTCGCACTGCTCCACGGTGCCGTCGGTCACGTTGACCACGATGTTGCCGTGCCCCTCCACCCGCGTGAGGTGGTGCACGTTGATGTTGACGTCATGCAGCATGAGGCGACTCAGCTCCTCAGATTCGCGGTGAACATGCGGGACTTCCCGACCGCGCGCTTCTGGCTGAAGCCGGCCCGCTCCATCAGTACCTTCTCGAGCGCCGTGAGGTTCGCGTCGTCCACGAAGCCGCGGCACGCC
Source organism: Actinobacteria bacterium UBA2184 (assembly GCA_002328745.1). GTDB lineage: Bacteria > Actinomycetota > Coriobacteriia > Anaerosomatales > Anaerosomataceae > UBA2184. Next base: position 84,213 of record DCVQ01000025.1, read on the forward strand.
TCGCACGGGATGCCGTCGGCCGGGCACGGCGCGCCACACCCGGCACGGGCCACCTGGCCCATGCAGTGGTCGCCCTCGTCGTACCGGCAGACCGTCTCGCGGCGCTTGCACTCCACGCACACCGGGTACGGCGGGGTCACGTGCTCGGTGCCGTGCAGCAGGTTGGAGAGCACGAGCAGCAGCTCGTCCTTGCTTATCGGGCAGCCGGGTACCTCGTAGTCGACCTTGATCGCCGCCGAGATGGGCCGCGCCGTGCCGCTCTCGAGATGCGGCATCGTGGCGTGCTCGCCGTACACATACTCGGCGAAGTCGTCCTGGTGGTTCTTGAGCGCGTTGATGCCGCCGGTGCATGCGCAAGCGCCGTACGCGATGACCACCCGTGCGCGGTGACGGATGTCCTGCAGGCGCGCGCGGTCGGCCTCACGCGTGAAACTGCCCTCGACGAGCGCGATGTCGATGCGCCCCCCGGTGGTCTCGGTCATCGCCTCGCGGAACTCGACGACGTCCACGTGCTTCAGGAGCTCGAGCGTGGCGGCGTCACCGTAGTTGGTGAACTCGATCTGACAGCCTTCGCAGCTGGCGAAGTCGAAGAACGCGAGCGTGGGCTTGGCCATCTATATCGCCTCCTCGAGTTCCTGGATCTCCGAGAAGGTGAAGACCGGCCCGTCGATACAGCAGTACTTGTCGTTGATCTGGCAGTGCCCGCACTTGCCGACCCCGCACTTCATGCGGCGCTCCAGGTCCACGAAGATGTTCTCGCGAACGATGCCCAGCCGATCGAGCTCCTTTATCACGAACTCGAACATGATCGGCGGCCCGCAGATGACCACACGCGTCTCGGGCAACAGCTGGACCTTCTTGAAGAGCGTGGTGATGACGCCCACGTTGCCCGTCCACGAGGCATCGGCGCGGTCGACCGTCTCGAAATACTCGACGTCTCCCGAGGCGCGCCAGTGGAGGCGGTCCTCGGTGAACAGCAACTGCAGCGGATCGCGCGCGCCGTAGAAGAGCAGGAAGCGCCCGAACTCATCGCGCCGGTCCTCGATGTACTGGATAAGGCTGCGGGTGGGGCACAGCCCGATGCCGCCCGCGACGATGAGGACGTCGTGACCCTTGAGCGAGTCGAGGTCGAACCCGTGGCCGAGCGGGCCTCGGATCCACAGCGAGTCGCCGACCTCCTTCTCGTTGATCGCGGTCGATACGCGGCCGACCGTGCGGACCACGATGTCGAACGTGCCCGTGCGCGTGGGCGAGCTCGCAAGCCCGATGGGAATCTCACCGTAGCCCATCACGCCGACCTCGAGGATCTGCCCCGGGGCGAACTCGAGCGGGGCGCCGTCGGCGAGCTGCAGCGTGAAGTGCTTCTCGCTCGCGGTGGGCCGGTGGGTGTGGAGGATCCTCGCCTCGCGCGGCAGGAAGAGGTTGTCGTGCCCGTGGTGCTCGCAGCTCATGACGACACCTCCATGATGTGCGTGATGACCCTGACGGGGTCGGCGATGTCGGCCGTGCATGCCTGGGAGCAGCGCCCACAGCCGGTGCATGCCGGGCCGCCGAGCTTCTCGTTGAGGTAGGCGGCCTTGCGCATGAAGCGGTGCCGGAACCGCGCGCTGTGATGCTCGCGGAAGTTCTCGGTGCCGCCTCCAGCCATCGTGACCGTGGCGAACTCGCGGGTGAGGCAGGCGTCCCAGTAGCGGGTACGCGTGCCCGACGCCTGATCGAGGTTCCAGGCGTCCCGCACGTCGAAGCAGTAGCACGTGGGGCAGACGGTGTTGCACGAGCCGCAACTGAAGCAGTCCTTCGCGAGCTCGTCCCACATCGCAACGTCGCCGAACGAATCCCGAACCTTCTCGGCGATCGCCTCGCTCGGATAGTCCAAGCGCTCGGGGCACTGCTTCATCGCCGCGGCGTTGGCGAGCGCGGCAGCGCCGACCTCGGCATCGGTCGCCTCCCGGAAGCTTCCGTAGCCGAGCAGCGCCTCGCCCTTCGGTGTGCGTGTCTCGAACAGGTAGCCCCCGTTGACCTTCGTCAGGAAGGCGTCGTGGCCTTGCGGTTCCACCTCGGCGCCCACCGAACTCCAGAACGCGCGCGGCGAGATCGACTGGATGCTGGACGCGACGATCGTGGTGGCCTCGCGCTGCGCCAGGTAGTTCCAGTCCTCGTTGCGCTCGCGAAACAGGAAATCGGTCATGTCGATGCCCTTGACGTCGTAGAAGTGGACGCCGAGCAGCACTGTCTCGACCGGATCGATGCACCCGCCGACGACACCGTCAGAGAACCTCACGAGGTCCTGAGACGGAGGGAAGAACACCTTCTTCGGCGGAAGGATGGTCACGTCGAAATCGAGACGCAACTCCTCCGCCGACTCGAGCTCTGCGTACACGAACTTCGTGCGTTTCGCGACCGGTCCGACCACTCGTCGCGCGCCGATCACCGCATCGACGAACAGCTCGAAGTCGCGCCCTTCGATGAAGAAGGCGCTCATGCAGTCCCCCAGATTCCTGTCGCCTGCCACGCGATCCTTGCGAATATTACAGGAGTGTAGGCGCTTGCCTACCACCGATTTCGCGATGAGACGACGGCGTCCTGCAACTGCCGCTCCGCCGCCCGACAGCCGGTCTACGCCCGCGGCAGCGCCTCGGGCAGCGTCAGTGTGAACGTGGACCCCACGCCTGCCTCGCTCGTGACCGTGATCGTGCCGCCGAGATTCTCGGCCAGCCGTTGCGAGATCGCGAGACCCAGACCCGTGCCGGCGCGGCGCTTGGAGGCGTCGCGTGCCGCCTGGTAGAAGTGATCGAAGACGTGCGTGATGTCCTCGGGCCGTATGCCGATGCCGGTGTCGTGCACGTCGAACGCCACGCGCCTGTCGCCGCCCGGGCGCACCACGATCTCGACACCCCCCGAATCGGTGAACTTGATGGCGTTGGAGACCAGGTTGAGCAGGATCTGGTGCATGCGTCCCCGGTCCGTGTGGATGGTCGCCGGCACGCCCGGCTCGATGCGTGACGCGAGCGTAAGTCCACGGTTGAAGGCGAGCGGGGACATCATGTCCACGAGCAGCCCGATACCCGACTCGATCGAGCAGGGCGAGGCGACCGCATCGAGCTTGCCGGACTCCATGCGCGACAGGTCGAGGACGTTGTCGATGAGCCCCAACAGCTGCTGGCCCGCCTCCAGCACCATGCCGAGCTGACGACACTGCTCGTCGTTCACTTCGCCCGCAAGCCCTTTGAGCATGATGTCCGTGAACCCGATGATCGAGTTGAGGGGGGTCCGCAGCTCGTGACTCATCGATGTCATGAAGTCATCCTTCGCCCGCGTGGCCGCGAGGAGTTCCTCGTTCATGCTCATCAGTGCGCTCGTGCGCTCGGACACCAGCTGTTCAAGGTGATCGCGGTACTCGCCGAGCGCATGCTCCGCACGACGGCGCTCGGCGATCTCCTTCTCGAGCAGCGAGTACGACCGCTGCATGTCCGCCACCATGCCGTCGAACGCGACGGCAAGCTCGCCCACCTCATCGCGACTCTCGATCCCGCTTCTGACGTCGAGCTCTCCGTGGCCGACCCTGCGAACGCTGTCCTGAAGCATCACGAGCGGACGCACCACCGTCCGGTTCGTCGAGATGCCGATGACCACCATCGTGCCCACACCGACGACCGCGAGCCCGAGCACGAGATAGAACGTCGCTTCCTGCGCTTCCCTGGCCGACTCGCTCGCATGTTCGCCGAGCGTCGTCGCGTCGGAGACCATGGCCTGCATGACGATCAGCAAACGCGCTGTGAGGCGCTCCTGGTACTCAAGGGATACCTCGGCGGCGACGGTGCCGCTATCGCCCTGCTCGTGCGCGAGCACGATCTCTTCGAACAGGCGGCTTGCCTCGAGGCTGTGCTCCTGCACCCGTAGGATGAGCGGGGTATCGGTGTCGGAGGCCGCCCGCAGCGTGGCGAGGTCCCGATCGAGCGCGTCGTGCTTGTCGCGCCACTGGCGTTCCGCCCGCGGCTCGTGGTTGATCAGGTAGTCGGTGGTGAGCATCGAGAGCTCGAAGATCTGGTTGAGCGAACCGGTCATGCTCATCGCGCGATCGATGGAGGCGTTGACCGCCCGCAGGCCGAGGATCAGCACCGCGGCGACCGTGAGCGCGATCGCTATCGCGAGGACCGCGCTGGCGCGGATCCGGGTGACGATCTTCATCGAATGACCGTCACTCTCTCTGCGTCGATCGACTCAAGCGTTTCCGTATCGAGCATCTCCAGGAAGTCCGGCATCTCTCCCGGCTGCGCGACGCCGCTCTGGACCGCCCAGCGAGCCTGATCCTCAAGCGTCAGGATGAGCGCCTGCCGCAGCGTGACCGCGCCCGTGGCGAAGAGGCAACTGCACAGGTCGGCCTCGGTGATGTCGATGGCATCTGCCACCTCCTCGCGCATATCGTTGGTGGTATCGCCGACCGCCCGCTTCTCAGCGTCTATGAACGACGCGACGAGGCGCCGCTTCACCTCCGCCCCGGGAGAGTCGCCCGGCCGTACGCACAGGTTCATCGTCTTCTCGTAGAGACCCTTCTCCTCGAACAGCACAAAACGGTCGCCGAGTGCCGATTGGATCTCGGCGATGAAGGGCTGCCGGAGGGCGACCGCGTCGAGCTCGCCAGCGATGAGCGCGGCAGTCACTTCCTCGAACGATCCGAATCGCATGTCGACGTCCGTGTCCGACATGCCGTGCTTGATGAGGAAGCCGTGCAGGAAGAAGTGGGCCGCCGTGCCGGAACGCGTGCCCACTCGCTTGCCGCGGAGGTCGTCGGGGGTGACGATCCCTGCGTCGCGGCGCGCGACCACCTTCAGGTCGTTCACGTCGGTGGCGACCGTGCAGACGATCAGCACCGGGCAGCACTCCACGGCCTCGATCGCGATCGGCGTATCCGCGCACAGAGCGGCGTCCACGTCGCCAGCGAGAAGCGCGTTCAGGGCCAGCTGCGCGCTCTCGTACTCGGTGAACTCGACGTCGAGTCCGTTGGCCTCGAAGATGCCTTCGTCGCGCGCCACGTAGGCGAGCGCTGACATCGACTCCTTGCTGACTCCCAGGGAGACCGTGAGCACGTCGGCGGGCTTGGCCGCCTCCTTCTCGCCGTCACATGCTGTGACGGCCAGCAGCAGGACCACAAGCACACCCGTCACGAGTCGAGATCCCGTGCGCCTCATGTCAGTGCCCCCCGCCGATCGCAGTGCCCCGAACCCGTCCTCCCGGCCCTTATCATAGCCAATCGCACGGCCGCGGCGGCCCTTAGCCCGGCGAACGAGCCTCCAGCACCGCTCTCAGACGCTCCAGGTCCTCGTCAGCCGCCTCCTCGACCGCCTGGAGGATGTAGCGCTCGAGCATCGCGGCAGCACCCTTGAGCTCGACGGTGGCCGAGACCGAGAGGCGCGTCCCCGAACCCTCCGGACGCAACTCGTAGCAGCCGTGCGCGCGCATGCCGCCATGCGCGCGGAAGCAGATGCGTTCGCCCGGGACGAACTCGGTGATCTCGAGATGGGCGTCCGCACGACGGCCCCGGTACGACACCACCTGCTGCAGTCGCGCACCCACGCCCCTGGTGATATCACCGACCACGGATGAAGACACGACCTCGGAGCGCCAGAGCGCGTCGTTGCGGTGGTCGGCGATGAAGTCGAAGACCTCGTCCGCAGCGCGTTCGATGTATATGGACTGCCGCGCGCGCATGGCCAGGGCCTCCCATCGCTCCCAGGGGATTATCCCCCGAAGGCGCCGACAGCCGGTGCAGCGTATGCGAAAGGCCCGCGGATCGCGGGCCTTGGCACAGGTGGTGCCCCCAAGGGAATTCGAATCCTAGTTGTGCTTGTGCTAGTTGGTGCTACTTGGTGCTTGTTGGTACTCAAGAGCTGCGGCGAGTCCCAATAGTCACCAACGAGTACCAACAGTCACCAGGTATTTGGGCGACAAATCCGGGCGCTCCCGAAGCCGGCCGTCAGGCCTTGCCGCCCCTTGAGTACTTCGATGCCTTGTACGCCTCCACGGCGGCGCGACTGGATCGATAGCGCCCGTCTGGCCCCATGATCGCATCGAGTCGACCGCGCCCGGCAGCCTGCTTCAGCGCTGCCAGACTGAACTCCTTGTCAGCGAGCGCCTCGAGCGGCACGTACTTGGCCGGGCCTGCGATGTTGGGGATAAGCCGGTGCAGGTTCTCCACGACGGATCTCGCGATGAGCTCCGCGAGCGGCCCGAGGTCGCCGTTGTCGGCACGATCGAGCCCGTCCAGATAGCGGCGGCGTTGTTCCTTGAGGATGACGATCGGCGGCCAGCCCAATCGAACCAAGATCAGGTTGAGCAGCAGTCGGCCTGTTCGCCCGTTGCCGTCGATGAACGGATGAAGGCGCTCAAAGTCCACGTGTATGCGAGCGAGCGCCTCTGGTACATCGGCCAGCTCGAGGGTGCCAGCGCTCATCGCCCTGCCGAACTCGTTCACCTGATCCACCCAAGACGTGACACCAGCCGAGACGAGCGGATGCGTCGGGGGCGTCATGCCTCCCGGGAAGGCCAGGATGTCGTGCTTGCGGAAACTCCCAGGCACCTCGTCCGCGTTCGCCTGCGGATGAGGTGCGACCTCCCAGACCTTGGTCATCGCGAGCTCGTGGATGTGGCGCACCTCGGTCACGGTGGTCAGGCCGTCGTGCACGAGCTCTTCCGGGGCCACTCCCTGCGCATACACCCAGCGCGCGGCCTCAGAGTAGCCGAGGACCTCCATGTAGTCCTTCAGTTCTTTGGATCCCACCGCGCGGCCCTGTTCGAGAAGTTGCTCGACTTCGCGCAGCACCAAAGTGTTGCCTTCGAGTGCTGTCGAGTGATGCGCCTCAAGGTGCCAGACGCCGTCCCAGACCTGCTTGGCCTCGACCGGGGTTGGAAGCCCACCGTATCGCCCGAGTTCGTCGATGGCGGTCGCGAAGCGCTGGAATATCGCGGTGCGAGAAGGCCGCCCACGTCGTGCGCGATCCTGCGAAGAGTTTGTCATCGTGACCCCTCAGAAAGTCAACAATGACAACTTATCAATTTGTCGTCGCTCATGCCAGCTAAATCAACAACGACAAATTCGAGTGGAGGCATTCGCCAGACATTTGGGCGACAAATCGGGCGACACGCGGGTTCTGAGCAACAGGGATTGCTGAGCGGCACTTGAGCGACAGCGACACACACTCTGAGCTGGTGTTTTGTCGTCGGGGAGGCCTCAAGGGGCCGTGATTTGTCGCCCGATTCCAAGCACACAACAGGGAATTTCAGGCCTCTGACCTGCGAAAATGTGGTGCCCCCAAGGGAATTCGAATCCTAGTTGTGCTTGTGCTAGTTGGTGCTACTTGGTGCTTGTTGGTACTCAAAAGCTGCGGCGAGTCCCAATAGTCACCAACGAGTACCAACAGTCACCAGGTATTTGGGCGACAAATCGGGCGACAAATGAGCGATCGAAGCAGCGAGTTGCCGCCTGGCAGCATCCACGGCCGACTCCGCGAGCATGTCACTCCTTCTGCATGTCACTCCTTCTTGAGGCAACGCGTCCGTCGGCATTGCGATGTGGGGGCCGGGTCCGTTCGGACCCGGCCCCCCTCCGGCGCCGCCCCGGGGTAAGGGGTGATCGAGCGAGTCTCCCAAGGAGGTGTACCCGGTCACCGGCATGGGCCGAGTTCAACGAGACTCGCGACTCTGCGGAGCGCGCCTGAGGGCCACGCGGAGCTCGTGGGCAAGGCATTGTACCCGTCGGCTCCCCGGAGGGCAGGAGCACACACCCCTGCCTTCGGGGGAGCCGACGACCTCCTCCAGCCGTCGAACTTCGCCTCTGTCTGGCCTGTTGCGCCTCCATGCCGAAGCCCCGAGACCGTGCTCTACGTGAGAAGCGCTTCAGGCAACCTCGCAGATGCTTTCTTGCCGAATCGCGGCGGCGTAAGCATCGTCACACCGCGGTCATGCCGCCTTCGGCGGGCATGTTGACCGCGGTGATGAACGACGCCCTATCGGAGGCCAGCCAGACGGCCACCTCGGCCATCTCCTCCGGCTGCCCCCAGCGGTTCAGCGGCGCCAGCGCGCAGACCGCCGCACGCCCCTCTTCGGTGGCGAGATACGCCGCGACCATCGGGGTCTCGATGAAGCCTGGGCAGATCGAGTTCACACGGATGCCTTGGGACCCGAATTCCGCTGCGGCCGTCTTCGTCATGCCGTTCACGGCGAACTTGGAAGCGCTGTACGCGATGTTGCCCGGGGTGGCCACGAGTCCTGATGCCGATGCGGTGTTCACGATCGCGCCGCCCGCGCCGGTGAGCATAGCCGGGATCTCATGCTTCATGCACAGGAATACACCCGTGCAGTTGATCGACATCAGCTTGTCGAAGTCGGCCTTGGCGTAGTCGACGGTCATGGTGCCGTTCGGGCCGACGATGCCGGCGTTGTTGTGCGCGCAATCGAGCTTGCCGTAGGTGTCCAGTGCCACCTGGACGAGCGCCTTCACGTCGTCCTCCTTCGAGACGTCGCACTTCACGAACGTGGCTTCGCCACCCGCGTCCTTGATCATCTTGACCGTCTCTTCGCCACCTTCCACCATCACGTCTGCGGCCACAACCTTCGCGCCCTCGCGGGCGAACGCGAGAGCGCTCGCACGCCCTATGCCGGATGCAACTCCGGTGACGATCGCTACCTTGCCATCTACTAGGCCCATTGCGTGTCCTTTCCTCGAGACGGGGACGCCGCCTAACTAGAGGTCTCTTTCATGTAGAAGACTGCGCCTGAAGTAGTAGATGAAGGCCGGGTCTCAGCAGGAGACCCGGCCTTCGCCCTGGGTCACGAACCGTCAGAGGCACACGCCGCGTCGTACTCGGCAAGCCGTGCCATGAGGAGCTCCTTCAGATCCGGCACGAGCAGGCCGTACGCTTTCGGCGAATCGGCCACTGTGTCCAGATCGGCCGCAAGCTCCAGGTCTCCGATCACCTCGCGCACCCAAGCAGCAAGCATCCTGGGCTCCAGGTGGTAGATACGTGCCGAGGTCCCAAGTTGCATCAACTCCTCACCCGTGACGGGGTGCAGGAACTCCGCAACCTCGGCTACGCTGTACAGGTCCACCATCTGCGCCCCCGCCATCGCGGCAAGCTTGCCACCCTGGAGGCTCTCATCCTGGCTGACCCTACGGCTGAAGACGGCCGCATCCTCGCGACTGAGTGTTGCTGCTCCTCCCATCATGCCTTCCCTAGCTTCCCTGCGCCCTCAAGCGCATCTGCCACATGGGCGAGGTCGACGGATTCGAGCGTGGTGCGCGTGGGCCAACCGGTCGTGGTGTCCCAGCCCTCGAGACCGTAGTAGATCGTCTTCCAGTCCTCGACCTTCTGACGATCGAGCGCGCGACCGGCGAGATTCTTGTACGACCACTTGCCATCCTCGTAGACGGGCATGGTGTACGGAAGCTCGTAGTTGATGCACCCCCAACCGCGGGCAGGAACGTCGGTCGAGCCGACCTCGTACATGTAGTCCGCGTAGACCTCCATCTCTCGCGTGCGTCCCTGAAGAACCCAGATCGCACGGTCGAGGTTCCAGATCCTGCGCCCGAGCTCGATACCTTCCTCGTACGTCTGATCGCTGCCGGTGACCGCGTTGAAGAACTTCGGCTCGGCCTCGCCCGTAACGCCCACCATGTCGGGGCCGTAGGGGTTCACGAAGTCGGCGAAGAGCCAGTCGCAATAGCCGAGAGACTCCTTGTAGTACCGGGTGTAGTGGCGATGCCAGGCCACCATCTTCGCCATCGACTCGGAGTAGATGCCCTCGTCGCTGTAGTCGATCAGCCTGGGCTCGTCGCTGTAGGGGGCCATCTTCGAAGCACAGATCTCCGCCATTCGCTCGGCACTGACGACGGGCTCCATACCGAAGAGCGCCCAGACCGTCGAACCCCAGTACGTGATCCAGTTGAAATCGTGCTCGTTGATGTCGCGTTCGCCGATGAGGGAACCATAGCCCCACTCTGCCTCGGTGCGGCCATCGTAGTGGTGGACGTAACCCCACTCTTGCAGGGGTAGCCAACCAGTCTTGAGGTCGCTTTCTAGACGACCCCATTTCTCGGCACACTGCCACAGACCGAGTGCGAGATCCGCGCCGATGTCGGTCTGATTCACTATCGACTTCATCAGGCCCTGACTGGCCGCGTCACTTGCGAACACCTGGTCGATGGGGAGCGCGGTATCGATAGCCAGACCCTTGCCGAGCACGCCCTCCTTGGTGAGCTTCATCAGCCACTGCATCATGCCGGCGATCGTGAAAGCGTTGAGGCCGAGACGCTGCAGCGTGTCCGTGGCCGACATATTCGTGGCCGACGACATGTTGCCCCCGAGAGTGCCCATCCAGAAGTCCATGCAGTGCGACTCGTTGGCAACACCCAAGGAGTTCCTGGCGCGACATGCGCGGATACACCCAACGCATCCCTGCGGCCTCGAGGCTACGCCCGCCCCGTAGCTGGCGACCGGTTGCCCGGGGTTACCCGGCATCGCCCAGTTCCCCGGTAGCGGTGACAGCGTATCGATATGACCGCCGGCGGCATACTGCTGGATCCACGTCCGTGCCTTCATGAGCGCAGCCGGATCAGCGACCTCCACACCGCCCGTGCCGAGGACGCTGACCGCCTTGATGTTCTTCGAGGCAAAGACGCCGCCGAATCCACCCTGGCCCGCGCCGTTGCCGGCATCATGGACGAGCGCTGCGAGCGGACCGTACGTCTCAGCGTTCGGGCCGGTGGTGACGACGGCAGGACGCTGTGTGGTACGACCTCCATCGCGGGTATTGTCGGTCTCGTTCCAGTCACCCTGATCGCTGATGACCCGCGACCAGATCTTCTGCTGCGTCTCGTACGTGTCGAGGCCCCACAAATCGGCAGCGTCTTCGAGGGTAACCGTGCCGTCGACGATGTTGACCCAGACCTGCTTGTCGGCCTTGCCCGCGAGCACGATACCGTCCCAGCCAGCGTACTTGAGCTGCGTCGCGAAGCGACCGCCAAAGTTGCTTCGCGTGAACCAGCCGCGCGGCATGGACTGGAGTCCGATGCCCTGCACCTCGCAGCGAGCCGCCGCGCCCGGAGTCAGCGTGCCGGACAGCGGTGATGCCATGAGCGTGAGTACGTTCTTGGGATTGTCGCCGCTGACGGTCTTGTCTTCGCACAAGTCCCAGAAGATCGCAGAACCCATGCCGTGCCCACCGCCCCACTGCTCGTACTTCGAAGTGGGGATCTCCTCGATCTGACCGGTGCTCAGGTCGATCTTCAGGATCTTGCCTGCATATCCGTTAGCCATCATGTTCCTCCGATGGTCGATGTCGTTTAGTGACCAGCAGCGCCGAGCCCGGTGCCCTCACCGGTAAACCCTATGGCGGCCCAGGGCTTAGAGGTGCTGCCGAGATCCACGTCATAGCCCGTGGTCGACTGGACCGGGATGTCCTTAGTGAAGGCGATGGCCTTCATCGGGCACACCTCTATGCACGCCTGCTTGCCGCCCGGTCCACCCTGCTCGTCCCAGTGCGGCGTTTCAGCGCACAGATCGCACTTCTGGGCGTGCTTGTCATCTGGGTTCCACACCGCGCGCGACGGCGTGAATGGGCATGCATTGACGCAGCGCTCGCAGCCGATGCACTTGCTCTCGTCGATCGTGCGGACGTTGCCGTTCTCCGCGTCGACGTGATTAGCGCCCGTGGGGCAGGCATCCACGCACGACGGGTACGGGCACTGGCGGCACTGGGAGAGCTGGACGTCGTTCGGGAACGCCGCGAACGAATCCTGCGTAATCTGGATACGAGACAGTGAGTAGTTGCTCTGACCGTGGTGAGCGAGCGAACAGGCGAGCATACAGCTCGTGCACGCCGCGCACTTCTTTGTGTCGACAAGCAGGTAGCCCTCGGACGCCGGGATCGCGAACACCTCGTCGGGGAACAAGAAGCCCTTGACGAGGAACCCGCCGAGGACGAGTCCGGCTCCCATGCCACCGACGCCGGTGATGAACTGGCGACGGTCCATGTTCTTGGCCTCGACGTCTTTCTTATCGTTGTCTGCCATCGTGTTTCCTTTCAGTGTCCAGTTGCGGAGCGGGTTCGCCTCTTGTGAGTGCGGTCCCCTGCCTACTCCGGCGGCGTGCGGCCTTCGAGCTCGGCAAGCCACCCAGCGTGCTCGTGCTTCACGTGATCGAGCGAGACGTAGCCGCTGAACATCGACCGCAGCACCGGCCAGCTCATGGGCAGCACCGCGGCGAAGAAGATGTGTGCGAGGAAGAACGCGAGCATGGCTACGGTCGCGATGTCGTGAAGCGGGGTCGCAATCGCCATGACCCCGGCCGGGACGCCGATTGCGTGAGCCGCGACTTTGAGGAGCCCGGTGAGGATGATGACGACCGTGGATGCGAGCGCGAGGATGTAGGCCATCTTCTCGCTCTCGAAGTACTTGGCCTCGGGCGGGAACGTGAGCTTCTTGAACCCGAGGAGCAGCCCGTAGTGGCGCTTGGTGTAGTCGACGGCGTTTCGCGTGGGCAGGTGCTCACGGAACCGCTTGGGGGCCATCAGCGTGTTGGCGCCGTAGTAGAAGGTGCCGAAGAGGAACATCACCACGAACGCGAAGTGGACGTTCATCCACGTCCACACCGGCTGCCCGCTGCCCACCAGCGCGGGCGTGAAGAACAGCCCGAGCGCGATGCCGGAGACGAGCAGCATCATCGTGCCGATCCCGTGCGTCCAGTGCGTGATGCGAGAGGGCATATCGTGCCGCAGGACACGGTCGCCCTCGATCACCGGATCCCTGCGTTTGGACAACCCGGCGGCGAGCACGCCTGCAAACGGCGCGAGCCACACCAACCAGGTAACCGAGTCGAACCATAGCGTGTCAGCCATGGCCTCACCCCTTTCCCTTTATGGGTTTGTCGATTCGCCCCGCAGAAGCTGGCGTGCCGGCGCTCTGGTCAGCCTCGCTGGGGTGTCTCAATGGTGCGGGCGAGATATCTTATAGTCAATATCTGAATATCGCACATGAACTGACGGCACTTTCGGAAGCGCTGACGGTTTCACTTCACTTCTTGCACATAACATCGAGCGTGTCGGGAAATCTCACTCTACAGTTGCGCGAATAGTGATAATATGTGTGCATTCGGCCGCTATCCCTTAAGGAGTCGTGGCGCTCCCCGAGGGTGATGGATGGGAAGTCAGACAGATGAACGACGGCCTTTCGGCACTGCTGACCGATGAGGAGTTTGGCAATCTCCTGAACGAAACCGCCCGGAGGTGCATCCCTTGGGAGGAGTTCCTCAGCCTGCCACAGCCGCGCGGCATGAGCCCGCTCGACACCTGGGGGCTGCTGCGTGAAATCAGCAGATTGGAGGCCGTGCCTCTAAACGTCCCCGATCTCGACGGCAACGTGTACTGGTACCGCCGTACCTATGAGCTCGATGATGCCGTGGCAGCCATTCGTTGCGAATGCAGGCAGCACTCGGCGCTGGACAGGGTCATGGCAGCGGGCTTCGGGCAGCAGTTCGTGATGGCGTCACGAATTGCTGAAACCATTGGAACGGCGCAACTCGACGGACTGGCGATATCGGAAGAGGACAGTCGCGTACTGCTGCGTATGGACCGGACACCACGTACGGATGCCGAGCGCCTCCTCGTGAACACCTTCGCCGCGTTCGACGTTCTGCCCAGCCTCGTCGACGAACCCTTCTCGTTGGCACTCTTCGCTCGGCTTCGCGACATGCTCCTCGAGGGCGTCGATACCGACTCGCTGTCCCACGCGAGACCCAAGATCGGCCTGCTTCAGGGCGTGGCCGATCCCGATCACGAGCAACAGGCGGTTCTCGCGTATGCCAATGGGATCGCTGCTTACTTGAACCGCGAGACAGTCGATCGTGACGATGTCTCTGTTCTCCAGGGGCAGGTCATGATCGACGCGTTCAGATACGCACGTCCATTCGGCATCGTCTCATCTCAGGTCGGTCGCCTGGCAGCCGGGCTGTTCGCGCTGAAGAACGGATTGCCGGTACTCAGCCTGCTTCCCGTCTCCCGCGCGAGGGTGGACTGGGAGATGGGCAGGATCGCGCCGCCGGCGGTTTCCTTCGGCCCGGAAGAGATGGAGGCACTGCGCCGACGCCATCCATTCGATGCGACGCCCAGTCAGACGCTGCTCGCGCAGTTGATACTCTTCACCCTGAAGAATGTGACCTCCCGCATCGATGAGTGGGAAAGGCGCGATGATGAGATGCGGGGCTTCCTGAGAAGCGACCCGATGCTCAACCACCGACAGCGCTCGATCCTCGCTCGGGCGTTGCGGTCCCCTGATGCCGAATTTCGGATTCGGTATCACCAGACGAACCACAACATCCACTACGCGACGGCACGCCGCGACTTGTTCGAACTGCAGGCTAAGGGCTACCTGAGCGTGGCCAAGCAGGGGAAGACGTACATCTTCACGCGCGGACCGCGCATAACAGAGCTCGAACTTCAGAGCGCAGCACGGGTCGCCCTGGATTTCGAATCCAGCGGCGCTGTCTGACGCGGGCGCGACGCGACGTGGGACAGAACGACTCAGTGAGTCATTAACGACATCATTCCTGGGTTGTCTGATTCGTTTGACGGACTGCGGGCGCCTCTCAGCAACGGGGAATGCCTCGGGGCCGCATGAATGCAGCGGCACCCGCTCTGAGCTGCTGCTTTGTTCCTGACTCGCTCTCGGCCACAAGACATTTGTAGCCCGATCTCGCACTCGAAATCGGGCTACTCAGGCACTCTGACCTGCGGTTGTATGGTGCCCCCAAGGGAATTCGAATCCTAGTTGTGCTTGTGCTAGTTGGTGCTACTTGGTGCTTGTTGGTACTCAAGAGCTGCGGCGAGTCCCAATAGTCACCAACGAGTACCAACAGTCACCAGGTATTTGGGCAACAAATCGGGCAACAACTGCGAGTGTCTGAGGCCACCTGAGCCCAGGCTCCACGAGCAAGATGGCCGTCATCTTCGGCGATACACCACGCGTCCGACAATCGGAAGCGACGTGTGCCCGGACGTTGCAGGTTCACCCTGGTCTCGGTGTATTCTCGGGTTGTTCGATGTGGCTGTCCGGCCGCATGGGCCCACGGGCCACCGCTACTCTGCCGCGGAGGTGCACATAGGATGAGTGGAAGCACCGGAACCATGTTCGAGCCCGGCGAAGTGATTGTGGTGTCAGCCGATACGGTGAGGCTGGTTAGAGTTGAACTCGCTGTCCTGGCGCGACATGAGAAACACCACGTGCTGGGCTTGCGACACGGCGAGGCGCTCCGGTGGTTCGACGCGACGATTGACAAAGGTCGGTTTGAGTGGCTCGGGCTGAACTGGTTGATTATCGGGTCGAAACCAGGCGATGCGAGTGCAGAAGTCGCAGAGTACTTGGATTGCCGGAGCGTCTTGGAGGCGTCAGGTGCCGGCAACACGGCGACACTGAGTGTGACCGCACACTCGAACAGAGCCAGGCTCCTGGTCGACTGCATCTTCGGCGGACCACTGCGGACAGCGGGGGAATTGGGCGCGATCGTGTCTCTCTACGACTCAGGGCAGCTCGACCGCGAGGGCATGTCCGCTGACGTCACGCGAGCGCTACCCAAGAGCGACTGGCGCGCGCAGCCGATACGGGGCTGGGTCATTCGGATGATTGTCCCTGCGACCATCACCGGCCTGTCAGAGGATGGGGCATATGTGGACGTCCCGGACCTCGAGGGCGTTGGGGACCGGCGGGGATTTGTTCCGCTTTCTGAACTTGCGTGGCACCGTGTTGAGAATCCCGCGGATGTCGTCGCGGTGGGCGATGCGGTGGAACTCCAGCTGCTGGCCATTGACGATGAGCATGACCTGCTGGTCCTGAGCCTGAGGAACATGCTGGACGCACCGCGGTAGGTCCTTGCGAAGCTGCGGGCGCCGTATCAGCCCCTTCACTTCGCGCACCCCGCTGCTTCCCAGACTGACCTGTCGGACTCGCGGGCAATCAGCAAGGCCCTCTCGAATAATGTCGCCGAGTAGTGCGACCGCTGCTCAAGTCGGCACGGCGCGACTAGTACTCGAAGATGCACTTGTCCTTCGAGGCAATGACACCCTTCTCCATGAGACCAACCACCACGTCGCTCGCGGCGTTGCTATTGGCGAGCGTGAGCGAATCCGCGTAACTCCAATTCCCGTCAAGCCCCTCAACGACTTCAGCGCCGCGCTCTTCGAAGAACTCCTCCGTCAGATTGCAGGGTTTGATGTTGCCGCGAAACGAGATTCCCACGATTCCGAGTTGTGCCTGGCAGGTAATGGCCAGCTCATCAAGGATTCTGTGCGTATCGGATTTCTCGGAGTGGTGCGACAGCATTTCGGGATTGGCTATGAAGTACTCTGAGTCCATGTCGGACGCCTTACCGACCTTCTTAAGGACCTCGACGCTCAATTCAGCGCCGTATGCTCGTGCCAGCTCCCTAATATCATCAAGCTCACCGACATTCTGTGTGGTCGCCGTGGTCGAGATCCGGAGAGGAACACCCGCGCGGGCGAGCAAGTCGATGGCGCTCATGGCGCGATCCCACGAGCCGTCTCCCCTGAAGAAGTCATGCACCTCAGCCCTCGTGCTGTCGAGCGAGACCTGGACTGCCTGAAGATGCATCGAGGCGAGTCTCCCGGCTACCTCCTCATCGATGAAGTATCCGTTCGTATTGATGGACACGATGAACTTCCCCTGGGCGTATTCGAGAAGATCGAGGATACCGGGGTACAGAAACGGCTCACCACCGGATACCTTGACGATGCGCAGGCCCGCGTTGTGCAGCGAATCAAGCAATTCAATCCACCTACCCAAGGGAAGCGTCGGGCTTCCCGCGCCGGCTTCATCAAAGCAGTACCTGCATCGCAAGTTGCAGTTCTTCGTTATCTCCACGTCGGCTTGGACTACCTTCAACTCACCTAGGCGGTCTGCGCATTCGAATAGGTTGGAGTTCTCACCGGGACTCACGCTCAGCTCGATGTATCCACGCGCCTGGAGAAACGTCTGCAACTTGCGCAGGTCATTCTCCACAAGTTCCTCGGACGCGTCTGGGTAGGCAGTGCTCACCGTTCGAACGATTTCGTCACTCGACGCGTTCCGCTGCATCTCATTGAGGAAGATCAGCGACTCGAAATTGAACACGTCAAACGTGGCCCGTTCCCACGAGTAGACGAGGCAGCAGTTTGGCTGCGGGATGACCCTGGTACCGTTGATGAAGACCGGATAGCTGTCGTTCATGTTTGCCCCTTGTGAGCTCCGCCCCGGATAGAGTCAGGGGATGCCCGCTTCGAACGAAGCGTCACGGCACCCCCTGATGGTTGCGCTATAGGAACGAAGACCTACGCAGGACCGCAGGTCGTACCGCCGCCACCACCTTTGCAGGTCGCATAGACTATGCTCGGTGAACGGTACTGCGCGATCTGAAGGTCCAGCATGGCTCCCCCTCCTCAGCCCATTGAAAAGATGCCTTTAGTATCTTTCTGACGACCCCGTGCCGTCAATGCGCTCATGAAGCCCGAGCGCATAACCTGAGCGCGCAACCCGAGTCTCCAACCTCGAGCAACTCACTCAGTCGGCCGGAGCGCGGGCATCGCCTCTAATCGGGTCCGTCGTCGACGACTAGCAGCGGCCAGATCCGTTGAGTCAACTCGGTCGCCGGGCACCAACGAGTACCAACAGTCACCATGTACTTGGGCGACAAATCCGGGGAGTCGCCATCCGAGCCCGGCGGGTCGTGCAACGGCCGGATTCCTCACCGCCGCGGCCTGAAGTCGCCGGTGCGCTCGGGCGGCGTGCTCATGGCCCGATCCGGACTCCACATCTCTACGCGGTCAGAAGCACCGCGCCATAGCACTTCGGAATGCAGTCCCGCATACTCCAGCAGCACACGTGGGATGTAGATCCGCCCCCGAGCATCAGGCTCGACCTCTACCGCTGCCGCCTCGAAGAAGCGACGGACGTTGCGTGTGTCCTTCTCCGGGCCCATGTCCAGCAGCTGTTCCAGATAGGAGGCGTACCCCGGCGCCGGGAAGAGAAGGAGGCAGCCACCGAGGCCCCTGCAAAGCACCAATGAGTCATCTGGAAGGTCCGCACGGAGCCATTTAGGCAGGGTCACGCGCGATTCGCAGACTGTCCCCTGAGACTCCCCGGTAAACATAGACGATCCCTCCCGCACCAGAGGTGGCTGTGGTCACTAACGCGTCCGTCACATGATCTCGCCAGCAAGGTTAGTGTACTGATGGTGCCCCACCGGTAGTCATGCCCAAATCGACCTCGACGGAGGGCGCCGCATCCTGAGTGGTCTCGGCATCCCGCGTACCAGCTCCGGGCAACAGGACAAGCCCCACCCGATCCGCTACGCAGAAGTGCAGGCACCTGAGTGCGGACAGACAAGCCTCGCCCCAGTCTCCCTCTTCGAATCCATGTATCCACGTGAAGGCAGCATCATCGAGCCTCCCCTCATCCCACTCACGAGCACCCTTTGTGAGGTCTGCGTACATCCGCGTGATTTCCCCCGACAACGTGGTCCGGTCGACCTTGTCCTCATCGGGCCAGGTAAGTTCGTGGTACGCGTCATCATCACCTGCGCAGTACTTCACCGTGTCAGCGACATGCGCGATGTGCTGGGCGCGCCAGTATGCTTGTCTTGGGTCAACTTCGGCGTCGGGCATCCCGCTATCGTCCGAGTCCTCGTCGCCGCCGAAGGGCGACCAGGGTGGCATCTGCGTGCCGAGCATGTACAGGCGCGCAGCGTACGTGCGGAGTTCCAGCAGAAACGCTGACTTGTCACGCAGTTGAGCTGTTCCCAGTAGCTCAGCCAGCCCTTGGACCAGCTGCCGGAAGTCGGCGAAATCAAAATCGGCGTCCCACGGAAAGTCGACCGGTTGATACATCAAGATCTGTCCTCTCTGGTTCCCACATCCCAATGCATAGCTCGGCGTGGGCCCTACGAACCGATTGCCGACGATGACCCTATCTGGCCGTGCGGCTACATCACGACTGGCGTCCCCGAAGCGCACTACTTCCCCGGCCACGTCTCTTCAAGCCATCTCAGAAACGCATGGTCCGTGGATACCTTGTAGGACGTGATCCCAACGAACCCGTCGTGACGCACCAAGACGCCATACGACGCCGCAAGCTTCACGAGATGGAAAAGATCCTCACGATCCATGACCAGGTCACCCAAGGGAATGGGATCTGACCAGGGGTCGCCCGCCAACATGTTGACGATGTGCTTCAGAGCGGCCGGTCGGCCAAGACGAGACTCACCTTCGATAATGCGCTTCACGCGAGGAAACACCGTGAGCAGGTAGGCCCTCACCTCCTCCTGACACCCGTCAAGGTAGCCGTCAATCTCGTCTTGCTCCAGCGTGAACACACGACCGATGTCGGACAGGGGTATTGGGTCGACACGATCCAGGGCAGCCTTTGCGACCGGCTGAGGAGCGAAGCCCTCTCTGTGCGCAAAGTGCTCCTGGAGCTTCCGGATCTCATCGTCAGTGATCGAAGCACTGACTTCGCCGTCCACAGGCGCGAGGGGTTCCTCCACCACAACTTCACCGTTGAGCCCCATCGGAACATCTATGAAGGCGTCCGCAGCCCTCGACAAGTCGCCCGAGACGCCATCCCCCACTCTGACCAGGCAGAACTCGCGTCCGGTGTTCTTCACACTCTGCGCGGCCTTCATGAAGTCACGATCGCCGGCTATCAAGACCAGCGAGTCAAACTCTAGGCAACGAACCGCCCAGCTGATGTCGTCGATGATCTCCGGGTCGACCGTAGACTTGCGGTTCCCGCCGCCAACATGGACTAATGGGCACTGAATCTGGCGGAGCCCCGCCGACGTCTGATCGCGCTGGAAGTTCTCACCGAATCTGACCTGCTGATAGTCGCAGTAGCTCTGCGCGAGCGATATCGTGTACCCGCTTGATCGGACCAAATCCATCAACGCGAAGGGGTCGAACTTCTCACCCTTGCGGTTGAACTCACTCCATACGTAGTCAAGGTCGACCAGAACGATTGCCCGCTTCGTGCCTGCCGCCATCGTGTCCTCCCTTTCATGCGAAGCAGCCGTCGCCACGCCCCTGCGCACGATGGTACCCTCCGCGTACGACACCGCAGAACCATCATGGTCCATCGATGCACTCAACCGGCTATTCATGACCATCCGCCGTCTCGGCGCCCTGAGTGATGAGAAACTCGCTCGCCGCCAACAGGGCGGTTCGGTAGTCAGGCAGCGGATGCGGATCACTGCCGTGGGCGAGAACCGCAGTCCAAGTGAGTCCGACGCTGTGTGGACTCGACCTGAAGTCGATGGCCATGCCAAGGATCTCGTCGTCGTCACCGCAAATCAGCACACCGTGGCTCTGCGCATCGCAGAACCACATGTCTTCCGGAATCCCCAGAGCGTCTGCAATCCGGGCAGCCCATCGCTCAAGACAATGCTGTCCGAGCAGGATGAGTGAGACCCGGATTTCGTCTTGCTGCTCGACGCGACACGTCTCGTAGGCCTCTTGGTACGAGGAGGAGTACTCGGCCCAGGTCTCGTTCCAGCCATCATCATCCCGCGGCAACCCACGGCTCAGTGCAGAGTCCAACTTGAGGCGCTGCATTGTCGCGCGGCTCGGAGTCTCAGAGCAGCAGTCGATCGGATCGGCGCCGGCACGTATGCACTTGCGCCGATCTGAGCCGTACCCGCCGCACGCGACACACGGCCACACCACGAACACATCGCCGGGCCGACCGACAGCCCATCTATCCGTAACCCTGGCGAATTCCATCTCCACCTGCGGGAAGAACGGGCCTCGCACTCCGCTCGATCGACGTATGTCGTCGGCCCGAACCACATGAAGCGCCGGGACGATACCCTCATCGCTCGGAGTCTGGTGACTGTCGCTCACGGGACTCTCCTCACTTCCAGAGTCAGATCCGCCACAGACCGGTGAAGAAGTCGAGCATTGGCGAGACAGTGACCTCGAGCAGTCCCGTCAGAGGGTCAAGCGGCGTGAATGCGGTGAATGCGATGCACAGCCCGACGAGGGCGACGGATACCCACACGCCGTGTTCGAGATACCCATGAGTAGCCCGCTCAGGGAGCAGGAGGAGCAACTTCGAGCCATCGAGCGGCGGTACCGGTATGAGGTTGAGTACGAACATGCACAGAGACATGATGGCCATCCAGAGGAGACCATTTCTCAGGAGGCCAGCACCCGGCAGAACACTCCAGAGAACCGCCGCCATGGCTCCAGTGACACCGTTCGCGAGAGGACCCGCAAGCGCCACCAACGCAAGATGCTTGCGGGGATGCTCGAACTGGTCCGGCTCTAGCTCAACCGGCTTTGCATAGGCGAGAAGAAAGTTGCCACCGGAGATGAGGAACAGGCCCAGCGGCAGGACCACCGTGCCGAATACATCCATGTGCCTCAGCGGGTTCACTGAGAGCCGACCTTGCGAACGGGGCGTCGGGTCACCACAGGCATCAGCCACCAGCGCGTGCGCAAGTTCGTGAACGCAAACGCTGAACGGAAGCACGACGAGCGGCCAGAAGTCCATTTCTAGTTCCACCTGACCGACGTGGGGGCTGGAACGCGCTCGTCGTGTTCGAAGCCCCGTCCACTTGCGGCGGCTGACGCAGACGCGTGATCTGACTCTGTCCCCGGCCTGACCCGGACTCCCTCGAACGCGCCTCCGACCTCGATTGCATCGAGTCGCAGACACCCGGTGGTATCGGGGTGCTCGTGAAGGTATTGGGCCACGGGAATGGCGACGGCCTCGTGGACCACTTTGCGAAGTCCGCGCACGCCATTCGTTGCGCTGCGACCATGCCTCACCAGGGCGCTCACGAGGTTCTCGGAGATATCGAGCATCACTCCGCGGTCGGTGAGCCCCGGCAACCTCGAGGCGGTCTCCAGTTCGAGCCGGGCGATGTCTGATGCGGCCTCCTCATCCAGAGGGGGGAACACGAGAATTCGACTGACTCGGGATGCGATCGCCGGCCCAAGCATCTCGACGCACTCATGGCGTGTTGTCGCGTAGGCACGACCCATGGCGGCAGCATCGAGACTCGAGCGAAGCCATGGCGCTGACCCGGTGTTCGTGGTCATGAACACGACGGCGTTGGCGCAAGAGACGGTCTCTCCTTGCAGGGAGGTGAGACGCCCTTCGAGCACCTGGTACAGCAAGTCCCGACCACTCGGGTGTAACCGGTCGATCTCGTCCAACAGCACCACCGACGCCGGGCGACGCGTCAGCCCCGTGATGAGGGAGTCCGATCCTCCCGAGAGCAGACGTTGAACGTCGAACGGCGTGGAATACTCACTGCAGTCGATCCTCCAGGGCTGAGTTCCGCGGCCCGCCAACAGCTCCTGCACCGCGCACGCGAGCGTCGTCTTGCCGACCCCCGGCGTACCTGCAAGAACGTATGAGAGCGGTCGACCGGGCGCCGAGAGCCCCAGGGCCATCGCGACCAGGTCATCTGCGACCGCCGCGGACGCTTGGTGCTGGCCCAGGACCGTGCGCTCCAGTTCGCCAAGGATGTCCTGCCCAGAGGGAACGTGATCGCTGCCGACCCAGCGACGGTCCAGCCCGAGCTCGGCCGCGCAGGCGCGTCGCACCGCCTCGACCTCCACGGTGCCCGCCCCTGAGGCGTGCGCCCCTCGCAGGAGGCGCATCACCGGACCGAGAGGCGCTTCGCTATCGAAGTGGCGGCGCGCGAGCCGGAACGCCTCATCTATCGCAGCTCCCGCATAGTCACCGTCGGCGAGTCCGAAGTTGACCACGATCCTGGTCTCGGTCTCATCCAGCGGAGGCACGTCCACGACGACGAAAGCGTCGGTGAAGTCCGGCTTGGACTCCTTGAGTCGCACCCATCCTTCGGGAGTCGTCGTTACGACCATGTGCATCATCGGGTGGTTCGCCACATCAACCAAGAGGTCTACGAGGTCCAGGGACTCGTTGCGGCCCTGCCAGGCGCCGAGGGCCTGATGAATCGACTCGACCAGCACGATCGCGTCGCTCTTCACACGTCGCAGCAGAAGGTTCACCTTGATTTCGAGATTCCCAGTGTAGATGGCGCCGTCCATCCAGTGACGTACGCCGGTTCGATACACCGGCCAGGAGTTCGCATGCGCCCCGCCCTCCGACAACGCAAGAGTCAGCTGCGGATCCTCGCCCCAGACATCCGACCTGCGCAGACCGTAGGCGATTGAACGCTTGCCGACGCCGCTCCGACCAACGAGCGCGACGTTGCGGCCGGCGCGGAGGTAGCGAACCACCGGATCGACACGGTCGCATAGGACCAGCGGGGCCTTCGCCAGGCCCTTGGCGAACAGGGTCTCCATCTCGGGGCCGAGTTCCTCCAGCCGAGATACCCGATCTAGCCTCTGCGGGGTCTCTTCCATCGCGCGTGCGTCCTTCCTTGGGTACGAGGACGGGGCCGGAGAATGCGCGACCACCGTCCGGTACGCGCCTCCCGCCGTCGGTGGAGCGGGCCTTCCTCCCGCCCCACCGACGCTCGTGCGAAAGGCACGTGCGGGATGTGCCTACTTCTTGAAGATCGACTTCACGTAGTCCTTCATCTCTGCCTTTCGGCCCGCCTCGGCCGCATGCCGGCTCCGCTCCTCGAACTTGCGACGCTCGATCATTTCCTTGATACGCTGCGCCTCTGCGTCCCGAGTCGTCGTTCCGCCCATCTGAGATACCTCCTTCTGGCATGGGGCGCCCGGCCCGTTGCCGGGCGCCCACGGGGGCTTGGAAGCTACTTGCTGAACCTGTGGCCGCAGTCCTGGCACTCATACGCCGGAGTGCTTGACTCGTCGACCGTGACGCCGATTCGCACGGTGTGTGTGCTTCCGCAGTTCGGGCACTTCATGGGGCTCATCCTCCCTCCGTGTGGCTCGCAGGCGTGTGGGACCGTCTGGCTGCTGGGCCCTCAGGTGCCGACAGTCGTGTTCATCGAGCGATCGTGCATCGCAGAAGCAACCACAGCAGGCCCACCCTCCTTCCCGCACAGCGCGAGCGTGCCAGTCGGAAGCACGTAGCCCTGCCAGTCGCCTGCACTCGCCCTGAGCACGTGACGTTCGGGCAGGTGGTAGTCGGCGAGCATCAACCCGTCGCCGTCGTCCAGGTACGGGTGCAGGATGACCGGGATGGTGTCCAGATCGCTCTCGGGCACCACGTACGCGCATGCTGCACAGACAAGGCTGCCGACGCGTGATGCTGCGGTCCTCGGCGTCGCCACCACGTGGCAGTGAGGGCAGACCCACTCGTGAAGCACGTCCCACTGCACCTCGAGCGCCACATCCTCCGGTGCGCAGCCTAAGCTGCCTGCTACGAACGTGCGCACGTCCGAGATCATGGTGTGATCCGCGAGCGGATACTCGAGCGCGTTGGTCGCGTCCAGCCGCTCGTGGTGCTCGCAATCATCGCGACGCGTGAGGCGCACGCCCATCACCGGCCGCATAACGTCGAAGCCGTCCAGGAGGTACTGCATCCCGGCCACCGGCCCTGGGAACGCCGAGCCCTCCTCCCGTGCGAAGATGCACTTGAGGACTTCGAGGCATGCGAGTCCTGCGGTTGCCGTTGCAGGCGCCACCAGCATCGGGATCTTCGCGCCGTGCTCGTCGAGATACAGGCCCTGACACGACTTGCGGACGTCCTGTGCCAGACGTTCGCGGGGGTTGCCCCAGCAGGCGAAGCACGCCGCATCGGCATCGTCCGGCCACGTCACTGTGACCTGTCCGTAGAGCCCCTCCGTACCACACTCGATCACAGGCACGCCCATGAGCGTCGCGTACCTGTGCGGCCAGTAGCGCGCGGTGTAGTTGTCGGCGGCGAGCACCACCACGTCGTACTCCGCATAGCGCGCCGCGCCGAAGCCGGTCACGATGTCCACGCACAGCGGTTCGAGCCGAACGTGGTGGTTGATTCGTGAGAGTTCCAGACAGCCGACCTCCACCTTGGGCACGCCGTCAGTACCGTCCCATCCCGCGGCAAGCGAAGGCTGCTTGCCGAGGTTGCGCTCCTCGATCACATCGAAGTCCGCGATAGCGAGCGTCCCGATCCCGAGCGTCACGAGCGTGCGGCAGATCGGGTCGCCGAGCACGCCATAGCCGATCACGAGCACCCGGGCGGCCGACAGCCGCTCCTGGTCCCAGCCCTTGATGAGCGCCTGACTCGCGTATCTCCCGAGCTCCCCGCCCATCGCGCCATTGCCCATTACCACGTCGGGACCCCCTCTCTCCATATCCGACACGCGGCCTGCTCGCGCAGGTGCCACTGCAGCTCGCTGTCCAGACCCGACCACACATGGGCAGGGAGGCGGGCATCCGGCCGGAGGCCGTCGTCCGTCCACCCGAAGAACGCGCGCTGCGGCCCGGGAGGCGCTACCACGTAGCTCACCTGCCACGGCAGCGAGAACTGCGTCTGTGCGTTATCCACATCGGTGCCGCTCATGAACACGTGCATGTTCGGGTGGGAGTGCCACCACCCCACCACGAGCGGGTCGCGCCCCAGCGCATCCAAACCGAGCCGGTGCCACGCTTCCCGACAACCGGCCCACGCCGGGCCGTACGCCTCGGCGGGCATCTCGACGTGGATCGCACTACCCGTCTGCCCTGCCGCCAGGTCGGCGTGCACGATCCACACCCCCCGCTCGCCGGCCACCGTCTCGAACGGAAGCCCGAAGAGCAGCCCGATCACCTCGGTGCCGGAGGCCTTCGTGGCGCGCCCTGCGAAGCGGTCGATCGCTGCAGCAGCGCTACGCGAGATGATCACGCCGTCCAGGTGCGTGCGATCGGTCATCACTGCCGCCCCCCCACGCGCGCCGCGTCACCGACGACATCGCTCGTGTCCGTCGTGACCGCCGACGAGGCAGGACGCGGGCTCGTCGTCGCCACCTCAGACGCAGCGGGCGCCTTGGACCTGGTAGCCGTCGCCGGCGTCACCGGGTCCTCGGCCACCTTCTCATCGGGTGTCGTGAGGACGGCACCCTCGGCCGAGGCGCTCGACCCGACCGCCGCGAATCCGCCCGCCTCAATGAGCTGCACGGTGAACGGCACCGCTACGAACGGCCCGACAGCGGCGACCACAAGCAACACCCAGAGCATCGGCGGAACCGAGACGCGAACGACGGACCGCCGAGCCTCACGGCGCGCCGCATGCCGAGCGCCGCGCACGCGGACACGTTCGCCGGCGACCACGCCGATTGGAGCGGCAACGGTCGGCCGGGCGCCCTCAACGCTCGAGACGGGAGCGGCCGCTGGTCGCTGCCTGACAACCGGGCCGATCGGCTGAACGTGATCGGGCGCCGGCCGGGCGGGCCGTGCCTGTTCGTGCGTCGTCGCCTGCGGACGGGCGGGCATCTCGGTCCACGTCGGCATGCCCAGCGACGCAAGCGGTTCGAGTTCGGAGGCGGACGGCGCGGCGATGCGCTGTGGCGCATCGAGCCTCCGCAGATCACCGATCGGAGTCACAAGCGGTGCCTCACCCACCGGCAGCACCGGACCCGTGTCGCCCGTGTACGTATTCATTCTCAACACCCCTTTCGATCTGGTCGTGGGTGACAGTCGGCCTAGACTTCAGTTCGCACGCACCGCTACGCACAGCTCGCGCAGCGGCCACCCATGGAAGCGCGACACTCGGCGTGCTCCGCATGCCCGCGCTCGCACGACACTCCTTCGTCAGGCCCCACCGGCTGCGCACACCAGCCGCAGATGACGACCGCGGCAGACGGCCGTGACTGCATGGCCGTACCGGCGGGACGAACTGGAGAGATCGGCGTGACGAGCGGGGCCTGCGCGATCGCGGCCGCGACCGGCTGAGGCGCGACCGGCGTCAGCCGTAACGGGGCATCCGACCAGGTAGGGTCGCTGTGGGAATACTGGTAGGTCGGCTGCGCTGCCTGCGACGGTGCAGTCACGCTCGAGATCCGCGTGGCGAGTCGCTGCAGACGCAGCTCGCGGCGGCGCCTCCACCACCTGCGAAGACCACGCCCGCCGGCCGCGAACAGGCCGCGCGCCAACCAACACACCATCGCGAGCCCAAACACGAGGACCATCCACACCGGCACCGGCTCGGTAAGCCAAGTCATCGTGATCACGCCTACGCCACGGGACGCGCGAGCGACAGCGCGCTCGAAACGACGGGCACCCGGAACGGCCAGGGAGTGTTTGCCAGCCGCGACACCTCAGCAGGGTGCGCACGGTACCAGTCGGTCGCCTCGGTGTTGGCAGGGTGCTTCTCGAGCTCGAAGGTGCGAGCGCTGACGAACTCGAGCAGCGCGTGGATCATTTCGGTACCAGACCACTGCGGACGATACTTGTAGCACAGAGCGCCCGACGCCCAGCAGTTGGGGTGGAACATGTCAGGGCCAAGATCCACCTTCGGCTTCTCGAAGGGGTAGCCCTGGGTGAGCGTGATCTGGATGCGGTGATAGTCCACCTCCTGGATGCGCCCATCGCGCTTGCGCAGACCTTTGATCCCGTTGACCGTGAGCAGGTAGCGACCGGGAGCGGTCTTGCGACCGGCGACCCGGCCGCAAGACGCCTGCCCGAGGATGGCCAGGCTCGCCTCGAACTCGCGAACCCGGTCCTCCCGAGGCCCACCTCCGGTCGAGTGGCGGGCGAGCAGGAGGACGTCGCCGTCCCGAACGCCGCTCTCCTCGAGCGACCGCCCGAGCTGCAGTGCTTCGCTCGTGCGCTCGAGGATGGGCTTGATGACCTCGTCCGGACCGATCACCGCTCCGAGCGAGGCTGCCAGCTCCTCAAGCAGGCTCATGACCGGCACGCCGCCGGCTACCTCGAACGTATGCTCCACCGTGCTGGACTTGTCACGAACTGTGATCCTCATCTCTCCTACCTCCTTCATCGTGGACCGCGTCGCGGCCCGCTTCCCTTGACGTCTCGACCCCGGGAGCGCCGGCTCCGGGGTCATCCAGACTGCGCCAGTCTGAGGGCGGCGGCCCGATGAACCTGAGGTGTCCGCCACGGTGCGGAATGCGACCCTCCGATCGAGTCGCGGGCGAGCAGGAGGACGTCGCCGTCCCGAACGCCGTTCTCCTCGAGCGACCGCCCGAGCTGCAGTGCTTCGCTCGTGCGCTCGAGGATGGGCTTGATCACCTCGTCCGGACCGATCACCGCTCCGAGCGAGGCTGCCAGCTCCTCAAGCAGGCTCATGACCGGCACGCCGCCGGCTACCTCGAACGTCTGCTCCACCGTGCTGGACTTGTCACGAACTGTGATCCTCATCTCTCCTACCTCCTTCATCGTGGACCGCGTCGCGGCCCGCTTCCCTTGACGTCTTGACCCCGGGAGCGCCGGCTCCGGGGTCATCCAGGCTGCGCCAGTCTTGGGGCGGCAGCCCGATGAACCTGAGGTGTCCGCGCACGGTGCGGAACTCGAACCGCAACTCAGGCGGACGGCCCAGCGTGGACGCGCGAACACGCGCGCCGACCTGGATGACCCTCTGATTGGTCGACCCTCGCACGCCATCGTCTGCGGGCATGTCGGCCATGTACGGGCCGTCGACGAGCACATCCACGTACTCGAGCAACTCGCGGGCATGAGGCACGTGCACGAGATCCTCGAGCGCATAGCCCGTGTAGGCCACTACGCCGAGGCGGGGACGCGCCTCGGCAAGCAAGGCGCAGAGCGAGGCGGCCGCGCGGGCCTGCCCGAACGGTTCTCCTCCCGAGAGAACGAGCAGTCTCGTCCTCGGACGCGCGGCGATCGCGCCGGCGAGATCGCGCACATCGAGCAGCGTGCCGCCGGTCGCTGCACGGTATTCCTGGTTGCAGCAGCCCGAACAGCTGTGCGGGCAGCCCTGCGCCCACACGTGCGTCGCCTCGACGCGACTGATGACGGAGAGGCCGTGTACCACATCGGCGCAGTGGATTTGCATCGCGCCCATCTCACATCTCCAGTCCGGTGTAGCCGGCCACCCCGGGCTCGGCGATAACGGGACGCGCCGGGGTGATGCGGGATGGCTCGCTGCAGCGACGCGCCGCAGTGCGGGGCTTCAGTCGGCCCCTGAGCAGGCGGGCGAACGACGAACGTAGCGCCTCGCTTCCCGGGTAGGCACTCAGGCCCCCGGCGAGAACACGTCGCGCAGTCTCGCCATGGTTGGGCGCCAGCGCGGCAGCAAGCTCGGCCGCATCGACCGGGCGCGCCTGCCGCGCCGCATGTACAAGCTCTCCGGCATCTACCGGAACGTTCGTATCGCGCGCGAGGGCACAGAGCGCGACCATCACGATCGCCCAGGGTTCATTGCCTACGGCGATCCGCTGCGCCTCCTCGACCCGGCCAAGATCGAGCGCGATATGGGAGCGGACGCGCGGCACCCACGCCTCGCCCTCGCCTGCCGCATCGCAGGCACTCGCCGCGCCGCCCGGATCCCGGGCCGCCATGGCGATACGGGCGCGCAGGAGCGCGTCTCCTGTATCGCGGACGTCGGTGACCGACACATCGCACTCGGCCTGGGTGAGTGCGTGGGTGTCTGCAACGTCCGCATACGCGCGTGCCAGCGCACCGGGCTCCCGGACGGCATGGCCAGCGACGTGTTCCGCCCACAGCCTGAGCGCACCCGAGTGGTAGGGGGACAGCGCAAGCGCTCTGCGCGCCAGCGATCCGATCTCCTCGTCCGGCACCGGCACCACGTACCGCAGCGCCGTCATTGGGCCAGCCAGTGCGATGAGCGCGTCCGGGTCCGCGGTACGCGCGCGGACGTTCTGCACTGCGCGAAGGGCGCGGTCACGCATGCGGGCCGGGACTTCGTCGGCGAGCGCCGCGACGCCCGTCGCGTATGCTACAGCGGGCCAGGGGTCATCGCCAGGATGACGATCGAGTGCTCCCTCGCTCGCGGCGACGAGCCGCTCGGCCGCTCCGGGGGTGCCTCCACGCTTGAAGTCCTCGAGCGCAAGCCGGGAAAGCAGTCCCGCACGCTGTGCTGCGTCGGGGAGAGCGCCGACGCCGGCGATCGCAGTGCCCAGCGCGCCGCCAGCCCACGCCCGCATCACCTCGGTCATCGCGTCGCTCTCACCCGCCAGGATCCGCTCCGGCATCCCGACGTCGAACGGAGAGCGGGTGACACTCTCGGCGATTGCGTTCCGCATGGCGTCCTC
This sequence comes from Actinobacteria bacterium UBA2184, assembly GCA_002328745.1. Lineage (GTDB taxonomy): Bacteria > Actinomycetota > Coriobacteriia > Anaerosomatales > Anaerosomataceae > UBA2184. The sequence continues at coordinate 114,359 of DCVQ01000025.1, forward strand.
CTTCCTGTTAGGCATGCTCGACGCGTGTCGCCGTGTGGGCGCGCACGATCTCGGCCTCAAGCCGGTCGCGGTCACGGGCCAGCCCATGAGAGGTGACGTCCTCTCCGATCCACGGCAGCGGCACCTCGGGCAGGTGGCGGCGGTAGCGGCACGCCCGGACGGCCTGCAACGTCATCAGCCGCTCGGCCCACCCGTCCGACCCGACGTAGTCGGCGACGCACTCCTCGAGGACCTGCTCGCTCACCGGCGCGCCCAAGGAGAGGTCGCACGCCAGGTCCCATACCTGTCGGATATCGCGACCCGACAGGCCGGCAAGAGCGGCCGCAACGCGCTCGACACTCACTTGCGGATCGAGCGGAACCCCGTTCTGAGCTGTCATGGCCATCACGATCTCGGCCCGGTCGCCCGCCGTCGGCGCGAGGACGGGATATACGCGCGCACGAGACAGGAGCGCAGGATCGAGCTGATCGACGTAGTTGGTGGCGGTGATCCAGACGATCCGCCCCTTCGCACGCTCGTCCGAGTGGTGCTGGAGAAGCCGCCTGAGCAGGCGGTTGCCCACCGAGCTGCCGTCGTCGGCGCCGAACTCCTTCTCGATCTCGTCCACGAACACGGCGACGGGAGCGAGCGCGTCGAGCACCTCGAGCGCGTAGTCGAACCGGCGCTCTGACTCACCCACCCACATGTCGCGCAGCCGTCCGAGCTCCACATAGGTCACGCCGGCGTTCGATGCCCACAACTTCGCAAGCAGGGACTTACCGGTGCCGGGCGGGCCGGCGAACACAAGCAGGCTCGGCAACCGCTTGCGGCTCTCCGCGTCACCCGAACGGAACCGTTCAGCCAGCGTACCGAGCTCGGCCTTGAGGTCGCGAAGTCCGCCCACCATCTCGGACGTCACGAGCTCCGGCATGACGTGGAGGACGCCATCCGTGTCGGCCGCGATGCACGCCGACTTGCGCCCGGCGACTGTAGCTGCGTCCAGACGCTCCTTGCGGCGCACCGCGCCCAAACCGAGGTCGCGGATATCGCGATTCGTCATGCCGCCGGTGATGTTCGCGGCCTGCGCGAGATCAAGTGCTTCGGACAGTGGAAAGAGACCCCCGTCGCGCAGCGTCCTGATGAGCGACAGACGCTCCCCCTCCGACGGACGTCCGACCGTGATGGTCTGAACGCCGGAATCCTTGCGCCGGAGTTCCGCGCACAGCAGCCCGAGGTCCGGCGCCAGCAGCGTCACGACCGCCCGGCGCCTGCGGCGGGTGCCGTCGGGCTCTGCAACCGTGCGGACGGCCGGATCGCTGGTCCACCGGATGACACACTCGGCCAGCATGCGCTGGTCGGCCGGGACGCTTCCTCCGGGCGCATCGGGCAGCAGATGATGCACGGAGTCCACCAGCACGAGCAGGTCGTCGCGCGTCCGGAGGAGGCGGTCGACGATGCGGAAGGCCTCCTCCGGAGACGCGGGCCCGTTTTCGCCGGCGGTCTCCCGGGCGATGTCTCGCAGCACGCGCTCGGCTTCGGCCTCATCGGCCGGTGCGTGATCGCTCTGCTCCTCATCGACCGGAGAGTGGATCTTCTGCTCCTCGATCACGGTGCGCTCGAGGTCGGTGAGTCCTCCGCTCGACAGCGGCAGTACGAGCTCGACGCCGCGTGAGAGCGAGATCCGCACGCAAAGCTGGACTTCCGGCAGGCGGTTCCTCAGATACTGCTCGATCGGCCAGAGCGCGGGGCGGCCGTCCACCGTCAGAGCGAACTCGTCGCGCACGTTACCGTGAAGAAGGAAGACGTGCGACGTACCGCCCTCGATCTCGCGGGTCAGCTCGCGGAGCCACTGCGGACGCGGGAACTCGACCTGGGCGGCCTGCGGTTCCGTCGTCGGCATCGGCTGCACAAGCTGGGTGGCGGCATTGTCGGCCATCTCAGAACACCTCCTGCACTCCGGCACGCGAGGGGGCCGTGGCCTGCTCACTGGCCCGTCGCCTGGCGGCCAGCTCGTGAGTGCACCCGGCGGTCGTCTGACCGCCGGCACCCGGGTCATGCGTCAGCTCATCGATTCGAAGATCGATGCCGAGGCGGGAGACGAAGTCCTTTCGCACCGCCTCGAGTGACCTCACGCACGCACGGCCGCGGAACGCGCCCCGCGTGTCGAAGAGCGCCGATCCGTCGGCATTGATGACCGCGGTGACGTCCTGCCGGCCGCCCGGCGGAACCGCTTTCACAACCGTCCAGCCAGCCCGACCGTCACGCTCGGCGATTCGGATGTGCGTGTATGACAGCGCGCGCAGCGTCTCCATGAGCAGCCGGACCTCTTTGCGATGCCCGATGCGCCGGAGCACGGCAGCCTGCTCTTCGGTCTCGAACGCTTCGACCGCCGCCTTGGCCTCTGCGAGCACGTCTCGCGCACCGACGAGCACCACGAGCGGGTCCTCTCCGAGCTCGAGCGATGCCGCCAGGCGATCGAGAGTGACGGCGAGATCCGGCGCCTCGTCCAGGTCGAGAGTCTCGGCCAGTGCCACTTCCTCCGCCGCCTCAACGAGCGAGTCGCGGACCGCCGCCAGCGACCCATCGAACTGGAGCGCCTCACGGACGGCTGCTCCTGCTTCGGCGGGCAGCACCAGGACAGCACCGTCGGCAGGCGACTCCCGGTTCCAGACGATCGTGACAGGCTGACTGGCGGGCTCGACTGCGGGGGCTGAGGTGACCACTTCCGCCGTCTCAGGAACGAAGGGCTCTACCGGGCTCGTGCGCTCTACGCGAGTCGCGGCAGGTGACCCGATCGACCGCCCGACATCCTGTCGGTCTGTCACAGGGCGCACGGTCACGGCACGCGGCGCCGCGGCCGACGAAGACTGACCTAGGCCCGGTGCGGCCGTCGGCAGCGGCGGTGCTGGTTGCACCATGCGGCGACGCATGTCGACCGCCACCGGCCGATCGCGGGCCGCCTCGCGCCGTGCTTCGGCCTGGCTGCGAATCCGCGAGAGTCCTGCGCGTGCGGCCGGGAGAGCATGCTCGACAGCGACCCGACCGCAGAACCCCGCGGCCTTCGCTACGCCTTTGAACGTGAGCCTGGCAACCTGGAGAGTCAGCCAGCCGACACCGTAGGCAGCGGCACCCGCAACCACTACCGGCACCCCCACCAAGACACCTACGACTGCGAACGCGCCACTCATAGCACACCTCCTCGTGTCCGAACGGGCTTCCGCGTCAGACGCTCATGCACGCGCAGCACCGCCCGCCCGAATCCAGGCACACGCGATGGGACACGTGTCCGCGCTCGCACGCGGCGCCGTCGTGCGTGACCGGCTGGAGGCAGGTCGGGCAGATCGGACACACGGCTGGCGCACCGCTTGAGGCGGTACCGACGTTCCGAGCCGACCCTCCGGAGGAGGCGCTCTGTGGTGTGGCGGGCCTCGGCTGCGTTGGCGCCGGTCGCACGGTCGTGGCCTTCGGCCGCGCGACCGATCCGCCGGATGCGGCGGGCCTGGCCGACGTGGACGGTTGAACCAGAGAGGTCGATGCACGCCCGGCCGACCAGGCACCCGGGCTGCCCGAAGGCCAGGCAGCACTCAGCCAGATAGTCGCGGCCACAACGACTGCCGCCGACCAGACGAGCCATGCAGGATCGCCGCCCCTGGCCAGGCGGATGCCGTCGGCGAGCGTGAGTCCCTCGACCGTGAGACTCCTTACCGCTACCCAGCACCCCGCCCCCAACACCCCGGCCGCGAGCCATCCCGCCAGCCGCCGCGTGCTGACAAGCCGCGCCACGAGGGGCAGCAACGTCGCAAGCAGAACAAGACCAGCCTGATCGATGAAGTCCACCGCGTTCCCCTCCGCTTCGTAAGTCGCCAGACACCCTGCAGACTCGGGTGGCCCCCGTCAGGCTACGGCGAGCGCCGGGCTGGGCTCGCGGGTCGAGGGACCGGTCGAAACGGCGTCCTGGTCGGCAACCGCACGCCGCGCGTCAAGCGAGTCGAAGGCGCGGCGAAGATACGGCGCGAGCTCGTCCCGGCACGCGCCGGTTGCGCGCTCGACGGCGAATCGGAACGCAGAGAGAATCCACTCGGAGGAGGACAGGGACCGGACCCTCACGCGGACCTCAGGCTCAAGGACGGACGCCACCGCAAGGAGTGCGTCCGACACCTCCTCTGCCACGTTGATGAACGTGATCGACACGTTCATCTCGCCAAGCTCGAGCGCCAGTTCGTGCAGGCGATCAGTGTCCTCGATGAACAAGTCGCCGTTGGTGACAACGCGGAGCTGGGCCGTGATGTCGTCAGGCAGTCCGTCGAGGACCGACGCCAACGAGTCCAAGCAGCTGCAGATGTTGGCCGGCGAGTCCTGGGTGCCACAGGTCATCCCGTCGACCGCGAGATGAGTGGCCCACTCGGTTGCGAACCTTCTCCGAGCGATGGTTTGGGCTTCGGTCCCGAAAGTGACGACTGCAACGCGCGAGCCGGGGACTAAGCCTACGTTGTGGAGCTCGGAGCGGGCGACGAGCCGGCCGATATCGTGCTGCGTGGCTCCACCGACAGTCGGGTTGAGCATCGAGTGCGAGGTCTGGAGCGCTACCGCGCGGAAGACGCGCTCCGCTCCGTCACGAGCCGGGCGGTGCTGTGTGCGACCCAGTGAGTCGCTGGGGTCCGCCCCCGAAGCGGACTGGTGGTGCTGGATACAACTAGCGTCGTTCATGACAACCTCCCCAATCGTCTACGACAGCGTCTTGTGCGCTGGAGCTGACCGGGAGGATTCACATGGACGGCGTGTGGCTGATGTACACTTGTCAGCGGGATGGAGATAGGTGCGGCGCGTCTGCGGCCCGGTCCTGTCTTCAGCGCAGAAACGCAACGGTTCCAGCCGCTGCGTTTCTTGCTTCCTTGGCCCCCCTTCCCCTCGACTCCAGCTCTTCCGGCCGCGCTCCGTCGCTCTGATGCTTGAGCCGTTTATACGGTTCGACCGTGTCTTCATCTTAGCCACTCTGGGTCGCGGGTAAACGCTAAATCTTAAAAGCCCCAAGTGTACTTCCTGAGAGTCTGTGCCGTTTCCCCTGCTCAAAGGCAATATCGTTGTAGGTAGTGTAACTGTAATTCGTCGGTGTACCTGATGACCTGCTGCTGTTGCAGAGCTGATGGACGGGGGCATATACTCATAAAGAGCCAACATGTATCGGCGGCTATGCCGTGCGCTTTGTATAGGAGTTGACGGATGATCGTCGAGACACAGAACGGCAGTTTCATGGTGCGGCCGAGTCGCACCATGAAGAGACCGTCCCTGGGTACGTTCGCCGCGAGAGCGGCGGCGCAGCCGTTGGACCAGGCGGCCCGCGTTTGGCTTGACGCAGCCCTCACCAGCAGGCACCGCGAGCCCTTCAGCGCGTTGCTCGACAGGTGGGCAGAATGGCGTGGCCTGGTCGAGCCCAGGAGGGGCACAAAGTGCGCCGCAGCGGACGACGAGGCTGCGCTGGAGTTCGAGCACCAGCTCAGAGACGCGCACGGGTCGCAGCCGGCTGCCGAGGTTGTGCCGAAGCTGGCGAACGTCATCGCGAGCGGGCGGCCGGGCGAGAGACGACAGCGAGAAACCTACACGCGCCAGATACTCCGCATCGCTCAGGCCTGTGGCTACACCGACGTACCACGCGTCACGGCGTGCCCTCAGACTCGAACAGACCCGACAGAGGTGAGCCGGCTCCTCGCGGAGGCGGAACGCCCGCCCGGGGACAATCAGAACGAGAAGAGGCCCAAGTGGTTCCGGCTCGCTCTGTACTTGATCGCTGGCGTCGGACTCAGAGTCTCCGAGGTCTTGGCCCTACACTGGGCAGACGTTGACTTACAGAACCAGGCCCTGGCCGTGCGGCGCTGCTACGCGTCCAAGAAGCGAACTGTGGACGACAGGGTCGTCGTTGTATGGTCAATAGAAGAAGTATCTGCCTTTCAGTGTCGATCCGTACTCTACGGCAGGGCGGCTTTTGGCTTAGGACCGCACATCCATCGCCTCCTCACTGAAATCGCCGAGGAACGAGGTCTAGTGACCTCCGCAGGGGCCCAACTGCCGCCGGCTGCGCCCTACCCGATCGGAGCAGACGAAAGCAGCGAGGTGTTCCAGCGCTACTGCGAACGGCAGCTGGTGTTCACAACCAAGCACCAACCCCCAAAACCGAGTGGCACTCCGAAGAGCGCCAGGGAGGCAGCTAGATGGCATCCCCTCACTCCCAGCAAGGGGGCCCTCAACACGGCCTTCCGCAGACTGCGCGACAAGGCGGACTCATCGCTGCAGTTGTACGCCCTGCGTTACGCCTGCGTGGATGCGTTGCGGGCCTCGATGCCCACGACCGATCCTGATGAGAATGCTGAAGCCTGGAGACCGTTCGTCAGACAGTACCTCGGCCTCGCGAGCGCGACCGATGCGATGCGAAACATCGGCCAACTTGAGGGGATCGCGAATGAACCCTAGGCCTCCTACGCGCATCCTCCTAGTCCACCCGGGCGTATCCGATTCACCGCTCGCTCTGCCGTACGCGCCGTGGGGAGCGCTGTCTCTGGCGCAAGCTTTGCGCGGCAACGGCCACGAAGTCACGGTACTTGACCTTGTGGGACAAGACGCTCGGAAGAGTATCCGGGAAGCGGTCGAGGACCTTGTCCCGGATGTTGTCGGCTTCACCGGCAAGATGGGGGTGGCTGCTCGACGGATGCGCGAGATGATTGACGAGCTGCGTGCCGTCCGGCCTATGACGCGCATAGCCGTCGGCGGTCCTCTCGTCTCCGCCTTCCCTGACTCGTCACTCGCGCTCTGGAAGGGCGTCGACGCGATCTTCCTCGGCGAGGCTGAGGCTTCATTTGCGCGCTGGGTCGATGAGGGGTGTGACCGCTCCGGCGTGGTCGAGGCCGAGGAATTCGATCTCGACGCCGTCGGCGTCCCGTGGCAGTGGGACCAACTCGCAACGTATGTCATGCCTGCAGGGCTGGCACCTGGTTTCACGGTCCCAACGCTACACATGAGCGGGGCGCGTGGTTGCACACGCCGCTGTAGCTTCTGCTATCTCGCCACACACCTCCCGCGGGGCGGGTTCAACCCGATCAGCGCCCAGCGCCTGCTAAGCGACCTTGGCGGAATTGCGGAAGCGACCGGTGCGCGAGGCTTCTGCTTCACCGACGACTGCCTCGTAGACGCCAGCAGGACGGGCATCGACGCCCTCAATGCAGGACTGATAGGCGCTGGCACTCCGTACGAACTTGGATGCAGCATTCAACTCAGCCTTCTGGGGGACTCTGCCCTCTTGCGGCGAATGTATGACGCCGGCTTCCGCTACCTGTACGTGGGCGCGGAATCGGCCAGCGCCGCAGTCAGGAAGCGACTCGGCAAAGACGACGCAGGAAACCGAGCGGCCGAGCTGCTCCACGGTGCGACCAACCTCGGCTACTTCGTGCAGTGCTCCGTCGGCCTCGGGTGGCCGGGCGAGACCGAGGCGGAGGCGAATACGACGCTTGAACTCGTGGAGAACGTCAACGATGTCCTCTTCGACACCTTCCGGTTCCTTCCGCTTCCGGGCACGCCCGTCTTCAGCCAGCTTGTTGACCGCGGCGAGCTGCATGTCGCGAAGGTCCAACTGCCCTTCATGGACTTCGGCGACAACGACTTGAACCTGACATCCATGGACGATGACACGTTGAACCATGCTTGGGAGCAGCTGCTCAGGCTTAGGGATGAGCGTTACTTCGCACTGTCGCCTCAGGAGATCGCAGCGCACGCAACGGCAGGGTGCGCTACACAGGTGGCGGGCCCGCGATGAAGGTTCTGATCTCAGGCATGTACGCCGGACCCAACCCCTCTCCTGGGGTCAGCATCTCAGAGTGCGTGAGATCGGCGTATCCCGAGGCGCGAGTGGTGGGAATCGACTACACCGATCGCAACACCGGCCTTCACTGGAAGACCTTCGATGAGATAGAGATACAGCGCCCCTGGAATCAGATCGACGCTGATCAGTACGCCGAGTACCTGACGGCTCTCCTGGACGGAGACGCCTACTGGCTTTCCGGCTTGGATCTCGAGATATGGTGGATGGCGGAGAGGGGGCTCGACAGTGCCAAGGGCGCCCTCATCCCGTCGCTCGACGCACTTCGGGCCACAGCACGCAATAACCTGCCCGAGCTCGACCATCCACTGGGCTACGTACCTGAGAGCATCAGCATCCGGGAGAGCGACTGGGACCTGCACGCATTCCTGCGCGCCTCGGGTTGGAAGGCCTGGATGAAGGGTCCCCACTACGACGCCCTGCCGATACGGCGCTGGTCGGACGTCGAGGAAGCACGTCGTCAGTTGACACAGCGCTGGGGTGACGTCGAGTTCTTCGTCCAGAAGCATGTTCAGGGCGAAGAAGAATGCGTCGCCTTCTGCGCCTACCAGGGTGAACTGCTCGACGCTGTCCACATGAAGAAGCACTCGCAATCGCGGGAGGGCAAGACCTGGGCCGGACGAGTGACTGAGCCCGATGCAGCCCTTAGGACATGGCTCTCCCGACGGATCGCTGAGGTGAATTGGACCGGCGGTGGCGAGCTTGAGTTTGTGCGAGACGCGTCTGGGCGTCTGGCGCTGCTCGAGTGGAACCCACACTTCTCCGCTTGGATCCACGGGGCCGTATTCGCGGGACGCAACCTGCCTGGGCTGCTGCTGCAAGCCGCGTCCAATGCGCCGATGACTCACCCGGAACGCCAAGGCGAGTACTTTGCCCGCGTTGTTGTCGAGACTCCTTGTCGAGATGAGTTCCCGCCGCCCCCTCCAAGACCGAGTGGGCCGCATCCCTCCGAAGCGTACGGCAAGGCGCCGAGCGGAGTCGTGGAACTCGCTGGTCAGTTGCAGGCCGGCGGGGGACCAGTCGTCTCGAGAGGCAGAACCGAGCCACCTGCGACCCCTGAGATCGACACACGCCTGCTCGCGTCGCTCCGCACCCAGGTAGCAGACCTACAGTCTGGTCAGACGCCGAAAAGGGTCTTGCTCGCTGACTATGCGGAGGAAGGCTTCGCGGCCAGTGCCGCGGCAGCAAGACTCGCCTCTAGCGGCCGTTGCGAGGTTAAGCTCGCGTACAGCCTGAAGACAAACCCTGGTCCGCGACTCCTTTCGATGGCCCTGCAGCACGGCTTCTCGGCCGAGGTCATCAGCGCCGCAGAGTATGGCGCGGCATCTGCTGCGGGGTTCTCGCCCGAGCGCATCGTCATGAACGGCCCTGCCAAGACCTGGCCCAAGGAACTCGGCGTGCGCGCCTACGCAGCAGGGCTCTCATTCGCTGACTCGATCGAAGAGCTTGAGACCGCGCTTTCGGCGGATACACCGCAATCCGGCGGCAACGCGAGCTTGATCGGACTCCGTCTGCGACCGCCGCGTACACGTTCCCGCTTCGGGATCGATGTTGGTGCTTTCGACGTGTTCGACCGCTGCGCTCGCATGCTCTCCGAATCACCCCGTGAGTTCGAAGTCGCGGTTCACTTCCATATCGCCGCGCACGCTGTCGGTGCAAGTGACTGGTTCGACCTGCTCGACGCAGTCTCGCGCTGGGCCCGTACGCTGCAGGACGTGTCCGGGCACGCCGTCACCACGCTTGATCTCGGGGGCGGGTGGTTCCCCGAGGATTGGCGCGACGTCTTGCTGCCAGCACTCCCCTCGGTAATCACTCGATGTGAAGAGGCACTACCACAATTGCGACATGTGTACTTGGAGCCCGGACGCGCACTTGCCCAGGAATCCAGCGCGCTGCTGACTCGAGTGCTCCAACGGCGCCATGGCGAACAGCTCGACGAGATTGTAGTCGACGCCTCGATCGCAGAAGTGCCGAATGCATGGCACTACCCCCACCGGCTCCTGAAGCTCACTAACGGCGAATGGGTCCCGGTGGGCAAAGGGAACACAAGAATTCTCGGCCGCTCGTGCATGGAGGAGGACATCCTCGCGACGTCCGCGGCGCTAGATGCCTCAGAGGGCGACCTGCTGGCCATACTCGATTGCGGAGCATACGACTCGAGCATGGCGTATGCATTTGGACAGGGGGCGAGCGGTGGACCTGTCTAGCTTCCTCGGAGAATGGAACGAGGTTCCCGCCTCAACGATCGCGCACCATGGGCGCGAGTGTTGCGACCGCGCCCTGGCCTGGTTCGAATCCATGGATGCTGCGGGCCGCGGAGAGGCCCCGGACTCAATCCCCCCGCTGTGGCTCGGCCAGCAGTACGCATGGGGGCCGCACGCCTGGCCAATTCACTGGTGTGAAGCCGCAGCCGCAGACCATCTGGACTGCGGTGCACTCGCCGCTGTGGCTGCTCACTTGATGCAGCGACGCGGCTGTGCGGTGGTTCGCGTGCAGCTCGTCGAGATGTTCAGCAGCCAGAATGTGGACTGCTGGTCCGCGCTCTGGCAGCGAGCGGACCTCCCCTGTGAGTGGGCAGCGAATGACATTGTGTACCACGAGGCCGTCGGGCTGGTCGATTCGGAGACCCTGCGCATTTGGGACCCAACAGACGCCCGTTGGCTCGACCCTGACGAACCACGGGTCTATGGTTCGGCCCACGCGATACGAATCACATCCGAAGGCGACATGCCCTGCAAAGTGCGATGGGGCAATAACACTGTCGCAACCGGGGAATGGTTCGTCCTGCACCCACAAACACGCAGTGGAGCAATAGCGGCGGCGACCCGCCGAATCGCCCGTATGATGCGTGAGATCCGAGCGCAGCACCCGTGGGATGCGGCAGAGGACTCCGAGGGCGGCTACTTCCCGGTTCCAGTCGCGGTCGAGGGCCGACCTGTTGAGATGCCACTGGCATGGCTGGGTACGACGGGTTGCTCTTGGGCTCGACAGGGGGGGTGCACGGTATGTGACTACGGCGGCTACGACGGCGAAGTGCCTTCGGAGCAGTTGGTTGCGCAGGCCCGCAAGCTCCTCTCGGAGTTCGACGGTCAGCCCGCGATCCAGTTGTCAGCGCTCGGGTCGTTCTTCGATGACAAGGAACTGCCGGCTGACGTGCGTGTGAGCATCCTGACGGCCGTCAGTGCGCACCCAAGCATCCGAATGCTTGCTGTAGAAGCGCGTGCCGACCAGATCAGCCGTGCCAAGGTCCGAGACGCGGTGGAGATGCTCAGCCCTCACTGCCGATTGGAGATCGGCCTGGGCTTGGAGAGCGCGGATGACGGGGTGCGCAACCTCTGCATCAACAAGGGCCTACTTCTCACAACGTACGAGCGCGCCGTAGACGATATCGCGCGAGCAGGCGCCTCGCACTTGGCCCACGTGCTTCTGAAGCCACCATTTCTCACTGAAGCCGAGGCGGTCGACGACGCCGTGAGAACGATCCAGTACGCGGCCACATTCGAGCCATCGAGCATCGTGTTGATGGCGGCGAACGTGAAGTCCGGAACGCTTCTTGGCGAACTGCACCTTCTCGGCAAGTACAGGGCTCCGTGGCTCTGGTCTGTGCTGGAGGTCCTGTCCAGAGTCGACGCGCAAGTGCGCGACCGGGTGCTCGTATACGGATTCCGTTGCGGCATGCCAATGCTTGAGACGGGACACAACTGTCCCTCGTGCACACCTACGGTGCGCGAACTCATCGACCGGTTCGACGCGGACCGAGATTGGGGGCACATTGAGGCCGCCATGGCTATCGAGTGCGGATGCAAGGAAGACTGGCTGGCGGACATGGCCCGCGGCGACACTCGGCCCCTCATCGACCGAGTGAATTCGTTCTGCGATGAGTGGGAGAACACACACGCCGCAGACCAGAATGGTGACCCCCAACCCCACTGTGGAGCGCCGAGATGATCTATGGCAAGTTTGGTCGTTCATTTGATGAGTGGGCGGCCGCCGAGAGGGCCAAGCGCAATCTCACAAGGGTCCTCGGCACGGATCACGGCGACGTCGTCTTCAGCTACGTTGTCGAGTTCTCGCCCGACCAGCTTCGCGCGTCGTGGTTCCTTGAGCGCCTCAATCGGCCCTGGTATGCAACTCCCACTTGGCTAGGCGAGACACTCGCCCCGCACGTCGAGGGATTGTGCGCGATCACGGATGATTCGTGCGTTCTGTACGTGGGTAGCATCGCTGCCCTCGCGGACGTACGTAGCCTGACGGATGAGGGTGGGCAGGACGCTCGCGACGAGGTACTCAAAGTGGAGGACCGGATACTCAACGCACTGCGGCAAGGGCAAACGCTCACCGCCTGGCGCTCTGCGGAGAAGGACCCCCAGTTCCTGGCTGCCCTGATTCAGACCCACCGTCCCGTGTGGACGGTCTCGTCCTGACCAACAGTGTGACCCCCGCCCACGAAGGAGGCACAGACGCCGCATGAGCTCCGAAAGACACCGCGGCTAGGATGTCGCTCAAGGTTGAACAAGGTTGAAGGGTGTTGCACGAGCCGGTAGACGCGTTCAAAGGGGTTCTCGGTGGATGTCTTGGCACAGAATGAAGCATGGGTGCATGCTCCCGCGTGCGCTGGCCCCGAATCGCAGAAGTTCCGAGTGGGGTGGGGAGTGACCTCACGATGCAATATGGGATGTTCGTTCTGCTACAGCAGGGACTGCCGCGACGAGGGTGAAGACATCGGTTTCTGCGACTGGGCCCATTTCCTGGACCAGAGTCACCTGCTTGTCGAATCAATCAACTACGGCACTGGTGAGAACTCCCTTCGTCCCGAGTGGTTTGATCTTGTGTCACTCGTCCGCAGCTCCTACCCATCGATTGGGCAGGCGGTTACTACGAACGGCTACCTGTCACAGGCGGCACGGGAATCGACGCACGCGATGCGAGCAATTGAGCAAGGGATTGACGAAGTCGATGTGTCACTTGACTGGGCGCAGCGTGATGACTTCTGTCATTTCCGGGGACACTCTCGCGCATATGATTGGGTGATGGAAACGCTCGCGCTGTGCGCGGACCTTGGAAAGCGGACGACCATCGTTCTGATGGGCATCGCGGCGACTCTCAACCCCGCGAACCTTGAAGGGGTGTTCGCAGTAGCCGACAAGTTCCATGCGGATGTACGCATCAACTTGTACCGGCCGGTGAGCAAGCCCGGTCGGCTCGCACCGCCCTCTCTGGCGCAGGTGATTCGGGCGCTCGACTGGATTTCGTCGAATCACCGCATCCGGGAGATCAGTGATCCTCTATTCAGCGCGGTGCTCACCTCTGATCGAACCATTGCTGACCCTTCGGGAATCTCAAGCATCCGCATTCTACCCAACGGTAAGATCTGTCCTTCGACTTATCTCGTCACCAGCGACTTCCACCTCGGAAGCATTCGCAATCTCAATCCGCTTGCGCAGCTGAGGCAAGTGCCGCTCATGCAAACGATTTGCCTGCGCCAACTGCCTGATGCTTGCGCTGACTGCAGCATCCGATCACGCTGCCTCGGCGGCGCAATCGACCGTCGCTTTCTCTGGTACGGCTCGCTCGATGAGCGCGATCCGTACTGTCCACTACGCGATGCGTCTGCAGAGAATCCTCGCCTTCGCGACTACACTGTCAGTCCAAGCGGCTTTCAGTCGATTCACGATGGCTACCTGCCAACGATGTTCTTCTCGCCAAGGGAGTGACATGGGTGGTTCGATTCAGGCGAACGAGGATGCGGCGTGCTGCTACCGGGCCATCGAGGGCGATGGAATGCGGGTGATGTGGGAGATCACAAGCAGGTGCAACATGCACTGCAGACACTGCTTCGCCACCCCTTCGCCCGAACGAGACCTGCCGCTGTCGACAGTTCTGGACATCCTGAGGTCGATGGCTGATGCCGGTGTTCGTAAGGTCGCCATCACGGGCGGGGAGCCGCTCATGCGAGACGATGCGCTGCGGATACTCAGCTATATCGCCGAGCTGGGAATGCTACCCAAGCTGCTCACGAACGGCGTGCTGATCGACCGCGCCGTGGTTGAGCACCTCGCTGCCATCGATGGGATTGAGGTATCGGTAAGCATCGACGGAGCCACAGCGAAGACACACGACAGCATCCGGCGTTGCAGAGGCGCATTCGACAGGGTGATGCAGAGCCTGCGGCTTCTCGCGGAATACCCAGCAGTGCAGTTGAACACAACCTGCGTAGTCACGTCCCTCAATCAGGGCGATTTGCCGCAGATAGTCGAGATTGCCAGGTCGTTCTCAGCGCAGTCAGTCAACTTCAGCGCACTTCTCGATGTTGCAGGAGTAGATCTCCCGCACATCCGCGCCTATCGGACCAGGTGCCCTCTGTCTGCCGATGTAACCGCCGAGGTTCTGCGAAGCGCCGCCGAGGCTCGCGCCAGGTACAGCGACATCGCAGTACGGACCATAGGACTGACATCTGGTGACCGCGTGCGCTGCCCAGCTGGACACACAGTCGTCTATGTGGATCCCCAAGGTGGGATTCATCCGTGCTCTCTCGGTCGCCTTGCCGAACCTGCGTCTCTCCTCGCGGAGAGCTTCGAATCCGCACTCGCAAGCCTGACGCTGTCCGGCTCCGTCCCATGGGAAGTGTGCCGATGACCGAGGTAGTTCATCCATTCGGGAGCCATATCGCCCAGTTCACTCGGGAGAACGACGTGTGCCTCCTGAATACCCACTCGCTTCGCACCCTCTTTGTAGACGCCCGATGGTTGGCAGATCGGTCCCACACGCCGCCCGGCGACTTCCTCAACCTTCCTCCATTGCGCGCTCCCAAGCCGGAACTGCAGGTGTTCCAAGTTGCAGTGACCCTCGCCTGCAACCTGCGGTGCTCGTATTGCGTGGTGCACAACAATGTGTGGAGTGACGCTACCCATACGATGTCACGAGAAGCCGCCGGAGACCTTGCACGGGAGGCGAACGCTGTTCTGCCGCCCGGTGGTCTGCTCTATGTGACGGGCGGCGAACCACTGCTGAACTGGAGCGCAGCGGCGACACTCCTCGCCGAAACACGTGACGATCTCTTGAAGGTGATCGTGACCAACGCGACTCTTGTGAAACCCGAGATTGCCTCGTTTCTCGCCGCGACGAACACATGCGTGCTGGTCTCGATGGATGGAGATCAGCACGCGCATGACAGCGTTCGTCGCGACGGACGGGGTAGAGGGTCCTACGACGCCACACGCCGTGGCTACGGTGTCCTGCGAGACGCCGGCTGTTCGGTGGGGGTGTCACTCGTGATTGGGCCCCATAACGTGGACCGCCTCAGCGATGTCGCAGTTCACCTCCTGGAGACACTGCATCCGGACAGCCTAGGGTTGGGCTTGCCGCACTTCACATCGCGCCACGCGCGCTCAATCGATAAGCATCGGGTCGCGGCGGAGTACGGTCGCCTTTACGACTGGGTGCTCACGCGGCCGACCTTCGTGGACCAAATCGCGCGACGCCTCAGTCCGTTCGTAAATGAGACGTTCCGCTTTCGGGACTGCAGCGCCTGCGGCTCAAAGGTTGTGGTCTTCCCCGATGGAAGTCGCTCGAACTGCATCTCCTCAGGCCCCGACCATCTGGGGGGCGCAGCGGATCGTTGGCTTGGACGAACCCCGCTCGAGCTTGCTGAGTGCCAGGGGTGTGCAGCGATAGGAGTCTGCGGCGGCGGATGCGTGTTCGATGGTCTGGCGCTCTATGGAGGTGTCGACCAGCGCAACTGCGCAGTCACACGCGTGCTGTTGGAGAGGTTCATCTGGACGCTGCGCGACGCGACGACCGACCCGCAGCCCGGCACGGCCGTGAAGTCCGCAGTCTTCAACAGGCTATTGGAGCGTCGGTCGCGTGTTGCTGTGTCTGTGGGGCATTCTCAATGAGTGGGATGGGGGTCAGCCCTAACGGCCGCGACATCTCCCTGCTAAGGAACGAGGACGTCGGCTGCTGCTATCGGGCGATTGCCTCCAGCGGGCTGCGGGTAGTGTGGGAGATTACAAGCTCCTGCAACCTCGCTTGCAGGCACTGCTTTCGCACTGCTCCCGAGGGTCACGACCTTGATACTGCGCGGGCACTTTCGCTTGTCGACGAGATGATAGCAGCTGGGGTTCGGAAGATAGCCATCACGGGTGGCGAGCCACTCCTGCGCCCCGATTTGACTGAAATCACAGCCAGGCTTCGCTCCGCCGGGCTGCTCGTGAAGCTCGCAAGCAACCTGACGATGATTGACCCTGACACTGCCAGAGGGCTGAGCGAGGCGGGGTACCTTGAGGTGGGGTTCAGCCTCGACGGGCCGGAGGCAACGACGCACGACTACATCCGTGGACATGGGGCCTACGCGAGACTCGTAGCCGCCGTCGCGATGTTGAGCTCACTGCAGACTGTGCAGCTGAACCCTGTGTGCGTCTTGGGCAAGTTCAATTTTGCTCGACTGGACGAAATCGTCGAAAAGGCCTTGACGTGGGGTGCCGCGTCCGTCACGTTCAGCGACCTGTTCCTCATTGACTCTCCGCGTGTCCTTGCTCCACGGGAATTCGTGATGGCGGAACGGCTCGACACGCATGCGCGGGAGGCCGCGCTCACCCGGATTGCCGAGTTGCGCCGCCTCTACCCGGAGATTGCCATCAGAACGGTCGCGCTGAGCGATGAATCGGTGGCGTGCAGCGCCGGCACTAGTGTTGTTCACGTCGATCCCACAGGCCGAGTGAATCCTTGCACCCTGTACCACCTCGACCCCCCAATAAGCGTTCATGAGTTGACGTTCAGTGAAGCGCTCACTGAACTAGCTGGAAGGGTCTTCTGTGAAGGGACCTCCCTCTGTCGTTATCTCGACCAGACGTGGTGAACATCCGCATGCATTCCTCTGACTGCGCCAATTCCTGGGACACGGTGTTCACGGGCACGACCGAATACCACTGGCGCGAGCCGCACCCAGTAGTAGCGAGACTGCTTCGGTCTGTCACCGCGCCGCGCGCCGGTTCGGTGCTCGACTTGGGCTGCGGATACGGACGCCACACCCTGCTCGCAGCCGAGATGGGTTTCTCCGTCACCGCAATGGATGTGTCTCCCGTGGCTCTTGCGTTCGTCCGAGACCGCCTGTCAGGTGTTCCAGGCGCGTCACTTCTTCAGCACAACATGTCTTCTATCCCGTACCCGTTTAGTGAAGAGGAGTTTGACCTCGTAATCGCAATCCAGGTCATTCACCATCAAGCGAGCTGCGGGGTCGAGGCGACCCTGGCTGAGATCAACCGCATACTGAGGCCGGGTGGGTTGGCACTCGTCTCACTGCCGTCCCGGCTTCAGCAAGGCCCTCGGTGGGAAATGCTTGACGACCGCACAGCCATCGCTGCCGATGGACCAGAAAAGGGCATCGTGCACTTCCTGTGCCCCGAGGAGGATTCCGCCCGCGAACTGTTCGGGACCTTCGAGGTGGAGTCAGTCGTCCTGGATCAGTGGGACCACTGGTGCGTCCTAGCACGCAGGTCATGACGGGGTAGACTTGTGAGCTACATCGCCCCCAGGGATGCGAGTCCTGCCGGGCGTCGCGCGCACGAGAGCCATTCGCCCGGGGCGGGGTACCTCGAAGCCCTCCTGTGGCCGGAAGCGTCGAGCATCCAATCGCCGGCAGACAACCCCAGTTCCCGGAAGCGGATCCAACCCCAGACGCCGGATGATCGGACCTGGACGCAAGACGCCACTCACGTCATCCCTCACCGTGCCGAAAGGGTCTCAACGATTTGCCGACCGACCTGGATCTGCTGCGCCATGAGGCTATCGCTCTCCGGCCTGGGCCATTGAGACACTTTGACTACCACCGTCTCCGAGTCTCGGTGCAGGAAGCACACCTGCCCGTAGATACCGAGCGCGACAATAGCGCCAGTATCCGCGCCCAATCCCCACCATCCATTGCGAAACCAGCCCCCAGGCATCTGCTTGGACAGCCTGTATGGCGAGCCTCTGAATTGGCGCCGAGCACCGTTACTTGGGCACCAGGTCTCGTTCACCCATTCTCCTGACAGGATGCGGGTACCGTCTTGCGCTAACCCGTGCGAGATCCACATCGTGCCGAGTCTCAGCAGATCACGAGGACTTATCCACATGCCCACGCTCGCGAACGGGCGGCCGAACGGGTCGAGGAAGACTAGCGCATCATCCTGAGCCCCGATTGGGCCCCAAAGGTACCGACCCAGAAGATCCGCGTATTTTCCTCCGCCCGCCCTCTCGAGGACCTGCGCAAGCACATCGATGAGTATCGACCGGTAGTTGAAGACCTCTCCGTGGATGCGAGCGTTCGGGACTGTCTGTGCGTATCGCATGATGCCGTCCTCGTAGTACCCGCGTGTCAGGCTGGGGCCCAGCCCTCTGGCTCGTTCCGCGAGGGTGGGCTCACCGTCCACGTACTCTTCGTTGAATGCAGTGCCTGTCGTCATGTCAAGGAGTTGCCTTACTGTCGCACCCGCGAACGACGTGTTGCGCAGCTCCCTCACATACTCAGTGACCAACATCCTGGGATCCAGGATCTGACGGTCAGCCAGAACGCCGGCCAGTGTCCCACATACGACCTTCGAGCACGACATCACTGGGTGAAGGAGTCGTCCCCCGTCAGGGTACGCTGAGAACTCCCAGATCGCCCGTCCCCGATGAACGATCAGCATGGCGTCCGTGTGGCTCGACGCAGCGTACTGGCCGAGGTCCACGCCGAATCGGCCCCGAAGTTCGGCCTCAAGCTCGGAGGTCTCACGTAGCAGATCCGTGGTGCAAGGAGAAGCCGGGACGTGCGCCATTCGCTCGCTCGGAGGGACCTGGAACCCCGGCGAGACGGTAGCTAGGCGCTCGGTCGAGTGGGCATCGTTCGACTGACTGGTGGCCACTTCCCATACTCCCTCTGCAGTTTGCGCTCACCGAGCTGTCCACTTCGGCCAAGCCTCATCGTGCACCGCCTCAAGCATACCCCGAGCGGCCAGGGCAGGATCCAAGAGGGCATGAAGGCGACCATGCGGTACAGCTCGTGTTCCGCGTCACGATCCCACCAAGGTAAGAGCGCCGGAAACCAAGCGCCCTTGCCGGCGGTAGACGCGAGTCCCCCGCCGCATTGAATTCCGCAGTCGCCCGCGACGACCGGATCTTTCGACCACCCAGGGCGGCACCTCTCAACCACAAAGTCTGGGACCGCGAGCCCGCTGTGCTAGCTTCCACTCCAGCTCACATGACGCTGAGGCCAGGGAGGTGCACATGGCGCGCAAGACGGGAACTTGGCGGGCCGCATCAACAATCCTCCAGACAGCCTTGGCCGCCGCCCTCATCCCGCTGGCCCTCTCCGCCCTGACCTCGCTCCCTCTTGGCCGCGCTGCGCTCTCCCCCCTCCCCACCCGCTGGCTGTCCGCGGTCACCAGCCCGCCGACACTCGCCCTCTGCTTCCAAGACACCCGGTCGGCGCCTGCCGGCGTTCCTAGGCCCGCTCACTTCGGGCAACAAATCGGGCAACAACCCCGTGTCGAAGACCGGTCCTCAGCAACAGGGATCTTTGGGCAACAAGATGAAGCTGAAATGGTCTCTGAGCTGGGGTTTTGTACCGAAATGGGCACCAGAAGGACGAAATCCGGACCCTCATTTTGGGCCCAGAATCAGGCCAAAAAGAGCCTCTGACCTGCGGTTTTGTGGTGCCCC
>DCVQ01000025.1:133905-150969 GCA_002328745.1 Actinobacteria bacterium UBA2184
GTATTTGGGCACCAAATCGGGCACTAAATCCGGGCGCAATCTCAGCGGTTGGCCGCAGCGGAGGCCCCTACCCCCACTTGGGCAACCATCCGCTGAGCCGTTTGCGCGCAGCGTCCACGTACGCGCTCTCCAGTGGGATGAGCAGCTTCAAGTCTTCCGCGTAGTCAGCGATGTTCATGTCCGTGTCTTGTGTCACCGGTGGGAGCTCCCAAGCTCGACGGATCGCATTTCCGGCGATGTCTCGGGTCGCATCGATCAACTTGCGATATTCACGCGCAACGGGGGCTGACTCCAGCCCCATCCACGCCTGCCAGAAGCTGAGCTGCTCCTGTACCCGCCGGAAGGCCTCGGATATGCGCACATGCTCGCCGGCTTCACCCTCTGCCCTGCGGCGGACCACGTAAGGAAACTCCTTGTACGAGGCATAGGCACGAAAGGCGTCCGCGTACTGCTCGCGCAGTCGGTCTCGTCGCGCTCGTTCGTGCGCCATCAAGACAGTAACGAGCGACACGATGCCCGCTACGATCGCGGCCACCACGACATCACTGAGTAGAGAGACACCGACACCGGATGTGATCCCTGAACCGACTGTGGTTGTGACAGACTCCATCGGCTATCCCTTTCCTGCAGATGCTGACCCCGCGCCCGGATACGTCGGGAGGATGTGTGGCGCCTCCGGTCCCATCCAGCGGCCCGTCTCACGGTACCGCTCTTCACGGTACAGATGGAACTTGGCGAGGTCGAGGAGTGCCACGAGCCCGTCTTCGTGGACCCACCGCTTGCCGGGCGGGTCCAAGACGTACCACATGCACAACGATCCATCCTTGAACTGGTGCTTCAAGGGACGCGGGTCGGTGGTCCAGACGCGAGGGCGCAGGTGCGTGCTGCCCTCGTCGATGAGCACAGTGACCTGCTGGCGACCGAAATGGTCTACTTCGACCGAGGCGATGTACAGCACCTTGTCGAAGCCTTCGCCAGCGACGGATAGACGCTGCACGTCCGGGTACCCGACGTCACAGCCCCGCATGAAGTCGAGTGTGGCGGTCTCGGCCGACTCGCCGACGGTCATGGCAAGTAGCGCCGCCCCGCGTCGTCGCCCCATGATCTCGGTTGCTTGGTCGCAAGGATAGGTGCTGCGTAGACGGGCGCCTTCTTGAACTTGGCCGTTCCGCTCAACTGCCGATCGAGTCGCACTTTGTCGATCTCGGTCGCGTAGTCATCGAAGACCTTCTTCATCTCATCAGCCGCCGTCTGGTCATCGTCGGCACCGCGTGCAGCTTCGAGATGCTTACCGGCTCGACCAAGTCGCTCACTTGCCTGTTCGCGCGTGAGGCCCGTCGGCAGCTTGATCGGGTCGGAGACGCCGGCTGGATCAGGCGTCAACCGGTCCTTCAGGTCGATCTCTGCGTACTTCAGGAGATCGATGAGTGCGCCTTCGACACCGGTCTTCCCGACGATACTTGCGAGCGCGAGCGCCTCGAGGTTGAAGGAGCACAGCTTCGTCACGAACTGGTTGTTCCATGCTTTGGCGAGGCGTACCGTGCGACGAAACGTGCTTCCACTCACCGCTGCCGAGGCGGTATCGCACAACTCGGTGTGCTCCTCGGGGTCCGATGCATCCCAGTCATCGCCCTCGGTATGGGGGATCCAGAGTCCCGGTGCATCCTTGCGGTTGAGGGCGACCACAAGATCGACCGTCGGACCATCGTCGCCAAAGCTCACATAGATGGCGCGTTTCGTGACTCGGTAGGTCGCACTCGGATACGCCTCCTTGAGACCGTCCCTGAGATGGGCCCGGATACTCTCCACCACATCCGCGGAGCCGACGCCATCGCCATCGGGGCCGAGTTCGGGGTGCATGCGCCGATCGAGTACCAGTCCACAGTCAGCGTCGTTTGCCGGCGCCAGCGCGGTGCGGTGGGCGATCGAGCCGGACGCAAAGGTGCGCAGCACACCCTCGAAGGTGTTGGCGACCTCAAGGACGGCATCGCGCCTATCCCGCGCTTCACGGAGGTCAGCATCCGACGCTTGGACCTTTCGGCGAATCTCATCAAGTGCGTCGCTTACAAAGCTGGACATGCCTTGCCCCTCTCGTCATTGGGGCTGAGCAGCATGTTCAAGCACTCGGTTGTGAAGGTCCGACGAGGGTCGGGCTTGCGAGTAGCGGTTGCGGCGACTTGCTTCACGTTGCGATGCTGACTTGCCCCGTATGTTGTGCCTCGCGCACCGAAGCACCCACATCTTGTGGTTGAGCGTACACCCTGTCCGGACTCTTGGTCAAACACATGTTCGATGCGCTCTGGAGTGACCGTGCTACAAAGGACCACGCGACCACGTCCTACAGCAGCGGCCGAGTCGTTCGGCTCCATGGAGCACGAACGCGACGAGGAGCAGCAATCGGAACCACAGCGGGGTTTGCGTCCACAGCGCGTGCCACGCCTCTGCTCGAGCCCGGGCAGCTAGGCCCAATAGCATCGTCTGCACCTGTGCACTCGAGTGAACGATTGCCTGGACTGTTGCCGTGGTTTCGAGCATCACCCCTCCAGGAGCCTGATCCGCGCTGTCGCGCGCAGTCTACTCCGAGGGTCTGACATCTACCCGGCAAGGCACCGTGAGGGGGTGTTGACCGATATCCCCCCGGCAAGACACGCAGCCACAACTTGTCACGGATCCATCAAAGAAAGACACGTCTCAGGACACGCGCTCTAGCTGGCGTTTCTCGTTGAGACAGCGACTCCGAGACCGCATTCATCAAGCACCCATCAAAGAAATCATCGCTGTTGGGGCGCCGCCCAGAACGGGAGGTAGCGCATGGCCTTGTTGCCAGCGCTGGGGTCAAACGGCACGATCATCCTGGCGTCCACTGCCTCCTTGATGAGCCGTGAGGCAGTGGCGCTGTTCTTCTTCTCAATTCCAAACCGCTCGCGCACCGAGGCGTTCGTTAGGCTCTCTCTATTGACGTGGCGCAGACACGCATGCAGATAGACGGATCGAATTCGGTCCGCCTTGTCCATGCTACCGAGGGGCCGCGGGGAGAAGAGTACGACTCGGGTGCTCCCTTCGACGACCTCGGCGAGAGGAGCGGGCAACTGGAAGAGCTCCGATTGGAACACGACCTTGTCCCAACCACTACCACGCTCTTCACATGTGCCGATACGCCGCATGAGAGATGCAAGCAGCTCATTACGGGATCGTGGCGGCGAGTCGACGAACCGGTCCGTATCCACGAGCGGCTCACCGGGATTCGTGATCTCGATGCGGTCTGAGAAGATCTCAACCATGGGCCCAGCGCCAGAAGCGAACAGATCCTGGTGGATGAGGGCGTTGGCCACGAGTTCGCGAACGGCGAGCTCCGGATACATCGGAACTGTCGTTCGGAGTGCGCGCCCAACGACCTCGTTAGACGGGAGCAGACCGTTGATGTAGTCGATGAGACCTTCGAACCCACTCGCGTATCCCATGACGCCAACCTGCTCGCGAATGGCTTCGACACGGCTGACTCCTGAGTACAGGATGACCCTCATTGCCTTTCGGCCAAGCGGGCCGAATCTATCCAAGTGCCGAGCGAACAGAATCGCCCCAAGGTTTGAGACGTCCCAACCACCGGCCTGGTTGGCCACGATCAGCCCATCGGCCTCTAGCGCCTCCAGTATCCGAGGCCCGCCGGCAGGAACCGGCCGACCGAGCAACTCGAAATAGGCCTCGAAGTTGAGAAGGACAAGCACATCTTCATCAGCAATGCGCTCTGCGGCGACAAGGCGCTCAAACGGCGTGCTGTCGAAGATGCGCCAGAGCTCTCGCTCCTTCTCGGGAAAGTCCTTCAGATTCTTCTTGTAGGAGCCGACGCGAACGTACTCGTGGCCCTTGAACTTGACCGGGTGCCGGAACGCTGGATCGATCTCCATGAGAACGACCGGGGCGGAATCCACAATCACGTGGTGGAAGCTGAAGTGGATCTTGGGGTCCAAGAGACGCAGAAGCCAGTTCTCGAGTTCCTCGTTGCCAACCTTCGTGGTGCTCGGTGAGAAGCCCGTGCCGACTATTCCGTGATCGTCATCGCCGATACCCCAGACGAGATAACCGTGAGCCTTGCCGGATAGTGCTGCCGAGTTCGCGAGCGCCGACACGTACTCGCCGATTTCGTCGGGTTTCTCGTTGTTGAGCTTGAACTCCACCCATTCTGCTTCGGCCGGCAACTTGCAGAGCTCGCGAACGAGGCTCTCTAGGTACTCAATAGAACGGTCGGTGCTCATGATCGATGTTTCCTCACCTGCAGGGCGCCAGAACTGCTACCAGGAGTGTAGCTGACCGCTTGTGGCCCGGCATTCATGGCCTTGCCTTATGCGGGTCCGTAAGCGGAAGACATGGATGGGTGGACTGCGACTGGTGCGAGATGTGCGCGAACGTACAGGTGGTGATGCGAGTGAGTAGCGCACAGACGAGCTTCGACTCACATTCGAAGTTCGGTCGCTCATAGCATCTATATGGCTGCGGTTTACGCTCGCGGTCGACGGGCAGCGTGGAGATGGAGCTGCCCGCGAAATTGGGCACCAAATCGGGCACCAAGGCGATGGCGAGGACCGACTCGCAGCAACAGGGATTTTTGGGCACCAAGATGGAGCGAAATGGAGCGAAATAGCCTCTGACCTGCGCCTTTGCCCTCCGCATGCCTCTCGGAAGAGCATGATTTGTTGCCCGATTTCACGCACGCAACAGGGGATTTCAGGCCTCTGACCTGCGGTTTTATGGTGCCCCCAAGGGAATTCGAATCCCGAAAGTGCTTGTGACTATTGGGACTACTTGGGACTCGTTGGTACTCAAGAGCTGCGGTGAGTCCCAATAGGTACCAACGAGTACCAACAAGTACCATGTATTTGGGCAACAAATCGGGCAACAACTCCGAGGGCGCAAGCCCCGCGTGAGCGCCTCCGCCAAACCCGGGGCGTTTCAGATGTCACGCATGTGTCATGGCACGGGTATCAAGAGTCGTCGGAAGATCGTAGGCCAGGAACCGAATCTGCCAATCGCCATGTCGCGTGTGTCATGGCTCTTGTCTACGGACACCGGACGGCGCCTTGTGCCCACAAGCACGCACCACACGTCGGGAAGTCGTTGCCCATGCAGTCTTGGTCGTTACCCTCGACGAGAACGCACGGTCCGCATTGGAGACACGGTCCAAAATCGAACCTGGCCACCCGGTCACGGAAGTCGCGATACTCCTTCAGATCCCAGATCTCACTCAAGTCCGCATTGGTCACATCGCCGATCGGGTAGGCAGTGACCGTCCTTTCTGTGGGCAGCGTGTTCAGATACGTCCGATACGTATGCAACAGACCCATACACGGACAGACCGCGCCATCCCATCGGACGAACGTGCACCGCTCGTCCACGAAGCGACAGCGTGGTGAAGCCGGCCAGATCGCGCTGCCCGCCACGGAAAGGTTCCTGTAGCCGCCGAGCATTGCTGCCATGAGTTCCCGCATGCCATCGTCCATGGTCATGACAGGCAGGTCCACGGGAATGTAGGAACGGCGGTCTTCGTCCGTGTAGTTCTTGAGCTGATAGACGCTGTCTCGCGGCACGTAGCACGCATAGACCATCTCGTCGACCATGTCCCTGCTGTAGGGAATGAGCGTGCTCACGGACACTTCCTCCGCTCCGATTCCACGGGCAAGCTCTCCGACGTGCGCCAGATCGACGGCGTTCCTTCTCATCAGCACGAACGCTACCGCCACCTTGATCTTGGGCTCACTTTCGCATTGGATCTCCTGCAGACGCCTGACGTTCTCGAGCACGGACACGAACGTGGCGCCAACTCGGATGTCCTCGAAGCTCTCTTCGCACACGCCGTCAAAGGAGACCCACAGGGTGTCGAGCCCCGCATCGATCAAGCTCCGCGCCATCTTCTCGTTGAGCAGCATCCCGTTCGTGACCAACTCGACCTTGAGACCGAGCGCCTTGATCTCGCGAACCATGTGGGCGATGTCTGGATGAAGCAGCGGCTCCCCGAAACCGCCGAACATGACTGATTCGACGGACCCCGTCGACCCGAGCTGCCCGACAAGGAGGTCGAAGACGTCCCGGCTCATCTGGCCTATCGGCTCGTTCCACGTCGACCTAACGCACGTCTTGCACGACAGGTTGCAGCGCGTTGTGGGCTCGATATAGAGCTTTCGCAGGCTGTGTACGTTGGGCCTGACCTCGACTTGATCTCCACGACGCACGAACGTCAGGGAGCCGTCCTCTCCGAGTCCGAGCCATCGGCGCATTTCGGCGTCCAAGACAAGGTTTCCGCCCACAACCGCTGCAACGTGCTCCTCCATGTCCTCTCCCCGGGCGTGCTTCAGCTCGGAATCCGGGAAGAACCGGTCAGCCCACCGCTTGACCGGTATGAGCGAGTCGCCCGTCTCAGAGTCACTATGGCCTGTCACTGTCTCGCCCCGTCTATCGCCACAGGTCCCACCCGCACCATTCTCGCGCTTGCAGGCACCTGGCGCTGTGGTCTCGTCCAGCTAGGAGGCCCTCTCTTACGAAGCGCGAGGAGCACCCGGCCGAAATCGAATGCCCCTCAGGCGTGATTCGTAGATTCGACAGCCCTCCGTGTGCGGCTACCCGCTCTGCAGCCCTGCGTTCAGCGCGGCCACGTCGCGCGACGCATCGATCCCGTAGCTGATGTTCAGGTCCTGCCCGCTGATGTAGCCAGCCATGTCGCTATTGATGAAGACCATCGGGTAGCCCATGTCCTCGGGCATGGCGTACCAGCCGTTCCAACCGGTCAGGTACATGCCCCTGATGCCCGCATCGCCGGCCGCTTCGTCGCCTTGACCGGCGCTCTTGTTGAAGTCGGCCGTGAGCCCCGTCTGCGTGGCACCCGGGCTGATCGTGTTGATTCTGATGTACTTGCCGATGAACTCCGGCGCCCAGGCATTGGCCTTCATGTAGCTCACTTGCGCCCGCTTTGCGACGCAGTAGGACATGTTCTTCTCAATCTCTTCCTCGTTCGCCTTCGCCCACTCGTGCGCCTCTTCGAAGGTCTTCGTCGCCAGCAGCGGCGCCGTGAATCCCCAGAAGTGCTGCCATCCGTAGCCGCCGTCGGAGGCGATCATGCAAACCGCACCCTTTTCGGAGATCCGGGGCAGCAGGGCCTCGATGAAGTAGCGATGCGAGATGAAGTTCACGAGCATCACCTTGACGGCGTTGCCGGGGAACATGGCGATGCCATGGCACGTGAAGACCTTGTCTATCCGATCCGGCAGCTGCGTGAGCAGTTGGTCAATCTGATCCTTGTCGCTCATGTCGACACGGAACGCTTGCTTGACCGGCGGTGCCACCTCATTGAAGTCCGCTGCGTAGACGTTCGCGCCGAGCTCGAGCAGCAACTCCGTGGCTGCCTTGCCCATACCGGAAGCGGCACCCACCACGACGCAGTTCTTGCCTTCGTAACCCCAAAGGGCTCTGAGATCCATACCTCACCCCTTACTTCCAGAGAGCGGCTTTCACATCATCCAGACCCAACCGATCGAGCAGATCAGGAAGCGGCTTACCGGTCTCGAGGTCGTACTCGCTGGCCTCCAGGTAGGCCTTTCGCATGACTGGCCAGGCACCCTCGAGATCAGGACCCTTGCCCGGGCCGTCCACCTGGTTCATCTTCATGCGCTCGGAGACGCCCTCGTCGCCCGGCTTCCTTCCACCTGACAGGAGGTTGTAGGCACGCGACAGCGCCCGCGTCCGATCGCCTACCTCGAAGAGCTCCGCAGGCGTGAAGTCCCACCCCGCGATGTGCTGGAGCGCCTTGCACATGTTCTCCTGGTTACCGCTCAGGAAGAACATGCACGTACCCACGCAGTCGTTGTAGACCCAGCTCACGCTGCCGCGCCGTGTCCTGCGGCCGACCGCCTCGGGATCCAGCGGGTTGTACGTCTCGGCATCCAGGCCGAGGTGTGGATCGGGCGTGTCCCCGCCGTAGAACGTGCCGGTGTCGGAGACTCCCAACGCCAACTGCGTGGACCAGAAGCCGATACCCCGCGAGTCGATAACGTTCGATGCGCAGCCCGCGCCCGCCCAGACTGCCGCATCAGGGGCTTGTCCGCCGAGCCGCTCTGAGCCGGTTTTCACGCCGTCAGAGAACGTGCCGCCAAAGCCGGTGCGCGTTGCCATTTGCTCGAGGAAAGCCGGCACATCGTCCGTCTCGCCCCAGTTGAACGAGAGACCGCCCGTATCCGCCTTGGTGAGCAGCCCCTTGGAGAACAGTTCGTAGACAAGTGCGAGCGACCAGGCGGTCTCCTTGCCATCCACCCCGTACTCTTCCATGACGTTGCCGAGCCACGTGCTCACGCTCAAGTCGTGGTTGCCGATGTTGGTCGAGAAGGCCGCCATCATCTCGTACTCGAGTTCTTCCATCTCGATGCCGGCCTTGGCGCCGTCCTTGAACGTAACCTCGGAGCAGTGGCCCCACGGGCACGCCCAGCAGGGCTTCTTCTTGCGATCCACCTGCGCGTAGAAGTTCGCGCCGTACCACTTCTCGATGTCGTCCCAGACGTTCGTGGTGAAGTTCTTGATGGGCACGCCACCCGTGGGTGCCATGATGTCGAAGTATGCGTACGTGCCGAAGGCCTTGATGGCTCCCCCGAGACCGGACTTGGCGGCCGCCTCTTCGAACACGGGGAACAGGTCGTTGAGCGCCTGCTTGTCGACCATCGGCACATCGGTTGACGGCGCATAGATGCCAATGGCCTTGAGCTTCTTCGAGCCCATGACCGCACCGCAGCCCTTCGAAGACACGACGTGCCCGTAGTCGTTGCCGATTGACGCGAAAGACACCAGATGCTCGCCGGCAGGACCAATGCACGCCACCGACGTGCGCTTCTGTCCGGTGATCTCCTGGATGGCGTCTTGCGTCTCCTTCATCTTCTTGCCTACCAGGTCGCCGGCAAGCCGCAGCTCGACCTTGTCGCCCTCAATGACCAAGTAGACCCACTCCGGCGAGACGCCCTCGATCACGATGATGTCGTTGCCCGTCTGACGCATGCGTGCGCCGAAGAAGCCGTTCGCCTGGCTGGCAGTGATGCCGCCGGTGTGCGCCGCCTTCGTCGTGACGTTGTAGATGCCTGAGCCAGGCACCTTCGTGCCGTTGAACGGACCCGCCGTGAAGAATATCTTGTTCTCCGGCGACTGCCAGTCGGTGTCGACCGGCACCTCATCCCACAGCATCTTGACGCCGATGCCGTGGCCTCCGATGTACTTCCTCAGGACCTCAGGGTCGGTCTTCTCCCTCTTGATCTCGCCAGTGGTCAGGTTGACTCTCAGAATCTTGCCTTGCCATGGACTTTCCGCACCCATAGTCGTCCACTCCCTTCGCGACGGACGCGAACGCGTCCGCCTACCGATGCCGACCGGTGGCGGTGGGGCCACGAGAGAGACCCGACCAACCTGAGCCTACGTCGCGCGGAAGGGATGACGGAAATGAACTCTGGGCATGTGTTGCGTTTCTGCCATGCCAAATGGGCATACTTCTCGTTGAACAGCTGCAGTCGTAAGCCGAGGCGGTCTGCTCGACGAGGATCAGGCAGGTGAAGGTGTGATCATCGGCGTCGAAGTGTGTCGAGAGTTCATCATGCTCGCCGAACAGCTCAACTTCACGAGAGCCGCCCAGCGCATGCAGATGACGCAGCCGCAGCTCAGTAAGCATATCGCTCACCTCGAGAAAGATCTCGGAGCGCAGCTCGTACGGCGCGGTGGCTCATCCCTCACCCTCACGCCAGCCGGCGTTGCCTTTCTCGAAGGTTGCATCGCCATCGTAGCAACGTACGAAACCACCCTCGCGGACGTACGAGCAGCCACGTCCCATCCCGTCTACTCTTTGCGACTCGCAGGCCCCTTCATGTTCGATAGCGTGCGCGATTTCGTCAGCGCCGCCATCGCAAGAGGGCGCGAGGAGCAGGCATTCGACGTCTCTTTCGTCGCGGAGACACCGCTGCCATACCTTGAGATGTTGCGGGCCGGGAAGGTCGACCTCGCACTCGAGATCGTGTCAGAGAAGCTTGTCGCTGCCGACCTCGAATCGGTGATCGTCTCCCGCGATCCAATGTGCATCGCTACACGTGACCCTCGCTACGCGAGGGAGTACGGCTCGGAGATTCCGTTCGCGGCGCTCAATGGCGCCATCATCCACTCCCTCGACGGTCTCGTCCACAGCAGGGGCCGAGAGCGATTCTTCGAACTATGTGCGCGGCACGGCATTCAAGTGCGACCGCACGTGATGCGGGCCGATCCCTTTAGTCTTCGTCTGGAGGAGATCGGCGACGAAGTCGTCATTCTCTCTGAGGGCGTGAAGGATCACTACCCGCTGCCCGGAATGAATGTCCACAGCATTCAAGAACTTGATTGCTATTTCGAGCTTGCTGCCTTCTGGAAAACAGACTCGCGGAACCCTGCAGTGCCGCTCCTCGTGCGGCATCTGCGAGAGGCCGGCGAGGCGGGCCAGCGGCTGACTGGAATCATCGTCAGTCTGCAGCCGAAGACGTGACCTCTGGACTCGAGCTCTTACCGTCTTTGTGATTAATCATATAATCCCGTTAGTGTTTGATGCTTCAATCAGAAAGGCTCTCACCGTGTACCGATACGAGACTACGCAGGCCGTCGCCACGGGCGTCCGCCGGATTGAAGAGCTCCGCGCCCGCCTCGATGCCCAGGGGCCGCTCCCCCCGGATATGGCTCGGCCGGACGCGGCGCGACCTTGAGGCCGAAGCCGCCACACCCTCCACGATCATGGAGGGTGTGGCGGTCACCGTCGACGAGGCGCGCAGGATCCCGGCAGGCGACAGACCGACCGGCGTCTCCGTTGAAGACGTCGACCTGATTGACGGCATGCGCTTCGTACTCGCTCGCGCCGATGCGGGTGCGTTCCAGTGGCAGAGTGAGCTTGTGCTGTCGTTGCACCACCTCGTGCTCGGCGGTTCGTATGCCAAGGGCGCAGGCCGGTTCAGGGAGACCCAGAACTGGCTCACCAACAGGGCGAGCGGAGCACAGGTCTACCTGCCCCCTCCCGCCAAGAAGGTGCCATCGCTCGTGGACGACTTGACGGCGTGGCTTCAAGGGACGAATGAGCCCGGGCCGGTGACATCGGCGCTCGCGCACGTGTCGGTGGCAGGTATCCACCCGTTTTCGGATGGCAACGGCCGCACTGCGCGTATCGTCGCATCGCTTTCGATGTATCGCGCCGGATTCCGTCTGCCTCAGTTCACCAGCCTTGAGGAGTGGTGGGGTCGTCACTTGGAGGACTACTACTCGGCGTTCGACTGTCTCGGAACGAAGTGGACCCCTGACACCGACGTCACCCCATTTGTTGAGGCCCACGCGCAAGCGCAGGTCGCCCAGGTCGAGGCGCTCTCGTTGCGCAACACCACCGAACGCGCCCTGTGGACGGTGCTGCAGGACGCCGCCGTGAGCGACATGGGCCTGAACGAACGCGCCACGCATGCACTCTACGACGCCTTCTTCGCGCGTGAGGTCACCAACCGCTACTACCGCGGGATGGCAGACGTCTCCGAGGTGACCGCCTCACACGACTTGAGCAAGCTTGTCGCATCCGGTGCTCTCGAAGCCGGGGGAGCCGGGCGCAGCGCGCACTACGTCGCTGCGCCAGGGCTGTACAAACTCGTGGCACAACACGCCGAGCTCGATCCCAGGTGGCTCGGCACGCCGGGGGACACTATCGCCAAGCGAGACGCCGTTCTCATGGGACTTGCGGATCGCCTGCACGCAGCCGACGGGGCGCGCGAAGCCTAACGACCGGGCAGCGGGCAGCGGGCAGCGGGCAGCGAGTGCAATCGGGCGACAAATCGGGCGACAAATCAGAGACCGCACCCCCCTGTGACCTGCGAAAACGTGGTGCCCCCAAGGGAATTCGAATCCTGATTGTGCTTGTGACTATTGGGACTCGTTGGGACTCGTTGGTACAGCGGAGGCGCGGCGAGTCCCAACGAGTACCAACAGTCACAATGTATTTGGGCGACAAATCCGGGGCGTCATGCGAAGGACCTCATGAGTCGTTAACGACATCATGAAGCCCGAGCGTGATCCATTCGCGGGAGCCGCGTAGAGTCCGCGATAGCTGACCGCCGAAAGCGCCGCGGAGGTGCAGCGGGCCCGTCTCAAGCAGCGCCAATCCGTCCGGTTAGCCGTCAACCGCGAACTCCATCGTCTCGATCAACCCCGACATCACCGAGAAGGCGTACTGCCTGAACTGCTCGTCGCTCAGGCCGGGGAAGGCCGTGGGCGGCTTCTGGTTGAGAAGCGCATCGACACCACTAGACTCCGGCCCGTCGAAGATCGCGTTCAGGTTCTTGAGGCTCTTCTTGAACCATGCCGGCTTCTGCGCGGCGAGGCGCTCGAGTTCCGCGTCGATCGCCTCTCGCCACTCCGGAAATGCGTCCAGCACGAAGAAGACGTAGTAGAGGTCCTTTTCCGCTTTGAGCCGGTCTCGGCGATTCCTGAACACCAGCGACTTGTGGAAGACGAAGGCGCCGGGCCTGGGGACGAGGATCGTCAGGGCGACGACTCCGTCGGTCAGGCCGGCGAGGTCGACCGGCCACGGGCTGTCGAGCAGGAGCCCGACGTAGTGCAGCTCCTGAGCCGTGAGATCGGGCTGCACCATGATCGCGGCCTCGGACGCGCCCGGCGCGTCGGTGATGAACTCGATCTCTATGTCGTCATCGCCATGGGTCGCGACGTACTTCGTGACTGGCGGCGAATCCAGCGAGTGGAACTCGCAGCGGAAGTCGGCTCCCTTGAGCAACTCATCGATGCTCCTGCTCCTGACCGGCACCGAACGGGGCACGGCGAGATCGATGTCGCGGGTTCGAGGTGATCGACCGGCCGCGCCGGCATCGTAGAGCAACTCGTAGACGTGCGGCACCCATCCCCCGGCAACGACGACCACGTCGAGGTAGGGCTCGATGGCGGCAAGGCCGCGCGCAAGGACCGGGTCGAGCCGGCTCACGGCCGATCATCCCGCTCGACAAGCGGGCGCAGGCGTCGTTCGTAGAGGTGCTCGGCCTGCTCCCGGCCACGGACGGGATAGTCGTAGAGGTCCAGATAGAGCTGCAGGTCGGAGACCACTTTGATCCCGCCTTTCGACATCTGCCGGTCGTAGAACGCGGACTCCCGATAGTAGGGCACCGAGATGTTGACGTTGCCGCCGCGCTCGACTCGCCGTGCGCCGAGGTCTGCAAGCGCCGACACCACATCTTCGGGTTCTCTCACGTAGACGTCTGCGACGTCGAAGGCAGTGTAGCGGTCGACGAGACTCGCACCGGCGTGACCCGTGAGGACGTAGTCGGCACCCTTGGCGTGAAACGCCTCGGCGATGCGGGGCAGAAGGTCTTCAGCACTCGGCGCGAGGACGAAGTAGCTTGCCGGGACCGGCCGGCGGCGGCCTCGATACGCCGACGTCCAGTCGCGCAGCAGCTCGTCGGCATGGCGGAGCTTGATCTTCTCAGCGCTCCTGGACACGTAGCCGCGCCTCTCGAGCTCCCCGATCATCTTGGACACATAGCCCGGGGTGAGCCGGATCCGCTCGTCTTTCGAGCTGACGCTGCTCGCTATCTCACGCACACCCATCGGGGAACGCGCGACGAGGAGGGTGCGGAGTACGAGCGACGCCTTGTCGGAGAAGAGGTCGCGTTGCCCGCGTTCTTCCTTCCCGGGGTTGGCGAAGCCGCGGCGATCGATGTGGATCCCCGGCACCACGAGCCACGCGTTGCCCGCGTAGTCGATGAAGGCCGCGTTCGCGTCGCGCAGCAACTGCTGGCTGGCCGGGCTGAGGTATGCCGAAGCGATGACCGGGATCGAGGATCCTTCCCCCGCGGGAGCAAGGCGCGCCAGCTCGGCGGCATCGATCAGCTGCGCCCGGCTGAAGGCGTGTTGCAGCATGACCCGGAGATGAAGACTCCCGTTCGCGAAACGCACGTCAACCTCGGCCGCTGACGCATGGCCGCGCAACTGGCTCGGGCTCAGCTCGACGGCCGCGCCAGGGAAGATCTCCCGAAGCACGTGCTTCAGACTCTGATACTCGTCGTCTATGCTTGCAGTAGCCATGTTTCCTCCGACATATCTGTTTCCCACACAGGAAACACCATACTCCTTGGAAACCTTCGCGGCAAATGGCACCGTTCACGCATTCCTCAGGCGCCGGCTCCAACTGCGGCCCGAATACTGCCTATCGCCTCCACTTCAGGAGCCGAATCCCGTTTACTGTGACTATGATCGATGCACCCATGTCGGCCATGATCGCCATCCACAGTGTGAGCCATCCGGGGAACATGAGCAGCAGCGCGAGCATCTTGATGCCGATCGCAAACGCGATGTTGACCTTGATCGTCCGCAGCGCCGCGCGGCTCAGCCCAACGGCGAAGGGAAGCTGCGCCAGGTCATCGGCCATGAGGGCGATATCGGCCGTTTCAAGCGCGGTATCGGTTCCTGCTCCCCCCATGGCGATGCCGACGGTCGCGGTCGCCAGCGCCGGAGCGTCGTTCACGCCGTCGCCGACCATCGCGACCTGACCATGCTCGCCCATCAGACTCGTCACGGCGTTGAGCTTCGCTTCAGGCAGCAACCCGGCCCGGAACTCATCGATGCCGGCCTGGGCTGTGATCGCTGCTGCTGCTGCCGGGTTGTCACCAGTCAACATGATCGTGTGTTCGATGCCCATCTGCTTCAGCGCCGCCACGGCATCCCGGCTCGTATCGCGGACAGCGTCGGCGATGCCGATGACTCCGATGAGAACCCCGTCCCGCTCGACGAGCACGGCGGTCTTGCCATCCCCATGCAGCGCAATGAGAGCAGACTCCGCTTGAGCGAAGTCCGTGTTGTCGGCAAGCATCCCAGGACTGCCGACCGCCATCTCATGTCCGCCGACCGCGGCCTTCACTCCGAGACCCGAGAGAGATTGCATCTCATGAATCGGCAGCAGCTTTATGGAGCGCGCCTCGGCCTCGCGAACGATCGCGGCCGCAAGTGGATGTTGCGAACCGCACTCCAGCGACGCCGCCAGCTGAAGCAACCTGGTCTCATCGGCGCCGCTCAGAGGCACCACATCGGTGACCGATGGCCGACCCTCGGTGAGCGTGCCGGTCTTGTCGAAAGCGATAGCCCGTATCGCACCCATCTGTTCCAGGTGGATGCCGCCCTTGATAAGGACACCGTGCCTGGCAGCATTGCTGATGGCACTGACGATCGATACCGGCGTGGAGACCACGAGAGCACATGGGCAAGAGACGATGAGCAAGGAGAGCCCACGGTATATCCACGGCTCCCACGCCTGAGCGAAGAGCAGCGGGGGCGCGAGCACAACCCCCGCAGCAAGTGCCAGGACTACCGGCGTGTAGACTGCAGCGAACTTGTCGACGAACGCCTGGGACGGAGCCCGTTTGGTCTGCGCCTCCTCGACCATGTGCACGATGCGGGCAACGGTCGTATCGTGCACCAGGCGCGTCACGCGCACCCTCAGCAGACCCTCGCCGTTGAGCGTGCCGGCGAACACCTCCGCGCCTTCGACCTTCTCGGCAGGGACAGACTCGCCGGTGATGGTCGCCTCGTCCAGACTGGACGCTCCCGCCTCGATGAGGCCGTCAAGCGCGAGCTTCTCGCCAGGACGCACCACCATCAGGTCCCCCACGGCTACATCTTCGACAGCCGTCTCCGTGATATCGCCGTCAGGTAGCTGGATGCGAGCGATCTTGGGAATCCCACCCATCAGGTCGCCGATGGAGCGCCGTGCACGCTCCATGGTCCAAGACTCGAGCATCTCGGATGCGGAGAACAGGAAGGCGACGACGGCAGCTTCCTCCCACGCTCCGATCGCGCCCGCACCGAGGATCGCCACCGACATGAGGACGCTCATGTTGAAGTCGAGTTTCGGAAGCGAGAATGTCGCCTTGCGGAAATTGCCCCACCCGCCGAGCACGATCGCGACGATGAACAGCGGCATGAAGACGACGCTGTGGGCACCGAGATTCTCCGCGGCGTAGCCGGCTGCGACGCCGACCCCCGAGGCGATCGTCCGGAGAAGCTCCCAGTCGACACCCTCCTCGGTCTGCGGGACGGCACGGCGCTCTTCGGCCGTCTGGATGCGGTAGTTCTCCTTGCGACCTTCGGTTCTGATGGCGTCGAGGTCCAGGGCGCCCTCTATCACGAGCTTGCCCGCCGTCGGATTGAGCTGTGCCCCGGTCACGCCGGGGAGTCTGGCCACGTTCTTCTCGAACTTGGCCGCGCAGTCGAGTCAAGTGATTCCTTCGACGAGCAGGGTGTGCTTTTGTGTGTCGACGAGTGCCGGCATCGGTTGCCTCCTAGGCGCAAGCGGGATACACTCTCATAGTCAAGCGTGTGTTTGAGTGTACGCGCCATCCAACACGATGGTCAAGTAGTCACTTGAGTATTTTGGAGGTCCCATGGACAAGCAGGTCAGCCCGCCCGTATGCGAAGTCGAATGCGTGCACGCCGACAAGGTCGATGCGCTGCGCCCTGTCGTCGGCGGGCTCAATGGCGTCGGCGAGACGGTGGCGAACCTTGCCGACGATACCCGCTTCAAAGTGCTGTACGCCCTGAGTCAGTCGGAGCTCTGCGTCTGCGACGTCGCCGCGGTCGTGGGCGCGACGACGGCAGCCGCGTCGTATCACCTGCGCTTGCTCTATCGCACGGGACTCGCCGACTACCGCCGCGACGGGAGACTGGTCTACTACCGGCTGTCAGAGGACAGGATGCGCCCCGTCCTGGAGGCGATCAAGTCATACGTGCTCGCTATGCAGGTGCCCTAAGCATCAGCGCAGACATGCCGGGCACTGCATATCCTCAGCCGACATCAGGAGAGCGTACGAGTCTCGCAAACAACACCGTCCCGGCGAGGAACATCGGGTAGTAGACGCACGCGCGCCATCCGAGTGCTGCCGCTGCTGCCGACTGCGATCCCACGAGAGGGCCGAAGACCGTCACGATAGCCGCCTGTGCAACACCCTCTCCGCTCGGCGCAGGAGTGATCGAGGAGATGACCCACACGGCAACAAGCCC
>DCVQ01000014.1 GCA_002328745.1 Actinobacteria bacterium UBA2184
AGCGCCACGACTCGCGCCGCATCGATAACCAGCTCCGCGGCCGTTCGGGACGCCAGGGCGACCCCGGCCTCTCGCAGTTCTACCTCTCGCTCGGCGACGACCTGATGCGCCTGTTCGGCGGCGGCCGCATGGACCGCATCTCGGGCTTCATGGAGCGCGCCGACATCCCCGACGACATGCCCATCCAGGCGGGCCTCGTCTCCAAGGCCATCGAGAGCGCGCAGCGGCAGGTGGAGGCGCAGAACTTCGCCTCCCGCAAGTACGTGCTCGAGTACGACGACGTGATGAACAAGCAGCGCAAGGTGATCTACGCCGAGCGCAATCTGATCCTCGACGGCAAGGACGTCCGCGGCCGCGTGGAGGAGATGATCGAGGAGACCATCGCCGGCATCGTGGCCGAGTTCGCGCCGGAGAAGACCTACGCCGAGGAGTGGGACTGGGACGGCATGACCGAGGCCCTCACCGAGGTCACGGGCATCGCGCTCGTGGACGACGAGTCGCGGAAGGCCGACAACCCCTTCGAGCTCGCCGACCTCCTGTCGGCCAAGATGCTCGCGATCTACGAGGCCAAGGAAGCCGAGGTGGGCGCCGAGCGGCTCCGCGCGCTGGAGCGCCACGTGATGCTCCGCGTGATCGACGCCCGCTGGATGAACCACCTGCTCGAGATGGACTACCTGCGCGAGGGCATCGGCCTGCGCGCCATCGGCCAGCGCGACCCGCTGGTGGAGTACAAGGGCGAGGCCTACGAGATGTTCAAGTTCCTCGTGGCCGAGGTGAACCGCGACTTCCTCCGCACGATCATGCACATCCAGGTGCAGGCCGCGCCGGTGGCCGAGGCCCCGCGCGCCCCGGCGCTCGGCAAGGTGTCGTACTCGGTGCCGTCGGAATCCACCATCTTCGGCGGAGCGCGCCAGCAGGCAGCCTCGGGCATGGAGGCCGCGGCGGCGGCCGTGGGCGGGGGAGCCACCGAGGCGATGGACAAGGCCGCAGCAGCCGGCCGCAAGCGCACCGCCACGCCGGGCGCGGCCACCGTGGTGAAGGACAAGGACGATCCGTACGCCAACGTGGGACGCAACGAGCCTTGCCCCTGCGGCAGCGGCAAGAAGTACAAGCACTGCCACGGCGCGAACGGGTAGGGGACGGCGGAGGACGCGCTTGTCCTTGGCGGTACCTTTCGTTCGCTTCGACTCGATCGACGTGACGCCGTAGGCCGAGGGGTTCTCGCACACGCGATACCACGGGCGGCTTCCGGAGAAGGGGCCGGCACTCCGCGGCGGGCGCGCACCGCACCCGGCGCGCCCCCGGCCGCATGCTACAATCCGTGTGCCTCCACCACGCCGTTTTGGCGGTGTTATGCAACCACTGTGAGCAGGGACGATGATCGAAGACCGCACCGCTGACATCCAGACGCTGCGCGACCGCGTGGCGCAGATCTCGGAGTACCTGCACCTCGACGCGAAGCGCATCGATCTCGCCGCTCTCGAGGAGCGCACCACGGCGCCCGACTTCTGGGACGACCAGTCTTCGGCGCAGCAGGTGATGGCGCAGGCATCCGGTCTGCGGGACGAGATCACCTCGTACGAGTCGATGATGGCCGACCTCGATGAGATCGAGGTGGCCAACGAGCTCGCGGTGGCCGACGACGACGCGGACCTCGCCGCCGAGGCAGCGGCCTCGCTCGCCGACCTCAAAAAGCGCGCGAACGACCTCGAGCTCGCGAGCTGGTTCACCGGCGAGTTCGACGCGGGGGATGCGCTCGTCACCATCCTGCCCGGCCAGGGCGGCCTCGAGGCGCAGGACTGGGCCGAGATGCTCATGAAGATGCTCACCAAGTACGCCGCGTCGCGGAAGTGGAAGGTCGACGTCCACGACGCGCCTGACGGCGTGGAGCTCGGCATCGACCGCGCGGTCTTCACCGTGCACGGCCGCAACGCCTACGGCATGCTCTCCTCCGAGAACGGCGTCCACCGTCTCGTGCGCATCAGCCCCACCGACGAGAAGAAGCGCCGCCAGACGACCTTCGCGCGCGTGGAGGTGCTCCCGGTGCTCCCCGATACCGTCGAGCTCGAGATCCGCGACGAGGACCTGCGCATCGACGTGTACCGCTCGAGCGGTCCCGGTGGTCAGAGCGTGAACACCACCGACTCGGCGGTGCGCATCACGCACATCCCGAGCGGGCTGGTGGTCACCTGCCAGAATGAGAAGAGCCAGCTCAAGAACAAGGAGACAGCGATGCTCATCCTGCGCTCGCGCCTCTACGAACTCGAGGAGGAGAAGCGCCTGGCCGAGCTCGACGCCCTCAAGGGCGAGCGGCAGCAGATCTCCTTTGGCAGCCAGATCCGCAACTACGTGCTGTACCCGTACCAGCTCGTGAAGGACGTCCGTACCGGCGTCGAGACCGGCGACGTGAACGGTGTGCTCGACGGCGACATCGGCGAGTTCGTGGTGGGCTATCATCGGTGGAGGGTCTCCGGCGAGCAGGCCGTAGCGGTCGGCGCCGACGAAGACTAGCGCGGGCCGACGGGCACGGGTGGCCAAGGGGGTGTAAGCGATGGTGAAGCGGATCCTGGCGAGGGCCAACCCGGGTCAGGTGCTCAAGCACCGAAGGGTGCGCGACTACGCGCTGATGACGCTCGGCATCCTCATCACCGCCTGGGGCCTCAACGCTTTTCTCATCCCCAACAAGCTTGCCGCCGGCGGCGTGTCGGGACTCGCCACCGTCTTCTACTACCTCTTCATCGACGAGTTCGGCGTCACCGTGCCCATCGGCGTGCAGATGCTGCTGATGAACGCCGTCCTGCTGGTGATCGGCGTGCGCGCGAAGGGCTGGCGGTACGGCGCCAAGACGGTCTACGGCATGGTCGCCATGTCCGTTGCGGTGGACGTGCTCGCACCGTTCACCCCGCATCTCGCCTCGCACGACCAGCTGCTGGCCGTGCTCTACGGCGGCGCGATCACCGGCATCGGCATGGGGCTCGTCTTCAAGGCGCGGGGCAACACCGGCGGCACCGACATCGTGGCGCAGCTGCTTGTGGAGAAGGTCAACCTCGGTATCGGGCAGCTCATGCTGCTCGCCGACGCGTTCGTCACCCTCGTGGCGGCCATCGTGCTCGGCCCGGACCTCGCGCTCTACGGCGCGGTCGCGGTCTTCGTGATGGGCGCCGTGATCGACGTGGTGCAGGAGGGTCTCTCGGTGGAGAAGGCCGCCTTCATCATCTGCGACGAGCCCGGCCGGGTGGCCGACGCGGTGCTCCACCAGCTCGGCAGGGGAGCGACCGGCTTCGTGGCGCGGGGCCTCTACTCGGCCGAGCAGCGCGAAGTGGTGTTCACGGTGGTCTCGCGCCGCGAGATCGACGCCTTGAAGGCGCTCGTTCACGCGGTGGACCCCAGGGCGTTCGTGGTGATCGCCAACGTGCATGAGGCACTCGGCGAAGGATTCAGGGAGATAGGGGTAGTCGAATGACGGAGGGACCCTCTGCAGTCGCGGAGATCGGGGCGCGCGCCGCGCGCATGCGCTACGACATCATCGAGATGATCGCCGAGGCCGGAAGCGGTCATCCCGGCGGGTCGCTCTCGGCGGCCGAGATCGTGGCGTCGCTGTACTTCGGCATCATGAAGCACGATCCCGCGCGGCCCGACTGGCCCGAGCGCGACCGCTTCGTGCTCTCGAAGGGCCACGCCGCGCCCGTGCTCTACGCGGCGCTCGCCGAGGCCGGCTACCTCGGCCGCGACCACCTGAAGACGCTGCGGAAGCTCGGCAGCATCCTCCAGGGCCACCCCGACATGAAGAAGACGCCCGGCGTGGAGGTCTCTACCGGCTCGCTCGGGCAGGGCCTCGCCATCGCCAACGGCATGGCGCTCGCGCTGCGCCTCGACGGCAACCCGGCGCGCGTGTTCTGCCTGCTCGGCGACGGCGAGCTGCAGGAGGGCGAGGTGTGGGAGGCCGCGATGTTCGCGCCGCACCACGGTCTCGACCACGTGACGGCGATCGTCGACCACAACGGCTTGCAGATCGACGGCGCGTGCACCGACGTGATGTGCCTCGGCAAGGTGGCCGAGAAGTTCGACGCCTTCGGCTGGGAGGTGCGCGAGGCCGACGGTCACGACGTGGCCGACATCCTCGACGCCGTCTCGGCGCCGCCGACGACCGCAGGCGTGCCGGTGTGTGTGGTCTGCTACACCGTGAAGGGGCGCGGCGTCTCGTTCATGGAGGGTGACGCGGGCTGGCACGGCAAGGCGCCTGACGCCGAGCAGACCACGGCCGCGCTTGGCGAGCTCGCCGCCGCGATGGAGGCCGCCGGGGCCATGCCGCACGCGCCGCACGCCGGTGCGGGCGACGCCTCGCCGGCCGAGGGGAGCGCCTCATGAGCGAGAAGCGCGCGACACGCGAGGCGTTCGGCGCCACGCTCATCGAGCTCGCAGGCGAGGGCCTCGACGTGGTAGCGGTCGACGCCGACCTCTCCGGCTCCACCACCACCGCCAAGTTCGGCGCGGCCTACCCCGAGCGGTTCTTCAACGTGGGCATCGCCGAGCAGAACATGATCGGCACGGCCGCCGGCCTGGCCGTCGGCGGCAAGATCCCGTTCACGGGGAGCTTCGCCGTGTTCGCCACCGGCCGCGCCTACGACCAGGTGCGCAACACCGTGTGCTACTCGGGCCTCAACGTGAAGCTTGCGCCCACGCACTCGGGCATCACCGTCGGTCCCGACGGCGGCAGCCACCAGATGCTCGAGGACATCGCCCTTATGCGCGTGCTCCCCGGCATGCGCGTGCTCGTGCCCGCCGACTTCACCGCCGCGAAGGCCGCGATCCGGCTCGCTGCGATCACGC
Organism: Actinobacteria bacterium UBA2184; assembly: GCA_002328745.1. GTDB lineage: Bacteria > Actinomycetota > Coriobacteriia > Anaerosomatales > Anaerosomataceae > UBA2184. The sequence continues at coordinate 4,831 of DCVQ01000014.1, forward strand.
CCGGACCGTTCTACATCCGGCTCGGCCGCGCGTCGGTGCCGGTGATCTACGGCGACGACTACGTCTTCGAGCTCGGCCGGGCCACGGTGCTGCGCGAGGGCGTGCACGTGACGCTCGCCGCGTGCGGCGTGATGGTCGAGCAGGCGCTCGCCGCCGCCGCAGAGCTCGAGCTCGAAGGCATCCACGCCGAGGTGCTCGACGTGTCCACGATCAAGCCGCTCGACGTCGAGACGATCGCCGCCTCGGCCCGCAAGACCGGCGCGGTGGTGGCATGCGAGGAGCACTCGATCTACGGCGGGCTGGGCTCGGCGGTTGCCGAGGCGCTCGGCGAGAACGCCCCGGTGCCGTTCGCGCGCGTGGGCGTCCGCGACGTGTTCGGGACCTCCGGCGAGCCGGCCGAGCTGATGGCGCACTTCGGGCTCACGGGAGCCGATATCGCCGCGACGGCACGAGACCTGCTAATCAGACGGCGCTAGTTGCCGCGACCGTGCGAGTGATAGAGATCGGGACGTGCACAAAGGGCGTCTCGTGGAGGAATGATGGATTCGGTAACGGGGCGATGCCGGCACAGGTATCGCCCTGCGCTCTCTGCTAGAATGCAGCGGGAATCGTCGCACAGATATGGAGCATCCCTATGATCTCGATGCGGAACGTCAGTAAGATCTACGTTCCGAACAAACCCCCGGCTCTTGACGACTGCAACGTCGAGATCGAGCAGGGGGAGTTCGTGTTCCTCGTAGGCCACTCGGGCTCGGGCAAGTCCACGTTCATCCGGCTGTTGCTGCGCGAGCTGCTGCCAACCAAGGGCCAGATCGTCGTGGCCGGCCAGGACCTCGGCAAGATGAAGCACTGGAAGGTGCCGTACCTGCGCCGCAACATCGGCTGCGTGTTCCAGGACTTCAAGCTGTTGCCGAACAAGACCACGTACGAGAACATCGCGTTCGCGCTGGAGGTCATCGGCCGCAGCAAGCACGTGATCCGCACGCAGGTGCCGGAGGTGCTGCGCCTCGTGGGCCTCGAGGAGAAGACCGACAGCTACCCGGACGAGCTTTCGGGTGGCGAGCAGCAGCGCGTCTCCATCGCGCGGGCGTTCGTGAACCGGCCGCCGCTGCTGCTGGCCGACGAGCCCACGGGTAACCTCGACCCGGCCACGTCGCTCGGCATCATGAGCCTGCTCAATCGCATCAACAAGACGGGCACCACGGTGCTCGTGGCCACGCACGACCGCGAGATGGTGGACTCCATGCGGCGCCGGGTCATCGCCCTCGAGGGCGGCCGCGTCATCCGCGACCAGGATCGAGGGGTGTACGGCTATGGCGATTAACGTCGGCTACTTCGTCAGGGAGTCGTTCCTGAGCTTCCGTCGAAACTGGGTGATGAGCCTCGGCGCCATCATCACCATCTACCTGTCGCTTCTCATCGTGGGCGTGTCGGTCGGCTCGGGCTACATCATCGAGCAGATCGTCTCGGGCGTTGAGCAGAAGTTCTCGATCCGCGTGTTCCTCTCGGACAACGCGGCGCCCGAGAGCGTGACCGCCATCGAGGCCGAGCTCGCTGCCGACCCGCGCGTGCTCACCCTCACGCACACCACCAAGGAGATGGCGCTCGAGGAGTTCATCGCGACGACGCTTGAGGACAGCCCCGAGATCGTCGAGTCGCTGCCGGGCAATCCGCTGCCTGCGTCGATCGACCTCGACCTCAAGAACCCGAGCGAGGACGTGCTCGCCGTGGTCGAGGACATCAAGGCACACCCGCTGTTCGCCTCGGTGGCCGAGTCACCCGACGACCCCGAGAAGTCCATCCAGTACGGGCAGGAGATCGTGGGCCAGCTGCTCGCGCTCACCAAGATGATCCGCACCGTGGGCGCGGTGTTCATCGGCCTGCTCGGCTTCATCAGCCTGATCTTCATCAACAACTCCATCCGGCTCGCTATCTACGCGCGCCGCAAGGAGATCGGCATCATGCGCCTTGTGGGCGCGTCCAATTGGTTCATCCGCACGCCGTTCCTTATGGAGGGCGTGATCCAGAGCCTCGTCGGCGCGTTCCTCGCCATCGGCACGCTCGCGATCGTGTGGGTGTACCTGTTGCCGCGGGCGCGAGAGGTTCTCGGTTTCCTCCGTTTCGAACTCCCGCTGTCCGCCGCGGCGTCGATCTCGCTCATCCTCATCGCGAGCGGCATCATCGTGGGCCTCATCGGCTCCGGACTCGCTCTGCGGCGCTACCTGAAAGTCTGAGATCATGCCCAAGTCGCTTAAGTACGCCGTGGCGTTCACGGCTCTCATGACGTTGCTCATCGCCGCGTTCGCCGGTGGCGTGTACTTCGACCGGACGAGGCGCGGCGTCTCGCCGCTCTCCGGGGCTCCGGTCGAGACGATCGACACCGTGGACATGTACGACGCCCTCGACGAGGTCATCGGCATCATCGATCGCGAGGCGCTTGAGCCTGCCAGCGAGACATCCATCACGGTCGGTGCGATCCGCGGCGTCCTCGAGGGGCTCGGCGATGAGCACGCCGTGTACTTCAACAAGGAGCACTTCGAGTACTTCAACGAGCAGAACGCCGGGTCGTTCTTCGGGGTTGGCATCACCATCAGCAACCGCGACGATGCGCTCGTGATCATCTCGGTGATGGACGGCACGCCCGCTGACAAGGCCGGGCTGAGGGCCGAAGACATCATCCTCGAGATCGACGGCGAGTACCGCGACAACTGGAACTCCGACGAGGCTGTCATGCGCATCCGTGGCGAGGAGGGCACCGAGGTCACCATCGGTGTGTATCGCGAGGGCGAGGACGAGATCCTCGATTTCACGATGGAGCGCGCGAAGATCGACGTGCCGAACATCGAGAGCGAGATGCTCGCCGACGACATCGGCTACATCCGCCTCTACAGCTTCAACGAGGTCGCCGAGGAGGACATCCGCTCGGCCATCGAGAAGCTCGAGGACGAGGGCGCGCGTGGCTTCGTGCTCGACCTTCGCGACAACCCGGGCGGACTGCTCGGGGAGTCCATCGACGTCGCGTCGCTGTTCGTGGCCGACGGTGTGATCGTGCGCGTCGAGGATCGGGAGGGCGAGGGCGAAGAGTACCGCGCCACCGGCGATCTGGCGACCGATGCCCCGCTCGTGGTTCTCATCAACGGCAACTCGGCGTCCGCGAGCGAGATCGTCGGCGGCGCGCTGCAGGACTACAGCCGCGCGGTCCTCGTGGGTGAGGTGAGCTTCGGCAAGGGGAGCGTGCAGACGATCGAGCCGCTGACGTTCGGCGGAGCCGTGAAGCTCACCATCGCGCACTACCTGACGCCCAAGGGCCAGGTGATCGACAAGAAGGGGCTCACACCCGACATCGTCGTCGAGATGGAGCCCGAACTTCAGTCCGAGAAGGACACCGACACGCAGCTTCAGCGCGCGATCGAGGAGCTCAAGGGTCTGCTCTAGGACACGCGCACGATGGATCGGGTGCGGGCAGCATGCCGGACCCGGATCTAGTCCTCGTCGTCCTCGTCGTCGATGGAGACGATCGAGCCGGTGTCGAACACGCCCTCTTCCATGAGGCGGATGACGCGGCGCCCGGTGGCGCGCATCTCCGGCTCGTCCAGCGGCGTCATCTCGAGCATCGCACCGTTGACGAACAGCTCGAAACGGGTCTGGCCCGTCTCGTCGGTCTGGAAGTTCAGGTACTGGAAGCTCGCCACGTTCAGGAACATGCAGCCGTTCACGAGCACGCTTGCAGACTCGTCGTCGGCCATGATGCGGACGAGCGAGGCCTTGCCCTCGGCGATGGTGTCGCCGTCCACCACGTAGCGGTACGCGAACGTCTCGATGGTCTCGAGTGCGCGCACCATGTCACGCTGGTGGGTGAGCGTCCCGTTGGCGACGAGCAGCGGCGGGACCGGATGTGGCGACTGCATGGTGACACCTGGCCTTCAGGTCGTTGCGGTGTAAGGTTGCACCATACGAAGATTCTACCCCACGTACAAGTGCCGTCCGGAAACGCCTGACGGACGGCAGCATGACGCGAAGAACGGAGAGCCGATGCGCCCCGACAAGCTGGTGGTCAAGACGTTGCGCGGCTCGCGGAAGGCGCTCTCGGCCGAGGAGGTCGCCGGGGCCATCGAGGTAGCGGGCGGCGAGTCGCTCGACGCGGGGAAGGTCGCTCGCACGCTCGAGCAGCTCGAGCGCTCGGGTGCGGTCGCCGACGTGGGCGGTGGACGCTACGTGGCGCTCAAGGAGCGCAACCTCACGGTCGGCCGGCTCAGCATGCATCGGCGGGGCTTCGGGTTCGTGTCCTCGCCGATGGGCGATATCTACGTCGGGAAGCGCGAGACGGCCGGCGCCATGCACGGCGATACCGTGGCCGTGCGGGTGCACGCGCGCCGCGCGAAGGAGGGCCGCTCGGGCGAGGTCGCGCAGGTGATCGAGCGCGGCACGACCGAGATCGTGGGCCGGTTCGAACAGCACGGGAAGCTCGGCGTGGTCACTCCGACGGACGCGCGCATCCGCGGGGACCTTTTCGTGGACCTTGCGAAGGCGCCGGTGCAGGCCCGGACGGGCGAGATCGTCGTGGCGCGCATCACCCGGTACGCCGATAGCCGCGACGCGATGCAGGGCGTCGTCGTCCGCGTGCTCGGCCCCGAGGATGCGCCGGGCGTGGACGTCGAGATCGTCATCGAGGAGCACGGCCTCGAGACCGAGTTCCCCGACGAGGTGATCGCGGCGGCCGATGCGCTGTCATCGGGGGTGGCCCCGGAGCTCGAGGCGGGGCGGCGGGACGTGCGAGATCTCTTCACGTTCACCATCGACCCCGCCGACGCGCGCGACTTCGACGACGCCATCTCCATCGTGCGCGAGGGCAAGGGCTTCCGCCTCTGGGTCCACATCGCCGACGTGAGCCACTACGTGCCGTGGGACTCGGCCATCGACGTCGAGGCCCGGCACCGCGCCACCAGCGTGTACCTCGTCGATCGCGTGCTGCCGATGCTGCCCGAGCACTTGAGCAACGTGATCTGCTCGCTCAACCCCGATGAGGACCGGCTCACGTTCACGGCCGAGATGCTGCTCGACAAGACGGGTCTCGTGGAGGCCTGCGAGCTCTACCCCTCGGTCATCCGGAGCGACCGGCGTCTCGACTACGACCAGGTGCAGGGGTGGCTCGACCACGGCGGCTTCCCCGACGAGACCATCGAGCGTGCACTCTTCGATTTCCGCACCATCGCGCACACGATCCACGAGCGGCGCGTCGCGCGGGGCGGGCTCGACTTCGACACGGTCGAGGCCCGGGTGACGCTCGACGACGGGAAACCGACCGGCGTGGTCCTGCGCAGCCGCACCGAGGCGACGAACATGATCGAGGAGGCGATGATCCTCGCGAACGAGGTCGTCGCGCGGCACATGACGTCTGCGAAGGCCCCGATGGTCTACCGCATCCACGAGGACCCCGATGCCGAAGCGCTCGCGCAGGTGGCCGTGGTGCTCAAGGAGTTCGGCTACCCCATCCAGGAGCTGCACGGCGCGGGGCCGCGCACATTCCAGAAGGTCGTCGCCTTCGCGCACGGCCGCCCCGAGGAGCGGCTCATCAACTCGCTGCTCCTCCGCGCGCTGGAGCGCGCGCGCTACGTCGACTACCTCGGCTCGCACTTCGGCCTGGCGAGCGAGGCGTACACGCACTTCACGAGTCCCATCCGGCGCTATCCGGACCTCATCGTGCATCGGCTCCTCAAGGCGCAGTTGGGGGGCGCGCTCGAGAAGCCGCCGACCGCGCTGATGGTGCCCGAGCTCGCGTGGCTCGCCGAGCATTCTTCCACGATGGAGCGCGAAGCCGAGGCCGCCGAGGACGAGTCGCAGAAGGTGAAGCTCGTGGCGCTCATGGCCGAGCACCTCGGCGAGGTCTTCGACGGCATCGTCACGGGCGTGATGGGCTTCGGGTTGTTCGTGCAGCTCGAGAACACCGCCGAGGGGCTCGTACACGTGCAGGCGATGACCGACGACTACTATCGCCTGGACGCGGAGCGGTTCATGCTGTGGGGCGAGAACAAGGGCGTCACGTACCGGCTCGGCCAGCAGGTGAAGGTCCGGGTGCTGGACGCGAGCGTGGCCGAGCGCCGGCTCGACTTCGAGCTGGCGTAGTCGCTGCCGGTACGTGGCGCAGCGATGTCATGTCTGAGTGCTAGACTCGCTGCCGAGGAGGCACGATGCTCACGGGGGTCAAGGCGCAGCCCAATCGCGCCCGCTATATCGAGGTGTTGCGGCGGATGACGCCCGAGCAGCGTCTGGCGAAGGCGATCGAGCTCTCGGAGATGACGCGCGTGGCGGTTCTGACAGGGCTGCGCCGGCGGTTCCCGGACGCTACCGAGGCCGAGATCCACGCGCGCTACCTTGAGAGGCTCGGGCAGTGTCACAGATAGCGCTGCTGAAAGAAACGGTCCACGCGCTGGAGCGTGCCGGGGTGCGGTACTTGCTGAGCGGCTCGCTAGCGTCGAGCCTGCAGGGCGAACCGCGGGCGACGCACGATATCGATCTCGTTGTCGAGGTCGATGCGCGGCTCGTCGAGGCGCTCGCGGAAGCCTTTCACGCGGACCGCTACTTCTTCGATCCGGACGCCGCCCGGGATGCGCTCGGGTGCAGCGGGATGTTCAACCTGCTCGACACGACGGCGGGCGACAAGATCGACTTCTGGATGCTCACGGACGACCCGTTCGACGCGAGCCGGTTCGAGCGTCGCCTCGGCGTCGAGGCCTTCGGTACCCGAATCTGGGTGTCGTCGCCCGAGGATACGATCCTGCAGAAGCTCAGATGGGCGGCGTGCGGCGGCGGCAGCGAGCGGCAGGTGCGCGATGCGGTCGGTGTCTACGAGGTGCAGCGCGGCGAACTCGACGAGCAGTACCTCGACGTTTGGGCCGAGCGCCTCGGCGTCGTCGCCTCGATGGCCGCCGTGAGGGCCGCAGCCGCTCCTGGCGCCTGAGCGTCGCCGGCGGTACACTGACGTCTCACGCGTCTATCCATCAAGGAGGCCGTTTCATGCGTCCTGAGTCGTACAAGTTCTTCAAGACCCTGATCGAGGCCCCGTCGCCGTCCGGCTACGAGCAGCCTGCCGCGAAGGTCCTTCGCGAGTTCCTCGAGCCGATCGCCGACGAGGTCACCACCGACGTCATGGGCTCGGTGCACGCCGTGCTCAAGGGCACCGGCGACGGCCCGAGCGTGATGCTCGCGGGCCACATCGACGAGATCGGCTTCATGGTCACCTACATCACCGACGACGGGTACTGCGCGTTCGCGCCCATCGGCGGTCACGACCNNCGTCTGCCGATCCACCTCCTCGAGGACGAGGACCGCAAGACGGTCGTGAAGATGCACAAGATGTTCGTCGACCTCGGCATGCCGGGCGACGAGGTGAAGAAGAAGGTGCGCATCGGCGACCCGATCACCTTCGGCGTCGGCGTTGAGAAGTTCGGCGACGGCATGGCCGTCTCTCGCGCGTTCGACGACAAGATGGGCGCATACATCTGCGCCGAGGCGCTCCGCCTGGTCAAGGAGGCAGGCGGGGCGTCCGGCGACCTGGTGGCCGCGGGCACCGTGCAGGAGGAGATCGGCCTGCGCGGCGGCACCACCTCGGCGTACAGCCAGGACCCGGTGGTGGGCATCGCGGTCGAGGTCACGCACGCCACGGACTACCTCGACGTGGACAAGCGCAAGTTCGGCGAGGTGTGCTGCGGCAAGGGCCCCGTGCTCAGCCGGGGCGCGAACATCAACCCGAAGGTGCTCGAGTTGCTCATCGAGGCTGCCGAGGCCGAGAAGATCCCGTACCAGATCGAGGCCGCGCCGCGCGGCACCGGCACCGACGCGAACGCCATCCAGCTTTCGCGTGGCGGCAAGGCCGCGGCGCTCGTGAGCGTCGCGCTGCGCTACATGCACACGCCCACCGAGGTGCTCGCGCTCGAGGACGTGGAGAACACCGCGAAGCTGCTCGCCGCCTTCGTGCGCCGGCTCGACCCGAAGACCGACTTCACGCCATAGCGAGATCGTGTCGCATGCTAGAATTCTCGGGCGTCCCGCTAGGGGCGCCCGAGTCGCATATAGGAGACCATCGTCGTGCCGCGCGAAGAGAAGACCATAGCCACCAACAAGAAGGCCTACCACGACTACTTCGTGGACGAGACCTTCGAGGCTGGCATCGTGCTCACCGGCACCGAAGTGAAGTCGCTGCGCGAGAACAAGACGAACCTGCGCGATANNGTGCGCGTGGACCGCGAGCGCAAGCTGCTGCTGCGCAAGGCCGAGATCCGCTATCTCATCGGCAAGACCAAGGAGCGCGGGTACACCCTCGTGCCGCTCAAGGTCTACCTCTCGGCATCAAACCTCGTGAAGATCGAGATCGGCCTGGCTCGAGGCAAGAAGCTCTACGACAAGCGCGATTCGATCGCCGAGCGCGATCAGAAGCGTGATGTGGAACGGGCGCTTCGGGAGCGCACCAAGGGCGAGTAGGGCGCTTCCTCGCCGATGCCGCCGCAACGCGAACGGGCCGCCCCTGGGGGCGGCCCGTGTCGTGGGTCGTCTGACCCGGCGTCATTCCCACAGCCCCGAGTCCGTGCAAACCCAGTCAGCCCCGTCGTACTCGTAGTCGGCCCAGAAGCCCTCCGCGTAGTCGGGATAGCCCTCCCAGCGGGTCACTTCGATGTAGCCTGTCGTGCCATCGGCCTCGATCCAGTTGACCACGCTGCCGGGCCAGTCCGCGGCCACCTGCGCGAGCAGCGCGAACACCGAGTCATCGCCGATGCCGTAGTGCAGGGGCACGAGCTGCATGTTGTCCCAGAAGAACTCACGGCCGTTGGAGGCCACGGCGTAGTCGAGGTAGTCCTCGTAGGCGCCGTCGGACGTCCAGCCTGCCGCATACGACTCGTCGTCTTCCACCTCAAGGTAGAACGCGATCTGGACCGACGGATCGTACGGGAGCGACGCGCGGGCCAGCACGAGGTCGGTGACGTACTCGTCACCGGAGACCTTCACCATCGACTCCTCGAGCACGAAGTCGGGATACATAGTGGCCATGACCTCGCTCAGGACCTCCTGGTGCGCGTCGCCAAGGTCGGAGTACGCCGAGGGGTCGCTGATCGTCGGGTAAAAGGACTCCCAGTCCGGATTGACGGGATCGGCCTGCCGACTGCCCGAGAGGGACTCCTCGAGGAACGAGTCCACCGCGTCGCCGTCGAACTCCGTCACGACCCAGCGGTCGTCTTCGAGCTTGAGGGCGATATCGATCTCCTCGCCACCGGACTCCTCGTCCAGGTTGGTGATCGTGACGATGGGCTTCTTCTCGTCGCCGTCCGACTCGAACGTGGCCTCGACGTCCACCTCGCCGTCCCAGGTCGCGATGACGGTCAGCACGTCATCGTCCCACTCGCGCTCGACCTCGTAACCGTCGAGCGGCTCGAGTCCAAGCTCATCGATCATGTCTTCGAGATCCTCGGGAAGGGCGCTCTTGAGCAGCTCCGGGTCCTCGATGTACCAGCCTTCGAAGAAGTCCGCTGCCGCCTCGACCTGGTCCTTGGGGTCGACCTTTTCGTCCTTCTCGCGGCCCCCGCCGTCATCGTCGCTCAGGGCCTGCCACAGGAAGTAGCCTCCCACGCCGAGAGCGGCCACGACGAGCACCGAGATCACCGCGATGAGCGCGCCCTTGCCGCCCTTCTTCGGCGGCATCCCGCCGGGTGGCGCCTGGTAGTAGCCCGGAGGTCCCGGAGGAGCGGGCGGATAGCCGGTCTGAGGCGGATACCCCGGCTGCGGTGGCGCGTAGCCGGGCGGCGGCGGTGCGTAGCCCGGCTGGGCCGGCGGAGCAGGCGGATACGGCGGCGCCTGCGGCGTGCCGGTCGGGTCCTGCGCGTTGTCCATGACGAGCCCCTCTCTCGAAGCACGGGTACGCTGCACTGCATCAAGCGTAGTCCACAGGCCGCGCCGAGGGTATAGGGGAGGCGTGGATATCTCCTGCATGGCGCTGGCACGCTGCATGCATGGAGGCTATACTGCAAGACCCGCGAAGCGCATTGGCGGTAGCCGAGAGGCGAGCACCTTCACATACCTCACACCCCGGGGGCGACTGGTTTCGACACGGGAGTTCTGAGGGGAGAAGCAGGCCGAGGTCGCCTTACCTCGTTAAACAGGGGCAAACGACGCTCAAACGTCGACAATAATTACGCTCTCGCTGCCTAAATAGCGCAGCGACGTCACCCGGTGCGCGTCCCCGTCGCCGGATCTGACGTCACTTCAGGGGACTGCCGCGTAAGACGTAGCCGGTATGCTCACGCGAAAGACCGAACCAGCTAGGAACGGGCACGCTCGCCACCCCGTGTCGCCCGAACCGAACGCCAAGATGTGGCTGAGCCTGGAGATGCTCCCCAGGGGGCTGTCGTGGACCGGAGTTCGATTCTCCGCGCCTCCACCACACACCTCACGCGCCTGTCCGCATCACGCGGGCGGGCGCGTTGCCGTGCTGCGGCAGCGTGGGTCCCGCTTGACCGCGCCTCAGGAAGGTCATACCCTAGGTGTGAACGATGGTATGACCAAAGGAGCTGCGCCATGACCGCCAAAGTCACGATCTCGCTCCCCGACGACCTTCTCGATCGGCTGGATGCCGAGGCGCATGAGCTTGGCGTGCCGCGGAGCGAACTGGTGCAGGAGTCGCTCGCGGCGTACCTCGGCAAGACGGCCGAGCAGCGGGATGCCGAGGCCCGCCGGGCGCGCATGCTGGAAGTGCTGGAGAAGATGCGGACGTTTTCCGAGGGGCGGACGGTGTACGACGATCGGCCCTCACTGGAGATTCTTCGGGAGATCCGCGAGACCGATGATTCCGCTCCGCTTCGGGGCTACGAGCGGCGCCACCGATGAGCACGGGCGACCTTGTCGTGCTCGATGCATCTGTGGGCGTGAAGTGGTTCAAGCCGGAGCCGGGCCGTGAGGCGGCGATGGCATTGCTGCAGCGCGCCGCCGCAGGTGAGATCGTGCTCGCCGCGCCCACGCACTTCGCGCACGAGGTGCTCTCGGTGGTTCGCCGGCAGTTCTCCCCGGCCGATGTCGTGCCCGCGTGGCGACTCTTCGAAAGCGTCGGGATGAACATCGTCCCGCTCAACGCCGAGGTGGTCGCCGAAGCGGCGATCCAGTGCGAGCGGCTCGGCTGCTCGTTCCACGACTCGCTTGCGCCTGCATGTGCGGCCCTGCTGGACGCCACGCTCGCATCGGCAGACGCGCGCGCCCACGGGGCGTTCCCGGGCGTGCTGCTCGTGGCGGAGTAGGCGCTACTCGTCGCCCGCGTCCACCCGGCCGCGAGCGCGCTTCACGCGCGCGCGGAAGCGCTTGGCCTCCACCTGCCGCGCCTTCGCGGCGCGGGACTTGCGAGTGGGCACGCGCTCGGGCGCGTCCAGCACGGCGTTGTGCTCCTCGAGCCGTCGGCGCAACCGCTCGAGACATGCGCGCTTGTTCTGGAGCTGGCTGCGCTCGCGGCGGCAGACCACGGTGATGCCGCTCGGCAGGTGGCGGAGGCGCACCGCACTGTCGGTGGTGTTCACGCCCTGGCCGCCCGGCCCGGTGGCGCGGAAGACCTGCACCTCGCACTGGGCGAGGAGGTCGGCATCGGCGGCGGGTATGTCGTAGCGTTCGTCCATGCCGCCATGATACGCGGCGGGGCAACAGCAACGTGCCGGTCACACCGCCGTCCGCACGCGTGTGCCATACTCTTGCGCATGCCCGAGAACACGCGATACGGCTTCCCGATCGAGGCATGGGAGCTCGCAAAGGAGCAGGCGAACGCCCTGCTCATCGAGCGTGCGCGGGAGCGGCGGACGATCACCTACGCCGAGATCTGCCGATCGGTGGATGCGGTCTCGCTCAAGCCCAGGTCGTGGGCGATCATGGGCTTCCTGAACGAGATCTGCACCGAGGCCGACGCGAAGCACGGCATCATGCTCGCCTCGCTCGTGGTTCGGGCGGACACCGGGATGCCGGGAAACGGCTACTTCCGCAATGCCGCAAACCTCGGCCGGGACGTGGCCGATCGCGAGGCCTACTGGCGCTCCGAGGTGGAGCGCATCTACGAGGTCTTCGCCGACGAAGGGTAGGACATGCCCGGGTTCCTCGCCGGACTGCCCGCATGGGTGAAATACGTGCTCGTCGCGTGGATTCCCACGATCGAGCTGCGCGCCGCTATCCCGTGGGCCGTTGCCATGAACGATGAAGCGTATCTGCCGATCATCCTCCTTGCGAGCCTCGCCATCTTCTGGCCGGGGTACTACTTCCTCGAGTTCGTGTACGAGCGCTTCTCCGAGGGCGGCTGGATCCACCGCAAGCTCGAACACGTGCGGGCGAAAGCGCATCCGCTCGTGGAGAAGTACGGCTTCTGGGGGCTCGCGGCCTTCGTGGCGATCCCGCTGCCGGGCACCGGCGCGTATGCGGGCACGGCCGCCGCGTGGCTTCTCGACATGGAGCCGAAGCGCGCGTTCCTGGCGGTGTCGCTCGGCGTGATCAGCGCCTTCTTCATCGTATGGGGGCTGGCGGCGCTCGGCATGCTGGCCGTCAGCCGTATGTAGCTGTGGACCGCCTGCCGATCACCGGTTCGCCGTTCCCCTTCGGGCTCACGTTCGTGCCCGACGACGCTCTCGGCCCCGTCATCGGCGCTGTCGGCGACCCCCCGCGCGATCTCGCCGAGGCGAGCACCGCGCTCGGGGCGTCGTTCGCGTTCGTCCCCGGAGGCGAGCCCTGGGCGGCCGACGCGGTGACGGCGCTCTCCGAGGTGGGTGTGGCGCCGCTGTGGGTGGTGTCGGGGCCGCTCTGGCCCGTGATCGAGGCGCACGGTGCGATGGAGGGGCTTCGGGAGACCCTCACGCGCCCGCGCGAGATCGGCGCCGAGATCGAGGGGGCGCTCGACGCGGTCGTCTCGCGTGCGCAGGTCGGTGCACAACTTGGCGCCCGGGCAGTGGTGGTCGCCGAGGACCTTGCGGGCAGCGAGGGGCCGCTCGTGGCCCCCGATTTCGCGATCGCCGAGCTGCTCCCGCGCTACGAGCGCATCGTGCGCGCCGCGCGCTCGCTCGGCATGCCGGCGGTCTTCCACTCGGATGGCGACATCCGCTTGCTGCTCCCCGCGATCGCGCGCGCCGGCTTCGTGGCGGTGCATGCGGGCGGGGGCCTGGGCTTCGAGGCGTTCGACCGGCTGTTCTGGGCCGCGCGAGACGCGCGACTGGCGGTGATGGGCGGTCTGCTCACCGGCGAACTGGGCAACGCGGCGCGTGCCGAGGCGATCGGCAGCACGATCGGTGTGCTCGCGAGGGCCGGCGGGCTGTTCGTGGCCGACGACGGCGGCATCACACAGGCGCGCGAGACGGCGGGACTGGTGACCGCGCTGGCGGCGGCGCGAGCCGTGTAGCCGTCGGTGCCCGCCAGTCCCCTTCGATAGCCCACACACGCACGAGGGCGCCGGTCTCCCGGCGCCCTCGACTCGTCCCGCGTGTGCCCGGCGCCCTACGCCTCGGCGGCCTTCGCGTTCCCGGGCAGCGGCATCGCCGCAACCACGAGGTCGATGACCTGCCAGATCTCGAGGCCGAGGTCGTGCACGGTGTTGAGTTCCTCGATCTGCAGGCGGCAGTTCTCGCACGGGCAGGCGAGCACGCTCGCGCCGCTCGCGCGCAGCTGCTCCACCTTCTTGGAGCCCGACGCCAGACGCGTGTCCTTGAACTCCTCCATGGCCACGATGCCGCCGCCACCGCCGCAGCACCACTGCTTCTCGCGGTTGGGCGTGAGCTCCACGAAGTCGTCGGCGATCGCGCGCACGATGTCTCTCGGCTGCTCGAAGATGCCGCCGTTGCGGCCGATCTGGCACGGGTCGTGGTACGTGACCTTACCGGCCACCCGGCCCTTCTCCACGGTGATCCGTCCGGCCTTGATGTACTCGTCGGCCTTCTCGAGGATGTGGCTCACCTTGAACGGCATCGGCTCGCCGCTCCACGCCTCGTAGAACAGCTCGACCACACGGTACGCATGCCCGCACTCGGGCACCACGATCTCCTTCACGCCGAGGCGCTTGGCCTCGTCGATGTAGCGTTTGGTGATCAGCCGCGCCTTCTCCACGTCGCCGTAGAAGAAGCCGTAGTTGGCCGCTTCGAACATCGAGATCGTCCAGTTCTCCCCGGCCTCCTCGAAGATCACCGCTGCCGGCCGGATGGAGTGCGCGCCGGCGAGCGCCACGTACAGGACGTCAGCGCCCTCCTTGTTCACGTGCACCTTGTGCGCCGGATTGCCGGTGATCGCGCGGACCTCCTCGCTGATGTCCTCGAAGCCGCTCACCAGCACGCCCTCGAACATCGCCGCGTTCTCGCCCTTGAAGATCGCCGCGTCGGCCAGCTGGCCGAGCATCTCGTTGCCGCGGCCGGTGGCGATCAGGATCGCTTTGGCCACCGAGAGGATCCACGCGGTGTCGATCGAGAAGGGGCAGTAGTACATGCAGCGGCGGCAGCCGGTGCATGCGTACG
>DCVQ01000037.1 GCA_002328745.1 Actinobacteria bacterium UBA2184
TGTAGTCGACGGCGTTCTTGGTCGGGAGATGCTCGGCGAAGCGCTCGCGCGCCATGAGCGTGTTGGCACCGTAGTAGAAGGTGCCGAACAAGAAGAGCACCACGAAGGCGAAGTGGACGTTCATCCACGTCCACACCGGCTGCCCGCTTCCCACCAAGGCCGGCGTGAAGAACAGCCCGAGCGCGATGCCGGAGACGAGCAGCATCGTCGTGCCGATCCCGTGGGCCCAGTGCGTGATGCGCGCGGGCACGTCGTGCCGGAGCACGCGGTCGCCCTCGATCACCGGGTCCCTGCGTCTCGAGAGCCCGGCGGCGAGCACGCCAGCAAACGGCGCGAACCACACCAGCCAGGTAGCCGAGTCGAACCACAGCGTTTCAGCCATGGCCACACCCCTTTCCCCTATAGGTCCTGCTGACCCGAACGCTCCATCTACCGGATGTCTGCGCGCGATGAAAACTCTCCATCTGCCGGGATGGATAGTTCATCCTCACGCGTGGAGTGTTGTTTGTCAATTCGTCAAAAATGGATAGTATTGAGTACCCCTGAAGGAGGCGCCGTGACATCGTCCCGGACCGATCCCGAACCGCCGATCAGCACATCGGACATCGAACGCGTCGTGGCTGTTCTGTCGCGCGACGACGTCCGCGCTGCCCTGCTCCACGCCACATCCGTGCCCATGCCGTTGGAAAGCCTCGTGGGACTTCCCTTGCCGGCGGGACTCACGCGGGAGCAGACTGCCGACCTCATCACGGCGCTCGAGCGCTTTGCCGCCACGTACTCCCCCATTCCCGACAGTGAAGGCCGCCTGCACTGGTTCGTTCACACGGGCCGCATCCGTCGGTCCCTGAGCACTCTCGACCAGCACTGCACGACGCACTCCCGGCTCTACGAGCGAGTGACGAGCAGGTCCGGTGCGCGCTTCGTGGTGCAGTCCAATGTCGAGGAGACCGTCGCCACGGCGCAGCTCGATGACGTGAGCATCAGCTACGAGACCGCGAAGGAGCTGCTGCTGATGCAGCGTCAGCCGCGCACGGTCGAAGAGCGCCTGATCGTCAACCACTACCGCCTGTCGGAGGAGCTGAAGGGCCTGGTCGAGAGGCCGTGGAGCCCGGAGCTGCTGATCGAGCTCTACGGTCGGCTCACGCACGGTATCCCGCCACGGCTGAGCCACGGCGACCGTATCGACGAGAGAAGCCGGCAGGCAGCGCACATACGCGACCTGTGCACGTATGCCGAGAGCCTGCGCGACGACACGAGCACACACCCGGCGTTGAGCGCGTCCATCATCCGTGCGGTGACCACGCACCTGGACCTGTTCCCGGCGTGGAACGGCATGATGTCCCGCATACTGTTCCGATTCGCGGCCCTCAAGCTGGGTTACCCGGTGCTCGGCTACCTCCCCGTGTCACATTCGGAGCTCATGCTGAGGCGGGTCCTGCCGGACGGGCTGCCCGTGCTCCATGCCGAACCGCCGCTTCTGGGCATGTGGCATGAGATGAATTCCACGCCGTGGCTCGACACCCAACTCACTCTCATGGTTCACGCCCTTCGTCAGTTGAGCGCACGGATGAACAGGGCGGCGCGCATCGATGAGGCGGTACAGCGCGAGCTGCATGCCGACGAGACGCTCAACCACCGCCAACGGTCGATCATCGGCAGGGCCCTTCGCGTGCCCGATGCTACCTTCCGGATCGGCTACCACCGCACGACCCACGGTATCGGCTACGCCACCGCGCACCGCGACTTCGCGGAACTCGTGCAGAAGGGGTACCTGGAGGAGGAGACCGAGGGCCGCATGAAGGTGTTCCGCGCGGGGCCGTCCCTCGAGGAGCGGATCGGCGCTCTCGACGACATCGGGAGCGTGGAGGAGTACGAGATCCCGCTACCGCCGGAGTTCACCTCGGGCGGCCTCGCGGATCGACGTGTCGAGCCCGACGAATCCGGCATCTAGGCCCGCCTCCCGAGGCGCAAGGGGGGCCGGACCCGTTGCGGGTCCGGCCCCGTGCCTTCGTCGCAGCCCCGGCAGGCGGATAGGGGCGCCCGGCTGAGTCTCCCAAGGAGGTGTATCCGGTTTCCGGCATGAATCCGGATCAGCAAGAGACTCGCGAGCAGCATGGGGCGCGTTCAAGGCACTCGGAAGCCGACCGGCGAGGCGACACCGGGTCGGCTCCCGCGGACGCACGACCGTGAGGCCATGGGTCCGCGGGAGCCGGCGGGCGGGGCGGACTCGTCCCGGCCCCGCCCCGCCCGGGGTGCCGCCGCGATCGGCGACACCCCGGTCGAGGACCTGCCTACTCCACGTCAGGTTCGGAACCGCCGAGCGCCTCGCGATACTCCTCCAGGCGCCCGTCGAGCACTCTCCTGATATCCGGCACCAACCGCCCGAACACCCTGTCCGTGGCGATCACTTCATCGAGTGCGTCGGCCAGATCGGCATCGCCGATGATCTCTCGCACCCACGACGCCAGCACGCGGAAGTCGAGGTAGTTGATCCTCTGCCTCATGCTGAGCTGTGCCGCCTCCTCCGGGGTGACGATCACCAGGAAGTCCCGGACCTCGGCAAGACAGCCGAGATCCACCAGCGTGTTGCCCGCCATCGGCAACATCCTCACGCCGATCATCACCCGGTCGGGCTCGACCGTTCTGGTGAACCGGAGCGCATCCTCGGCACTGAGCGCGGTAGCGACAGACATCACTACGCCCCCAGCTTGCCCGCGGTGTCGAGCGCGTCAGCCACGTCCTTCAGGTCCAGGTCCTCGAGCGTCTTGCGCGTCGGCGCGCCGTTGCTGAGGCCCCAGCCTTCGAGGGCGTAGAACTTGTCCTTCCAGCCTTCGAACTTGGCGCGATCGAGCTGCCGGCCAGCGAGGTTCTTGTACTTCCACTCGCCGTTCTCGTACACGGGCATGGTGTACGGCATCTCGTAGTTGATCGCCGCATAGCCGCGACCGGACATGTCCGTGGAGCCTACGTCGTACATGTAGTCCGAGAAGACCTCCATCTCGCGGGTCCGACCCTGGAGCACCCAGACCGCCCGGTCCAGGTTCCAGATCCTGCGACCGATCTCCATGCCTTCGGCGAAGCTCTGGTTCTTGCCCGTGACCGCGTTGAAGAACTTCGGCTCGCCCTCGCCCGTCGCGCCTTCGAAGTCGGGACCGTACGGGTTCACGAAGTCTGCCCACGCCCAGTCGCAGAACCCGAGCGCCTGCTTGTAGTAACGGGTGTAGTGACGGTGCCAGGCAACGAGCTTGGCCATCGAGTCGTTGTAGACGCCCTCATCGCTGTAGTCGATGAGCATCGGCTCGTCGTCGTAGGGCACGCACTTCTTCGCGACGATCTCCGCCATGCGCTCGGCGCTGACCATCGGCTCCAGACCGTAAGCGGCCCAGATCGAGGAACACCAGTAGGTGATCCAGTTGAAGTCGTGCTCGTTGATGTCGCGATCGCCCATGAGCGAGCCGTAGCCCCACTCGGCCTCGGTGCGTCCGTCGTAGTGGTGGGCGTAGCCCCACACATCGCTGGCCATCCAGCCCGACTTCTTGTCCTTCTCGAGGCGTCCCCACTTCTCCGCCGCCTGCCACCAGCCGAGTGCCAGGTCGGCACCGATGTCCGTCTGGTTGAGGATGGAATTGACCAGGGCGATGCCAAACTCCTCGGTCTTCCCGATCGACTCGAACGGCAACGAGGAATCGATCTCCTTACCCGGACCGATGACACCCTCTTTGTACAGCTTGGTCAGCCACTGGGACATGCCCAGCATCACGAACGCGTTGAGGCCGGCGCGCTGACCCAGGTCGGTGACGTGAAGCTGCCCCTGGGTGCCCGTGCCCATGGTGTACCACGGGTCGACGCACTGCGATTCGGGCATCAGGTTGTTGGTGCTTCGGCCGCGGCAGTTCTTGATGCATCCAACGCAGCCTGCCGGCCGGCTGGCAGCACCCTCGTAGCCCCCGGCGTTGCCGGGATTGGAGGACATGGACCAGTTGCCCGGAACCGTGTTCCCGGTGTCGTTGTGCCCGGCGAACGCGTACTGCTGCGACCACAAGCGAGCTTCCATCAGCGCCTGCGGATCGGCGATCTCCACACCACCGGTGCCGAGCACGCTGATGGCCTTCAGGCCCTTGAGCGCCAGCACACCGCCGAAACCGCCCTGTCCGGCACCGTTGCCGCCGTCGTGGACGAGCGCCGCCAGGGGCGCGAACGTCTCCGCGTTGGGGCCGCTTGCGACGACCGCCGGACGCTGCGTGCTGCGGCCACCGTCACGGCTGCCGCCGACAGCCTGCCAATCCCCCTCGACGTCTTGAAGCCCGTAGATGGTCTTCGCGACTTCGAAGGTGTCGAGCCCCCACAGATCCGTCGCGTCCTCGAACGTCACCTGGTCGTTCACGATCTTGAGCCATACCTTGCTGTCGCTGGCGCCGGTGATCGCGATACCGTCCCAACCCGCGAACTTGAGCTGGGTCGAGAAGCGTCCTCCGAAGTTGCTGCGGGTGAACCAGCCGATCGGCCACCCCTGCAGCCCGATGCCCTGCACCTCGGTGCGGCCCGCGACGGCCGGGGCGAGCGTTCCGGAAAGCGGTGAGGCCATGAACGTGACGACGTTCCTGGGGTCATCGCCCGTGATCGTCTTGTCCTTGCACAGGTCCCAGAAGATCTTGGACCCCATACCATGACCGCCGCCCCACTCCTCGTACTTCGAGGTGGGGATCTCCTCGAAGCTCTTGCTCGAGAGATCCACCTTGAGGATCTTGCCTGCATATCCGTTAGCCATCATCTACCTCCTGATGGGTCGAATGTCCGTTAGTGGCTGCCACTGCTGGCCGCGCCTGCGAAGCCGAGCTGTGTCCACAGGGCCGACGTGTGGCCAAGATCCACGTCATAGCCGCTATCGGACTGCACGGGGATCTCACTGGTGAACGAGATGGCCTTGACCGGGCACACCTCGACGCATGCCTGCTTCCCGCCCGGGCCTCCATCCTCGTTCCAGAAGGGAGTCTCGGCGCACAGGTCGCACTTCTGCGCATGCTTCTCGAGCCCGTTCCACAGCGCGCGCGACGGTGTCATCGGACACGCGTTCACGCAGCGCTCGCAGCCGATGCACTTGGCCTCGTCCACCGTGCGCACGTTCCCGTTGGCCTCATCGACGTAGGTCGCGCCTGTGGGGCAGGCGTCCACGCAGCTGGGATACGGGCACTGGCGGCACACGTTGATCTGGACATCGTTCGGGAAGGCCTCGTACGAGTTCTGGGTGATCTGGATGCGCGAGAGCGAGTAGTTGGTCTGCCCGTGATGGGTCAGAGAGCAGGCCATCATGCAACTCGTGCAGCCGGCGCACTTCTTGGTGTCGACGAGCAGATAGCCTCCGGATGCCGGGATGGCAAAGACCTCGTCAGGGAGCACGAAGCCCTTGACGATGAGCCCTCCCAGGACGAGCCCCACGCCGGTACCGCCCACGCCGGTGACGAATTCCCGGCGAGAGAGCCCATTGTTGTTGTCTGCCATTTGGTCATTCCTTTCAATCATCGAGAAGCACCTAGGCCTGGTTCTCGCCCTCGAGCTCGGCGACCCAGCCCGCGTGTTCGGCCTTCGCGTGCTCGAGCGTGACGTAGCCGGTGACCATGGAACGAAGCATCGGCCAGCCCATCGGCAGGATCGCCGCGAACAGGACATGGGCGAGGAAGAAGACGAGCATCCCGACCGTGGCGATGTCGTGCGCCGGCGTGGCGACGGCCATGATCGCGGAAGGCATGTCGGTGACGTGAGCCGCCACCTTCATGAAGCCGGTGAGGATGACCACGCCCGTGGCCGCGAGAGCCAGCAGGAAGGCTATCTTCTCCGATTCGAAGTACTTCGCCTCGGGGGGCATCTCGTACTTCTTCATGCCGAGCAGCCTGCCGTAGTGGCGCTTGGTGTACTCGAGCGCATTGGCTGTGGGCAGATGCTCCTTGAACCTCTTCATGGCCATCAGCGTGTTGGCCGCGTAATAGAAGGTGCCGAACAGGAACACGACCACGGCTGCGAAGTGCACGTTCATCCACCTCCACACCGGTTCGCCGCTCCCGACGAGCGCCGGCGTGAAGAAAAGCCCCAGAGAGATGCCCGAGACGAGCAGCACCACCGTGGCCAGGCCGTGCGTCCAGTGCTCGAGACGGGCGGCACCGTCGTGGCGCAGCACGCGGTCGCCCTCGATCACCGGGTCCTTGCGCTTGGTCAGGCCAGCCGCAAGCACGCCCGCGAAGGGCGCAAGCCAGACCAACCAGGTGGCTGAGTCGAAGTAGAGCTCTTCGCCCATACCCTCACCCCTTTTCTGTTGATGGTTCGTTCCGCCGCGACGTGTGCGGTGCCGGCGCAGTGATCAGTCGGGCGGTCTGCTTTTTGATTCTGGCGTGTACCCTCTATTAGTCAATCTCTGGAGTTCGCATAGGTAGTGTGGTTCGCATCAGGTTCTTTAATCTGCTATGTATGCGTCTCGCATACTCGCCATGCCTCTGAGCACCTGATATAGTCCGCTCATCGCGGTTCATCTGTGCGATACGTATGCGAACGGCCCTGCCAGACCGGCTGAGAGCGCCGAGGGGACCCCAAGAGTGAACGCGGATGAATGACGACACATGCACGACTCTCCTGGCGGACGACGCGTTCCGATCCTTCGTGAACGTGATCGGTAAACGATGCCTGACCTGGGAGGAGTTCCTCGCGCTCCCGCAGCCACGGGACATGAGTCCCCTGCAGACGTGGGGCGTCCTAAACGACCTGAGCAGGTGCCTCGGTGTCCCGATCAACATCCCCGACCTTGAAGACAACACATACTTCTACCGGCGCACCCACGAGCTGAACACCACGACCGAGCTCATCGCGTGCGCGTGCCGGGCCGGCTCCAGGCTGGACACCGTCATGAACGCGGCGGCCGGGAAACAGTTCCTGACGGCGTCGAAGATCGAGGAGACGCTGGCAGCCGCTCAGCTCGACGGGCTGGCCATCTCGGAAGAGGACGCCAAGGTGCTGCTGCGGCTGGACCGGACGCCGCAAGACGATACCGCGCGGCTGCTGGTGAACATCCGGGATGCGTTCGATCACGTGCCCGATCTCGTGGAGGAGCGCTTCTCACTCGACCTGCTGCACCACCTGCGCGACCTCATCCTGAAAGACGTCGACCCCGGCGCGCTGCGGCGACAGACGCCTTCGGTGGGCATACTGCTGGGCGCCGCGTCTCCTGACGAGCGAAAGAGCAGGCTGCTCGCCGGCCAGCAGATAGAGCGGATCACGGCATATGCCAACGGAGAGACGGCCGATCCTCACGACATCCCCGTCCTGCGATCCATCGTCATCAGCGATGCGATGCGCTACTACAGCCCCTTGGGCCCGGTCTCGAGCCAGGTCGGGCGTCTTGCCGAACGCCTCTACGCCATCAAGAACGGCTTCCCGGTACTCGGCCTGCTGCCTCTGTCCCGCGTCAAGATCGATTGGGAGAAGGGGCTCATCGCTCCACCCCGAGTCTCCTTCGACAGGAACATGTACGTCACGCTCCGCGAGCGCAGCCCGTTCGACTCGACCGCACATCAGACTCTTGCGGCGCAGCTGACCCTCGTCGCACTGGGCAATCTGGAGAAGCACATCGACGGCTGGGAGAAGCAGGACGAGGAGATGCGCCTCATCCTTCACCGGGACCCGCTGCTCAACCACCGCCAGCGGACCATCCTCGCCCGGGCGCTTCGCAATCCCGAGGCGGAATTCCGCATCCGCTATCACCAGATGAATCACAACATCCACTACACCACTGCGCGCCGCGACCTTCTCGAGCTGCAGGAGAAGGGCTACCTGTCGATGGTCCAGCGGGGCAAGGCCTTCATGTTCCTGCGCGGGCCGAAACTCCGGGAGCTCGAACGGGCACGCGCGGCAAACGCTACAGCCCGCGCGCCCGCATCTCTCGCACGATGAAGCTCGCCACGTGGATGCCCTTGGTCTTGCGGCCGAAGCCGGCGTCCATGCCGCTGTCGCGCGCGATCTCGTCGGTCACCTGCGTGCCTCCCGCGATGAGCAGCAACCGGTCGCGCACGCCCTTCTCTTCGGCCAGGTCGGCGAGCTTGCGCATCATGTCGCGATGCACCTCGGCGTGGGTGATGATCGTCGAGATGAGGACCGCGCGCGCAGCGTGCTCGATGGCGGCGTCGAGCACCTTCTCGATGGGCACGCTCGTGCCGAGGTAGGTCACGCCGAAGCCCCACTTCTCGAGCCCGCCGTGCTTGATGTCGATGATCTCGCGCATGCCCACCGAGTGCTCGTCCTCGCCCACCGTGGCGGCGACGCACTTCACCCCGTGCTCGTGCACGAAGTCGCGGATCTCTTCGTCGTCGAGCAGGTCCGGCGGCTCGGGCAGGGTAAGAGTCGCGGGGTCGATCGCCACGTCGAGGCGGCCCTTGAGCTCGATGAGGGTGCCCTCGGCGGGGTGCATCACGCGCTTGTGGATGACCTCGCAGTCTGTGAGGTTCATCGCGCGACCGATCTCGAGCGCGGCAGCCTCGGCCACCGGCTCGGCGGCCGGCAGGAACATCGTGACCGCCACGATGCCGTCTCCCGCCCACTCGACCTCGGGCGTGATGAGTCCGCGCTCGCGCTGCTCTGCGGTCTGCGCAAGCCGCACTGTGGCGTTGTCGGTCGGGTCGAGCTCGTCGATGAACGGCACCTTCGCGTCGTCGCACAGCGTGCAGCCGCCGATGATGTCGCAGGCCCTGCCCGTCTCGGGCGCGGCGACGCCGAATCCCGCCAGAAGCTCGAGGTGATTCTCGCCGAAGTGGTGGCACACAGGCGCGAGGTAGTCATCGGCGCGCGGGACGATCGAGCCGGCGGCCACCCCGCCCTGGCTGTCCCGACCGATGCCGTCGTCGTGCGTCTCGGGGTATTCGCCCGAGTCCACGAAGTACGCCTTCTCGACACCGGCGAAGTAGCCGCCGTCTTCGAGCATCGCCTCGAGGAACAGCACCGCCCGTTCCTTGATCTCCCGCACCCGACTCTTGAGTTCAGGCGCCTCCCGGTCGACCTTCACCATCTCGCGCAGGCCGTCCATTCCCACCAGGGACTGCTTGGCCGTGTCCACCGCCGCGATGTTGTTGTAGTGCCAGGGCACGTTGCGGCCCTCGTCGGGGGTTATCGTGGACTGGATATCCGCCGAGGTGAGCCGCGAGATCATCAGGTTCATCACATGCGAGACGGTGGCGTCGCGACTGTCGCTCTCCATGTAGCGGGTGTTCTGCTGGGCCCGCATCTTGTACTCGCCGAAGAGGTCGCGGAGCGCGATCGCGTATGGAAGGTCCATGCGCATGCACGGGGCGGGCGACGCGTCGGGCGGCACGGTCGAGAGGCAGATGCGGTCCTTCAGCATACCGACCGCCTCGGAGTACGCGCAGTTGATGGCGTGCTGCACGAGCAGCTCGGGCATGACCTTCCAGGCGCGCACGGCTGTGGCGTTCGCGTTGTGCGCGCCGTCGATCTGCGCGATGCCGGCCGCGGCCATGATGTGCTTCGCGACGGCGGCATCCACGAACGACCGGTACATGTTGATGTTGCGGTAGAGGACGTTGTACTGCGGATCCTGGTGCGCGCCGTTCACGCCCTCCTCGGCGAACATCACGGCGATCTCGGGCCCGGCCACGCCGCTCACGTAGCTGTGGAAGTTGATGGGGCGGCCCACCTCGTCCTCGATGAGGTCGAGCGCACGACGCGAGAGCCGAAGCTGCTTGCGCGTGATGGCGATGCCCCCTACGCCCTCGGGCGTGCCTTCGAGCAGGCCGTCCATGTGGCTCTGGCCCGCGGTGCGGATGACCATGATGTGGTCGGCGCCGTGCCAGGCGGCCATGCGCATCCTGCGTATGTCGTCCTCGGGACGACCCGACGCTATCTCGGTGGTGATCACGCAGTCCGGCTGCGGGTCGATGTTGTCGAAGTAGTGGGCGGCCGGCAACGGCACGCTGCGCTCGAGCGACTCCGCGGTCTCGCGGTAGGTGAACTCGTAGTGGCGCTGGTCGGGCACCTGCCGCCGCCAGGTCCATCCGCGACGGCGCGGCCGGTAGTCTTCGAGCCCCTCGAGCAGGGCATCGACGTCCAGCTTCACGTCCGGATCGAGCGGCGGGTCGGCGAGCGGACGGCCGAAACGGGGATCCGGCGCCTGGCCAGCGTCGTCGCGCACCGACGCGGCGCTCATCGGGCGCCACCCCACTTCGCCGCTGCGAGGTCCCAGCCCTCGCCTGCCGCGAGCCGTGCTGCCGCTGTCGGCGCGTCGGTGCCCCACGCCCGCATGGCCACCAGCACGACGTGCCCGGCGCCGTGCCCGAGCAGCCCGCGCGCCTCGCACTCCGAGACCACCGCCCGGCAGGTCGGCGAGTCGATGCCCATGCGCATGAGCACGCTGCGTTCGATCGAGGGCGAGGTGTGCGTCCGCGCGAGCTCGACGAGCGGGTCGGTGCAGCGCCGGGAAAGCTCCCAGAAGCGAGCCTCGAGGTCGGCGTCGGCAAGCCCGGCGAGATGCTTCCGGGCCTCGGCGAACGTGTCCTCGCGTGCCATTCTTAGCTCCTCCCGCGTGAGCGTATGCAATCCGCGCGCATTCTCATGCAAGCATAGCGACACCGGACGCCATCGCAAAGGAGACTCCGGTGCGGCGCGCAGCGGCCTATGCAGGTATGGTGAGTATTCCCGCGACCCCACTCGCACTCATGCGATCCATACCAGATACGCGGCGGCACCAAGCAGCCCCACGCCGCCAACCTTCGTGAGCACCGGCGCCAGTTTCGAGATCCTGCGCATCACGCCCAGCGAGCCCGAAGCGATGCCCAGCAGCATCAGCGGCACCCCCTTGCCCAAGCCGTACACGAACAGCAACGCAGCACCCTTGGCGGCACTTCCGGTGGTCGCCGCGATCGCGGCGATGGCTGCAAGTATCGGCGTGGAGCACGGCGAGGCTACCAGCCCGAACAGCATCCCGAAGAGGAGCGCTCCCACGATGCCCCGCCGCTCGGGTCTCTTCATCGGCAGGAGCGCGTTGAGCCGGTCGACGGGCAGGCGGATCACCTCGAGCATCTGGAGCGCGATCACGACGCAGACCGCCGCGATCACATGGTACGACCACGCCCCGAAGAGCAGGGCCCGGCCGAGCATTCCTGCCAGCGCACCTATCGTCGCGAACACAAGGCTCATGCCGACGACAAAAACAGCCGAGAGCCCGAGCGCGCGAGCCAGAACGGCGCGCGGACGCTCACTGCCCGAGTCGCGGGTCACCATACCGGTCACGTAGCCGAAGACGGCCGGAAGCATCGGCAGCACGCACGGACCGAAGCCGGCGACGAGCCCGCCCAGGTACGCCACGCCGAACGCCGCTATCCCACCGACCTGTCCGGCGGTGAGTTGCGATGCGAGCGCTTCGATGTTCACTGCTCCGCAATCAAGGCGTCGAGGTAGCCTCGCATCTGTGTAGCGTCCATGGCGCCGACGTACGAATCGATGACGGTCTCACCGCCCGGCGCAAGAAAGAACGATGTCGGAATGTACTGGAACGAGAAGTCCGCAGCCAACTGCTGTGCGGACGGATCGTCGGTGATCGCATTCACGAAGAACACATCATCCGAATACTCGGGCATCACCTCATCGACCACGTTCGAGATCTCGATACATGGATCACAGGTGAGCGAGTGGAAGAGCACGTACACCGGCTTGCCGCTTGTCTGAGCCGCCTCGAAGTCTCCCACCGCATCATTGTGGACCGCCGTGATGGAGCTCGCGGACCCTCCCGCCGAGAGGTCGCCCGGATCTGTGCGGTCCGCGGCAACCTTCAGGGCGATGAGCGCGAGGAACCCGATGGCGACGACGAGGATCACCGCGAGCGTCTTGCCCCCCGTCGCCTTCGCCGGTTCCGCGCCGTGCTTCTCCACAGTCATCAGACAGAGCTCCCTTCACGGATGACCTGCGCGTTGCGCCTCTCGCTCCCCCTCATCGCTGCTTCGAGCAGCAGCCCAAGGGGGATCGCCGATAGCGCCACCAGAAGCGACCGGCTCAGCGAAAATCGAAGTCCCAGCATACCGATCTCAAGCGGCACCATTGGAATTTTCACCGCCCACGCCGTCAGGACGGCCCCGATGACAGCCCAGCGCGCCCCGTGCTCGCGAACCACCTTGAGCAGCGGGAACACCACATACACCGGCCCGACGAGGACGGTGCCGAACAGCGCCGCGAGCACGAGCGTGCCGAATCCGCTGCCTTCGCCCAGTCGTTCGGCGACTGCCTTCTTGTCAACCCAGACCCCGAACAGGCCAAGCGCCCCGAACACCGCCACGATGATCGGCAGAACGCCGAGGAACGTCCGGACGCTCGCTACGGCCGCCTCCCCCGCGCGTGCCGGGTCGCGGAAGAGGGCGAGAAGGTAGAGCGCGACCACGATCACGAGCAGGAACTCGGAAGCCGCGAACTTGAGCGCGCGCTTCACAGGACCACTCCCATCAGTACACCTATGAGCAACGCGAAGAGGAACGAGAGCCCGTTGCGCGCGATGGCAAACCGCCAGCCGAACGTCTTTGCCTCGAACGGCAGCGACACCACGCCCACGAGCGTCCACGACACGATGAACGCGGCAACCGCCGGCGCCCACGCGCCACTGTTCAGCAGCGACGCGGCGATCGGATAGGCGGCAGCTGGCGGACCTGCCGCAACCGACCCGGCAAGGCCGCCGGCCAGGAGCGGCAGGAGGCTGCCATCAGCGCCGAGGAAGCGCTCCACGAGCGTGGGCGGCACGAAGACCTCGATGAGTCCCACCAGACCGAAGACCGCAAGGAACGTCAGCGCTATGTTCGCGAACGCCTTTACGGCCGAGGTACCGGCAACACGCGCTTTCTGCCGGCTCCTACGCGCCGTGATGATGTAACCGATGGCCACGAGCACCAGGTATCCGTAGCCGACGTACTTCTCCACTAGCGATCACCCGCCGTGAGGAGCGCTGCCGAGCACGCCGAGCACGTCACAGCGCGCGGCCCAGCAGCGACTTCATCTCGTCGAGCTTCGGCAGCCGTCCCGCGAGACGCACTTCACCGTCCACCACGAGTCCCGGGGTCGACATGATGCCGTAGGCCATGATGTCGGTGAGCTCGGTCACCTTCTCCACGGTGGCGTCGATACCCATCTCGGCGACCGCGTCGCGAACGATCTGCTCGAGCTGCTTGCACTTGGCACATCCCGTGCCGAGGACCTTGATCTCCATGCCGTGCTTCCCTTCGTCGGAGGCCGCTGCCCCTTACATGCCGACGATCGATGCGGCGACCGCGCGAAGCACGTCCCGCCTGACCGTGTAGTACACCCACGTGCCGTCCTTGCGAGCCGTCACGAGACCGGCGTCCCGCAGCAGCGACATGTGGTGCGATACCGTCGATGCCGCCAGTCCGAGGTGATCTGAGAGCTTGCAGCCGCACACCTCGTCCGAGCGGCAGCAGGTCTTGCCGCCATCACTGCCGCGGTCGATCAGGAAGCGCACGATCTCGCGCCGGGGAGCCGAGGCGAGCGCTTTGAGCGCCGCATCGAGCTGCTCTTCCGGGACGCGCTCAGCAGCAACCGCCATCGGGGCGCACCCCCTGCAGCGCACGCACCACGGCGTCGGCGTCCACACCGTCGTGACACGCCACGACGCCATCGACGACGACCATCGGGAAGTTCGTCCGCTCGGCGATCAGGGCGGTCACCACGGCCGTTCGCCGCTCGGAATCGAGCGAGTAGACGTCCTCCTCGTCGACCGTCGCCTGGATGCCTTCATCGCGGAGCCTTCGTGCCAGGACGTGGACCCGCCACGTCGAGGGCATGTCTCAAGCCGAGCCTTCCGGGGCATCGAATCCGACCTCCGAACCGGGGTCGCACATCAAGTCGCCGCCTCAACCGCAGCCCGGGCCGGTCACCAGGGTGACGTGCGGCACGCGCGCGCCGCAGCACGCCTCTCCCGGCATGCCGGCGGGCGCGAGGCCTGCCGCCGCCATGATGGCGTCGAACACCACCTCGCGCGGGATCGCTTCGGTCCGCACGCCGCCGACCTCGACCTCCCGACAGCACGCAGGGGCGCCGATCAGGTCGGCGCACGAAGGGCAGTCGCTCTGCGCGCTCGACCCGCCGAGCCACTCCTCGGCAGGAAGACCGTTCACGAGGACGCGATTGGAGTCGGCGAGCCGCGCCGCGTCCAGCGGACGCTCGACGAGCTCGACCTCGAGTCCGCGCGAGCCGAGCAGCACGCGCGCGTCGGCGACCGCCTGCCGCGCCGCGCCGCGGGTGTCCCCGCACCGCTCGCACGTCTCGCCTTCTACCGCCAGGTACTCGATCTCCACGAGCACCGATGCCGGTCCTCCGCAACAGCCGCCCACAGGGCCTCCCTCTCGTCGTCCGCGCACCCGGGTTGGCAGGCAGCGGCGTCCGCGTATATACTTCGGCGGTGAATACTTCGATACTCGTCGAAGTATAGGCAGAGGGGCCCGTGCGCGCAAGCGCGTGGGCGGAACGGAGCGACCGGGTGGACGTACTTGCGGCAGTGCTCGGCTGGATGAACGACCAGCTGCTGAAGATGCTCTGGCTGAACGACCTCGTGGGCTCGTTCGTCGAGCGCGTCTTAGGCCTGCCGCTGGACGAGCGGCTCGGCGCGAGCGTGCAATTCTACCTCTACGACGTGATCAAGATCTTCGTGCTGCTCTCGGCGCTCATCTTCGCCATCTCGTACGTGCAGAGCTTCTTCCCGCCCGAGCGGACCCGGAAGATCCTCGGCCGGTTCTCGGGCGTCGGCGCCAACACCCTCGGCGCGCTGCTTGGCACGATCACGCCGTTTTGCTCCTGCTCCTCCATCCCGCTGTTCATCGGCTTCACCTCTGCGGGCCTTCCGATCGGCGTGACGTTCTCGTTCCTCATCTCGTCCCCGCTCGTCGACCTCGCCTCGGTGATCCTGCTCGCCAGCGTGTTCAACTGGACGGTCGCGATCGCCTACGTGCTCGTCGGGCTGGTGCTCGCCGTGGCGGGCGGGACGGCGATCAGCCTGCTCAAGCTCGAGCGCTACGTGGAGCCGTTCGTGTACGCGGCGCACCTCGCCGATGCGGACCTCCCCGAGATGACCCGGCGCGACCGCATCGCGTTCGCCTGGCAGGCCATGACCGACGTCGTGAAGCGTGTGTGGGTCTACGTGCTCGTCGGTGTGGGTATCGGCGCGGCCATCCACGGCTGGATCCCGGAGGCGTGGATCGCCGCCGTGCTCGGCGAGCGGAACCCGTTCTCGGTGGTGCTCGCCACGATCGTGGGCGTGCCCATGTACGCGGACATCTTCGGCACGCTGCCGATCGCCGAAGCGCTCGTAGGCAAGGGGGTCGAGATCGGCACGGTGCTCGCGTTCATGATGGCCGTGACGGCGCTCTCGCTGCCCTCGCTCGTGATGCTGAAGAAGGTCGTGAAGACGCCGCTTCTCGCGACCTTCTTCGCCCTCGTCGTCACCGGGATCATCATCATCGGCTACACGTTCAACGCCTTCGGCGGGCTGCTGCTGTAGCCGGGTAGGACCGGGCAGCCGGGTTGCGGATGTCGTAGCCGCTGGATACACTGCGGGTGTATCTACTCGGTGTATCTGGAGGTGTCGCAGGTGGCTGCCTACAAGGTGAACATCTCGTTGCCAGAGCAGCTGGTTGCCGAGATCGACGAGATGGCCGGCGAGCTCGGGCTGTCACGCAGCGGGTTCATAGCGGAGGCCAGCACGCGATACATGGCCGACGTGAAGAACCTGACGGCCGAAGAGCGGCGGCGGCGGGACATCGATCGCGCGATCGCCACATTCAGGCGGATCGGCAGGAGGCTGACCCCTGCCGACATCCAGGGCATGATCGACCAGACCCGTCGCGACCGCGAGCGTGATACGCCCCCGGAGCTGAGAACGATATGAGCGACTTCGTCGTCGTCGACTCATCCGTGGCGTACAAGTGGCTCCACCCCGAGGGCGAGGATCACGTTACCGAAGCCCTCGGCTACCTATGGCAGCACCGCGACGGCGAAGTTGTCGTGGTCGCGCCAGACACGCTCTTTGTAGAGATAGCCAACGCGCTCCGGAACTCGAAGCTGCAGCCCGCTGAAACCCTCGATCTGATCGATGCGCTCGTATCGCTCACGATCGAAACCTTCGAGTCCGACGCGAAGCGTCTTCGAGCCGCAGCTGTTCTGAGCTACCGGCACCGCATCTCGGTCTACGACGCGCTCTTCCTCGCACTTGCGGAGGAGCTCGGCTGCCCGCTCGTCAGCGCTGACCACCGGGCGTTCGGCCAGGTCGATTCCGGCGTCGAGATCCGCCTGCTCTAGCCGCCGGGCGCGCCCGGCGGGGCGCTACCCCGCCGCCAGCTCCGCGATGATCTCCTCGACCGTTGCCGGCGTGGTGTTGGTGTCCTCTGCGAGGAAGACGATGTCGGCGGGGTTCGGCTCGTATCCCTCGGGCGCGTGCGAGAGAGCGTTGCGGACGTAGCTGCGCCGCATGCGAGCGAGATCGAAGTCCTTCGCCTGGATCTGCTCCGGCCGCTCGGGGACCACGATCACGCTCCCGGGCACGTTCTCCGCCGGATCGCCCGCGCGCACCTCCACGCCTTGCTCACGCGCGAAGGCCAGCTGCGACCAGTGGTGCTTGCCGGCGCCGGTGTACTCGGTCTCCTGCACGACGACGGTGGCATCGTGCGGCAGCTCGTGCGCGAGCGACATGGCCGCCGCCATCGCGGTGTTGCCGCTCGGGCCGCGCTCCAGGCCCTCGAGCTTCGAGAGCGCCTCGGTCACGTAGAAGACCTCGCCCTGCGTGACCGTGAGATAGCGGTCCATGTAGCGCAGCGAGCGCGCTGCGTTGCGCGGCACGTCGGCGCGATCCGGCCACGTGGCGAACGGCACGCCGAAGCCGGTGTGGCCCGTGGTGAAGCTCTTGCGGTTGAAGTCGGTGTCGCTCGCCATGTGCAGGCCCGAGAGGTCCACGCTCGCGCTCACGATCTGCGTGTCGACCGCGCCCGCGCGCTTGAGGCCGCGCGCCGTGCCGGTGGTGTTGCCGCCGCCGGCGTGCGTCACCACCACGTGCGTGGGCGGCGCACCCGTTGCCGCGATCATGTCCTCGGCAAGCTCGGCGCCGAGCGTCTCGATCCCCGAGACGCCGAACGGCGAGTAGAGCGAGGCCGAGAGGTACCCGGTCTGCTCCAGCAGCTCGAGCATGTGGAAGAACAACTCGGGGCCGACCGTCATCTGCACGACCTCGGCGCCGAACGCCTCGCACAGCCGCGATTTCTCGACGATCTCCGGCTGCCCGACGTGGCGAGAATCGAACGTCTCCTGGCAGATGATGCACGCGAGCCCGGCGCGTGCAGCCTGGCTCGCCACGGCGGCGCCGTAGTTGCCGGAGGTCGCGGCGATCACGCCCGCGTACCCCCACTCGCTCGCCACGTGGATGCTCATGCTCGCGCGGCGGTCCTTGAACGAGCCAGCCATGTTGGCCGCCTCGTCCTTCACGAAGATGCGCGCCCCGTGCCCGCTGCCCGCGTAGGAGCGCACCAGATCGGTGATGTTCCGCAGCTCGAGGAGCGGCGTACCGCCGACGCCGGCCGCGCGCTGGATGCGCCGGATGTCGTCGAGCGAGTAGCCGTGCGCAGCCATCATGCCCTCGTAGTCGAACGCGATGGGGCTCCGCTCGAACTGCGCGTAGTCCATGCCGAGCGCGCGCTTCATGATCTCGCCCTTGCGCGCCATGACGTCCTGGTAGCGGGCCACGTCACTCACCCGCCCGCTCGTCGAGGCCTTGAGGCACGTTCGCATCCACTCCCAGGCCGCCGAGGCGATACGTGGCAAGCCGCGCGCGCAGGTCCCGGCCGATGCCCACGATCTGGGGCGGCGGCGTCCCGAACGTGTGCGTGTAGCCGGGCGAGATCGCCGAGAGATGCCCGGCCACGACGCGCCCCGACATCGTCTCGACCTCGATCTCGTCGCCGATGAGAGCCG
This sequence comes from Actinobacteria bacterium UBA2184, assembly GCA_002328745.1. Classification (GTDB taxonomy): domain Bacteria; phylum Actinomycetota; class Coriobacteriia; order Anaerosomatales; family Anaerosomataceae; genus UBA2184. Next base: position 17,998 of record DCVQ01000037.1, read on the forward strand.
TGGTGCGGGCGAAGCCCTTGACCCACGCGCGCAGCGGCGTCGCGGCGGTATCTTCCGGCAACCCCCCGGCACGCTCCGCCACCTCGAGCAACACGTACTCGACCTCGACCCACTCGCCCGCCTCGCAGCGGATGGCGTCGTTCATCGCACGCTCCCTCGTTCGGCTGTCACAGCTCTTCCCGCCGGCGGCCGCCGGCCTTCCCCGCTACTCGGTCGGTGCCCAGAAGCGCGGGATCGGCAGGTCCGTCACGGTGAGGATACCCGCCGGAGCGTCGATGATGAGCGGGATGTAGTTCCCGGTGCTCGCGTAGGTGCCCTTGCCGCCGGGGATCTCCGGCTTGTTGGCCATGTGCACCTCGGGGTCGCCGATTATGCGGATGTAGTCACCCGTCTCGATGCCCTCGAGGCCCGGGTGGATCTGCTGCGGGTGGACGAGCTCGATCTTGAGCTCGCCTTCGCTGTAGCCGCGACCGATGTGCCGACAGCCGCACACGTCTCCGGGAGCCACCTTCACGTGCGGGGTCTCGCGCGGCACGCTCGTGATGATGGGCTCGCGCGTCTCGACGATCTCGTCGATGTCCCAGCCGATGGCCGAAGCGATGAGGTTGATCGACTCGGGGAAGCCGATGTGACCCACGATCGTCCCGTCGGCCACGCCACGTTCGAACTCCTCGACGGTCGTGCCGACGCCCTGGCTCTGCATGACGGTCGGGCCGAACGGCGAGAGGTCGTTCACGCGCTCGGCCTCGATGCGGTCGATACGCAGGCAGATGGAGCTCCACGCGACGATGAGCGCGTCGAGGATGAAACCGGGGTTGATGCCCGTGCCGAGGATCGAGACATCATGGTCCATCGCGAGGTCCTCGAACCGCTCGGCCCAATCCGGGTCGCTCGCCCACGGGAACGCGAGCTTCTCGGCGATGCACAGCACGTTCGCGCCGGCCGTGACGCACGCCTCGACCTGCTCGGAGACCTCGTGCAGGTTGCTCTGCGTGCAGACGCACACGACGTCGGGCTTCTTCGCGAGCACGGCGGCCGCGTCGGTGGTCATGCGGATGTCGCAGTCGCGCCCGAGCAGCTCGCCGACCGGCTTGCCCTCCTTGGCGGGGCTGGTGACGATCGCGCCCACGAGCTCGACGTCCTTCGGGCGGTCGAGTATGTAGCCGAGAAGTCCCTGGCCCATCATGCCCGTGCCCCACACCGCTACCTTGATCATGCGGGTTCCCTTTCCCGAGATATGCACTAGCTGCTCATCAGTATGCAATCACATCGGCCGCGACGTTGCACGGGTCCGTTGCACCACCGCGAGCGAGTCGGCTCCACGCCCGACGTCGCACGGTGCTCACCCGGGTGGGAGCGCGCACTACTTGGTCGTGCGGAGGATCTTGCCCGCGAAGATGCCCACGTTGTCGATCTCGAGCTGCACATCCTCGAAGGTGGTCACCTTGAGGGTGAAGTCCACGGCATCTGTTGACTCCACGTCGTTCTCCCCCACCTGTCCCTGCTCGCCCTGGACGCCGGTCGCGGAGATGCTCAAGTCGGCCATGCCGGTGAGGTTCATGACGCCGTCGGCGGCCGGCATGTCTCCGCCCACACCGGTGAGCAGGCTCGCCAGCGGCGGGTCGATCATGGTGAACGTGAGCGCCTGGTCGCGACCGATGGCGTTGATGCTCCCCATCGTCTGGTAGTAGGGGGTCTCAGGGCCCGAGTACGTGCCCTCGACGTACAGCATCGCGGTCCCGGTGTACGTGCCGCCCTGGCCAACGTCGCCGCCCGACGCGAAGATGTCGACCTCGTAGCTGAAAGTCCAGCCGCTGATCTCCTGTGTCTCGGTGCCGGCGACCTTGAGCGTCCAGTCGACCTGCTGACCCTTCGCGTTGGCCCGATCCACTGCGGCCTTGTCGCGCGCAGCCGCGTCCTCTTCGGAGGTGGTATAGGCCGAGAAGCCGTCGACGTATCCGGTGAGGAACGTCCGGTCGCCGTACTCCATCCGGGCGGTGGGGATGATCTCCGCCACGGTGCCGTCATCGGCGAGTCTCACGATGGTCGCATTCGGCAAGGCCGACCCCGGCAGTGAGAAGCCGATGGCGCACCAGTCGGTCGGGTCGCCGCCGGCGGTGTCGACGTAGACGCCCGGGCACAGCGCCCGCTCCACGCCGTCCGGCGCTTCGAGAAGCGGCGTCACCACCCATGCGGCGCCGTCGGGCGCGGCGCCCGCGGGCACGTTAAGCGCGACAGTCGCATCGCCAGAGACCACAACCGCCGATCCGCCGTCCGCGGTGACCTCAAGGTCTGCAGCCTTGTCGGCGTCTCCGGCGAACGCCTCGGGAAGCCCGGCCCCGGAAGCGCCCGGGGAGTCGTTCTTCTGCGCCCCGGAACCCGTGCACCCGATCGGCGCCACGACCAGCGCCAACGCGAGCAGTGCGGCAAGCGATCGTCCCCGAGTCATCGAAGCCCCCCGTCGTCCGGATGTCCCCCTCGGATGATGGTACTCCTGTGGGGCGAACGTGAGCAGAAGGCTTGCGATGGGCGTGCGAGCGGGGGGCTACCCGCCGAGATATGCCCGCTTGAGCTCGGCATTCTCGAGCAGTTCGCGGGCCGCGCCCTCCATCACCACGCGGCCGTTCTGGAGCACGTAGCCGCGGTCGGCGATCGAAAGGGCGGCGGTGGCGTTCTGCTCGACGACGAAGATCGCCACGCCCTGCTTGTTGATCTCGGCGATCGTGTCGAAGCTCTGGTCCACGAGCGCGGGGGCGAGACCCATCGAGGGCTCGTCCATGATGATCAGCCGGGGGCGGCTCATGAGCGCCCGGCCGAAGGCCACCATCTGCTGCTCGCCGCCCGAGAGCGTGCCCGCGCGCTGCGCGCGACGCTCGTAGACGCGCGGGTAGATCGAGTAGACGCGCTCGAGGTCCTCGGCGATCTCGGCGGCGTTGGACCGCGTGTACGCGCCCATCTCAAGATTCTCGAGCACGGTGAGATGCGGGAACAGCCGCCGGTTCTCGGGCACCGTGGCGATGCCTCGCTTGATGCGCTCGGCGGTGCGCAGGTCGTTGATGACCTCGCCCTCGAACAGGACCTCGCCCGAGGCCGGCTTCACGATGCCGAGGATGGTCTTCATCGTCGTGGACTTGCCCGAGGCGTTGCCACCGAGCAGACAGACGATCTCACCCTCGCCGACCGTGTAGTTGACGTCCTTGAGAACCGGGATGCGTCCGTAAAACGTGTTGACGCCACGGAACTCAAGCAGTGGTGTGCGCGCCTCGCTTGCCAAGATAAGCCTCCACAACGGCGGGGTCGTTCGCGACGTCTTCCGGGGTGCCCTCGGCGATCTTCACGCCGTGGTCCATGGCGATGAGCCGGTCGGATGCGCCCATGATGACGTTCATGTCGTGCTCGATCATGAGGATCGTGTAGCCCATGTCGCGCAGGTCCTTGATCTGCTGCATGACCTCGAGCGATTCCGCGGGGTTCATGCCGGCCACGGGCTCGTCGAGCAGCAGCAGCCTGGGCTCGGCCGCAAGCGCGCGGGCGATCTCCAGACGACGACGGTTCGCGTAGGAGAGCGACGACGCGATCTGCGAATGACGAGCGACCGGGAAGCGGCCCGGGAACAGCGCGAGCAGCTCTTTCGCGCGGGCCACCGACTCCTGCTCCTCGCGACGCATCTTGGGCGTGCGAAGCATGCAGCTGAACGCGTTGGACTTCGTGCGCCCGTGCATGCCGACCAGCACGTTCTCGAGCACGCTCATGTTCGAGAACAGGCGCAACAGCTGGAACGTGCGGGAGATGCCCTTCTCGTAGATCTGGTCGGGGCGGAGGCCGGCGATCGACTCCCCCTCGAGCAGGATGTCTCCCGAGTCGGGCTCGTACAGGCCCGTGATGAGGTTGAAAGTCGTGGTCTTGCCGCTGCCGTTCGGACCGATGAGCGACAGGATCTCGCCCCGGTTGACCTGGAACGACAGGTCGTTTACGGCCTTGAGCCCTCCGAAGGACTTGGTGGCGCTGCGGAAGTCGAGGACGACGTCGGACACGCTACGCCTCCAGGTCCGGATGACCCTCTTCGAGATCGAAGAGGTGCTGGCGGGTCTGCTCCTGCTCGCGCGGGTCGACCTCGTGCGTCTCCCGCCGCCAGAGCTTGTTGGGCAACAGGCCCTCCGGTCTGAACACGACCATCAGGACCACCACGAAGCCGAAGATCAGCATGCGGTACCGGTCGAAATCGGTCTGGACGGCAGCCTGCACGCCGGGCAGGAAGTCCGGTCCGAAGGCGTCCGGCAGCCACTTCGTGAACGTCTGGCGGATGACCTCGGGCAGGGTGTCCAGCGCGACGGCGCCCACGATCGCGCCCGGGATCGATCCCATGCCGCCGAGCACGACCATGCACACGATGATGGTCGACTGCATGAACGGGAAGTACTGCGGGTTGATGAACTGCTGGTAGTAGCCGAAGATCGCGCCGGCCAGGCCGGCTATGCCGGCCGAGAGCACCACCGCGAGCATCTTCACCCGGGTGGAGTGCACGCCGGCGTGATGGGCGGCGATCTCGTCTTCGCGCAGTGCGTTCCACGCGCGGCCGATCCGCGAGTTCTTGAGGTTGTTGAGCAGCCAGACGACGATGACGACCACGATGAGCAGCAGGTAGAAGAACTCGCCGGGCTTGTCGACCACCCAGCCGAAGATGTTCGGCGGCATGATGCCCGGGATGCCGCCCGGCCCGTTGGTGACGGGCTCCCAGTTGTTGAACGTGATGCGCGTGATCTCGCCGAAGGCGAGCGTGACGATGGCGAGGTAGTCACCGCGCAGCCGCAGCGTCGGGATGCCCAGAATGAAGCCGAACAGCATCGCGATGAGGACGGCGATGAGCAACACCCATCCGAAGCCGATGTGGAACCCGATGAGCTCCTCGGGGATCTGCATGGTGCGCTGGGTCACCGTGGTGAGCGCCTTGCCGATGCCATGCTCCTGCACCATGTACAGCAGTCGCGCGGTGCGAGGCGACGAGAGGATGGCGGTGGTGTAGGCGCCGATCGCCCAGAAGGCGACGTAGCCGAGGTGGAGCAGGCCGGTCTCGCCGAGCACGAGGTTGAGTCCGACGGCCAGCAGTACGTAGACGAGCGCGCGCGTGCCGACCCGCAGCCACAGCGTTTCCATGAGGCCCCACGACTCGAGCATCGGGAAGATGAGCGCCAGGGCGAGCGCCAGGGCGATGTATATCCATCGCGGCGCCCGGCGCAACGTGTCGGCGATCTTCGAGAAGAAGGTCTTCATCGCTACACCTTCTCCTGGATGTGCTCGCCGAGTATGCCCGACGGCCTGAACATCAGGATGGCCATCAGGACCGAGAACGAGATGACGTGCTGCCACTTGGAGGAGAACTGCACGTCAGAGTTGGCGAAGAACAGGAGCGCGAACCCGAGCAGGAAGAGGTTGCCGGTCATCAGGCGCATCGCATGCCGGGCGGAGACCGCAACGAGCGCGTCGGTGCGCTTCGAGAGGATCGTCTTGGTGGCCGAGTACGGCGCCAGGCGATAGACGTTCAGTAGCTGACGCTCGTAGGCAGGCGTGCGGAACTCCTCGGCGATGTGAGCGACGCGCCCGCGTGGCGCGCGCCAGAACTGGAAGTACAGGCCGAGGCCGAACCCCGCCACGAACAGCCAGGCCAGCAGGCCCAGCCTGAGGCCCACGCCCCACGTCTCGGCGAGACCGAGAACGAGCGAGCCCACGACGGCGCCGGGTATGTTGCCGATGCCTCCGAGCACGGCCGCGGTGAACGACTTCAGCCCGTAGAGGAAGCCGGTGTCGTACTGCAGCGACCCGTAGTACATGGCGACGAGGAAGCCGCCGACGGCGGCTAGGGCCGAGCCCATCACGAAGGTGAAGGAGATCGTCCGGTTGGTCTCGATGCCCATCATCTCGGCGGCCTCGCGGTCCTGAGAGGTGGCGCGCATCGCCTTGCCCATGCGCGTGCCCTTCACGATCCACGTCAGCAGGGCCATGAGGAGCAGGGAGGTCACGATGATGACGACCTGCAGGACGCGAATTCTCGCGCCGAACAGCTCGAACGAGCCGCTCGGCACGATGGCCGTCGGCATGATCATCGGCTCGGGACCGAAGATCACGATCAGGAGGTTCTGGAGGATGATCGACACGCCGATGGCCGAGAGCAGCGGGATGATCCGCGAGCGGCCACGAAGCGGCCGGTACGCCAGCCGCTCGATCAGCCAGCCGAGCGTCGCAGTGACCGCGACGGAGACAAGGACCGCCAGCGCGAAGTAGGCGACCTTGACCCACAGCGGCATGCCGTCATCGATGCCGGCCCAGATCAGCGTGCTCGCGGCGATGTAGCCGCCCACGGCGAATACCTCGCCGTGGGCGAAGTTGATGAGCTGCAGGACGCCGTAGACCATCGTGTAGCCGAGCGCGATGAGCGCGTAGATCATCCCGACGGTGACTCCCGACACCGTCAGGCTGAATACGTGTTCAAGTGCCATTCAGCTCTTCCTGTCGTCGTTGCTGGCGCTCACCGTCATGCTCGACGGTCCAACGTGGAAAAGAGTGGTGCTCACTTTACCATGCCGCATACCTGAATGGAGATGGAAAAGGGGCCGGGCTCGTGGCCCGGCCCCTTCGTCCTTACAGCGGGGTCCGCTAGTCAGCGATGTAGGTCCACTGACCGCCGGTGTACTCGAAGCGGGGGATGAGCTCGATGCCGCCGCCGCCGGGAACGGACACGTCGCCGTTAGCGTCGAAGGTGAGCGTACCCTGCACGCCCTGGTACTCCACGTCGTGGAGCGCCGCGATGATGTCGGCGCCCTCGAAGGACTGGGCATCCACGATGGCCTGGACCACAGCGCCGAGTGCGTCGTAGTTGTTCTCGGCGTAGGGGCCGCCGTCCTTGCCGGTCGCGGCCTCGTACTTCTCCAGGAACGCCGCGTAACCGGGCATGGCCTCCTGCGCGAAACCGCCGAAGGTGCACAGCGCGCCCTCGACGTTGGCCGCGCCGCCGGCCTCGTCACCGATCTCGTTGCTCTTGATGCCGTCGCCGCCCATGAACTGAGCGTCGACGCCGGCCTCGATGCACTGCTTGAAGAGCAGGCCGGCCTCGCGGTGGTAACCGGTGAAGATGATGACGTCGGGACCGAAGGCCTTGATGTTGTTCACCTGGGCCGAGAAGTCCACGTCGCCCTCAGCGCACTCCTCGCGGAGCACCTGGACACCCGCGGCTTCGAGCGTGCCCTGGACCTCGTTGCCAAGAGCCACGGCATAGTCGCCGCGGTCGTCGGCCACGACGACCTTCTTGCCGCCGAGCTCGATCGCCCATGCGCCGATGGCCGCACCCTGGAGATCGTCACGCAGGCAGGTGCGGAAGAAGTTGTCGAAGCCGACCTCGGTGAGGTCAGGAGCGGTAGCCGAACCGGAGAGGACCGGGATGCCAGCCGCCTGGTAGATCGGCAGCGCAGCGTTGGTCGCGCCCGAAGTCAGGCCGCCGATGACGGCGACGACGCCCTCATCGATGAGCTGCTGGGCCACGATCGGCGCCTCGGCAGGCTCGCCCTTGTCGTCCTTGATGACCAGCTCGATGTTGTACGTGACACCATCGACCTCGAAGCCGCTGAAGTCCGTGGCGCCGATCTTGAGGCCCTCGGAAGCGGCGAAGCCGTAGTCGGCGAGGCCGCCGGTCAGCGACGTGTGCACGCCGATCTTGATGGTCTCGGTCTTGCCCGAAGTGCCGTCTGTGGAAGTCCCGCCGTCTGACTTGCAGCCGGTAATGGTGAACATGCTCACCGTAAGCAGCAGAGTCAGCGCGAGCGCGAGAACCTTCCGTGTCCGCCCATGCGCCATGCCTTACCCCCTTCTCGACGAGATAGCGTTGCTATCTGGTGGTAGCGCATTGTAACCCACATGCGGCGTGACAATCCATAGGATGCATATTGAGAGTGTGTTTCGACATAATGCGCGAATCTCAGGACGCGGAGCCGATCGTCGGCGCCCGGCGACGCCGTCAGACTACGTCTGCGAGCGCATCGTCGATCGTCGCGTGCCTGAACTCGTAGCCCGCCTCGAGGATCTTCTGCGCCGACGGCCGCTGGCTGTACACCATATAGGGCGCCACCTCGCCCAGCACGATTCGCAGCATGAAGGTCGGCACCGGGAACCATGATGGCCGCCCGAGCGCCCGCCCGAGCGCCCGTGAGAACTCACGCATGGTGACGGGGTTCGGGGCCGTCGCGTTCACCGGGCCCGAGACCGTATCGTGCTCGATGACGTACCGGTAGATACCTGCGATGTCGTCCAGGTGGATCCAGGGCGTCCACTGTCGCCCGCTTCCCACAGGCCCCCCGACGAAAAGTCTCGCAGGCAGCGTCATCTTCGGCACCAGTCCTTCGCTGCCGAGCACCAGGCCCGTCCTCACCGCGACCGTGCGGACCCCGGTGGCCGCGCCGACGGCGAAGGTCGCGCGCTCCCAGTCCAGGCCCAGACGCGCGAGCCAGTCGCTCCCCGCAGCCGCATCCTCCGGCAGCACGGCGTCTCCCGCGTCACCGTAGTAGCCCACCGCGCTCGCACCCACGTACGCCGAAGGCCCCCGGCCGGAGGAGCGGGCAAGGTCTATCGCGTCCGACAGGGCTGCGGCGGTGTCGAGACGGCTCTCTCGCAGCAGCCGCTTGCGCTCATCGTTCCATCGCATGACGATCGGGTGGCCGGAAAGATTCACCACGACGTCGGAGCCGGCGACCTGGTCGGCCCATGCTGATGACGCCCGGCTCTCCGGGCTCGCGTAGTCGAACGCGACCTCCGTGAGCCCCGGCCTCATCGGGAATCGTCCAGGCCGGTGCGAGAGCCACACGACCTCGTGGCCGGCCTCGAGCAGCTGCCCGGTGAGCTCCTGGCCGATGAACCCGTTCCCGCCCGCTATCGCTATCCTCATGGCGTCCCCCTCGCCCGGTTCTTCGCCGTGTGCGGCCTTTGACACATCGTTCCCGCAAACAGCGTCCGGCAAAGCGCGCCGGCCGCTAAAGCAAACAGGCCAGACGCGGTTGCACGTCTGACCTGCGGATTTGTTGGTCGCGGGGGCCGGATTCGAAC
>DCVQ01000031.1 GCA_002328745.1 Actinobacteria bacterium UBA2184
CCTTCGCGTCGGTCTCGCCGGTCTGACCTCGGCGGAGTACTTCCGCGACCAGGGTCAGGACGTGCTCCTGTTCATCGACAACATCTTCCGGTTCACGCAGGCGGGCTCCGAGGTCTCCGCGCTTCTCGGCCGCATGCCGAGCGCGGTGGGCTACCAGCCCACCCTGGCGACCGAGATGGGCGAGCTCCAGGAGCGCATCACATCCACCAAGACCGGCTCGATCACGTCGGTGCAGGCCATCTACGTCCCCGCCGACGACCTCACCGACCCGGCGCCGGCGACGGCGTTCACGCACCTCGACGCCACGACCGTTCTCTCGCGTGGCATCGCCGAGCTGGGCATCTACCCCGCGGTCGATCCGCTCGCGTCCACCTCGCGCGCGCTCACGCCGGAAGTCGTCGGCGAGGAGCACTACCGCGTGGCCCGTGGCGTGCAGCAGGTGCTGCAGACCTACAAGGACCTGCAGGACATCATCGCCATCCTCGGCATGGACGAGCTCTCCGAGGAGCAGAAGCTCGTCGTGTCGCGTGCCCGTAAGATCCAGCAGTTCCTGTCGCAGCCGTTCTTCGTGGCCGAGCAGTTCACCGGCATGGCCGGCAAGTACGTCAAGCTCGAGGACACGATCCGCGGCTTCGCCGAGATCATCGAGGGCAAGCACGACGACGTCCCCGAGGGCGCGTTCCGCTACGTCGGTACCATCGAGGAGGCCCTTGAGGCCGCCGAGAAGATGAAGGCGAGCGCGTAAGCCATGGCGCGTACCCTCCTGTGCGAGATCGTCACGCCCGAGCGCATCGTCTACACCAACGAGGTGGAGATGGTCATCGCACCCACGCTTGACGGCGAGATCGGCATCCTGCCGCTGCACGCGCCGCTCGTGACCGTGCTCACCCCCGGTGAGCTGCGGGTGCGCTACAACGACAACAAGGACGTCGAGTGGTTCGCGGTGGCCGGCGGCTACCTCCAGGTCCACGAGGACAAGGTCATCGTGCTGGCCGATGCCGCCGAGCCCGCGTCGCGCATCGACGTGGCTCGCGCACGACAGGCCAAGCAGATCGCGGAGCAGCGGATGGCCGAGATCAAGGACCGCCCGCGGGACGAGCGTGCCGGAGCCAGCGAGTGCGAAGCCGACCTCAAGTGGTGCGAGGTCCAGCTCAAGGTAGCCGAGCGCCGCTCGTAGCGCCGAAGAGACGCGTTCTTCCGGGCGGTGGGCCGCATGTGCCTGCCGCCCGGTCGCGTTACGGCTCCGGAACGCATCGGGTGTGGCGTGGTGCGTCCGCTCGCCCTCCGCTACCCTGAACGAGAACCGCAGCAGAAGGGAATCCTCCCGGTATGTCATCCATCATCGTCACCGGCGGCCGTCCGCTCACTGGCTCCGTGCGCGTCGCGGGCGCGAAGAACTCTGCACTCAAACTCATGGCGGCCGCGCTGCTCGCCCCGGGCGAATCGGTCATCCGCAACGTCCCCGAGATCAGCGACGTGCAGGTGATGGCCGAGGTGCTCGAGCACCTCGGGGCGCGCGTGGGGCGCGACGGCGATGTGTTGTCTATCGACGCGGGCGATATCACCTCCGTGGAGACCCCCTACGAGCTCGTGGCGCAGATGCGCGCGTCGATCGTCGTGCTCGGTCCGCTGGTCGCCCGCTTCGGCCGCGCCCGCGTGGCGATGCCGGGCGGCTGCAACATCGGCTCCCGCAAGATCGACATGCACGTGCACGGCCTCGAGCAGCTCGGCGCGCACATCGAGTTCGAGCACGGCTACATCGAGGCGTCGGCGCCCGAGGGGCTGACCGGAGCGCACGTGATCCTCGACTTCCCGAGCGTGGGCGCCACCGAGAACCTGCTCATGGCGGCGGTCCTCGCGAGCGGGGTCACCACCATCGAGAACGCGGCCCGCGAGCCGGAGATCGGCGATCTCGTGGACATGCTGGTGGCGATGGGCGCGTCGATCGTCGGCCGGGGATCCTCGACGCTCAAGGTCACCGGGGTGGACGCTCTCGCGCCTGCCGAGCATGCCACGGTGGGCGACCGGATCGAGGCGGGCACCTTCCTTGCCGCCGCGGCCATCACGGGCGGCGAGGTGACGGTGAGCGGCTTCGACCCGGCGCACCTGGAGATGGTCATCACCAAGATGCGGCAGGCGGGCTGCACGTTCGAACTCGGCCCCGACCGGGCGACCGTCAGGCGCGAGGGAGCGCTGCGTCCGGTCGATGTGGCGACCCTGCCGTTCCCCGGCTTCCCCACGGACATGCAGGCGCAGTTCATGGCGATGATGGCCATCGCCGACGGAGCGTGCCTGATCACGGAGAACGTGTTCGAGAACCGGTTCATGTTCGCCGATGAGTTGAAGCGCATGGGCGCCGACATCGACATCGAGGGCCACCGCGCGCTCGTGCGCGGGGTGGCCAAGCTCGAGGGCGCGCCGGTGCGGTCGCCCGACCTCCGTGGCGGGGCGGCTCTCGTTCTCGCGGGTCTGGCAGCCGAGGGAGAGACGCGCGTGACCGACGTGCACCATATCGTGCGCGGATACGAGGACTTCGCCGGGAAGCTGGCAGTGCTCGGCGCCGGCGTTCGCATGGAAGACGACTGAGGGAGGGGCCATGCTCGACCGCGACGCCGTCAAGGCGATCATCCCGCACCGCGATCCGTTCCTGCTCGTGGACCGCGTGCTGGAGCTGGAGTCGGGAGTCCGGGCGGTCGGGGAACTCGACGTGACCGCCGATGCCTTCTGGGTGCCGGGCCACTTCCCGGAGCATCCGGTGATGCCGGGCGTCCTCATCGTCGAGGCGATGGCGCAGGTCGGCGCGGTGGCGCTGCTCTCGCTTCCCGACAACCGGGGCAGGATCGCGTTCTTCGGCGGCATCGACAAGGTGCGCTTCAAGCGGCAGGTCGTGCCGGGCGATGTCTTGCGGATGGAGGTCGCCATCACGAAGTCCCGCGGAGCCATCGGGTTTGGCGAGGCCTCGGCGTACGTCGACGGCGCTCTTGCGTGCTCCGGCACGCTGATGTTCGCGATACACTAGACAGATTGACCGGCCGCACGCGATGCGGCCCGTTCACGCAGAAGAAGGAGCCATGGGACTCAAGGAGCGCATCGAAGACGGCAGTGCGGTTCTCACGGTCGTCGGTCTCGGGTACGTCGGCCTGCCGCTGGCCGTCGAGATGGCGAAAGCGGGCCATCGCGTGCTCGGCATCGACATCTCGGCCGAGAAGGTCGGCCTCGTCAACGAGGGCACGAGCTACATCCCCGACGTGCCCACCGACGAACTCGCCCGGCTGGTGAGCGACGGCCTGATCGAGGCCACGACCGATTTCTCGCGGGTGGGGGAGACCGACGCGGTGGCGATCTGCGTTCCGACGCCGCTCAACGAGACGAAGGAGCCCGACACCACCTTCATGGAGAGCGCGGCCGCCGCGATCGCTCCGCACCTCCACCCGCAGATGCTCGTCACGCTCGAGTCGACGACGTACCCCGGCACCACCGAGGAGATCATCCAGCCCATCCTGGAATCGGGCGGCCTGAAGGTCGGCACCGACCTCTACCTCGCGTTCTCGCCCGAGCGCGTGGATCCCGGCAACCCGGTCTATCAGACGCGCAACACGCCGAAGGTCATCGGCGGCGTCACTCCCGCCTGCACCGAGCACGCGCTCGCGTTGTACGGCCGCTACATCGACACCGTCGTGCCGGTCTCCTCGACCCGCGCCGCCGAGATGACGAAACTCCTCGAGAACACCTTCCGTGGCGTGAACATCGCGCTCATGAACGAGCTCCTCATGCTCTCGGAGCGTATGGACATCAACCTGTGGGAGGTCATCGAGGCCGCGAAGACCAAGCCGTTCGGCTACATGCCGTTCTATCCCGGCCCCGGCCTCGGCGGGCACTGCATCCCGATCGACCCGTTCTACCTCTCGTGGAAGGCCAAGCAGTACGACTTCCGCACCGAGTTCATCGACCTTTCGGGCCGCATCAACGAGAACATGCCGTACTACGTCGTCCAGCGGCTCATGGACGCCATGAACCGCCAGCGCAAGGCGCTCGCAGGATCGAAGGTGCTCGTGCTCGGCGTCGCCTACAAGGCCGACATCGACGACATGCGCGAGTCCCCGGCGATCCGCATCGTCGAGCTGCTGCAGGACAAGGAGGCCGAGGTCGTCTACCACGACCCCTACGTCCCCCGGTTCTCCGTCAAGGGCGCCGAGATCCCGAAGGTGGATCTCACGGCCGGGACGATCACTGCCGCCGACGTGGTGCTCATCATCACCGCGCACAAGAACCTGGACTACGCGCTCGTCGCGGAGAACGCCGCTCTGGTGCTCGACACCCGCAACGCCATGTGGCAGTTCGACGGTCCGAAGGTGGTGCGGCTGTGAGCGGCGCGCCCGTGCGCGTCGGCGTGGTCGGCTTCGGCTACTGGGGACCCAACCTCGTCCGCAACCTCGATAAGCTTGCCGATGCCGATCTCGTGGTGGCGTGCGACACGAACGAGGCCAACCTCGCCAAGTTCTCGGCGCTGTACCCGTATGCGGCCACGACGACCGACCTTGCCGCCTTCCTCGCCGACTACTCGCTCGATGCCGTGGTGGTCGCCACGTCGGCGCCGGCTCACTTCGTGATCGCCAGGGCGGTGATCGAGGCGGGCAAGCACTGCTTCGTCGAGAAGCCGCTCACGCTCACGAGCGCCGACGCCGAGGAGCTCGTCCGCATCGCGGCCGAGCGCGACGTGGTGCTCATGGTCGGCCACCTGATGGTCTACCACTCGGCGGTCACGTACATCAAAGAGGTCATCGAGTCGGGTGAGCTCGGCGACGTGCTCTACCTGTACGCGCAGCGCCTGAACCTCGGCAAGGTGCGCGTGGAGGAGAACGCCTTCTGGTCGCTCGCCCCGCACGACGTCTCCATCGTGCACTACCTGTTGGGGGAGGCGCCCGACAGCGTGTCGGCCAACGGCGCCGCCTACCTGAACGACGGCGTGGAGGACACGGTCTTCGCGAACCTGCACTTCCCGAGCGGGCGGATGGCCAACATCCACGTCAGCTGGCTCGACCCGCACAAGACGCGCAAGTTCACCATCGTCGGCACCAAGAAGATGCTGGTGTTCGACGACATGGAGGCCACCGAGAAGATCTGGATCTACGACAAGGGCGTGGGCGCGCCGAGCGACGCGATGGCGTTCGGCGAGGACCTTACCCTGCGGTTCGGCGAGATCAAGGCACCGTTCCTCAAGATGGCCGAGCCTCTGTCGCTCGAGGTGCAGCACTTCCTCGACTGCTGCCGCAACGGGCAGACGCCGCGCTCCAGCGGCCGCGAGGGCCTCGAGGTCGTGCGAGTGCTGGAGGCCGTGAGCGAATCGATGCGTACGGGTGGAGCGCCCGTCGCCACCGGATTGGAGACCGCGTGACCGCGTACGTGCACCCGAGCGTCACCGTCGGCGAGAACTTCGTCCCCTCGCCGTTTTGTGTCATCGACGAGGACGTGCGCATCGGCAACGACGTCACCCTCGGCTCGTTCGTCCACATCTTCCCCGGTGCGGTCATCGGCAACGGCGTGACCGTGGCCGACGGGGCGATGATCGGCAAGGCGCCCAAGCTCGCGAAGTCCTCGACCGCCAAGGGCGGCCCGCTCACCGGTGTCGTCCTCGGCGACGGCTGCGTGGTCGGCGCCAACGCCATCGTGATGGCGGGCTCCACCTTCGGCTCCAACTGCGTTATCGCCGATGCGGCTGGCGTGCGCGAGCGCTGCACGATCGGCGACAACGTCGTCATCGGCCGCAACGTCACCGTGGAGAACGACACCACCATCGGCAGTCGCACGCGCATCCAGTCGGGCGCGTACATCACCGCGTACGTGACCATCGAGGAGGACGTGTTCATCGCGCCGATGGTCGTCACCACCAACGACAACTACATGGGGCGCACCGAAAAGCGCCTGAAGGAGATGCGCGGCTGCACCGTCCGCCGTGGGGCGCGCGTGGGCGGCGGGGTGCACATCCTGCCGGGCATCGAGATAGGCGAGGAGGCGTTCGTCGCGACCGGGGCCATCGTCACGAAGGACGTGCCCCCAAAGACGGTCGTGATGGGTGTGCCCGCGCGCGCGGTCCGCGAGGTCGCCGCGGAGGAGTTGCTCGATAACCAGTGAACGGAAGCGTTACGGATGGGGGAGCGGGGTCGTCGCGGCCCCGTTCGCGTGTGAGAATCAGCCGCCACCGATGTGTCCGATCGTGAAGGAGTGCCCGATGGGTGTCCCCCTGCTCGACCTCAAGGCCCAGTACCGCGAGCTCAAGACCGAACTCGACGCCGCGATCGGCGAGGTCATGGAGAATGCGTCGTTCATCGGCGGCCCGAAGGTCGCGGCGCTCGAGGCCGAGATCGCGTCGTACTGCGGCACCGCGCATGCGGTCGCGTGCGCGAACGGCACGGACGCTCTCTTCCTTATCATGGCCGCGCTTGGCATCGGCAAGGGCGACGAGGTCATCACCACGCCGTTCACCTTCTGGGCCACCGTCGAGTGCATCGCCCACGTGGGCGCCACGCCGGTCTTCGTCGACATCGAGCCCGGCACCTACAACATCGACGTCTCGCAGCTCGAGGCTGCGATCACCCCGCGCACGAAGGCCATCCTCCCGGTCCACATCTTCGGGCAGTGCGTGGACATGGACCCGCTGCTCGAGATCGCCGAGCGCCACGGCCTGATCGTCATCGAGGACGCCTGCCAGGCGATCGGCGCCACGTACAAGGGCAAGCGCGCCGGCTCGCTCGCGCGGGCCGCCGCGTTCTCGTTCTTCCCCAGCAAGAACCTCGGGTGCGCGGGTGACGGCGGCATCATCACCACCGATGACGCCGAGCTGGCGGCGCGGGCGCGCAAGCTCGCATCGCACGGCACGAGCAAGAAGTACTACCACGACGCTTTCGGCACCAACTCGCGTCTGGACACGCTGCAGGCGGCGATCCTGTCGGTGAAGCTGCCGCACCTCGATCGCTGGAACGCCGAGCGCCGGGCGGCTGCGGCCGTCTACGGCGAGCTGCTCTCCGGCGTCGCGGGTCTCGAGCTGCCGGCCATGCGGGAGTACGGCGAGGCGGTCTACCACCTCTTCATCGTGAAGGCGGAGAGCGCCGAGGCAGCCGAGCGCATCATGACCGCGATGAAGGAAGAGGGCATCGGCACGGCGCTCTACTATCCCGTGGCGCTGCACGAGCAGGACGCGTTCGCCACGCTCGAGGGATGGGTTCGCCCGTCCCTGCCGGTCGCGGAGTCGTGCGACGCGCGCACGTTCGCTCTGCCGTGCTTCCCGGGTATCACGCGGGCGCAGCAGGAGGAAGTCGTCGCGGCGGTCAAGGGGGCGCTCGGCTAACGTCATGAAGGTAGTCTCGGTCGTAGGAGCGCGTCCGCAGTTCATCAAGGCGGCACCCGTGTGCCGCGCGCTCCGGGCGCGGCACGATGAGGTGCTGGTGCACTCCGGCCAGCACTACGACTACGACATGTCCGAGGTCTTCTTCGAACAGCTCGGCATCCCGCTTCCCGACTACAACCTGGCCGTCGGATCCGGCGGTCACGGACGTCAGACCGGCGAGATGCTCGGCATGCTCGAGGAGCTGTTCTCGGAGATCGCGCCGGATGTCGCGCTCGTGTACGGCGACACCAATACGACGCTTGCGGGGGCGCTGGCCGCCGTGAAGCTCGGCATCCCGGTGGCGCACGTCGAGGCGGGCCTGCGGTCGTTCAACCGCTCGATGCCCGAGGAGATCAACCGCGTCGTCACCGATCATGTCTCCTCGCTGCTGCTGTGCCCCACCCGCGTCGCGGTCGCCCATCTGGCCGCCGAGGGGATCACCGGTGGTGTCGAGCTCGTGGGAGACGTCATGCTCGATACGGCCCGGTTCTTCGCCGACTCGGTCGACTCCGCCCCGGTGCTCGACAGTCTCGGGCTCACCCCGGGGCGCTACCTGCTCGCCACGGTGCATCGCGCCTCGACGAGCGATAGTCCCGAGCGGCTCGCGGCGGTGATCCGCGCTTTCTCCCGTATCGCGCTGCCGGTCATCTGGGCGGTGCACCCCCGGACGCGCAAGAACCTTCACGCGTTCGGCCTCGTCGAAGCGCTCGAAGCGGCGCCGAACATCACCGACGTGCCACCGCTGTCGTACATGGACACCGTGGCGCTGCTCGGCTCCTCGGCAGGTCTGCTCACGGATTCGGGCGGGATGCAGAAGGAGGCGTACTTCTTCGGGGTGCCGTGCGTGACGCTCCGCGAGGAGACCGAGTGGACCGAGACGGTCGAGCTCGGCTGGAACGTGCTTGCCGGAACCGACGAAGCGCGTATCGTGGAGGCGGTCGGCGCGATGAGTCGCCCCGCCTCGCATCCCGACGTCTACGGTGACGGCCACGCCGCCGAGGCGATCGTGCGCGCGCTAGAGCGAAGGTTCGCAGACTAGGAACCAAGACGCGACCGGCATGCCCGGATCGGTGGAGGATATGGATCACGACAGCATAGAGCCGCGTCCGCGGCGATCGGACCGGCACAGGACCGGCCGCGCCTCGACGCGCGAGCCGTCCCTGGGTCGCGTCGGCCGCAAGCCCTCGCGGCATCCGCGCCGCGAGGTGGGCCGGGTCGTCGAGTCGGCTCCGCGCATGCGCGCGCAGCAGGTCCGCCGCAAGAAGCGGGTCACCGCCGGCATCGTCGGAGGCATCTTCGGTCTTGCGCTGCTGCTCGCCACGTCTGCGCTTGCCGTCTGGGACCTGCCGGTGATCGGGCTCGTGGTCTCCAACGTGGGCAACATGCTCTCGGCGATCATCGTGGTCGTGATCGTGAGCGGTGTCGTCGTGTGGGGCGTCTTCAACTGGGCGGGCCTACGGGGCACGGCCATCGCGATCCTGTCGCTCGTCGCGATCATCGCGGTGGGAGGCAGGCTCGTCGCGTGGGGGATGTACAACGACTTCGAGAAGACGACCCAGGGCAACCTCACGGACACCGATCCCGCGGTGGCCGCGGCGCTGACGCCCGTGGAGGAGCCGAAGGAGCCGTTCACCGTGTTGCTCGTCGGTGACGACCGTCGGCCGGGCGAGACCGCGGCACGTGCTGACACCATCATCGTCGCCCGCATCGACCCGGAGCAGAAGCTTGTGTGGCTGCTGTCGATACCGCGCGACACGCGCACCGAGATCCCGGATCACGGCGTCAACAAGATCAACGCCTCGGCCTTCTACGGCGGTCCCTCACTCACGATCGAGACCGTCGAGGGCTTCCTCGGCATCGAGATCAACCACTACATGTCCGTCAACTTCGCTGGCTTCCAGGGCGTGGTGGATGCGCTCGGCGGCGTGTGGATCGACGTGGATGTCGAGATCGACGACCGCAAGGCTGCGAGCCATACGAGCAATCCCGACGCGCAGCACATCGAGCCGGGCTACCAGTTGCTCGATGGCGAACGGGCGCTCACGTACGTGCGAAGCCGTGACTTCCCCGACGCGGACTTCACGCGTATGAAACACCAGCAGGAGTTCTTCAAGGCGCTCGCCGATCAGGCCCTGAAGCTCGACAAGGTGCTCAAGATCGACGACGTGATGAAGGCCGTCGCGAAGAACATGGCGACGTCGATGTCGCTCTCGCAGATCATCGACGTCGCATCGACCCTGAAAGACATGGGGAGCGGCCGCGTGTACACGGCGACCGTTCTCGGTGAGTGGCGCTCGCCGTACGTGTGGCCCGACGAGACCCTCAAAGAGGATCTCGTGGAGCGCATGATGGAGGGACGTCCATTCGTGGACCCGGTGTCCGAGGATGCGGCGGACGTCGATCCCGCTTCCGTGACGGTCACGGTACGCAACGGTGCCGGGGTCGAGGGCGTGGCCGGCAACGCGGCCGACGTCCTGCGGGCGGCCCGTTTCGCGGTGGGAGAAGTCGGCAACGCCAATCAGTTCGTGTACGACCGCACCCTCATCGTCTACAAGGACAACGACACGGAAGCCGAGGCGGTGCGCAGCGCGCTCCCGATCGGCGACCTCGTGCCGAGCCGCGGCATGTACGAGTTCACGACGGACATCCTCGTGGTGGTGGGCAAGGACTGGCAGATGGTCGCGGCGGACTGATCGCCTACCGCTCCTGATGTCAGCGGTGCCGGGCGAGCACCAGATGCGTGTAGAGGCGAGGGCTGAGAAGCACCGCGGCCAGCGCCGGGGCGTACTTGAGGCGGGAAGCGAAGCCCCCGCGCACCTCCCAGAAGGCTCGCCGGGCCCGGCTGAAGTCCCCTCCGAGCATTCGCGACTCGAGTTCTCGGCGCGCGACGGCGGCACGACGGCGGACAAGC
This sequence comes from Actinobacteria bacterium UBA2184, assembly GCA_002328745.1. Taxonomy (GTDB): domain Bacteria; phylum Actinomycetota; class Coriobacteriia; order Anaerosomatales; family Anaerosomataceae; genus UBA2184. The sequence continues at coordinate 10,296 of DCVQ01000031.1, forward strand.
ACGCCGGTCAGGTGCTCGCGCACTGCGCTGTCGAGTCCGGGTGTGGCCTCGAGGTCCTCGAGTATCCGCACGAGCGCGCGTGCCGCGGCCACGGCATTGCCGGACTTGTTGCCGCCGTGCTTTCGATAGCGTGCGAGCACCGGGGGGTTGTGGCGGTGCCGTGCGCCTGAGGCCATCGCGCGGATCCAGAAATCGTAGTCCTCCGCGTTCCTCAGGTGCTCCCGGTAGCCCCCGAGGCGTTCGATCAGGTCGCGCCGGAAGATCGCCACACCGAAGACCGGGTTGCTCTCGAGGAAGTCATCGAGCACGAAGGAGGTGACCCGCCTGTGCCGCGCATCGGTGAAGTACGGGACCTCAGTGCCATCGGGGAAGAATTTCACCCCGTTGCACGTGTAGATGTCGTAGCCCGGGTTGTCGTCGATGAACCGGGACTGCGTCTCCAGGTAGCCTGGCAGGTAGAGGTCGTCAGCGCCGATGATGCAGATGTATTCTCCCCGTGCTGCGCGCCAGGCGGTGTTGCTCGCCGACGAGCAGCCCCCGTTTCGCTGTGTGATCACCCGGATGCGCGGGTCCCGCTCCGCGTAACCCGCGGCGATGGCGCGCGTGGAGTCGGTCGAGCCATCGTCGACGAGGACGAGCTCCCAGCTTCCGTAGGTCTGGCCCACGACGGAGCCGATGGTATCCGCGAGGTACGCCTCGGCGTTATAGGCAGGGATGATCACCGAGAACCGCGGGCCGTGGGCGGACGTGGGGCTCGATGTGGCGGGATTGCCGGATCTGCTCACTCAGGAGACCTCGCAGGAGGGTCGGTGGCGCGTCGGCTGGAGCGGATACATGATAGTTGTGCCGCCAGTCCGGTTCAAGGCGGGCGGCCCTCACCCCGAGCCGAGCGCGTCGGCGTACACCTGCGCGACGCGGGCCGCCTGGACGGCCTCGTCGTGCTCGAGGGCCGTCGCCCGGGCTGCGGCGGCCAGCCGGGAGCGCAGGGTGGCGTCTCCGAGCAGCCGTTCGAGCGCATCGGCGAGCGCCACCCGATCGCCCGGCTCGACGAGGACGCCGTTCACGCCGTCTGCGATGATCTCCGGGATCCCGCCAGTGCGCACCGCCACCACCGGGACCCCGCATGCGAGCGCTTCGAGGCACACGAGTCCGAGGCCTTCCCGGTGCGAGGGGAGAACGAACAGATCAGCCGAGCGGAAGACGTCCACCAGCGCGTGATGCGGCAGCACCCCCGCGAACGTGACGCTGTCCCGGATCGGTCCGGTGATCCGCTGGAGTTCGGCAAGCATCGGACCGCCGCCGACGAACGTCGCCCGGAAGCCGGTCTTGCGTGCGGCCAGGCTCACGAGCGCGGTGGCGAGATCGGCCACGCCCTTGGTCTCCACCAGGTTGCCGACGAACAGCACGTGCGGCACGCCGTCGGGGAGCCCGCGTGTCCTCCTGGCGGCGTCGCGGTCGCCGGGCGTGAAGAGGGCGGTGTCCACGCCCATGTCGCTCACGAGCACTCCTCCTCGCGGCTGAATACCGTACCCGGCCTCAAGCTCCCGTCCGAGGAAATCGGAGACCACGATAACGCGGTGCGCCCTGCGAAGCGCCCGCGTTACGAGGCCCTTCCAGAACGGCCGTTGTCCTGTATAGACGTCGGTGCCGTGAGCGGTGATCACCAGCGGTCTGTGGCGCGCGAGCGCAGGAAGCAGAGCGAAAGCCGCCGAGGGCAACAGGTAGTGGGCGTGCACGATGTCGTAGTCGCCTCGGAGAGTAGCCACGATGGTGCTGCCGAGCAAGCGGGCGTACTTGCCGACGTTCGCCCAACCGCCTCCTCGCCGGGCGGATACCACAAGCGAGAACTCGACGCCATGGTCGGACGTCAGGCGATGCTGCTGCCGCGAGACGAACGAGCCGTACCCGGGGTCGGCCGATGAGGGATACATGTTGGACAGCAGAAGCACCCGCACTGGCGGCACCCCTCCCGATCGGGTCGGCCGGACCGCGGTCTGTCGCGCGGGTCCCAGCCTGCCCGAGCATAGGGGATGCGTCACGCCGCGACAACCGGGCGCCGGCAGCCCCGTACGGTGCATCATGGTGCGGTTGTGGGCCAGCGAAGGGAGCGTCACGCGTGCTAAAATGGCCGGTGGAAGTCCATGCCGTCACGGCACGCTGGCGTGTGCCTTGCTGTCGGCACCAGGGATGTAGCCGAGTCGTAGAACTGAGGACCTCTATGCACGAGTCTGTCAGAACCTCTCCGGGCACACGCCGGATCCTCTCGATCTCCCTGGCCCTTCTGATCGCGTTCGCGTTCACGGTGCTGCTGCCGGCCGGAACCGCGCACGGCGAGGCGGTCTTCTACATCACCGGCAAAGGGTGGGGCCACGGCATCGGTCTTAGCCAGTACGGCGCAAAGGGCTTCGCCGAGCATGGCTGGACGTACGACGGGATACTCGCGCACTACTACCAGCAGACGACGCTCGGCACGGTCGCGAACCGCAGCCTCCTGGTCAACATGGACGCGTCCAAGGCCTATCGTCTTTCGTGGACCCTGCGCTCGGGCCGTATCGGAGGGTCGCTCAACGTCGGCGGCGCCGTGACATCGGGAGACCACCGCGTGCGCTTCACGGCGAGCGGTTCCACCATCACGGCCACCGACATCGATACGGGGAAGGTGCTCGGCTCCTTCTCGGGCTCGGTGACCGTGACCGACCGGAGTTCGTCCGACTATCCGCTCATCGAGGTCCAGGACGCGACCGGTCCCTTCACCCGTGAGCATGTGAACTGGCGCGGCGCGATGAAGCTCGTCGCATCCAACTCGGCGCTGAAGCTCGTGAACGTGGTTCCGCTCGAGCACTACCTGTACGGCGTCGTTCCGCGGGAGTCGATCTCCTCGTGGCACATGGAGGCCCTCAAGGCCCAGGCCGTTGCGGCGCGTTCGTATGCGTACGTGACCGACGCGAGCGCGGAGCTGTACTGCACGGCCCGCAGTCAGGTGTACGGGGGGTACAGCAGGCATCGCAGCGGTGAAGAGTACTTCCTTGTCTACGAGACGACCCGCACCAACGACGCCGTGAACGCCACCGCGTATCAGGTCGTGAAGTACGGCTCCACCATCGTGCAGACGTTCTTCTCGTCCATGTCCGGCGGCTATACCGCCAACAAGGAGGACGTCTGGGGCGGTGCGCACTACGTGTACTGGTCGGCCGTGCCCGACCCGTACGAGGACGGCCCCTACACGCACTCCTGGGGCGATCCGATCGTGTACACGGGTACGCAGCTCGCCGCCGAACTCGGCTATCCGGGCGCCGTCGCTTCAGTATCGCTCGAGCGCGCGACCGGAGATTGGGTCCGCAGCGCGACGATCCGCATGGCCGATGGCAGCGCGTACACGATATCGGGAACCACGTTCTACAGTCGGCTTTCGCTTCGTTCGCCGAAGTTCTGGGTGAGCGGGACTACGCCGCCGCTGCGGTTCGAGCAGTCCGATCGCCGGGTCGTCTTCACTGGCTCGTGGGAGACCTCGGAGGCGGCGCTCGTCTCCCGGGACACTCATCTGCTCGCCTCCGGGGGAGGATCCAGCGTTACGGTGCCCTTCCGGGGCTCCGAGATCGCGTGGGTCGGCTCCAGAGGCCCTGCATCGGGACTCGCCGAGGTGCTGCTCGACGGAGCGTCGCTCGGCACGGTGGACCTCTACAGCTCCCTTGAGATCCCGCAGGCGGTCGTGTGGTCGAGGACGGGGCTCGCGGACACGTATCACACCCTCACGATCCGCGTCCTTGGCACGAAGAGCACCGCAAGCGTGGGAACCGAGGTCAGCGTGGACGCGTTCGACGTCGTAGGCGCCTTGCAGGAAGCAGGGACGCGACGGTTCGAACAGGACGATTCGCGCGTGTCCTGGTCGGCCGGCTGGAGCGACAACACGCTGTACTGGATGTCGGGACGCGACTACCGCTACACGCGTACGGCGGGCAGCTCGGTGACGATACCGTTCAACGGCACATCGCTGGCGGTCATCGGCGAGCGCTACTCATCCTACGGTCAGGCGTCGGTCTACGTCGACGGCGTCTATCAGGGGGTCGCCGATTACTACGCGCCCACTTCCGAGCCACAGTCCGAGATATGGCGGGTGTCCGGTCTTGCCGCGGGCGATCACACGGTGCGCCTCGTCGCGCTCGGCACGGCCAACCCGGCGAACACGAGCGGCGCCTACGCAATAAACGTGGATGCGGCCGACGTCGCGGGTGCGGTGCGCGATCCGGGGACGGTCCGGTACGAACAGGATCACGCCGGCGTGGACCCGGTCACCGGTTGGAGCTCGGCGAGCAGCGCCGACCTCTCGGCAGGAAGCTACGTGTACACGAAGACCGCGGGCTCGGAGATCGATGTTGCGTTCGAGGGCACGTCGATCGGATGGATCGCGCTCAAGTGGCCGTCGTTCGGCAAGGCGGCGATCTCCATAGACGGCGTCTACCAGGGAGAAGTCGACCTGTACGCGCCGACGATCCGGATACAGAACCAGGTCTTCAAGGCGAGCGGTCTTGCGCCGGGCATGCACCGCATGACCATCCGTGCTACCGGGACGAAGAACCCGGAGAGTCTCGCATACTCCATCTGCGTGGACGCGCTCGACGTCGCCGGGAGCCTTGCGACGATCGTCGAGGAGGACGATTCGCGGATCGCCTACTCCACCGAGGGTTGGATCACGGGCACCGCGTCGGTCCTGAGCGACGGCCATATGAAGTACAGCACCACGGCAGGCGCGCGGGTGAACGTTGCCTTCGAAGGCACGGCGGTATCGCTCGTGGGCAATCGCTCCGCGTCGTACGGGCAGGCGAAAGTCTACGTGGACGGTGAATTCGCCGAGACGATCGATCTGCGCAGCGCGTCCACCGCGTATCGCCAGCGCCTGTGGTCGGTCACCGGCCTCACGCCGGGTGCGCACGTGGTGACGCTCGAGGTCGTAGGCACTGGCGCGGTGGCGCTCGATGCGGTCGATGTGATCGGGTCGCTGGTCCAGGCCGACCCGCCGACGATGGCAGGGGTGACCTCGTACCAGGAGACCGACACCCGCATCGTCTACACGCCCGGCTGGATCTCGGGTTCGAGCACCGTGCTCTCCGGCGGCACGATGAAGTACACAGCCACCGCGGGCGCCCGGGCGTACGTGGCCTTCGACGGCACCGAGATCACGCTCATCGGCAACAAGGCGAAAGCGTACGGCACGATGCGGGTCACCCTCGACGGCGGCACGCCCCAGACGGTGTCGCTCTACTCGTCGAGCACCTTCTACCAGCAGCCCGTCTGGAGCGTCACCGGCCTGTCCTCCGGCCCCCACACCGTGGTGATCGAGGCGGTGGGCGACGGCACCGTCGCGCTCGATGCGCTCGACGTGCGTGGCACGCTCGTGCAGGCGACGGCCCCCGCGACGGCGACCCGTTTCGAGGAGACCGCCACGGAGCTTCTCTACACGCCCGGCTGGAGCTCGGGTTCGGCCACCGTGCTCTCCGGCGGCACGCAGCGCTATACGGCGGTCGCGGGCGCCCGGGCGTACGTGGCCTTCGACGGCACCGAGATCACGCTCATCGGCAACAAGGCGAAAGCGTACGGCACGATGCGGGTCACCCTCGACGGCGGCACGCCCCAGACGGTGTCGCTCTACTCGTCGAGCACCTTCTACCAGCAGCCCGTCTGGAGCGTCACCGGCCTGTCCTCCGGCCCCCACACCGTGGTGATCGAGGCGGTGGGCGACGGCACCATCGCGCTCGATGCGCTCGACGTTGTCGGCACGCTCGTGCAGGCGTCGCCGCCAGCCCTCACGTCGTCATTCGAGGAGGAGGACCACGTCCTCTACACGCCCGGCTGGAGCTCGGGTTCGAGCACCGTGCTCTCCGGCGGCACGCAGCGCTACACGGCGCTCGCGGGCGCCTCCGCGACCATCTCGATGTCCGGCTCGCGGTTCGTCCTCATCGGCAACAAGGCGAAGACGTACGGGACGATGCGCGTGACCGTCGACGGCGGCACGCCCGAGACCGTGTCGCTCTACTCCTCGAGCACCTTCTACCAGCAGGCCGTGTGGGACAGCGGCGCTCTGGTGAACGGCCCCCACACCGTGGTGATCGAGGCGGTGGGCGACGGCACCATCGCGCTCGACGCCTACAAGGTCTCAGACGCGATCGTCCCCTAGCAGCGGAGGAGTCACCGTGACCCGCCATCGACACCCGCACTCGTCCTCCCGCACCCGAGGCCGTATCCGCGCGTTGCTGCTCGCGATCGCGCTCCTGGCCGCCGTGCTCCCGGCGCCGGCTGTCGGTGAGACCGCGGTCGTGCTGCCTCTCACGGTCGACCTCACGCTTCCGGCCCGCTCGGCTACCAGCCTTCCCAACGTCGAGTCATCTCTCATGCAGGTGGCCGAGGCGTATCGCGAGGGAGGCGCGTCGGCGGCGGCGGCAGTGGCGGAGAGCGTCGGAGTCGAGATCGAAGACGGCAGGGTCGAGGTCACGCTCGAGGCCCATCCGGGCAAGGCCGCCGAGGCTGCCTCGGCGGCGGCACGTGCGGGTGCCGTGGTGGGCGCGCAGTACAGAGACGCCGTGGTCGTGCGCGTCCCGGTCCCCGCGCTGCGCGGACTGGCACAGTCGCCCGCGGTCGCGTACGTCCGGCAGCCGTACCGGCCGGTTCCTGATGTCGTGGTGAGCGAGGGAGTGGCCGAGATCGGCGCCGACGTCCTGCACGCGGAGGGCAACGACGGGACCGGTGTGCGGGTGGGCATCATCGACGCCGGCTTCAGCGGATACGCGACCCGCCTGGGGACCGAGTTGCCCGCGACCGTGCAGGTGTGGCCCGAGCGCGCGATCGAGGGGTCCGAGGTGCACGGCACGGCTGTCGCCGAGATCGTGTACGACGTGGCTCCCGGCGCCGAGCTGTACTTCGCCCAGATCATCAACGACGTCGAGCTCGGTCGGGCTGTGGACTGGATGATCGCCAACGGCGTGGACGTCATCAACATGTCGCTCGGATTCTTCGGTTCGGGTCCGCTCGATGGGACCGGGCCAGTCAACGATATCGTGGACCATGCGGTGACCTCGGGCATCTTCTGGGCGAACTCCGCGGGCAACGAGCGTCAAGACCACTGGTCGGGCGACTTCGTGGATGCAGACGCTGATGGCTTTCTCGAGTATCAGTCCGGGGCCGAAGTCAACCGGTTGCAGTACGTGGACTCGCCGCGCTATATCGTGGGCGACCTGTGGTGGGACGATGACTGGAGCGCCGCGGCGCAGGACTACGACCTGGGGCTGGTCTACTTCAACGGCACGAGCTGGAGTGCAGTTAAGTGGGGGGCGGATCCGCAGAACGGCGAGGTCGGCTGGCGACCCGTGGAGCGCGTCGTGTACTGGGCGTCGTCTCCGGGTTGGTATGCATGGGTCGTGGCGCGATACGACGCGACACGCACGGACGTGGACTTCGATCTGTTCACGACCCCCCGTTTGGATTCGACCGGGTTCAGGGTCCCGGCACGGAGCATCGTCGTTCCCGCGGACAACGCGTCCGACGGGGCTATGTCGGTCGCGGCCCTCGGCCGGACGTACGAGCAGGAGTACTACTCTTCGGAAGGCCCCACGCGTGACGGGCGTACGGTGCCGGAGATCGCAGCGCCTTCCGCGGTGCTGAGTTCCACCTACTCGCCGTACTTCGCCGGCACGTCGGCCTCGTCGCCGCACCTGGCGGGCGGAGCGGCGCTCCTGCGGCAGGCGTACCCCGGGCTCACACCAGCCGGGGTCGAGGCGCTCATCGAGGCGCGGGCGATCGACATCTACGCTTCAGGTCCCGACACCCAGACCGGCGCAGGCCGCCTATGGGTCGACGGGCCGACCCTCGTGTCGGCAGGCGCCGTGGACGCGACGCACGCCGACGTGACGTTCGACCGGGAGCTCGATCCGCTCAGCGTGGCCTCCGACGGCAGCGACTTCACGATAGCCGGTCTGACCGTGACAGCCGCGAGCGTGGACGTGGCCGATGCGAGCATCGTGCATCTCACCACCTCGACGCACACCTTCGGCGTCACGTACACGGTGGAGTGCGCGCTCGGCGCGGTGGCCGATCTCTCCGGGGGCGTCAATGCGGCCGGCTCGGCGGAGTACGTGCGCGTGCCGACGCTCGCCCGGTATGAGGAGAGCGACGCGCGGATAGCGTTCAGCCCCGGATGGAACGACGGGTCGAGCACGGTGCTGTCGGGCGGCGCGATGAAGTGGACGGGCGCGAAAGGCGCTGCAGTGAACATCTCCTTCGTGGGGCCGTCCATCTCCCTGGTGTCCAACAAGGCGCGCTCCTACGGTTCGTTCGCCGTGTCGGTGGACGGAGTGTCGCAGGGCCTGGTATCGCTCTATAGCGTGCCCACTCTCTACCAGCAGACAGTGTGGGGCCAAAGCGGCCTCGACCCGTCCACCGAGCACACCGTGACAATCACGGCGGTGGGCAACGGCACGATCGCGATCGACGCGCTCGACGTGACCGGCGACCTCACGGTTGCCGAGGCGCCTCCGGTGCCCGTGCGGGCTGACGACACCGACCCGAAGATCGCCTTCCAGACCGGCGTGTGGAGCACCGGCAGCTCGACGGTGCTCTACGGCGGGAGCCAGCACTACTCGGCCCAGGCGGGTGCACGGCTGAACATCGCGTTCGACGGCACCGCCGTCTCGCTGGTGGGCAACCGCGCGCGCAGCTACGGGCAGGCGAGGATGTACCTCGACGGGACGTACAAGGGCCTCATCGACTGCTACTCGGGCTCGACCTACTACCAGCAGACGATCTACGCGCTTGCGGGGCTTGCCGACGGGCCGCACGTGCTCACGCTCGAAGTCGTGGGCAACGGCACGATCGCGCTCGACGCCCTCGACGTGACCGGCGACCTCACGGTTGCCGAGGCGCCTCCGGTGCCCGTGCGGGCTGACGACACCGACCCGAAGATCGCCTTCCAGGCCGGCGTGTGGAGCACCGGCAGCTCGACGGTGCTCTACGGCGGGAGCCAGCACTACTCGGCCCAGGCGGGTGCACGGCTGAACATCGCGTTCGACGGCACCGCCGTCTCGCTGGTGGGCAACCGCGCGCGCAGCTACGGGCAGGCGAGGATGTACCTCGACGGGACGTACAAGGGGCTTATCGACTGCTACTCGGGCTCGACCTACTACCAGCAGACGATCTACGCGCTCGCGGGGCTTGCCGACGGGCCGCACGTGCTCACGCTCGAAGTCGTGGGCAACGGCACGATCGCGCTCGACGCGCTCGACGTGACCGGCGAGCTCACGGTTGCGAGTCTCCCGTAGGGGGCTGACCGCCCGTACCACGAACAGCAAGTGGAGGCTATGATGCGTCAGCGGATGCAGTGGGTGCTTATCGCAGTGCTCGTGGTCGCGGTAGCGGTGACGGTGACGCTCTTCCTGCTCGATAGGGAGCCCGAACCTGAGGTGCAGCCGCCCACGTCCGGCCAGGGTGACACCACCGCCACCGTCGGCGTGGATGAGACCGATACCGATCCCGATCCCGATACCGTGCTGCCTGACATGCCGCCGGACGGTGTGGCGCTAGAAGAAGCGACGGAGCCGCTGCCGAACACCATCGTGTTCTTGGAGGCCGCGGTCGTGTCCGATCCGTCGGTCTCGTACCGGGCCGACTTCCAGACGCACAGCATCGGTCCCGGCGACGAGAGCGACCGCACGGTGATCGTGGTCTTCTCCGATTTCGCCCCCACCGGCTACGTGGAGCAGGAGGCCGAACTGACGGGGCGCGCTGCCGTGCTGCACGTGCCGGAATCCCTGCGCGAGCGGGTCACCACCGTAGGTCAGTACTCGGGGACCATCTCGCTGCAGGAGAGCGACGGCTTCTACATCCTGGTGCTCTCGGCTCTCGACAACTAGGCGCGAGGCCCGGCGCCGCTCACGTTTCTCGGGGTGCGTCCAGGGACCGGGAGGCTGACGGGCCGAACGCCTCGTCGAGCCGCGCCATCAGTTCCGTGGTCGAGCGGTACACGTTGCGCTCGTACGGCCCCAGCGCTTCGCGGAGGAACGGGTTGCGCTCCGGGTCCTCGAACTCGAACACGTAGGAGCGATCGAGGCCGAGGTCGATGCGCTCCCAGATGAAGCTCGACTGGATCGACACGGCCACCCGCGGCTCCCGGACGCGCAGACGCGAGTTGGGTTCGCCCGAGCGGTCGATCCGGACCCACGTGCCGTCCTCGAGCGCCGCGTACGGCGGCTCGATGCCGTGCTCGCTCATGAGCGTGCGCTCGAAGGGATGCGGGTAGATCACGAGCGTTCGATGCCGCTCGCGCGCATAGCCGGCGAGCGCCTCGAGGACCTCGGTCGTCGCCCGGTCGTACGGGTTGCCCCTCAGAACGCCGCTTCGCACGATCTCCGGATCCCGCACCTGGTAGAGCCCGTCGCGGCGGGCCCACTCGCCGGTGGAGAAGTAGCCGATATCCACCGAGGGGGCATCCTGCCCGGCCCGCGCCACGTCGAGGAGGAACTCGTGCGGGCGGTACGTCACCGCACTCGCCAGGAATTCGCCGCGATCGCGGAAGTATCCGGCCTCCTGCGCGCTTACCGCCGAGGTCATCACCACGGGGATCGGCATGTGGAAGAACCTGCAGTTGCGGTAGAGCGGGATGTTCTGGAAGACCGGGACCACCGTGACGCGGGTGCGCGCGTGCAGGAACGAGACCGCCAGATACGAGCGCCGGTCGTAGAGGGCGAACACGTACACTTTCTCGAGCGCCGGCAGCGCCCGTGCGAAGGCTCGCGCATCGAGGAACGACGCCGCGAGCCAGCGATAGCGGCGCCTCGAGAGGTCGAAGAACGCGAGAAGGCCCAGGCACGTGCCGGCGAGCAGCCAGCTTGCGCCCCGGAGGCGGGCCGCGAGCGATGCGGGGGACGGGACCGCGCTGCGCGTGACGAAGGAGAGCTCCTCGCCGAAGTACTCCCGGACGTAGTAGCTGCGGTAGGCACGCGTGGCGGGATCGTCGGCGGCGGGGTCGTACGCGCCGACGAGCGAGCCGGGCGGTCGGCCGCCGCGGTAGCGGCGCGCGAACGGCGCCCGGACGAGCGTGCCCAAGAAGAGGAGGCGATCTGTCAGCCACGACGCCGGACCCGCCGGCGGGAATCCTCGCGCTTCGAGAGCGCGGTTGCGAAGCGCGGCATGCCCGGGGCCCGCGAGAAGCCGGTACGCGAGGCGCTGTACGTTCACGCCCGCCACGCGCTCAGTCCTCGCCGCGTGCCGAGAGGAGCAGGTCGGCAAGCTGGATATCGACCTCCCGGTCGATGTCCACAGAGACGTCGTCAGGCATGACGTACGCGACTGCGAACGGTCCGATGAAGCGGCGTTCGCGGCGCAGGGTGTCTGCATCGATCAGGTAGATGGCGCCGTTCAGCCGGTAGTGCACGGGCAGATCCTGCCGGCGCTGGGATACGACGTCGTCGCGCAGGAACGAACCCATGCGATGGTCCTCGGGGAGCGTGTTCGCCAGCAGCGGGGAGTGCGTCGCCTCACTCACGGAGACCACCGCCTTCGCCCCGCTGGAGTCGCGAAGCGCGACCGCCTCACGGATGTGGCCAGCGCGGCGCAGCGGGGAGGTGGGCTGGAGCACCATCACGTCGTCGAAGCGCCGGCCCTTCTCGGCGTAGGCTTCGAGCGCATGGAGCACCGTGTCGAGCGTGGTGGCGGAGTCGGTCGCGAGGTGCGGCGGGCGGAGGAACGGCACGTCGGCGCCCGCGGCGCGGGCCACCGATGCGATGTCCTCGCCATCGGTGGAGACGCACACCACATCGAACACGCCGCTTTCGAGGGCCGCCTCGATGGTCCACACGAGCAGGGGCTTACCGCCCACGGTCCGGAGGTTCTTGCCGGGGACGCCCTTGGAGCCCGACCGGGCGGGGACGATCGCGAGGATGCTGCGGTGCCCGCTCACGAGCTGTTCCCGTGCAGGTCATGAAAGCCCTTGCGCAGGGCGGCGCGCGATATGTCGGCGGTGCGCAGCACTTCGACGATCCGCTCGGTGGCGTGCCCATCGCCGTACGGGTTGGCGGACGCGGCCATCGCGGCCCTGTGCTCGGCCGACAGCGCGCGTGCGATCGCGGCCCGGATCGCGGCGCGGTCCGCCTCGCTGTGGACCACCGCGGCGGGCATGATGCGGCCGGCTTGCCGCGAGCCGATGTCGACGACCGGCGTGCCGAGCGCGGGTATCTCGATGATCCCACTCGACGAGTTGCCGATCACGACGTCGGCCGCCGAGGCCAGCGACAGGTAGCGTTGGTGACCGAGCGCTGCGAACGCGGCGCGTCCCTCCGGTCGTGCGGTCACCCAGTCGTCCAGCAGCCGGTGGATCGCCGCGTTTCCGGCGTCGGCATTCGGACGCGTGAACACCACGAAACGGTGGGTCTCTTCGAGCGCCGCAAGCAGTTCGGCGAACTGCTGCGCGGATTCGTCGTCCTCACCGAGCGTCACGGGATGGAACGTGGCGAGCACGAGCGGCACGTCGGCGGGTATGCCCAGTTCGGACGAGAGTGCGGCACGATCGAGCAGCGGCGTGGTACGGACGTTGTCGATGCCGGGAGCACCGACCGCGAAGGTGCGGGTCGGGTCCTCGCCCATCTGCACGATGCGTTCGCGGTACCGCTCGGTGGACGCGAAATGGAGCAGGGAGAGCTTGGTGATGGCGTGCCGGAGGCCGTCATCGAGCGCGCCCAGCGTGACCTCGCCGCCGTGGATGTGAGCGATGGGGATTCGCAGCAGGAATGCCGCGGTGGCGGCGGCCAGCGCCTCGAAGCGGTCGCCAAGGATCACGACGATGTCGGGCGAGAGGCGGGCCAGTGCCTCTGCGATGCGGGTCGTGCCCGTGCCCGTGGCACTCGCCACGGCGAGCGGCGAGTCGTCCTCGGGCAGCATCTCGACCCGTGCGTCGACGCGGAATCCGTCGTCCTCGATGAGGCGCACCGTCATCCCGAAGCGCTCGGACAGGTGCATGCACGTGGCGATGACCTGCAGCTCGAGATCGGCGGTCTCCCCGATACGGCGCATGAGTGGGCTCAGCAGGCCGTAGTCCGCACGGGTCCCCGTGATCACACAGATGCGTCTCATAGCTCGATCAGCTCGTCTTCGCGGAAGTCGCGGGGGGCCGGGCGGCCCAGGATCTCGTCCCAGCGCATCGGGCTGATCCCGGTGCCCGGGCGCTTGGTGGTCAGATTGTCCTCGGTGAAGATGTCACCAGCGCATATCGCCTGCGCGGCGGCGATGCTCTTGCGGACCGCGCGCGCGTTCTCGGCCTCGCCCCCGGTCGGAGCCTTCACCGGGCTGCCGAGCGCCTGTTCCACCTCGCGGACGGCGGAAACCATGCGCGCGAGATCCGCCGGCTCAAGGCTGGCCCTGTGGTCAGGGCCCTCCATCGCCCGGTCGAGCGTGAAGTGCTTCTCGATCACGGTGGCGCCGAGCGCTGCGGCGGCGATGGGGACGGCGATGCCGGCGGTGTGGTCGGAGTAGCCTACGGGCAATCCGAACTCCTCGGCGAGCGTGGTCATCGCGCGCAGGTTCACGTCCTCGGGCGGGGTCGGGTACTCGGTGGTGCAGTGCAGCAGGGTGATGGGCGTGTCGTCGGCGCCCGCGGCACGGAGCGCTTCGAGCGCGTGCGACACCTCGGCGAGCGTCGCCATACCGGTCGAAAGGATGATGCGATCGGCCACGTGCGCCACCCGCCTGAGGTACGGCAGGTCGGTGAGCGCACCGGACGGGAGCTTGAAGGTGCGCAGGCCGAGCGATGCGAGCAGGTCGATGCTCTCGAGATCGAAGGGGGAGGAGAGGAACTCGATGCCCCGCCGCTCCGTCTCGCCGATCAGGGTGCGGTGGTCCTCGGGCGTGAGTTCGAGCCGGGCGATCATGTCTCGCTGCGATTCGGCCGAGGGCGTCGTATCGAGCTGGTAGGCGGCCTTCGGGGCCTGTGCTGTCACCAACCGCTTCGCCGAGAACGTCTGGAACTTCACGGCGTCTGCGCCAGCGGCCGCGGCCTGTTCGACGAGCGCAAGCGCGGTCTCGATCGATCCGTTGTGGTTCACGCCCGCCTCGGCTATCACGTAGACGCGCGCCACGCCGGTCACACCAGCCCGAAGTGCGTGAGGGTGTCCTGGAGCGACTCGAACTCCCCGATATCCACCCACGACCGTTCCGACACCGGGTACACGCCGACGGGCAGCCCGTCGGCGAGGCAGCCGTTGATGATGTCCGTCATGTGGATGAAGGTGCCGTCCGGCACGCGGTCCAGGATCGAGGGCTCGATCACGTAGAAGCCGGTGCTCACGAGGAAGTTGAACTGCGGCTTCTCGCGGATCGAGACGAGCGCTCCGCCTTCAGCGACCTCACAGACGCCGTAGGGGATGGTCTCGTGCCGGGTTGATGCGATGAGCGTGATCGTGTTGCCGTGCTCGCGGTGGTATCGGACGATGTCCGCGTAGTCGGCATCCACCACGATGTCGCAGTTGGTGAGGATGAACGTGCGATCGAGCAAGTCCCTCATCAGGCTCAGGCTTCCGCCCGTGCCGAGCGGCTCCGTCTCGTGCACGTAGGTGATGTCGTAGGGCGTCTCCACGTCGGCGAAGTAGGCCTTGATCAGATTGGCCTTGTAGTTGAGCGTGACGAAGAACCGATCGGCCCCGTATGCCGAGAAGCGATCCAGGATGAGTTCCAGGATGGTCTGGTCGCCGAGCGGCATGAGCGGCTTCGGCAGGATGTTGGTGTAGGGCGACAGCCGTGTTCCCTTGCCGCCCGCCATGACGACCACGGGAGTGTCTATCTGCTCGCGTACCGGCGCCGGGCTCTCGAACAGGTCGAGCCACCAGACGGCCGAGACCACGCGGCCGCGCTCGTCGACGAGCGGTATGCACTCCACGCGCCGCTCCACCATGAGCGCTCGCGCTTCGTCGGGCCCGCTTCCCGCGGATAGCGTCAGCGGGCTGGCGCTCATGGCTCGCGAGACCGGCTCCGCGAGGTCGTTGCCGCCGAGGATCCAGCGTCGCACATCGCCGTCGGTGACCACGCCGAGCAAGACGCGCTCCTCGTCGGTGACGAGCACGATCCGGTCGCCGGAGGCGTCCATGACCTGTAGCGCCCGGGCCACCGACTCGTCAGGCCCGACGATCAGGTCGTCGATCCGCTTGTCCGTCTGCATCGTCACACCCTCGCACTCTCTATCGCATCGCAGATGCGCTCGATGTCGTGCTGCGCCAGCGTATGGGTGCACGGGAGGTTCAGTACGCGTTCCCAGAACCACCTCGCGCGTTCGACCCGGTAGGCGCGCTCGTTGGCGTACGGCGCTTGCCGGTGGTTGAGGTACCACACCGGCCGCGTTTGTATCCCCTTCGCCGCGAGCGACGACATCAGAGCTTCGCGGTCCATCCCGAATCCGGCAGGATCCACGAGCGCCGAGTAGAACCAGTAGTTGGGCTGCGTGCCGTCAGGGACGCCGAGCAGCTCGATCCCGTCGATCCCGGCGAGCCGCTCTGCGTAGCGTGCATGGTTGGCGGCCTTCGCCGAGATACGGGCGTCCAGGGTCTCCATCTGCGCCGCCCCGAGCGCGGCGGACACGTTCGACAGCCGGTAGTTGTATCCGACCTCATCGTGCACGTAGCGGATCTCGTCGGCCTTCGCCTGGGTGACGAGGTGCAATGCCCGCTGTGCGAGATGCTCGTCCGCCGTGAGGATCATGCCGCCACCGCCGGTGGTGATGATCTTGTTGCCGTTGAACGACAGGGCTCCGAGCAGCCCGACGGTCCCCGTGTGGCGCCCTGCAAGCGGTCCGGCCGTCCACGACGATCCGAGGCTCTCGGCCGCGTCCTCCACGACCGGGACGTCCCACTCCCCGGCCACCCGCAGCAGTTCGTCCATCCGGCAGGGGCTGCCGAAGACGTGCACCGGCAGGACGGCGGCCACCCGGCGCCCGGTCGCGCGATCGATGACGCCGTCGGCCGTGCGCTCGCACTCAGCCGAGAGGAACGACGCGACCTTCTCCACGTCGATGTTCATGTAGTCGTCGCAGTCCATGAAGACAGGGTGCGCGCCGAGATAGGCGACCGGGTTGACCGTGGCGATGAACGTCAGCGCGGGGACGAGCACCTCGTCCCCGGGGCCGACGCCCGCGAGTCTCAGCGCTACGTGGATCGCGGCGGTGCCGCTGGCGCACGAGATCGCGAACGGCGAGCCAACGCGGGTCGCGACGGCGCGTTCGAAGCGTGCGATGTAGTCCCCGGAGGTGACCCACCCGTTCTCGATGCAGTCGAGAACGTAGTCGCGTTCGTGCTCTCCCATGACCGGCACGGACAGGGGTACCGATGGGCCCGTATCAGACATCGTGGGCATCCGCCTCGCATCTCGTCATGTGGCGTTCGTCCGGCAGGCGCTCGATCGTCGTGCACTGCGTCAGCGTGTGCCGGGCGCGTCGCATCCCTACAAGTGTCGCATAAGCGGTCGCGTGCGGCGGTGTCGGTTGTGAAACAACGGTGTGGCCCTCGCGCCTGCGGGCGCCGCCGCATCTATCAGGCGGAACCATTCCTCCGGCCCATCCTGGCGATGAATCGGCGCACCTCGTGCGCGCTCACCACGCCACCGACCATCAGCAGACCGGCGGAGGCGGCGACCAGCGCGAGCTTGGCCAGGATGTCTGCCGCGAGGGGCAGTGCGAAGCCGTCGATGGCATGATTGCCGACGAACGCCACAGCGAAGACGATCGTCGCACGCAGCAGCTTGCCGTCCTCGAGCGAGCCGGGCATGGACCACCCGGTGAGGACTCTGGCCCCTATCGCCATGAGCGTGTAGCTGATGAGCGTGGCCCAGGCCGCGCCGTACATCCCGTATCGGGGGATCAGCAGGAGGTTCGCGCCGATGTTCGCTGCGGCAGCGAAGCTTGTGAGCAGCATGATCCGCCCGGTTCGCTTCGCGAAGAAGGTGCCGGTGGACAGCACGCTGTACATCGCGAACGCGTAGTAGCCGGCGGTCACGATCGGAACCACGCCAGCGGCCTCCCAGTATCGTTCGGCCGCAAGGATGACCAGCAGCTCTCGTGAGAGCGCGAGAAACGCGATCGCTGCGATCGTCACCCCGGCCGCGTAGATGGTGGAAAGCCGCGGCAGGAGTCCGCGCTGGTCCTCGTCTCCCGCCATGTCGTAGTAGATCGGGCCCCAGGCCTGATTCAGGGAGCTCGTCACGAGGCTGAGCGCCATGCTCACGTTGTAGGCGAGCGAGTACAGTCCCACAGCCTCTATCGTCGAGAGCCGTTCGAGCATGTAGCGGTCGGCGAACGTGAGCAGCCAGCCGGCGAAGTAGTGCGGCACGAGCGGGAGTCCGAACACGAGCGAGCGCTTGAGCCAGTGCCAGGAGAACTTGAACTCCATCTCCCGGACGAGCAGCGCGAGCGCCACGGGGAGCAGCACCAGGGTGGCGGTGAGCGTGCCGCGCAGGCTGCCGATGGCCCCCTGGCGGAGCGCAGCGATGAAGTACAGGGTGGCGCTCACGTTGACCGCGAAGCTCGCGAGCTGGAACGTGGTGTGCGTCTTGGCCTGGCCGCGAGCGCGGTTCACGGCCTGCAACAGCGCAAGCGGGACGCCGAGGTACGCGATCCACAGCGCCGTCTGCAGGTACGGGTCGAACGTGATCCGCTCGCTGGAGAGGAGCGAGGGCGTCACCTTCGGCCCGGCCCACATGAGCAGCGCCGTGGCCGCGGCGCCGAATGCGAGCACGGCGACCACGACGCTGAAAAGCATCGAGCGGATGCCCGCCTCGCCGTCCTCCTCGGCCTGGGAGGAGCGGAAGTAGAGCGTGAGCGACCCGTTCTGTCCGAGCGTGAGGGCCACGGTCGCCATGGTGGCTATCATGGTCGCGAGCGACAGGATGCCGTAGTCTTCGGGGGTCAGGAAGCGGGTGTAGACAGGGATGAGCAGGAATGCCACGGCCTTGGGCAGGATGCTCCCGATGCCGTAGACTGTGAAGTCCTTGAGTACACGTCTCACCTGCTGCAACACTTCGCACCATCCGAGTCTGCGTGCGCTCCGGGCACCGACACACCACGCTCCCACAGCGCGGTGCGGATTGTCAAAACCGTTGCAGCACCGCCATCGCGCTTGACGACCCGGGGGTGCGGGCTGCTATGAATGATGCGGGCTTACCCCCCGGTGATACCGCGAGACTTGGAGGAACCGTGCGCCTATTCGACGAGAAGTACCGCATCCTCGGGATCATCAACCCCCTGGACGTGCTGGTCATCATCGTGCTTGCCGCCCTTGCGTTCGTCGCCTACGGGCTGCTTTCGGACGAGCCTGCGACTGTTGCCGAGACCCGGACGATCACGTATTCGCTCGTGTGCCCGGCCGTCCCCGCGTCCTCGGACGGTCTGGTGAGCGTGGGCGATCCGATCACGAAGCTCGGCGTCGGTGAGATCGGGACCGTCACGGCCGTCACTTCGGTGCCCTCGCCGTTCGAGCAGTGGGATGGTGAGCGGGTGGTCGTGTACGAGAGCGAGCTGCTCGTCGACGTCGTGATCACCGTTGAGGCCGAGGCGCAGGACACCGATCTCGGCTACCTTGTCAGCGGCGTCGTCTTGCGCAATAACACCGTGCTGGCGATCGCCACGAAGACGTTCGAGTTCTCCACGGCGCAGGTCTTGGATCTGGAGGCGGCGGTTGACTGATCCACGGCCTCGCGAGCGGTCGGACGTGTGGACCGGTGCGGCGATCGCGTTCGCCGTGCTGATCGCCGCGGTGACGTTCGTGACCGAGCGGATCCACATCGCCGGGCTTCCCGTCGATGCGATCGTGGCGGGCGTGCCGATCGCAGTGCTGCTCGCGGTTCCCTATCTGACGCGCCGGGAGCACGTTCGTTTGCGATGGGAGCTCATCGCGTGGCCTGCGGGCGTCTTTCTTGCCGCGAGCCTGCTGAGCGTGATCGCCAATGGCGGTCGACTCGGCGATCTGATGACCGTCTTCCGGTACGCGACCTACGGCGTGCTCACGGTGGTGGTCGGTGCTCTGGCGACCGATTCGAGGATACGCCGGTTCCTGCTCTGGGCGATCATCGTCGTCGGGGCGGCCACCACGCTCGTGGCAGCGTTCCAGTATCTCAACCTCGAACCGACGCCCGGCCTTGAGGGACTGGAGCCCGAGATCGCCACGCGCGTGCGGGGCACGTTCAACAACGCCAATACCTACGCGGAGTACCTGATCCTCGTGCTCGGCGCGGGGCTGGCGCTGGCGGTGAAAGAGCGCGGACGCTGGCGGACCGTCGCAGTAGCCCTGTCGGCTGTCCTGTTCGGCACGCTGCTTCTTACGTACACGCGTGGGAGCTGGCTGGCGCTCGCCATCGCTCTCGCGATCGCGATACCCCTCGCGCAACCGCGGCTCGTGGCCCCTGTGGTGGCGGCGGTGGCGGCGGCGATCGCGCTCAGTCCCGGCGTGCTCGCCAGAGTCACGGGCATGCTGAAACTCGAGGGTACGGCGGTCTTCAGGATCCGCCTCTGGAGGGTAGGCCTGGCCGCTCTCGGCGCCAGCCCGCTACTGGGCGCCGGACCCGGGCGCTTCCTCGAGGCGTACGAGGCGACGGTGCTTCAGCGGTTCGACCTCTTCACCGGCTACCTGCGGTACGGTGCGCACAACTCCTATCTGACGCTGGGCGTCGAGATCGGCCTGATAGGCACGGCCGCGTTTGCCGTGCTCGTGGTGTTCCTCGCGACCCGCGGGCTGTTCATCGCTTCGCGTGACGGTGTCACCTCCGGCCGACGCAGTGAAGTCCTCATCCTGGGCGCCGGGCTGACGGCCTTCGTGCTCAATTCGCTCACCAGCAACTGTTTCCAGCACCCGCAGGCGGCCGTGTTCTTCTGGCTGACCGCGGGGCTGCTCATCGGGGCCGCAGACGAGACGCTGGACGCGCCGCTCGCGGACCTTCCCGAACCGGCGCCTGCGCGTGGGATCACGAGCAGCTCGGTGGCCTTCGCTGTGTGGAGGCGCGAGTCGCGGGCGCTGCGACGGGCGTGGCGCGGCAGCGTCCTGTTCAGGCTGGGTGCGGTTCAGCCTCGGCCTCGGGGTATCGTGCGCGCCAGTTGGACAGGGCGGGCGGCGCGTCGGCTGTTGGCGCCTCTCGGGCGGGTCTGACCGTGCGCATCTGGATCGACATCACCAACTCGCCACACGTGCGCTTCTTCGCGCCGCTGATCGCCGAGCTCGAGGCCCGTGGGCATGAGGTCTCGGTCACCGCTCGCGAGTACGCCCAGACGGTGAGCCTGCTCGAGCGCGAGGAGATCCCGTACGTGCTCATCGGCCGGCACCGCGGCAAGTCGCTCGCGCGCAAGGCATGGGGGCTCCTCTCTCGCTCGCTCCGGCTCGTCGCGTTCGCACGCAGGCATAGGTTCGACGTCGCGTTCAGCCACGCGTCCAACGACCTCGCCGTCGCCGCCTGGCTGCTCCGCATCCCGCACCTCATCGTCCACGATTACGAGCACGCCAACCTTTCGTACGCGGTCAACGCACGTCTTGCGTCGCGCATCCTCGTGCCGGACGCGATCCCTGCTGCTGCCGTGATCGCGCACGGGGCACCGCCCGAACGGGTCGGGACGTTTCCAGGCCTCAAGGAGCACGTCTACCTTGACGCGGCAACCGTCGCGGCGGCCGATCCTGTGGGCGTCCGTCGCGAGCTGGGCGTCGATGACGCTCGGGCGCTCGTGGTGGTTCGGCCGCCAGCGACGATGTCGGCGTACCACCGCTTCAAGAACGAGCGTTTCGACGCGCTGCTCGAGACGCTTGCGAGCGCGCCCGATGCGCGCGTCGTGCTCCTGGCGCGCACTCCGGAGCAGCGGGCGGCGCTTGCCGAGCGTTTCGGCGGGCGAGCGATCATGCCCGAGGCCGCGCTCGATGGCACGTCGCTCGTGCTCGCGGCTGCGTGCGTGGTCTCCGCGGGGGGTACGATGAACCGAGAAGCCGCGGTGCTCGGCACCCCCGCCTACACGGTGTTCGCCGGCGCGATGGGTGCGGTCGACCGCGACCTGGTGGCGCGCGGCATGCTCATCGAGGTGGGCGAGGGCACCGTCGTCCCCACGAGTGGTGCGGCTCGGCGCGAGCCCTGGTTCGTGGACAACCGCGAGGCGATCATCGCCGAGCTCGAAGGGCTCGGCGGGCACGGGCGCTGAGACACTGTGCCCGGACCGGCGTGCAGGCACCCGGGTTCGGTACGGACGGAGAGGAGCACGCGGTGCGATTCGTGGTGATCGGTGCGGGCGGATTCTCGAAGGAGGTCGCCGACCTCCTTCGAGACCTGGGCCACGAGCCTGTGGCGTTCTTCGACGATCACACGCCGGATCGGGTGCACTCCACGACCGGCCTGCCGGTCATCGCCGACCCCGCTGCTCTCCCCGCGCACGACGCGGCCTGCATGGCGATCGGCGATTCTGCCGTCAGGGAGCGCGTCGCGAAACGCTTGGCCGGCACGCCGATGCCGCCGCTCGTGCATCCCACGGCCACCGTAAGCCCTGCCGCCACGCTCGGCGAGGGGACGCTCGTCATGCACAACAGCGTGGTGAGCGCGAGCGCTGTCGTGGGCGAGTTCTGCATCCTGAACGTCGGCGTGTACGTTGCGCATGACTGCACGGTGGGGGCCTTCACGCACCTGGCCGCTGGCGTGAAGCTCGGCGGCGCGTCGCACGTGGGTCGCTCGTGCCTGTGCGGCACCGGCTCGATCCTGCTCCCGGGCATCTCGGTGGGCTCGGGGGTGACCGTGGGCGCGGGCGCGGTCGTCCACCGCGACGTGCGCGACGACGTCACCGCGGCGGGCGTTCCCGCGCGGGTGCTGCCGAAGGGCGGCCGCGAGGTCCCCTCGGCGAAGCTTGGAGGCCCCCGTGGGTGATCAGCTCCAGATCGATCTTGCGGACAGCCCGCTCGCCGGCGTCGCGCCGCCCGCGGCCGCCATCGTGCTCGGCTCGGGCCTCTCGGGGCTCGCGAGCGAGATCGAAGCGGAGCTCACCGTGCCGTTCGCCGAGCTTCCCGGCTACCCGGACGTCGGTCTGGTAGCAGGCCACGCGGGGCGACTCGTGATCGGCACGCTCGCCGGCGTGCGCATCGCGGCGTTTGCCGGACGCGTGCACCAGTACCAGGGCGCGAGTGCGCTCGAGGCCGCATGGCCGGCACGGGTGACCGCCGCGCTCGGATGCCCGGTGCTCATCGTCACCAACGCGTGCGGTGGCGTTTCCGACTACCTGAGCGCGGGCGATATCGTGCTCATCTCGGACCACATCAACCTCACGGGCACGAACCCGCTCATCGGCTGGCGCGGACCGAGAGGCGGGGTGCCGTTCGTTCCGATGGACGACGCGTACGACCCCGAGCTGCGCGCGATCGCGTACGCCGCAGCCACCGAGGAGGACATCGACCTGCACGACGGTGTGTATGCGGGGCTGCTCGGGCCGAGCTACGAGACGCCCGCCGAGGTGGCGTACCTGCGCACCGCCGGTGCCGATGTCGTCGGGATGTCCACGGTGCCGGAGGTCATCGCGGCCCGTGCGCTCGGCTTGCGCGTGCTGGGCTTCTCGCTGGTGAGCAACATGGCGGCCGACGCGGGCCTGTCGCATGCCGAGGTGCTCGAGGTGGGCCGGCGCGCGGCCGAGAGGCTCACGCGCCTCACCCTTGCTATACTACGCAGGCTGTAGCCGTTCGCTGAAGGCCGTAGACAACCGCCGTATACGAAGAAGCGGCGTCTCTATTCGAAAGGACCCCCCAATGGACCACCACGTGAAGGACCTCGCGCTCGCCGATGCCGGCAAGGCACGCATCGAGTGGGCCGACGCCGACATGCCCGTGCTGGCGAGCATCCGCGAGCGCTTCGAGACCGAGAAGCCGCTTGCAGGCATCCGCGTGAGCGCCTGCCTGCACGTCACGACCGAGACCGCCAACCTCATGCGCACGCTCAAGGCCGGTGGCGCGGACGTGGTGCTGTGCGCCTCCAACCCGCTCTCCACGCAAGACGACGTGGCCGCCGCGCTCGTGCAGCACTACGGCGTGCGCACCTACGCCATCAAGGGCGAGGACACCGACACCTACTACTCGCACATCGACGCGGCCATCGACCACAAGCCGCAGATCACCATGGACGACGGCGCCGACGTGGTCGGCCGCATCCACGGCGAGCGCCCCGAGGCGCTCGAGGGCATCCTCGGCGGCACCGAGGAGACCACCACCGGCGTAATCCGTCTGGCCGCCATGGCCGACGACGGCGCGCTCAAGTACCCGATCATCGCCGTGAACGA
>DCVQ01000004.1 GCA_002328745.1 Actinobacteria bacterium UBA2184
CAAGTGGTTCAACGCTGACAAGGGCTACGGCTTCATCGAGCGCGAGGGTGGCGACCACCTGTTCGTCCACTTCTCCGAGATCCAGGGCGACGGCTTCAAGTCGCTCGACGAGGGTCAGGCCGTCTCTTTCACCGAGGCCACCGGCCAGAACGGCAAGCAGCAGGCGACGCAGGTGCGCGCCCTCTAGGCCACAGCCAAGAGTGCTTCGGAGCCGGGCAACCCGTCAGGGTTGTCCGGCTCTTTGTTTGTGGTTCGTGCGGTCGCGCTGCGAATCTACCGGATTTCTCTCCAAATGTGACGTCCAACACAAAGAATCTTCTTCCATATGCCGATAAATTCGTTCAGTGGCGACCGGAATGCGAAGGGGCGGCGTGTACACGGTGACGCAGGGTGACTGGCGACCGGGCGAGGCGCCTCCGGGAGACTCCATATCGGTGATCGCCGCGCGGGACGCCGTGTTGAAGTGCTTCTCGGCCACGCACGGACCCCGCTTCGCGCAGGCGCGGCAGCAACTGGGCCAGGACGCCAGCGAGGACGCAGTCCGCGAGAGCGTGGAGGCGCTGCTTCGTCTCGCGTTCCGGCAGGCGGGCGGGTCGTTCGACAGTCCAACGCGCGACGACCTCGTTCGTGTGGTCGATTTCCTCGCCGAACGCTCATTGGAGTGGGGCATCCCCGCCGAGGTCGTGTTCGAGAATCACCGCGAGACGACGCGGATGCTCGGCCGGGTGACGAGCGAGTCCTGACCTGGTGCGATCCCTCGGGCGGTTAGGTCCTTCCTGGTATCCTGTGCAGCGTGATCATCTCAGTCGACCATGTGACCAAGACCATCGGCGAACGCGTCCTTCTCTCGGACGCGTTCCTTCGCGTCGGCGCGCGAGACCGTGTGGCCCTCGTGGGCGCGAATGGCACCGGGAAGACCACCCTCCTCGATATCATCGCCGGCGAGCAGGAGGCCGACTCGGGCAGCATCGTGCGGGCGAAGGACGCGACGATCGGCTACCTCCGCCAGGAGGCCATCGAGATGCGCGGGCGCTCGGTTCTGGCGGAAGCCCTCTCCGAGGCGTCCGGTATCCAGGGTCTCGAGCACCGCATCAGAGTGCTGGCCGACGAACTGGAGACCGCAGCCCCCGAGGACACGGAGGCGCTTCTTGCCGAGTACGGACGGCTCCAGGAGCGCTACGAGCACCTCGGCGGCTACACGGTAGAAGCGGACGCGCGCGCCGTCCTGACCGGTCTCGGGTTCAAGGAGCGGGATTTCGACCGCGATGTGGCCGAGCTTTCGGGAGGCTGGCTGATGCGCATCGCGCTCGCGAAACTGCTGCTCGTGGAGCCGGACGTGCTGCTCCTGGACGAGCCGACCAACCATCTCGATCTGGAGAGCGTGCTGTGGCTCGAAGGTTTCCTCAGGAACTACGAGGGAGCGGTGCTGCTCGTCAGCCACGATCGGTCGTTCATGGACACCCTCGTCACGCGTGTCGCCGAGATCGAGCGCTCTGCGCTCACCGTCTACCACGGCACGTACTCGGACTACGAACGGCAGAAGGTGGGCGACCGGGAACGCCTTGCGGCCGCGGCCAAGCAACAGGAGCGGTTCATCGCCCAGCAGGAGCGGTTCATCGAGCGTTTCCGCTACAAGAACACGAAGGCCAAGGCCGTCCAGAGCCGCATCAAGGCGCTTGAGCGCGTGGAGCGCATCGAGCTGCCCGAGGAGCGCAAGTCGGTCCGGTTCGCGTTCCCGCAGCCCGAGCGAACGGGTGAAGAGGTCATCGCTCTCGAGCACGCCTCGAAGGCGTACGGAGACAACGTCGTCTACGACGACCTGTCGGTCACGCTGTACCGCGGCGACAAGGTCGCGCTCGTCGGACCGAACGGAGCCGGCAAGTCGACGTTGCTCCGCATGCTCGCGGGCGACCTCGCGGCCGACTCGGGGGAGCGTAGGCTGGGCCAGAAGGTCACGGTGGCGTACTTCGCCCAACACCAGCTCGAGGCGCTTCGGCCGTCTTCGACGGTGCTTGCCGAGCTGATGGACGCGTCACCGGGCTGGACCCAGGAGCAGGCGCGTACGCTGCTGGGCACGTTCCTGTTCCACGGTGACGACGTGAAGAAGCTGGTGAAGGTCCTCTCGGGGGGAGAGCGTGCCCGTCTCGCGCTGGCGAAGATGCTGGTGAAGCCGGCGTCGCTGCTGTGCCTCGACGAGCCGACGAACCATCTCGACATCCAGGGCCGCAACGTGCTCGAGCACGCGCTGCAACAGTACACCGGTACGATCGTGCTCATCACCCACGATCGCCACCTGATCGGCGCCATCGCCAACAAGGTGGCCGATGTGCGGGACGGCGGTGTGACTCTCTACGACGGCGACTACGCGTACTACCGCGACAAGCGCGAGGCGCTCGAACGGTCCGGGGCGTGGGAAGGTGGGCGCGCCGGCGGGCGCGACAGCCTCGCGAGGGCGTCGTCCGCTCGCGCGGGTTCGCAGGCGCCTACCGCGGCCCCGCGGCCCCGACAAGACAAGGACGCGCGACGCGCGGAGGCCGAAGCCCGGAACCGCCGGTACCGCGGCACCAAGGACGCCCGTCGGCGTGTGGCGTCGGTGGAACGCGAACTGGCCGACGCGCAGGCCCGGCATGACGAACTCATAGTCGCGCTCGGGGACTCCTCGCTGTACGAAGACAAGGCGAGGTTCTCCGCCACGATGGAGGAGTACACCTCGGTGAAGCGCCGGATCGCGGACCTCGAGTCCGAATGGGTGGAGTTGTCGCAACGGATCGAGGACCTCGAGGCAGAGGACGGTCCCTCGTAACGCGTGCGGTCTTTCGCGCAATCGGGTGCTTGGTGGGGCGCAATCCGCCGCCATGCGATCGAGGCCGACTATGTAACTATATTTACAATCTTTCCGTGCTCTGCTATACACGCACACAGACCCCTCATGGCTTCTTGGCCGACGGTTGCGGCTCACGGGCAGGTGATGTCGTTCCGGGAGGGAACTCTCCGGTAGGATGGGCCGATGCCGATCCCGGAGAGACGGTCGTGACCGTGCGGGGGGACGCTGGTGAGTTCAGAAGACAGCCTGTTGTTCGTGGTAGGTCTGCTCGCGGGTCCTATCGCGTTCCTGGCGCTGATGCTGGGCGTCAACCGCCTGCTGGCCCCGAAGCGGCCGAACGCGCTCAAGAACTCCGCCTACGAATGCGGCATACCGCAGGCCGCATCGCCGTGGCGTTCGGTCAACGTGCGGTATTCGACAGCCGCGCTTCTGCTGGTGATCTTCGACGCGGAGATGGCGCTTCTGCTTGCCGTCGCCTCGGGTGTTCGCGGTTCGCTGGTCGCCGGCATCGAGGTGGCGGCGCTCGTGCTCTTCCTCGCATTCGGCCTCCTCTACGCATGGAAGAAGGGCGCGCTCAGATGGCCGGCGTAGACGATTTCGCGCAGGTCCTGGAGTCCGTGCCCGGCGGAGGCATCATCCTGACGAGCGTGGATGCTGTCGCCGACTGGGCGCGCGGGCACTCGCTCTGGATGATGCCGATGGGCACGGCATGCTGCGCGATGGAGCTCATCGCCGCGTCCTTCTCGCGTTTCGACTTCGACCGGCACGGCTCGATCCCCCGGCCGGACCCGCGACACACCGACGTGATGGTCGTGGCCGGGACGATCACCCGCAAGATGGCTCCGGCGGTGAAGCTGCTGTGGGAGCAGATGCCCGACCCGAAGTGGTGCATCGCCATGGGGAACTGCGCGATCTCGGGCGGCATCTTCTACTACGACACGTACTCGGTCGTGCGCGGGGTGGACGAGTTCCTCCCGGTCGACGTCTACATCGCGGGTTGCCCCCCGCGCCCCGAGGCGCTTCAGGACGCGGTGCTGCGCCTGCGGGAGAAGGTTCGGGCAGACTCCATGTCGCCGGGTCGTCGTCGCGCCATCGAAGGGGTCCTGCCTCTTCCCACTGCCGGTGACGGCACGGCGGAGGGCGGATCCGAATGAGCCTCGTCGAGCTCCGCGAGCATCTGTGCGCGACGTTCCCCGATCTGTGCCCGTTGTTCTCGATCGAGTTCGGCGACGGTGTGCTCCAGGTCGGTCCGGAGCGGCTCCATGAAGCGATGGAGGGCCTGAAGACGCTCGGCTTCGACATGCTGGGCATGGTCACCGCGGTGGATTTCGGTGAGGAGTTCGAGCT
This sequence comes from Actinobacteria bacterium UBA2184, assembly GCA_002328745.1. Taxonomy (GTDB): domain Bacteria; phylum Actinomycetota; class Coriobacteriia; order Anaerosomatales; family Anaerosomataceae; genus UBA2184. Next base: position 4,172 of record DCVQ01000004.1, read on the forward strand.
CGTATATCGGTTGCGGGCGAGAGAGATGGGCGTCGCGATCATCGTGCGTGCGCGCCTGCCGCGGCACACGCCCCGGGCGGCGAGCGTGACCGACCTATGGCCCGCGGCCGACTGGCACGAGCGCGAGGTGTACGACCTGTTCGGGATCGTGTTCGAGGGTCATCCGGACTTGCGGCGCATACTCCTGCCCGATGACTGGGTCGGCCACCCGCTGCGCAAGGACTACGAGGACCCGTCGATCATCCGAAGGCCGGACTACCGATGAGCGAACGCCTGGTCGTGAACATCGGCCCGTCCCATCCGTCCACGCATGGCGTCTGCAGGATCGTCGTGGAGCTCGATGGCGAGATCGTGACACACGCCGAGCCCATCATCGGCCACCTGCATCGCGGCATCGAGAAGATGGCCGAGAACCGCACGTACCTGCAGATCGTGCCGCTGACCGACCGGCTGGACTACGTCGGCTCGATGTACGCGAACTGGGCGTACTGCCGGGCGGTCGAGCGTCTCGCGGGTATCCGCGTGCCCGAGCGCGCCGAGTACATCCGGGTGATCGTCTGTGAGCTGCAGAGGATCGCGAGCCACATGATGGGGATCGGATCGGCGGCGGCCGACACCGGGGCGTTCACCGTGTTCATGTACGCGTTCGAGCAGCGCGAGCTGGTCGTCGACCTGTTCGAGGCGCTGTGCGGTTCGCGGCTCACCTACAACTACGTCCGTCCCGGCGGGGTGTCCGCCGATCTGCCCGATGGTTGGGTCGACAGATGCCGCACGTTCATCAAAGGCCACCCCGACGCGATGCGCGAGATCGATCGGATGCTGTTCGGCAACGTGATCTTCCGCGCGCGCACCAAGGGCATCGGCGTGCTCGATGCAGCTGATGCTGTTGCATGGGGGGCATCCGGACCGGTCGCCCGCGGCTCGGGAGTCGACTACGACCTCAGGCGGGACGACCCGTACTCGATGTACCCGCGCTTCGACTTCACCGTGCCGCTCGGCGAGCGCGGCGACTCGTACGACCGTGCGAGAGTGCGCCTGTGGGAGTGCGTCGAGAGCTGCCGGATCGTGGAGCAGGCGCTGGACCAGCTGGCCGAGTACGAGCCCGGCGTGATCATGACCGAGGGGCTGCCGAGACTGCTCGCGCCGGGGCGTGGGGACGCGTACGACCACATCGAGAGCGCGAGAGGATGCCTCGGCGTGTACCTCGTGAGCGACGGCGGCGTGTGTCCGTACCGCATGAAGGTGCGATCGCCCGCGTTCAGCAACCTTGCGCTGTTGCCCCTGCTCGCCACCGGCCACACGCTCTCCGACCTCATCGTGGTCCTCGGTTCGCTGGACCCGGTCTTCGGGGAGGTGGACCGGTGAGCCTGCTTCTCGGATTCGCGTACGGGCTCGCCGCCGTCGGTCTGATCGCGGGTGGAGCGGTCATCGGCGTGTGGTGGGAGCGGAAGGTGGCGGGACGCATCCAGCTGCGGCTGGGCCCGCAGCAGCTCGGCCCGGCAGGCGTGTTCCAGATGCTCGCCGACGTTCCGAAGCTGCTCTTCAAAGAGGACATCGTGCCGTACGGCGCGGACCGTCCGACCTTCCGCTATGCGCCGATGCTGGTGTTCGCCCCGATCGCGGCCTCCGTCGCGGTGGTGCCGTTCTGGGCGGGGTGGGCCCCTCTGGATTCCGTGGTCGGCGTCGCGTTCTTCCTCGCGGTGCCGTCGGTGGCCGTGCTGGGCATGCTCCTGTCGGCGTGGGCGTCGCACAACACGCTGTCGACGATCGGCGGCATGCGCGCGGCTGCCCAGATGGTGAGCTACGAGGTTCCGCGCACGTTGGCCGTGCTGTCGGTGGTGGTGCTCGCGGGCTCGCTGCAGCCGACCGAGATCACCGGTGCGTGGCGCTGGTGGTGGGTGCCGCTGACGGCGGTCGGATTCCTCGTGTACCTGATCGCGTCGGTGGCCGAGATGAACCGGGGCCCCTTCGACCTTCCGGAGGCCGAGTCCGAGCTCGTGGCGGGATACTTCGCCGACTACTCCGGATTCCGGTGGGCGATCTTCATGATGGCCGAGTACGGCTCGATGATCGCCGCAGCGCTCTTCGGCACCGCGCTGTTCCTCGGAGGCCCGGCGTGGTTCGCCGGCGTCGGCGGCCTGATCGCGTACGTCGGGGTGGCCTGCGTGATCATCACCGCGATCATGTGGGCGAAGTGGACCTTCCCGCGCATGCGGCAGGACCATCTGATGACGTTCTGCTGGACGGTGCTGACACCGCTCGCACTCGTGCAGCTGCTGGTTGCGGGGGCGGTGGCCGTATGGCTGTGAGACCGCCCGCCATGCGCACTCCGCAGTCGGTGACCGACGATTTCCGTGACGGCGTCGCGGGGTTCCTCGAACGAACGAGGTCGCTCATCACCGGTGTCATGGTAACCGTGAGGGCCGTCCGCAGGGGACCGGTGACGGTCCGCTATCCCGCCGAGAAGCTGACGGTGAGCGATCGCTGGCGCGGACCGCTGCGCTTGCGCGGGGCTCTCGGCGCCGACACGATGCCCGTCCTGACGGGCCTGCCGACCACGCACAACGAGACGATCGACGGCCTCTATCACGCGGAACGGCTGCCGGGCTGCGTCGGCAACTGTCCCGCGAACGTGGATGCGCGCGGCCAGGCGTATCTGATCGCCGACGACAGGGTGGCCGAGGCCTACGAGCTCGTGAGAGAGCGCAACATCATGCCGGGCGTGCTCGGCCGCATCTGCCACCATCCGTGCGAGAGCGCCTGCCGGCGGAACCACTACGACGAACCGATCGCCACCAGGCCCCTGCACAGGTTCGCCTTCGAGGAGTTCCAGCGCGTGCGTCCTGAGAAGCTGACGCCGTGCGAGCGGACGCGTCAGCAGACCGTGGCGGTCATCGGCTCGGGCCCGTCGGGTATGGCGGCGGCCTACGACCTCCTCCGTCTCGGGTACGGGGTCGTGATGTACGAATCCGACGAACACCCCGGTGGCGCCCTGCGGACGGGGGTCCCGGCATACCGTCTGCCGCGCGAGGTACTCGGCCGTGAGATCGAGGACATCGTCGAGATGGGCCTCGATCTCAAGTGCGGCGTGGAGATCGGCAAGGACCTGCCGCTCGGCAAGGTCGTGCAGGATCACGATGCGGTGCTCCTGGCGGTGGGCCTGCAACAGAGCCGCATCTTGCCGCTTCCCGGGACCGACTCCCGTGGGGTCCGGGGCGCGCTCGAGTTCCTGCGGGCCGGCAACCGCACGGGCGATGCCGGCGTGCGTGGCAAGCGCGTGTTCGTCGTCGGTGGCGGAAACGTCGCCGTGGACGTGGCGCGTGTGGCGCTCCGGGTCGGAGCCAGCGAGGTCCGCCTTGCGTGCCTTGAGGGTGAAGACGAGATGCCCTGCCATCCCTGGGAGATCGCCGAGGCCCTCGACGAAGGGGTCATCGCCACGTGTTCTCTCGGCCCCGACAGCGTGGTTTCCAGGGACGGAGCGGTCGTCGGGATGAGGATGCGCGCCTGCCTTTCGGTGTTCGATGAGACCGGCAGGTTCGCGCCGAAGATGGGCGATGAATTCACCGAGTTCCCCTGCGACGTGGTGGTGTTCGCGATCGGTCAGGCGGCCAAGCTGGACACGCTCGTCGCCGGTACGGGCCTCCTCGTGAGCGGTCGCGGGCAGTTGCAGGCGAGCGGCACCGACTACACCACCTCAGTGCCCGGGGTGTTCGCGTGCGGCGAGGTCATCACCGGCCCGGGCAGTGCCATCGCCTCGATCGCGACCGGTCATGAAGCGGCGATCTCCATCGACCGCTACCTGTCGGGACTCGCCGTCGACGATGACGCCCGGGTGCGGCGCCCCGTGCCGAGGTACCCGCATTACCCGCCGGTCGCGCTCGAGGACGTCGAGCCGGATCGGAGGCGGCGGCCCCAGAGGCTGGAGCCGCCGGACGAGCGCGTGGCGGACTTCCGGCCAGTGGAGCACGGCTTCACGCGCGACGAGGCGCTCCTTGAGGCTGGGAGGTGCCTGCAGTGCGGCAGCGAGGTGTGCGTGGGCTGCACCTTCTGCGCGCGCACGTGTCCCGACCTGGCGCTCACGGTCGTGCGGGACGACACTCCGGGCTCGCGCTGCGTCGCGACCTACGAGATGGATCTGACGAAGTGCTGCTTCTGCGGTCTGTGCGCGGAGCAATGCCCGACCAACGCGCTCGTGCATACAGGTCAGTACGAGCTGTCCTTCTACCATCGCGAGTACACGACCTTCCACGTGGGCGAGATGTTGCGAAGCGGGGAGGGCACCCGCGCGACCGGCCGGGACGGCGGCCCTGCGGACGCGTGCGCGGAGCGCGTTGTGGGGGAGGAGGCGCGATGAGCGCGTCGGACATCACGTTGGCTGCGGCCGTCGCGGCGATGATCGCGGGTGCCGCGGGCACCGCCCTGACGCGCGACGTCACGCGGCTCGTGGTGTCGCTCGGGGCGTTCCTGCTCTCGGTTGCGGCGATCTTCCTGATCGTGGCCAGTTCGCTGCTCGCCATCGCCCAGGTCTTCGTCTACGTGGGCGGCGTCCTGGTGCTCGTGCTCTTCGCGCTCATGGTGGTCCACAGGGACACGGACGAGCGCGTCGGTCTGGATTCCCTTCACGACATCGGAGCTGCGGCGGTTGCCGTCGCGGTGTTCGCCGGTCTCGTCGCCCTGCTTCTCCCGCTGGCAGGCACGACGGGCAGCCAAACGCGCGCTCTTCCGAACGACATCGGCGCGTTCCTGCTCGGCGATGGTGTTGTCGCCTTCGAGATCGCGGGAGTGCTCCTTCTGGTGGCGCTGCTCGCGGTGCTCGTCGTGGTCAAAGGCGGTGAGGACCGATGATCGTCGTCATCGGATGCGCCGCCGCCTTCGCCATCGGCCTGTACGCGGTGCTGACGCGGCGGGAGCTGATCGCGATCCTTGCCGGAGCCGAGGTCATGCTGGGCGCGGCCAACGTGCAGCTGGTGGCCCTCGCGCTCGCGAGAGGTGGTGACCCGGCCGTCGCGAGCGGATTCTCGCTTCTCGTGGTCGTCGTGGCCGCCGCCGAGGCAGCGGTGGGGCTGTCGATAGTGGTGACCGCGTACCGCTCCGGGGCACGAAGCCGCCTCGAGGAGTTCGGGGAGGTCGACGCGGAGTGAACACGGCTGTGCTGGTCACCTTCGGCCTGAGCATCGTGGGTGCGATAGCCATCGCGTTGGCCGGTGCACGCGCCGTCCGCTTCAGCCGATGGATCGCGCTCGCGGCGCCCGCGGCCGCCGCGTGGAGCGGCCTCTCGTACCTGCTTGGCGCGGGCCCGGGCGGGACTGGCGGCGCGCCCTACATCGGTGAAGCGGTGGTCGTGAGCGTGCGCTGGCTGTCGCGCGCCGACGCCGGGATCGGCGTCGGGCTGGCTGTCGACTCGCTCGCTGCGGCGATGCTCATCGTTGTCGGTGTGGTGGCGGCCATGGTCGTGCTCTTCTCGTTCGGCTACATGGCGGAGGATCGCGCGCAGGCCCGGTATTTCTCGCTTCTTTCGCTGTTCACGGGCGCGATGGCCGCCCTGGTCACCTCCTCGAGCCTGGTGGGGCTGTTCATCGCGTGGGAGATCGTCGGCGCGTGCAGCTACCTGCTCATCGGCTTCTGGTACACGCGCAAGTCCGCCGCGAACGCCGCGATGAAGGCGTTCCTCGTGACGAGGCTCGGGGACGTCGGCCTCCTTGCCGGGCTCGCGGTCCTCTATCACGAGACGCACACGCTGGACCTCGCGTCCGTGATGGCGGCCGTGCCTGACCTCGCCGGTCCGACGGTGGCTCTCGTGGCGCTGCTTCTCTTCGCCGGCGCGGCAGGCAAGTCAGCGCAGTTCCCGTTGCACGTGTGGCTTCCTGATGCGATGGAAGGTCCGACGCCGGTCTCCGCTCTCATCCACGCGGCGACGATGGTAGCTGCGGGCGTGTTCCTCGTCGCGCGCACGTGGCCGATATTCGAAGCCGCCGAGGGGACACGCCTGCTGATACTCGCGATCGGGGTGATCACGGCGGCCGGCGCGTCGGTCTCGGCGCTGCTGCAGACGGACATCAAGAAGGTCCTCGCGTACTCGACCATCAGCCAACTGGGGTTCATGTTCGCCGCTCTGGGCGCCGGTGCGTGGGTGGCGGCGGTGTTCCACCTGGTGACGCACGCTGCTTTCAAGTCGCTGCTGTTCCTGGCCGCGGGGAGCGTCATCCACGGATCCGGCACCCAGGACCTGCGGGAGATGGGCGGTCTTCGGCGCGCGATGCCCGTGACCTCCGCGACGTGGATCGTCGGGGCCGCGGCGCTCGCGGGTCTGCCGCCGCTGTCAGGATTCTTCTCGAAGGACGCCATCCTCGAAGCGGTGTGGCACGCGACGCCGCTCGCAGGGGCGGCGCTGTTCGCGGCGGGAGCGGTCACGACTTGTTACATCACGCGCGCCACGCGCCTCGCGTTTTGCGGCACGTTCCGCGGCAGCGCACGTCCGCACGAGTCCGGTGCGACCATGTGGCTGCCGCTGGTGGTCCTCGCGCTCGGTGCGGCGTCGCTCGGCGCGGCGAGCGGCGAGTTCGCGCGCGCGTTCGGCGGGCATGGTGGCCTCTCGCTTCCGGTCGCGGCTGCGTCTATCGCACTCGCCGTCGCAGGCGGCCTCGTCGGATGGAGGCTCGGCGAGACCGGCGCGCGGCGCGCGCAGTCGGGCGTCGCGGCGTTCGTCGCGGGCGGATGGGGTGTCGATGCGGCTGTTGTTCGGCTTGCCGGAGCAAGCGTGGTGGCGTCCGCCGCCCTCTCCGAGAGAGTGGACGCCGGCATCATCGATGGCGCCGTCAGGGCCGTCGAGAGGCTTGCGCAGGGCATCTCCGGCGAGCTGGAGGGACTGCAGTCGGGTGACGGCCGCGCCTATTCGGGGCTGGTCGCCATCGGTGCGGTTCTCGTGGTCGGTCTGACTCTGTGGCTGGGGAGGTGAGCCGGTGACGCTGGCGTCCTTGATCGTGATCCCGCTGGTCGGCGCAGCGCTGTGCGTCGCGGCACGTCGCTCACCGTATGCGGTGCGGACGATCTCACTGGCATCCACGCTCGTGACGCTGGCGACGACTGCCGCGGTATGGAGCGTCTACGCCGACCTGGGGCAGCCGATCGTTGCCGGCGGAGGGACCGACTCGCCGTTCGGCTTCGTGACGCTGCTCGCCGATGGCCTTGCGATACCGCTTGTAGCGCTGTGCGCCGTCCTCTCGCTGGTGGCGGTGCTCGCGGCGTGGGGGAGCGAGCGCGAGCCGACCCACATCGCACTGCTTCTGACGCTCGAGGCCGCACTGATGATGGTGTTTCTTGCCGCGGACCTCGTGCTGTTCTACGTGGCGTGGGAGGCGGTCCTGATACCGATGTTCTTCCTGATCGGAGGATGGGGGCACGAGGGCCGCAGGCGCGCCGCTATGAAGTTCTTCCTCTATACGTTCGCGGGCAGCGCGCTCATGCTGGTAGGCCTCATCCTGCTCGCGCGTGCGGCAGGCGGCGAGACCTCGATGAACGACATCGTGGTGCTGCTGACCGCCGGCTCGCAGCGCGCGGTGTTCTGGCTGCTTGCAGCCGGTCTGATGGTGAAGGTGCCGGTATGGCCCCTGCACACATGGTTGCCCGATGCACATGTGGAGGCACCCACGTCCGGATCGATCATGCTCGCCGGCGTGCTGCTCAAGATGGGCGGCTACGGCATGCTGCGCCTGCTGACCCGGTACACGCCGGCCGCTCTCGACGAGGCGGGGCCCGTGCTCGCCGCCCTCGGTGTGGTGGGTATCGCGTACGGCGCGGCGATGGCGCTCGGCCAATCGGACCTGAAACGCCTCGTGGCGTACTCCTCGGTGTCGCATATGGGCTTCGTGGTGCTCGGTATCGCAACCGGTACCGCGATGGGCTACGAAGGCGCGGTGCTCGCCATGGTGAGCCACGGTCTGGTCGCAGCCGCACTGTTCTTCCTCGTGGGCGCGGTCTACGACAGGGCGCATACCCGGGAGATGTCACGCCTCGGACCGCTCGGCGCGACGCTGCCGCGCTGGTCGGGCGCCTTCGTGTTCTGCGCGCTGGCGAGTCTCGGTCTACCGGGACTGTCAGGCTTCCCCGGCGAGTTCGCCGTGGTGCTCTCCGCGCTGCCGGTCCTCGGCGGATGGATCGCGGTGGTCGGGCTCGGGATACTACTGGCGGGCGCGTACAACCTGCGGGCGGTGGGCGCGGTGGTGTACGGAGGCGAGCGCCCCGCCGACGCGACCGTCCGGTGGCCGGACCTGGGGGCGCGTGAGATCGTCGTGCTCGCGATCCTGTGCGCCGGAATCGTCGCCCTCGGGCTCTGGCCGAGGCTGATAGGCGACCTGGCGTCGGGGACCCTCGAGGCGCTTGCCGCCGCGACCGGGGCGGTGCGCTGATGAACGCGATGGTTCCCGCGGTGGTCCTTACAGCGGCGGCGTGTGCGATGACGGGGGTCGTCGCCGGTCTGATCGCCGACATGTTCGGCCGGCGGACCATGGCACTGCTGCTCGTAGCTTCCGGACTCGCGTCCGCTTCGGCGGCGGGCATCTGGCGGCTCTGGAGCGGCCCGTCCGTGCCGGAGGTCGGCGTGTTCGTTGCGGGCGGGGGCCACACCTCGCTGGCGAGCCTGATGTACGCGCTTGCCGCCGCCAGCGTCGTCGCCGGGGTGGGGACGCTCCGCGCACGCGAGCGGGGTGTCGCGATGGCGGCTCTTGTGGCGCTCGGCGCCGTGCTCTCGCATGCGCTGCTGGCCACGACCGACGTCATGGTGTTGTTTATCGCGCTCTCGGGGCTGGCGGTCATCGGTTACGCGCTGACGGCTGGTCGCGGTACGGAGCGTTCGATCGCCGCCGCGGTCCGGTATCTCGTGCAGGGCGTCATCGCGTCGGGGCTGACCGTCTACGGACTTGCGATCGTGTTCGGCCTGTCGGGCGGCGCCCCCGACCTCCTTGCCGCACGGGAGACGCTGGCGCAGGCGCCGACGGCGCCCGCCCTCGCGGGCATGGCGCTCGTGCTCGCGGCACTGGCCTTCAAACTCGGGGCGTTCCCGTTCCACTCGTGGGTCCCCGACGTGTACGGCGAGGCTGATCGTGCCTCCGTCGCGTTCCTGGGATCGGTCCCGAAGGTCGCCGTCGTGGTGGCTCTGCTGGTGCTGCTCAGGGGAACGGCCTTCGCGTCCGGGGGATTCGCCGTGGCGTCGCAGGTGGTGATCGTGCTGGCGCTCGGGTCCCTGGTGTTCGGCTCGTTCGGTATGCTGCGAGAGCGCTCGGTCGCCCGTCTGCTCGGGTATTCCGCGATCGCACAGGTGGGATATGCGCTCCTCGGTGTGGGCTCGGGGGATGCGGGCATCGTCGCAACGACGATCTTCGTCGTGACATACGCCGTGGCCGTGGCCGCCGCGTTCGTCGGCCTTGAGGCGATCGGCGCGCAAGACCCCCGCTGGGACGGATCGCTTGCGGGACTGGCCGGCCTGGGCAGAAGGGCGCCCGTGACAGCGGCGGCGATGACGGCGGTGATCATGTCGCTCACCGGCATGCCCCTGTTCGCCGGGTTCTGGGGGAAGCTGCATGTGATCCTCGCCCTGGTGGGCGCCGGCCGGACCGGAGTCGCGGTCGTGGCCGTTCTGGCCGCCGTGGTGTCGTTCGGCGGTTACGGGGCGGTCGTGCGTGCGATGTACTTCGAGGACGCGGCGCACGAGGACCTGGCCGTTCGCTCGTCGCGCACGATGTCCGGGAGCGGATACGCCGTTGTGGTCCTCGTGGCGCTGGCGGTGGCGCTGGTGGCGCTGGGCGTGGTCCCGCTCGTGAGCGGCGTTGCGCGGGTGTATGCAGTCTTCAGCCTCTAGCCTGCGATTGAGTATCCAATCTTAAGGCGTATGAGCGCGCTGCACTCTTGCATGAAGATTTCTGGTGCAGTATAGTGCGGTCAAGAGTTGCTTCGGCAACCCCTTACCCCTGAGCCTCAAGGTGCCGGCCTTGGGGCTCTCCCTTTTGCCATCGCGTATGCACTCAAGGTGCCGACCGCGCGTGCCGATACCCTTGACATGATCATCTCAGACGAGCAGGTCCGGCGAGCGGTCGAGTACCTGCGTACATCAGAGGAACACCAAGACGATCCTGCGGCCACCGTGGGTGAACCGGCGTCCACCGAACTCGTATCGCGCGTCAGGGCCGAGGTGGAGCGTCTTCCGGACGTGCGTGAGGATCGGATTGCGCACGCTCGCGTGCTGATGGCCGACGACCTGCCGCCGGCCGAGGAGTTGGCCAGCAAGCTGATCGGGCGGATCATCTCGGACTCGGTGCGCTGAACGACCGTTAGAGCGGATCACCACACGGACCCCACGGGTCCGTGTTTGTTTGTGCGTGCCTGGAGACCTGCATTTGTTACGATTGAGCGGATTGTCGCGCCCAAACGCACGATCGTTCACCGTCAGCATCCGAGGGGGAGGCTGGGCAGCGTGGCGTACACGAGGGACCGTCTCGGCAGCCTGCTGTTGCGCGCGGGTGTCATCAGCGAAGACCAGCTGTTCTCGGCGCTCGAGAGGCAGCGGGTCGCCGGCGGCAAACTCGGGCAGGTGCTCGTGCGCGACCTCGTGGTGGACGAGGAGACCCTGGCGCGCTTCCTTGCCGAGCAGAAGGACCTCGAGTACGTCAGCCTGGCGTCGTACGCCATCGATCGCGAGGCGGCAGCGCTGATCCCCGAGCGGCTCGCGCGCAGGGCGCTCGTCGTGCCCATCGGTTACCGCGACGGCTCTCTCGTGCTCGCGATGGCCGACCCGCTCGACGTCGAGGCGATCGACGACGTCCGCCTGCGTACCGGCCGGATCGTGATGCCGGTCGTCTCCACGCCGACGCAGGTGCTCTACGCGATCGACAAGTTCATCACTGGCGCGGATGCCTACGAGCAGATCCTGCCGGCCTACGAGGAGGCTGTGGAGGAGGTCGAGGTCGCCGGCGAGGAAGTGCCGATAGTCCGCCTCGTGAACCAGCTCCTCCGCGAAGCCGTGCTCGACGGTGCGAGCGACGTGCATATCGAGCCGGAACCGGACGGGACGCGCGTGCGGTTCAGGGTGGATGGTGTTCTTCACGAGGTGATGCGGGTGCCGCCGGGCGCACGGGCGGGGCTGCTGAGCCGCGTGAAGGTGATGGCCGAGCTGGACATAGCCGAGCGGAGACGTCCGCAGGACGGCCGCATCAGGATCGCCGTGAACGACCGGTCGGTGGACCTGCGCGTCGCGACGCTGCCGACACCGCACGGTGAGAACATCGTGATCCGCGTGCTCGGCCACGACACGCATCTGCTCACGCTGCACGATCTGGGCATGGACGAGCCGCACCGGGCGATCCTCGAGGGCTTCCTCTCGCGACCGTACGGCGAAGTGCTCATCTCGGGTCCGACCGGCTCGGGCAAGTCCACGACCCTCTACAGCTGTCTGCAGCGGCTGAACGACGTGTCGCGCAAGATCATCACGATCGAGGACCCGATCGAGTACCAGATCGCCGGGATCACGCAGATGGCGGTGAATCCTCACATCAGGATGGGGTTCGCGCAACTGCTGCGCACCGTGCTGCGCTCGGACCCGGACGTGGTGATGGTGGGGGAGATCCGGGATGCCGAGACCGCGCAGATCGCGACGCGCGCGGCGCTCACCGGCCATCTGGTGCTGTCGTCGATACACACCAACGACGCGCCGTCGGCGCTGACACGTCTGGCGGACATGGAGGTCGCGCCGTTCGTCGCTTCCAGCGCGCTGGTCGGCGTGGTCGCGCAGCGGCTCGCACGTCGGCTCTGCCCGGCATGCCGTGAGCTCACGGACGTGACCGAGGCGTACGTGACGGAGCGGGGCTTCACGTTCGAGGAGATCGGCAGCGGCCCCCTGTACGTCCCGTCGGTCGGAGGGTGCGACGAGTGTCACAACCGCGGGTACCGCGGGCGCATCGGCATCTTCGAGGTCATGGAGATGGATGCCGAGCTGACGAGGCTGTACCTCGCGCAGGCCTCGACCGACCTGTTGCGTGCGGCGGCGCTCGCCTCGGGCATGAAGACACTGAGGCGTGACGCGCTCGAGAAGGTGTTCGCGGGCCTTACGAGCCTCGACGAAGTCGCCCGCGTCGTCGTCTGATCCGCCCTTGGAGGGACCTGTGATCGAACCGAAGCGCGATCCTCGCGCGATAGTGCTCGTGCTCGACAGCGTGGGAGCGGGCGAGCTGCCCGATGCCGCGGACTACGGCGATGTGGGCTCCAACACCCTCGGGAACACCTCGAGAGCGGTCGGAGGCCTCACCATGCCCCACCTCGGCGCGATGGGTCTCGGCAACATCACGCCCATGCTCGGGGTGCCGCCCACGGAGGCGCCCTCCGCGTCGTGGGGGCGCAATGCCGAGCGGTCCGCGGGCAAGGACACCACCACCGGGCACTGGGAGATGATGGGCCTCATGCTGGAGCAGCCGTTCCCGACGTATCCGGACGGCTTCCCCGCCGAGGTGATCGAGGAGTTCTGCCACCGCACGGGCTACCCCGCGGTGCTCGGCAACACGGTGGCGAGCGGCACGGTGATCATCAACGAGCTCGGTGATGATCACATGGAGACCGGTCTGCCGATCGTGTACACGTCGGCCGATTCGGTGTTCCAGATCGCAGCTCACGAGGAGCGTTTCGGCCTCGACCGGCTCTACGACGTGAGCGAGACCGCGCGTGCCATGCTCACCGGGGAGCACTGCGTGGGACGCGTCATCGCGCGGCCGTTCGTGGGTCCGGACGAGAACGGCGTGTACCAGCGCACGCACCGGCGGCGCGACTATGCCGTGAAGCCCTTCGAGCCCACGGTGCTCGACCTGTTGCAGGACGCCGGCGTGCCGGTCTTCGGCGTGGGGAAGATCGGGGACATCTTCGCGTGGCAGGGGATCACCTCATCGCCGCACGTGACCGACAACATGGACGGCTTCGACCACCTCCTCGAAGAGGTGCGCAGGCCCGAGCAGGGGTTCGTGTTCTGCAATCTCGTCGACTTCGACATGCTCTGGGGCCACCGCAATGACGTGGTGGCGTACGCCGAGGGCCTCGAGGCGGTGGACCGGCGGATGCCCGAGCTTCTCCACGCGATGGCCGACGGCGACTTGCTGATCATCACCGCCGATCACGGATGCGATCCCACCACCGCATGGTCGACCGACCACAGCCGGGAATACACGCCGCTCATCGCGAAGCTGAAGGGCGTCGACGCCGGTGCCGCTCTCGGGACGCGTACGTCGTTCGCGGACGTTGGAGAGACAGTGCTCGACTTCTACGGTCTGCGCGACCGGTGCGGACGGGGAACGTCCTTCCTCCAGGAGGTGCGTGACGCATGAGGTCCATCGAGGAGCTCATCGAGGTCAAGCGCGACGGCGGCACTCACACGCCGGAGGAGCTGCAGCGCCTCGTCACGGCCTTCGTCTCGGGCGAGATGCCCGACTACCAGATGGCGGCGTGGCTGATGGCGGCGTTCATCCGGGGACTCGACAGCGCCGAGACGGCGGCGCTCACCGAAGCGATGGCGCGCTCCGGCCGGATGGTCGACCTGTCGGGCGTGCCGGGCGTCAAGGTCGACAAGCACTCCACCGGCGGCGTGGGCGACACGACGACGCTGGTGCTCGCACCCCTCGTAGCGAGCTGCGGCGTGCCGGTGGCGAAGATGAGCGGACGCGGACTCGGGTTCACCGGCGGCACGCTCGACAAGCTCGAGGCGATTCCCGGATTCCGGGTCCAGCTGGAGCCCGAGGCTTTCCTGGCGCAGGTGCGCGACATCGGCATTGCCGTGATCGCGCAGAGCGCCGACGTGGATCCGGCGGACAAGAAGATGTACGCGCTTCGCGACGTCACGGCCACCGTGCCCTCGATGCCGCTCATCGTCGGGTCGATCATCTCGAAGAAGGTCGCCGGTGGCGCAGATGCGATCGTGCTCGACGTGAAGGTCGGCTCGGGCGCCTTCATGAAGACGGAAGCCGAGGCGAGGGCGCTCGGGGCCGAGCTCTCCCGGGTCGGGGAGCTCCTGGGGCGCCGCATCGAGTGCATCCTCACCGACATGGACCAACCGCTCGGCCGTGCGGTAGGAAACGCGCTCGAGGTTCGGGAGGCGATCGAGACGCTGCGCGGTGAGGGACCGGAGGACCTGACCGAACTGTGTCTCGTGCTCGGCGCCAAGATGCTTGTGCTCGGCGAGCGGGCGCAGGACACGGTGGCCGCTCGTGCCCTGCTCGAGGCCAGTATCCGTGACGGACGCGCCATAGAGAAGTTCAAGGCGTGGGTGGCGGCGCAGGGCGGCGACGCCCGCGTCGCGGACGACCCCTCGCTTCTGGCTGTGGGCGCGCAGACGCGCGAGGTCGTCGCCGACCGGGAGGGGTGGGTCGAGGGCTTCGACGCCGAGGGAGTGGGGCGCGCCGCGATGACGCTCGGCGCGGGTCGCGCGCGCACGGACGACGCTGTCGATCCGGGCGCGGGACTCCTGCTCGCGGTCAAGACGGGCGAGCGTGTCTCGCGCGGCGACCTGCTCGGCACGCTCTACACCAGCGATGCTGCGCTTCTCGACGAGGCCGAGCGCCGGCTGTGCTCGGCGATCCGCATCGGGGATGCGCCGGCGGAGCCGCCGGCCCTCTTCCTCGAGGTGTGAGGTGAGCCGCCCGCGGTCGAAGGCGATGCGCCGCGTCACCACGGTGATCGTCGGCCACGCGAACCCCGACTTCGATGCGTACGCCTCGATGGTCGCCGCCTCGAAGCTCTTCGAGGACGCGAGGGCGGTCTATCTCGGATCCCAGAACGCCAACGTGCGCGAGTTCCACAACCTGCACGAGGACTTCGTGGCGTTCACCGACCTCAAGTCTCTCGATCTCGCAGGCATCGAGCGCGTGGTCCTCGTCGACACCCGCGATCCCGGCCGCGTAGGTCCGATCGGGGACGTGGTGCGCCGCAGCGGTGTGGAGGTGATCGTCTACGACCATCATCCGCGACAGGGAGATGACGTGCAGGCCGACCAGGACCACTCGGCGCCTGTGGGCGCCACCACGTCGATCCTGGTGCACGAGATCCGGGACAGGGGCGTCACCATCACGCCGCTCGAAGCGACGGTGATGCTGCTCGGCATACACGAGGACACGGGCTCGCTCACGTATCCGGGGTCGACGGCGTACGATGCCGAGGCGGCGGCGTTCCTGATGGGCGCAGGCGCCGAGATGGAGGTCCTGAACCAGTTCCTGTCCCGGACGCTCGATGTGGCGCAGCGCGAGATCCTCGACATGCTGCTGGACTCGCTCGAAGTATGGGATATCCGCGGCCAGGAGGTCGCGGTCGGCACGGCGGTCGCGGCCCAGTACGTCGATTCGGCCTCCGTGCTCACGCACTACATCTGCGAGGACCTCGGGTACCGCGTCGCGGTCGCGCTCATCGACATGTCCGAGAGGCTCCACGTGGTGGGCCGGAGCAGGGTGGCCGAGGTCGACATCGGCGCCGTGCTGAAGCACCTCGGCGGCGGAGGGCACCCGCAGGCGGCATCGGCGGCGCTCAGGGGGACGACGCGCGACGACGCGCTCGCCCGGCTGCGCGATGCGCTCTCGCTCGAGGTGTCGCCGCCGCTCACGGCGGGCGACATCGCGAGCGCCCCGGTTCGCTCGATCGGTCCGGATGTGTCGATGGCCGAGGCCGGACGCATCATGGCGACCTGGGGCCACGGCGGACTGCCGGTGATCGAGGACGACAGGCTCGTGGGGCTGGTCACCCGCAAGGACGTGGACAAGGCGTCCCGGCACGGTCTCGACCACGCTCCCGTCACGGGGTTCATGGCCCGGCAGCCCATCACGGTGGGGCCGGACGCGGATCTTGCCGGCCTCGAGCGGCTGCTCGTGCGCTCGGGGATCGGGCGGGTGCCGGTCGTCCGCGACGGGCACGTGATGGGCATCGTGACACGTAAGGACCTGCTGCGCGCCGAGCACGGGGAGTCGTATCTCGACCGCACGGTCAGCCGGCAGCGCGCGGAGGCATCGCGACGGTTCATGGAGTCGCTCGACGGTCTGCCCCCAGACGTGGTGGAGGCGCTGCGGACGGTCGGTCGTCTGGCGGACGAGGCCGGTTTCCGGGCGCACGCCGTGGGCGGGTTCGTGCGCGACATGCTGCTCGGCGGGGAGAACCTCGACCTCGACATCGTGGTCGAGGGCGACGGGCTGGCGTTCGCGCTCGACATCGCCGCGCGGCTCGACAAGCGCGTGAAGGTGCACCGCCGCTTCGGCACAGCGGTCCTCGTGTGGTCACGGACGCTTCATATCGACCTCACGAGCGCGCGGACCGAGTACTACCAGCGGCCCGGGGCGCTTCCCACGGTGGAGCGATCATCGCTTCGGCAGGACCTGTTCCGCCGCGACTTCTCGATCAACGCCATGGCGGCGTGCATCAACCCTGACTGCTTCGGGCAGATCGCCGACCCGTTCGGCGGGCTGGCGGACCTCGAGCGAGGCGTCATCAGGACGCTCCACTCGCTGTCGTTCGTAGAGGACCCGACGCGCGTCTTGCGTGCGGCGCGCTTCGCCGAGCGGTTCGGCTTCGAGATCGACCCCTCGACGGGTGCGCTGCTGAGGCAGGCCGTGGACATGGGGATGCTCGACGAAGTGAGCGGAGCGCGCATCCGCGAGGAGCTGCTCGACATCATCGACGAGGAGCGGGTCGCCGAGGTCCTGGAGCGGCTCGACGCGAGCGGCGCCCTGGCGGGCCTCGTGCCCGACGGGGTGAGCGCCGCGCGGGCGGTCGGCGACGTACGCGGATGCGTGTCGGCGTACGAGGCGCTTGCGCCGCGCTTCTCGCGCGTGCCGCGACGGCGCACGTCGCTCATCACCGCGCTCGCAGGCGGCGGGAGCCGCGCGTCGGCCGATCGCTGGTGCCGGTGGCTGCGGTTCGGGCGTGAGTACTCGGAGCCGGCGGTCTACGCGGCCGAGCACGGCGACGCGCTCGTGGCGAGGCTCAAGGACCGGCGCAAGATGCGGCCGAGCCGCCTCTACGCGCTGCTCGCCGAAGCCCCGGCCGAGGCGCTGGTGTACGTGTGGATGCGCGGCGGGGAGACGGTGCGCCGTCGGGTCGAGGAGTTCATGAGCGAGCTCTCCGTCGCGAAGATGGCCGTGTCGGGAGCGGACCTGATCGAGCTCGGCCTCGAACCGGGGCCTGCGTTCTCTGGTATCCTGGCGCAGGCCCGCGCGGACCGCCTGGACGGCAGGGCGGTCGGTCGCAAGGCCGAGCTCGAGAATCTCTCGCGGCTCGTGCGTCGCAGCCGCTCGTCGTCTGGAGACCGATGAACGACATCTGGTTCCGCGTACTGGAACTCGCGCTGTTCGTCCCGGCGATCGTCCTTCACGAGGTGTCCCACGGCTACGTGTCGTACCGGCTCGGCGACCCCACCGCGAAGATGCGCGGACGCCTGACGCTCAATCCCGTCGCGCACGTGGACCCGTTCGGCACGGTCCTCTTGCCGCTGCTGCTGTGGTTCGGCGGAGGTCCCATTTTCGGGTACGCGAAGCCCGTTCCGATCAACCCGCACTACTACAAGGACTACCGCAAGGGCATGATGCTCACCGGGCTCGCGGGCCCGGCGACCAACCTCGGACTCGCGCTGGCGTCGGCCCTTCTCGCCTTCGGGATCGAGCTGGTGGCCCGCGGGACGCTTGCGCTCGGAGGAGAGGCCGGCCTCGACGTGCTCGGCATCGTCTGGTACGCGTTCTTCTACTTCGCGCAGATCAACCTGGTGCTGATGTTCTTCAACCTGATACCGATACCGCCGCTCGATGGCTCGCGCGTGCTGCCGCTGTTCCTCTCGGACCGTGCGCTCGAGTCGTATCACCGCTTCGAGCAGTACGGCATCCTGGTGTTCTTCGCCGTGATGCTGCTCGGCCCGCAGCTGCTCGGGATCGACATCATCGGCGCGTACTTCGATGTGACCGTATGGCCGATACTGAAGCTTCTGTTCGGCCTGTGACCGCTCGCCTGCGGTAGAATACGTTCCGTCGCTCCCGACCCGAGGGGACTGTTCGCCCGATGCCCAAGAAGCGCGTGCTCACCGGTTACCGTCCGACGGGCCGTCTTACGCTCGGCCACTGGTTCGGCAACCTGCTCACCATGCGGGAGATGCAGTCCGAGTACGAGGCGTTCTACTTCGTGGCGGACTGGCACGCGCTCACGAGCGACTGGCAGGACACGCACGCGATCCGGCAGTACACCGAGGAGATGGTCCTCGACTGGGTGGCCGCGGGCATCGACCCGGCGAAGTCCACCATCTACCGGCAGAGCGACGTGCCGGAGGTGGCCGAGCTCACGATGTACCTCTCCATGGTCGCGCCGATGGCGTGGCTCGAGCGCGTTCCCTCGTACAAGGAGCAGCGCGAGCAGATCACCGAGAAGGACCTCGGGAACGTGGGCTTCTTCCTGTACCCGCTGATGCAGGCCGCCGACATCGTGATCGTGCGCGGCGACGTCGTCCCCGTGGGGGAGGACCAGTTGCCGCATCTCGAGCTCACGCGCGAGGTCGTTCGGCGCTTCAACAACCAGTACGGCGACCTGCTGCCTGAGCCGCAGGCGCTCATCGCCAAGCAAGGCGCGCGCGTGCCCGGCACCGATGGCCGCAAGATGTCGAAGAGCTACGGCAACGCGATCTATCTCTCGGAGACCGAGGACGAGACGGCGGCCAAGGTGATGGGCATGATCACCGACCCGGCGCGCAAGCTGAAGACCGACCCCGGCAACCCCGACATCTGCCCGCTGCAGCAGATCCACAAGCTGGTGGCGTCCGACCCGGCCGCTATCGCCGAGTGGGACGGGTGCTGCAGGGCTGCCGAGTGCGGGTGCGTAGCTCACAAGCGCGCGTTGGTGGAGGAGCTTAACGCCTACCTGCGTCCGTTCCGCGAGAAGCGCTCCGAGATGGCGGCACACCCCGGTTACGCGTGGGAGGTGCTGTCCGATGGCGCCGCGCGCGTGCGGCCGGTCGTCGAGGACCTGATGGGCGCCGTGCGCCGGGCGATGCACGTCGACGCCGAACGCTAGCCGCATGTCGTACCGGGTACGCACAGACGCGTTCGAAGGGCCGTTCGACCTGCTGCTGCAGCTCGTGGCGAAGCAGAAGGTCGATATCGCTGGCCTGTCCATCGCGGACATCGCGGACCAGTACCTCGAGCACGTCGATCGCATGCAGGACCTCGACCTCGATGTCGCGAGCGACTTCCTGCTCGTCGCCGCGACGCTGCTCGAACTGAAGGCGGCCTCGCTGCTGCCGCAGGACCTTCCGGTCGAGGTGCTGGAGTTCGATGATCTCACCCCCGAAGAGGCCCGCGAGCTTCTCATCACGCGCCTGCTGGCGTACAAGACCTTCAAGAACGCGGCGGGGGAGCTTGCGGCGCGCAGCGAGTCCGAGTCGCTGATGCATGCCCGCGGGGCCGGGCTCGAGGAGCGGTTCCTGCAGCTCATGCCGGACTACCTCGAAGGGATCACCCTGCACGGACTGGCGGTGATCTGCGCGGATCTGGTGCACAAGCGCGAGATCTTCCTTCTCGAAGCCGAGCATGTGGCCTCGGCGCCGATCAGCCTCGAGCTCCACGTGGAGGGCGTCGCGCGCATGATGCTTGCGCGCAAACGCGCTACCTTCCGCGAGCTGGTGGCGGCCGGTGCGCCCGTGGAGGAGCTCGTGGTGACATTTCTCGCGATCCTCGAGCTCTACAAGCGCGGGCTCGTGCGGTTGGAGCAAGCGGAACTGTTCGGTGATATCGAGATAGTGGGGACGGGTGATGACGCGTGAGCCGCGAGGACCCTGCAGTCCGAGGTGCGCTCGAGGCGCTGCTGTTCGTGACCGACGAGCCGGTGGGGGCCTCTCGTCTGGCAACGATCCTGGACCGGCCGGTGGCGACTGTCGAGAAGACGCTCGAGGCGCTCGCAGCCGAGTACGCGGCGGACGATCGCGGCTTCCAGCTTCGGCAGGTCGCGGGCGGCTGGCGGCTGTACACACACCCCGCGTACAGCGCCTACATCGAGGACTACGTGCTCTCGTGGGACACGCGGCGGCTGTCGCAGGCCGCGCTCGAGGCGCTCGCGGTCATCGCGTACCACCAGCCGGTGAGCCGACAGGGGGTTAACGCCGTTCGCGGCGTCAACAGCGAGGCCGTCATCTCGTCTCTGATCGAGAAGGGCCTCGTCCGGGAGTCGGGCCGCGACAAGAACGCGGGCAACGCGATCCTCTACGGCACGACACGGACGTTCCTCGAGCGATTCGGGCTCAAGGACCTTTCGGAACTGCCGCCCCTTGCGGAGTTCGCGCCAGACCCCGATACCGAACGGGCGATCCGCGAGCGCTTGAACGCGCTGGAGGGAAGCTCGCTCGACATCGACGGGGACGACGACGAGGATACGGAGACTCTCGAGGCCGACGATGACGACATCGACGAACTCGACTGACGCGGATCCCGGACCGGGGACCGAGCGCCTGCAGAAGTTCCTTGCGCGTGCCGGCGTCGCGTCACGGCGCGGGGCGGAGGACCTGATCGCCGCGGGACGCGTGAGCGTGAACGGCGAAGTCGTGATGGTTCCCGGGACGCGCATCGATCCCGCCGCCGACACCGTGGCGGTGGACGGCGAGACGGCCGGCATCCCGGAGACGCTGTGGTACGTCATGCTCAACAAGCCCGCGGGCGTGGTGACGACGATGGACGACCCCCAGGGGCGTCCGACGGTCGTAGGGTACATCCCCGAGGGCGCGCCGCGGCTCTTCCCGATAGGACGGCTGGACCGCGACACGACCGGGTTGCTGCTGCTGACCAACGACGGAGAGCTGGCGCACTCGCTCATGCACCCGCGGTTCCACGTCCCGAAGGTCTATCTGGCCGAGGTGGACGGGGTTCCCGACGAGCAGGACCTCCGCACCCTGCGGGACGGTGTCGATCTTGATGACGGGCGCACGTCGGCGGCAGAGGTCGAGGTCGCCGAGCGCCGCCGGAGCACCTCAGTGGTGCGCCTGACGATCCGCGAGGGCCGCAAGCGTCAGGTGCGGCGTATGCTCTCGGCGGTCGGCCACCCGGTACGCGCGCTGGAACGCATCGCCTACGGGCCGCTCCCGCTCGGCGCGCTCGCGCCGGGGCGGGTTCGCGCGCTGACCGACGACGAGGTCGCCGCTCTGCGCGCGGCGTCGCGGGGGGAGGCGTGATGCTGGCGGTGGTGACCGGACCGGTCCGCTCGGGCAAGTCACGGGCCGCGCTGCGCCTTGCGCTCGATACGGGCTGCGACGTGGTGGTGGCCGTGGGCGGCCGGGAGGACGATCCGGAGATGGTGCGGCGCATCGCGGCGCACCGGGCCGAGCGGCCCGGCTCGGTGTCGGTCGTTGAGGCCGACGGAGAGCTGGCGTGGCTCGCCGGGGTTCCCGACAAGACCTGCCTGGTCGTCGACTGCCTCGGGACGATCCTCGGCCTCTCGCTCGTGGGGCTCGTGCCCGAAGGCGCTCAGATCGCCGGCCACGAAGCCGAGACTGCCGCGGTCAGGATCGTCGACGCGCTGGTGGAAGCGCTCGCCGAGCGCGGAGGCCCGACGATCGTCGTGTCCAACGAGGTGGGCTGGGGCGTCGTCCCCGCGACGCCGCTCGGCAGGCTCTTCCGCGATGCGGTCGGCCGTGCCAACCGCGCACTCGTAGCCCGTTCGGAAGCGGCGTGGCTGGTCGTCTCCGGCCGCGCGATAGACCTGCACGCTTACAGCGAGGAGATCGCATGGCCCACGCGCTGACGCATGCCCCCGGCCCGCTCGAGCGCGAGGTGCTCGCGCTTGTCGCGACCGTCGTTCCCACCGATCCCGCCGCGTCGGAGCGCGCCTGGGAGCGGCTCGACTCCCTCACGAAGCCGCCCCGAAGCCTGGGACGGCTCGAGGAGGTCGCCGCACGGGTCGCCACGGTGCAGGACGACGTCCGGCCTTCGGCATCGCCCGCGGCCATCGTGCTCTGTGCGGGCGACCACGGCGTGGTGGCCGAGGGCGTGAGCCCGTGGCCGTCGGAGGTCACGCAGCAGATGGTCGCGAACTTTGCCGCTGGTGGAGCGGCGATCAACCAGATCGCCGGCCACGTGGGGGCCCGCCTCGTGCTTGCGGACGTGGGAGTGGCAGGAGACACGAGCGGCGTGCCTGGCGTGCTGCAGCGCAAGGTGCGCGCCGGAACGCGCAACCTGGCCGTGGGCCCCGCCATGACCCGCGAAGAAGCCGCCGAGGCGTTCCTCGCCGGTGCGGCGATCGCGCGCGAGCTGACTGCCGAAGGGGTGCGGGTGCTGGGCACGGGAGAGATGGGCATCGGCAACACGACCCCCGCGTCCGCGCTCGTGTCGGTGCTCGCGGGAGTGGATCCCGCGCGCGTCGTCGGGCCCGGGACGGGCCTGGATGCCGCGGGGATGGCGCACAAGGCGGCGGTCGTGGCACGCGGAATCGCCGCGAACGAGCCGTCGGCGGCGGACCCGTTCGGCACGCTCGCCGCACTCGGCGGGCTCGAGCTCGCCGCGATGGCGGGGGTCCTGGTGGGCGGGGCGGCTGCGCGCGCGTGCGTGGTGGCCGACGGCTTCATCTCGAGCGCGGCGTCCCTCGCGGCCGTGCGGATCTGTCCGCACGGGGCGGGGTACCTCTTCCCGTCGCACCTCTCGCTCGAGCCGGGACATCGGGTGGTCTTAGACGCGCTCGGTCTCGAACCCGTGCTGGCTCTCGACATGCGGCTCGGCGAAGGCACCGGCGGAGCGCTCGCTATCGGTGTGATGGGGGCGGCGTGCGCGATGATGAGCGGCATGGCGACCTTCGCCGAGGCAGGCGTGAGCGGTCGCGACGACGCATGAGGGCGCTCGCCGACTTCGCCACCGCCGTGCGGCTGCTCACCATCGTCCCGCTCGGGACCGCCGAGGGCNNGAAGGCACGGGCGCTCTGCTCTCCGGCGTGATCGTCGTAGGCGCATGGGGAGCGCTCTCGGGGTTCCTGCACTGGGACGGCCTTGCGGACTGCGCCGATGCACTCGGCGTGCGAGGCGACGCCGCCCGACGGCTCGCGGTGATGCGCGAGAGCGGCATCGGGGCGTTCGGCGTGGTGGCGATCGTGCTCGTCGTGCTGCTGCAGGCGAGCGCGCTTGCGGCGGTGCTCGAAAGCGGCGACTGGTGGGCCATCGGGGCGGCGCCCGTGCTCGGCAGGCTGGGGGCGGCGCTCGCGCTGATGTTCAGGGCGCCCGCCCGGCCGGATGGTCTTGCGGCCCGTTACGCGTCGCGGGCCGGGTTCGGCGGGCTGGTCGCCATGGCGGTCCCGGTGCTCGTCCTTCTCGCGATCGGCCCTAACGGGACTCGTGCGGGGATCCTGGCGGGCGGCGTCTTCGTGGCGGCCCTCGCGCCGGGAGCCGTCACGCGGCGGATCGGCGGCGTCACGGGCGATGTGCTCGGCGCCACGGTGCTGGCGACCGAGACGTTCGTGCTGGTGATCGCGGCGATGACGGGCGGTGCGTAGCGGTGGGCGGGCCGGAGGCGCGGATCATGCTCGTCAGGCACCCCCAGACGGTCGCCAACGCCGAGCGACGCTTCATCGGCCGAAGCGACTCGCCGCTGACCGCCCTCGGGGTCGCGCAGCGCGCCGCCCTCGCGCAGGCGGTCGCGGCGTTCGCCCCCCTGCACGTGTTCAGTTCCCCGATACCGCGTGCGCTGGACGCCGCTCGGATCGCCGCGCCGCCGGGGGTTGCCGTGATCGTCGAGGACGACCTCATCGAGGTCGATTTCGGCCTCGCCGAAGGGCTGACGCATTCCGAGATGGCCGAACGGGGCATCGCGCTGGACTACGATGGCCCGGGGCCGGTCGCTCCGGGCGGGGAGACCCTGGCGGCGCTCGAGGCGCGCGTCGCGCGCGTCGGGGCGAGGATCGCCGCCGCGGGTGCCCGGTCGGCGGTCTTCACGCACGGCGGCGTCTTCAGGCGGCTGCTCGGCGCCTGGCTCGAACTGCCGCGCGAGGCGATATGGCGCTTCTCGGTCACGAACGCCGCGGTGGCCGTCATCAAGGTGGCCGACGGATACGCGACGCTCGAGTCGTTCGGCCCTGCGCTTGCGCCCGAGCCGTAGCGTGCGGGAGAATACCGTTCTACGCATCAGGAGGACGTGACGTGGACTGGGACCGCATGATTCGCGAGGAGCTGACCGGGCTTGTGCCCTACGCCCCCGGTCTGCGCGAAGACCAGGTCCGCGCGCGCTCCGGCCGCGACCACATCCTGAAGCTCTCCAGCAACGAGCATCCTGCCGGGCCGTTTCCCGCCGCGATCGCGGCGATGGAGCGCGAGCTCCTTGATCTGAACCGCTACCCCGAGGGGTCCGCTGGCGCGCTGAAGGAGAAGCTCGCAAGCAAGCTCGGCGTGCGAGCCGAGCAGGTCATGATCGGCAACGGAAGCAACGAGCTTCTGCGGCTCCTCGGCGAGGTCGTGCTGAGGCCGGGTGACGAGGTCGTGTACCCGTGGCCCTCGTTCATCGTGTACCCGACGGTCACCACCATGTTCGGCGCCGAGCACGTTCGCGTCCCGCTTCTGGACGGTACCGATTACGACCTCGACGCCATGCTCGCGGCGGTCACCGCGCGCACGCGCATCGTGTTCCTGTGCAATCCCAACAACCCCACGGGGACCATCTACACGCGCGACGCGTTCGAGCATTTCCTCGAACGGCTGCCCGACCACGTGCTCCTCGTGCTCGACGAGGCCTACTTCGAGTTCGCCACCTCAGGCGACTACCCGGACGGTCTGGCGTACTTCGACGGGGACCGCGGCATCGTGGTCTTGCGCACCTTCTCGAAGATCTACTCGCTGGCCGGCCTTCGCGTCGGCTACGGGATCGCGCCCGAGCGCCTCGTGCACGCGATCGACTGCGTGCGCGAACCGTTCAACGTCAACTCGGTCGCCCAGGCAGGCGCGCTGGCATCGCTGGACGACGACGCCGAGGTAGCGCGTCGCCGCGCCGAGAACCAAGAACAGAAGACCTACCTGTATTCGGGCTTCGGTCGGCTCGGCATCTCGTGGGTGCCGTCGGAAGCGAACTTCGTCTGGGTGAAGACGGAGCGGCCGACCGAAGTGTTCGAGGCCCTCCTCGAGGAGGGCGTCATCGTCCGTGCGTTCGGGCCCACCCCCGCTCTGCGGGTGACCGTCGGGACTCCCGAAGATACGCGGCGGACGATCGAAGCGTTCGAGACGGTCGTCGCCCGGCTCGGCAGCGTCTAGTCGCTCGCCGGACCCGTGACGGCCGGCAGTGACCGTCACGACGCACGCGGGGACCGCGTGCGAAAGGGGTGAGTGCGATGCTCGTCATCATGCGGGACCATGCGTCCCGGGACCAGGTACAGCACGTCGTGGACATGCTCTCAGAGGCCGGTGCGGAAGCGCATCTGTCCGAGGGCGAGGTCAAGACGATCATCGGCGTCATCGGCGACCGCGAGATCATCTACTCGCTGGAGCTCGAGGGGCTGCCCGGCGTCGAGCAGGTCATCCGCGTCCTGAAACCGTTCAAGCTCGTCGGCCGTGACTTCCAGCCCGAGGACACGGTGGTGAAGCTGGGCGCGTCGTCGATCGGCGGAGGGGCGTTCGCCGTGATCGCGGGACCGTGCTCCATCGAGTCCGAGGAGCAGATGCTCGCCACGGCCCGCGCGGTGAAGGCCGCGGGGGCCACGATGCTTCGGGGCGGCGCGTTCAAGCCGAGGACGAGCCCCTACGCCTTCCAGGGCATGGGCGTCGAGGGGCTCAAGCTGCTTCGCGCGGCCGGCGATGCGGTGGGGCTGCCGGTCGTGACCGAGGTGCTCGACGTGCGTGACGCCGCCGTGGTGGCCGAGCACGCCGACATCCTCCAGGTCGGCGCGCGCAACATGCAGAACTTCATGATGCTCGACGAGCTCGGTACCATGCGGAAGCCCATCCTCTTGAAGCGCGGCCTCGCGGCGACCATCGAGGAACTGCTCTCGGCGGCGGAATACGTCCTCAAGGGCGGCAATCGCGATGTCATCCTGTGCGAGCGGGGCATCCGCACCTTCGAGACCTACACCCGCAACACCCTGGATCTCGCCGCGGTCTCGGCGCTCAAGTCGCTGACGCACCTGCCGGTGATCTCGGATCCTTCGCACGCGACCGGGCGGCGCGACCTTATCGCTCCCATGGCGAAGGCATCAGTCGCTGCCGGAGCCGACGGCCTCATGATCGAGGTTCATCCCGATCCGGAGCGTGCGCGCTGCGACGGGCCGCAGTCCCTCACGCCAGCCGACTTCGGCACGCTCATGGAGCAGCTCGTGCCGCGCCTTGCGGTCGAAGGCAAGCACCTCGGGATCGCGTCATGAGCGTGGCGCGGCTCACCGTGGTCGGTCTCGGGCTGATGGGCGGATCGGTCGCCGCGGCTGCGCGGCGCGCGCGGGCGAGACTCGCGATCCGGGCGGTCGACGCCGACGAGCCCTCGCTCGCGGCGGCGCTCGATCGGGGGCTCGTGGATGAGGCCCTGAGCCCGGATGCGGCGGTCGCGGCGGGATGGTTCGGACCCGGAGCGCGAAACGATCTCGTCGTGCTGGGCACGCCGGTGGGCGCGACCGCCGGGTGGCTCGAGCGGCTCGCTGCGGCCGGCTACGACGGCATCGTGACGGATCTCGGGTCCACCAAGCGCCTGGTGATCGAGTCCGCCGAGCGGGCGGGCGGGACGTTCCGTTTCGTGGGCGGGCACCCGATGACCGGCTCCGAGCGCAGCGGCGTCGGCGCGGCGAGCGAGACGCTCTTCGACGGCGTCTACTACATCCTCACACCGACACCGGCTACCGATATGGACGCGTACCGCATGGTCCACGCGTTCGTCACCTCCCTGGGAGCGCGCGTTGTCTCCGTGGACGCCGCGGCGCACGACGACGCCGTCGCCATCGTGAGCCATGTGCCACACGTCACGGCCTCGGCGCTGGTCGAGCTCGCGAGCAGCCGCGCCGAGGAGGCTGGCGCGGACCTTCTGCGCCTCGCCGCGGGCGGCTTCAAGGACATGACGCGCATCGCGGCAGGCAGCCCGGACCTCTGGACGGGCATCTGCCTGGACAACGCCGACGCGCTCGTGGCGGGCCTGAGCGGCCTGGAGGGCGTGCTCGCCGAGTTCCGCGAGCGGGTGGCCGCAGGCGACGCCGAGGGCGTTCGCGCCCTTCTCGCGACAGCTGCCGACGCGCGCCGCGCGCTGCCCGCGCAGTGGGTCCCGGCGACCACGCGGCTGCGCGAGCTCTCCGTGCCGGTGAGCGACCGCCCGGGCGTCGTGGGTATCGTCACCACAGCGGCAAGCCGTGCCGGGTGCAACATCGAGGACATCGAGATCGACCATCAGTCCGAGGACAGCGCCGTGCTGCGGCTCGTGCTGACGGATGAGGGAAGCGTGGAAGCGCTGCTCGCCGACCTGGAAGCACGGGGTTTCACCCCGGTGCTGCGACCGCTCGAAGAGGAGGCCTGATGCAAGCGCGGGTGTCAT
The DNA here is from genome assembly GCA_002328745.1 of Actinobacteria bacterium UBA2184. Classification (GTDB taxonomy): domain Bacteria; phylum Actinomycetota; class Coriobacteriia; order Anaerosomatales; family Anaerosomataceae; genus UBA2184. The sequence continues at coordinate 31,669 of DCVQ01000004.1, forward strand.
TCATGGATCGGTCGCTCATCGGCGACGTGCGCCTGCCGACCGACAAGTCGATCTCGCATCGCGCCGTCATCTTCGCGGCCATGGCCGAGGGCGAGTCTCAGCTCGTCGGGGTCCTCGACAGCGCTGACGTGCGTTCGACCATCGATGCCGTGCGCGCCCTCGGCGCGCACGTCGAGGTGCAGGTCTCAGACGAGCGGGGGTTGCGCCTGAAGGTCACCGGATGGGGCGCAGACGGACCGTCGCGGCCCGGGGCGCCTATCGACTGCGGCAATTCCGGCACGACCGCGCGACTGATCATGGGCGTGGTCGCGGGATGGCCCATCTCAGTCACCCTCGTGGGAGACGCGTCGCTCTCCCGGCGGCCAATGCGCCGTGTGGCCGATCCTTTGATCGCCATGGGGGCTCACGTGGAGCTCTCCTTCGAAGGAACCATGCCGGCGGAGATCGCCGGGCGGGCGCTGAGAGCGGTGGAGTATCACTCGCCGGTGGCGAGCGCGCAGGTGAAGTCGGCGGTGCTGCTCGCGGGCCTACGGGCCGACGGCGTCACGACGGTGGTCGAGCCGGCGTCGAGCCGCGACCACACCGAGCGGATGCTGCCGGGCTTCGGCGTGGAGGTGACGGTCGATGAAGCGGGCCGCTCGGCGTCGGTCACCGGCCTCGCGGTACTGCGCGCGTGCGACGTCATCGTGCCGGCCGACCCATCGTCGGCGGCGTTCCTCGTTGCGGGCGCGGTGCTCGTGCCGGGAAGCCACGTGCGGCTGCCCAACGTCGCCGTGAACCCCACGCGGCTCGCGTTCGCGCGCGTGCTGCAGCGCATGGGCGCCTCGATCGAGTTGCGCGAGCTGCCTGCGATGGGCGGAGAGCCTGTCGCCACGATCGTTGCGCGGCATTCGGTCGCGCTCGGCGGTGTGACGGTCAGTGCCGGGGAGGTGCCGTCCCTCATCGATGAGGTGCCGGTCCTGGCGGTGGTCGCCACGCAGGCAGCGGGCACGACGCGCTTCGAGGGTGTGGGCGAGCTGCGCGTGAAGGAGTCGGACCGGCTGCAGGCCACACACGACGCGCTCGCGGCACTCGGCGCGGACGTGCGTGCGGGCGACGACTGGCTGGAGGTTACGGGACCGACGCCGCTCGCGGGCTGCACGGTCGCATCGCTTGGCGACCATCGTTTGGCGATGGCCTGGACGATCGCGGGCCTGGTGGCGAGCGGCACGACCTCCATCGAAGGATTCGAGGCCGTCGAGGTCTCGTACCCCGCTTTCGCGAAGGACCTGGCGGAGCTCGGCGCGTCAGTGGAGGTTGTGTAGCGCGTGCTAGAATTCCGTTGCCGTCAACCACTCGGGAGCCGCACGTGATCATCGCAATCGACGGGCCTGCCGCGAGCGGCAAGTCCACAGTCGCAAAGGCCGTCGCACGCCGTCTCGGCATGCACTATCTCGATACCGGGGCGATGTACCGTGCGGTCGCGTGGCTCGCTCTCGAGCGCGGCGTGCCGGCCGATGACGCCGGCCAGCTCGCGGCGCTCGCGTTCGCCCATCCGGTGACCTTCGCCTACGAGGACGCCTCCACGCTGCCCACCGGCGTGTATATCGCGGACCGCGACGTGACCGTCGCGATCCGCCAGCCCGAGGTGGACGCCGCGGTGAGCGCGGTCGCAAGCGTCCCCGAGGTGCGGGCCGCGATGGTGTCCCAGCAGCGCCGACTGGCGGGGGAGGACGACACCGTGGTCGAGGGGCGCGACATCGGCACCGTGGTCTTCCCGGACGCCGAACTCAAGGTCTTCCTCACCGCGTCGGCCGACGAGCGCGCACGCCGCCGCCGGATCGACCTCGTGGGCGCCGGGCACGACGTCGAAACGAACGAGGTGCGCGAGCGTCTCGAGCGGCGCGACTATGCTGACTCCACGCGCGAGGCCAGCCCGCTCGACATCGCCGAGGACGCCCAGCGCCTCGACACCACCGGCCTGCCGGTCGAGGAGGTCGTCGAGAGGATCGCGATCCTGGCGGGCGAGCGCCGATGAAGAGTGGCTGGCTCGCCCCCTTCGTGTGGACCATCATCGGCCGTCCAGTCGTTTGGCTTACGCGCACGCGCCTGATCGGCGTGGAGAACATCCCGAAGACCGGGGCGGTGCTTGCCGGCAACCATGTGTCGTACATGGACCCGGTCCTGCTGTGGGCGTCCCTGCGGCAGCCCGTGTACTTCATGGCGAAGGTCGAGCTGTGGCAGAACCGGTTCCTCGCGTGGGCGCTTCCCCGGCTGCGCGCGTTCCCCGTGAACCGCGGGGAGGCCGATCGCACCGCCATCTCGACGGCGACCGACGTGCTGAAGGCCGGCGGCTATGTGGGCATCTTCCCCGAGGGCACGCGCTCGGCGGACGGCGCCGAAAGCCTCGGCTTGCCGCAGGGCGGAGCGGCGTTCATCGCGTTTCGCGCCGGTGTGCCGGTCGTCCCCGTCGCCTTCGCGGGCACCGAGAAGGTGTGGCCCCGCGGAGCGAAGCTGCCGAGGCTCGGCAAGGTCACGATCGGGTTCGGCGAGCCCATCGATCCGGAGAGCATCGCGCCGGACGCGGGCCGCAAGGAGCGCGTCACAGCGGTCACCGCCGCAATCATGGAGGGCATCGCCAGAGAGCTCGCGGCAGTGAAAGGGGTCGTGCGATGAAGGTGATCGTGGCCGAGCACGCGGGCGTCTGCTACGGGGTAGAGCGGGCGCTCCGCCTTGCGGACAAGGCCGCGGAAGCGGGCGGTCCCGTCGCGACTCTCGGGCCGCTGATCCACAACCCGCAGGCGGTCGCCGGGCTGCAGGCCAAGGGCATCGCCGTGGCCAAGACGCTCGGTGAGGTGGACGGCGGCACCCTGATCATCAGGACACACGGCGTGGACCCCGCGGTGATCGGCGCTGCCGAGGCCCGCGGCCTCGATGTGATCGACGCGACGTGCCCCTTCGTGCGCACGGCCCACAAATGCGCGGCCGAGCTGGCCGCCGAGGGCTACGCCATCGTGATCGTGGGGGAGTCCGATCACCCTGAGGTCGAGGGCATCCTCGCGCATGCAGGCGGCTCGGCGCTCATCGTGCAGCATGCTGGCGACCTGCCCGCCCGGCTGCCGGCGCGGCGCGTGGGCGTGGTCGTGCAGACGACCCAGCCGCCCGCCGTGCTCGCGGATGTGGTCGCCGCCCTGCTGCCGCGCGTCTCCGAGCTGCGCGTGTTCAACACTATCTGCGACGCCACCGAGAAGCGGCAGGCGGCCGCGGCAACGCTCGCCGATGCCGTGGACGTGATCGTGGTCGTCGGCGGCCACAACTCCGGCAACACCACGCGTCTCGCCGAGATCTGCGCCGGGCGCAATCCGCGCACCCATCACGTGGAGACGGCCGTGGAGCTGGATGAAGGGTGGTTTTTGGGCGCGAAGGTCGTGGGCGTGACGGCCGGCGCATCGACCCCCGACGAGCAGATCCAGGGCGTCATCGAGGCCATAGAAGCCCTCGCGGGCGATGCCTGAGGTCCCCGCGGCAGGGGGCGTCATCGCCAGCGTCGGGACGGGCGACGCGGCCCGTGCCGGGCTGCGGCCCGGAGACGTGGTGACCGCTGTCGACGGGCAGCCCGTTCGCGATGTGATCGACTGGTGGTGGCTCACGGAGGAGCCGTCGTTCCGGGTCACCGTCGTTCGCGACAGGGAGACGATCGATCTCACGATCGCCCGCACCCCCGGCACGGCGCTCGGCGTCGTTTTCACCGAGGTGCTGTTCACGCCGATCCGCCAGTGCGAGAACGCGTGCGCGTTCTGCTTCATCGCCGGACTGCCCCGCGGCCTGCGACCGGCCCTCTACGTGCGCGACGACGACTACCGGCTCTCGTTCCTTTCGGGCAACTTCGTGACGCTCACCAACGTGGACGAGGCGGAGGTCGCGCGCATCATCGGTCAGCGCCTGTCGCCGCTGCATGTGTCCGTGCACGCCGTCGACCCGGATGTGCGGTCGCGTCTCATGTGCCCGACGGCCGGCGATCGCGGGATCGAGATACTCGAGGAGCTGCTGGCGGCGGGCATCGAGGCGCACGTGCAGATCGTGCTCGTGCCTGGCGTCAACGACGGGCCCGTGCTGGAGGAGACGCTCGCGTACCTCGGCCAGCGCGACGGGGTGCTGTCGGTCGGCTGCGTGCCTATGGGCTTCACCGCCCACCAGGGGCGGTGGACGGCGTCCTACGACGCTGCCTCGGCGGCCGACGTGGTGGGGCTCACCGCGCGCTGGCAGCAGCGCATGCGGGCAGAGCGCGGGATCGGGTGGGTGTATCCCGCCGACGAGTTCTACCTGCTTGCCGGGATCGCGGTCCCCGTCGCCGCGGAGTACGACGAATTCCCGCAGTTCGAGAACGGGATCGGCATGGTCTCGGCGTTCCTGGACGAGTTCGACGCCGCGGACCGCACGCCCGTCGCGGCGACCGTGGTGACGGGAGAGCTCTTCGCCCCGGTGCTCGGCGGCGTCCTGGAGCGGGCGGGGTGGTCGGACACCGTGCGCGTGCTCGGTGTGCGCAACGAGCTGTTCGGCGGCAACGTGAGCGTCACCGGGCTGCTCGGGGGTGCGGACATCGCTTCCGCCATCGGAGAGGATGCGTGGCGGGGTACGTATCTGGTGCCGGACGTTGTAGTAAACTCCGACGGACTGCTCATCGACGACGTGCCGGCAGCGAAGCTGTCCGCGCTCGCGAGCGCGGACGTGCGATTCATCGGCAGCGACGCGGGCAGTCTCCTCGAAGCCCTCACGACCCGAACAGGACGGCTGTAAAGCATGCCCCTCCCCATAGTCGCAGTGGTCGGCAGGCCGAACGTCGGCAAGTCGACATTCGTCAATCGCATGATCCAGGCGCAGGACGCCATCGTTCACCCGTCGTCCGGTGTGACCCGGGATCGCAGCTACCATCTCACCGACTGGAACGGTCGCGAGTTCATGCTCGTGGACACGGGCGGCATCGAGTTCTCGACCGATGACGCCTTCGGGGACTCCATCCGCGAGCAAGCGGTCGTCGCCGCCCGCGAGGCCGACCTCGTCGTGTTCCTCGTGGACGGCTCGGTCGGCATCGCCGCCGGCGACGAAGAGGTCGCCGCGCTGCTGCGCCGGCAGGAGACGCCGGTGTTCCTCGCGGTCAACAAGCTCGATACGCCGGGCCGTGAAGACGCCATCCACGAGTTCTGGAATCTCGGGCTGGGACAGCCGTGGCCGGTCTCGGCGCTGCACGGGCACGGGTCGGGAGACCTGCTCGACGCGCTCGTCGAGGCGTTGCCCGAGGCGGAGGGCATGGCCGAGGAGGATTCGATCGGCGTCGCTATCATCGGCAAGCCGAACGCCGGCAAGTCGTCGTTGTACAACAAGCTGCTCGGCGTGGAGCGGGCCATCGTCTCCGAGGTGGCGGGAACCACGCGCGACGCCATCGACACGGTGCTCCACGACGGGGACCGGACGTTTCGGCTCGTCGACACGGCGGGACTCAGGCGTAAGTCGCAGATCGACGAGTCCGTGGAGTACTACGGCTTCGTGCGCGCGATGCGCGCCATCGACCGCGCCGACGTCGCGATCCTCGTGATCGACTCGGCCACCGGCGTCACCGACCAGGATCAGAGGGTGGCGCGATTCGCCGAGGAGCGCGGCTGCGGCATGGTCATCGCGCTCAACAAGTGGGACCTCGTCGAGGGGCCGGAGGCCAAGGAAGAGCTGGTGGCGCGCCTTCCCGAGAAGCTCGGGTTCGTCGGGTTCGCGCCGGTGCTGCGATTGAGTGCCCTCAAGGGCACCGGCGTGCACAAGGTGCTGTCCATGGTGTCGGCCGTGTACGACTCCTATTCGAGCGAGATACCCACGAGTCGGTTGAACCGGCTTCTGACCGATCTGCGCGCGAGCGGGCACACGATCTCGAAGGGCGGGAAGATCCTTCGGATGCATTACATGACGCAGACCGGGACCAAGCCTCCGGTGTTCACGTTCTTCGCGAACCACCCCCGCATGGTCGACGCCAACTTCGAGCGCTATCTCGAGAACCGCCTGCGCGAGGCGTTCGATCTCACCGGGACACCCGTCAGGCTGAAGTTCCGGCAGAAGGGATAGCGCGTGGAGATCGCGGTTCGCTTCGTCGCGGCGGCGGTCGTCGCGTATCTGATGGGCGCGATGCCGTGGGCCGTCATCGTGGTCCGCCTCTTCTGGAAGCAGGACATCCGCACGCTCGGCTCGGGCAACAGCGGAGCCACCAACGTGCTGCGGGTCTTCGGCGTCCCGCCCGCGCTCGCCGTGGCGGTCCTCGACGTCGCGAAGGGCGCGCTCGGCGTCTGGCTCGCCATGCTGATCGCGCCGGCGGACGCGTCCCTCGACATGCGTGACTGGTTCGGCGTCGTCGGCGCGTTGGCGGCGGTGACGGGACACTCGTACTCGCCGTTCATCGGCTTCCGGGGCGGGAAAGGCGTCGCGACCAGCGCGGGTGCGCTGATGGTCCTCGCGCCGTGGGTCTGGCCGCCGCTCCTGCTTGCGTTCGTCGTGCTGGTGGCGGCCGTGAAGATCGTGTCGGTCGCGTCGATGACGCTCGCCGTGCTGCTTCCCCTCGCGTGCTGGCTCATCTACCCCGAGCGACATATCCTGTTGTTGTTCGGAGTCCTGACGTCCGCCGTGGTCCTGTGGCGGCATCGGAGCAACATGAAGCGTCTCGCTCACGGCGAGGAGCCGAAGATCACATTGAAGCGGCGACTGTGGGACGACATGAAGTCGCGCACGAACGACAGGGGTGAGTGAGCCATGCGGGTAGCGGTCATCGGAGCGGGTTCGTGGGGCACGGCCGTGTCGTGGCTGCTCGGCGGGAAGGGCGTCGATATCTCGCTGTGGGCGCGCGAGACGGAGATCGCCGAGACGGTGAACGCCGAGCATCGCAACCCCCTCTACCTGAAGGACATCGTGCTGGAGCCGCGGGTCCGCGCGACCAACGACTTCGAAGAGGCCGTGCGCGGCGTCGAAGCCGTCGTGATCGTGACGCCGAGCCATGGCGTTCGCGGAGTGGCCGAGGGCATCAAGCCGTTCCTCGGAGCGGACGTCCCGGTCGTGAACCTCGCGAAGGGCGTCGAGCTGGGCACGCTCATGCGGATGACGCAGGTCCTCGAGGACGTCCTCGGCAACAAGGCGCGCCTCGCTGCGCTCTCCGGCCCGAACCACGCCGAGGAGGTCTCGAAGGGCGTTCCGTCCGCTACCGCGGTCGCCGCGTACGACGAGAAGGTCGGGAGACTGTTCCAGGACGTCTTCATGGCGCCATCGTTCCGCGTGTACACCAACCCCGACGTGGTGGGAGTAGAGCTCGGCGGCGCCTCGAAGAACGTCGTCGCCGTAGCGGCCGGCATGTGCGACGGCATCGGTTACGGCGACAACACGAAGGCCACGCTCATGACGCGCGGCCTGGCCGAGATGAGCCGGCTCGGCGCGCACCTGGGCGCGAACCCGCTCACCTACATGGGCCTTGCCGGCATGGGCGATCTGATCGTGACGTGTACGTCGCGGCACAGCCGCAACCGCGCGCTCGGCGAGTGGGTGGCCAAGGGTGGGACCGTTGAGAGCTACAGCGCCGAGACGCAGATGGTGGCCGAGGGCGCGAAGAGCGCGGTGTCCCTCGACGAGCTCGCGCACTCCATCGGCATGGAGCTTCCCATCACGCATCAGGTGCGCCAGGTCCTGTTCGAGGGCGCGTCGCTCGCCGACGCCGAGGTGCTGCTGATGGGGCGTGCCGCCAAAGACGAGCTGCACGGGATAGGTCTCATCGACGACGAGAAGTAGGGGTGGGAAGTGGCGCACGAGCTGTTCATCTCGCCTTCGATCCTCTCGGCCGACTTCACGCGGCTCGCGGAAGCGGTCGCGATGGTCGAGGACGCCGGCGCTGACCTCATCCACGTCGACGTCATGGACGGTCACTTCGTCCCCAACCTCACGATCGGGCCGCCCGTGGTCAAGGCTCTCAAGCGCATCGCGCGTCGGCCGCTCGACGTGCATCTCATGGTGTCCGACCCCGACCGCACCGCGCAGTGGTATGTGGACGCCGGCGCCGACATCGTCACTATCCACATCGAGGCGTCCACGCATGCGCACCGCACGCTCTCGGCCATTCGCGCGGGTGGCGCGATGGCGGGCATCACGCTCAATCCGGGCAGTCCCGCGGGATCGCTCGCCGAGGTGCTGCCGTTCGCGGACCTGGTGCTCGTCATGAGCGTG